>CALCXM010000082.1 GCA_937905825.1 uncultured bacterium
CCGATGGAGATCAAAAATCGTGCGGCCTGACCAACAGCGAATGAAGGAAGCACCAGGCTGTTTAGGCCGCGCCCTGCTCGTTCTATCTTTGAGTGAAGCTCATCGAGAGGGTGTGCTACGAGCTTCAAGAATTCCGCATACCTCTGCTGGTCAATGAGAATTCGGCGAACTCCCCGTTCGAGTATGGAGTAGGGGTTGTCTCTAGGTTGGCTGCATGAGGAGTCGTTTCCTGCGGATTCTCGGAGCTTTGGGTTCCATGTCTGGGAGATCTTGTTGAAGACGTTGATGGACTCCGCCTCCTCGCCAAGCACGCGGTTCAGCAACAAGAGATCCTTGGCCGCCTTCTTCCTTGGAGCTGGAAGGTTCATGGCAGGCTCTAGATCCAGCTTGATTCGCAACTCCGTGGTTTCTGCTCGACTTGGAGGTGCCAAAAGGAGTTCACGCGCTTGGTCGCGCCGAGCTTTCAATGCAGCGATCGCGGGAGGGTGGAACTCCCCGAGCCTCACAATCTCCTCGAGGATGTAGGTGCCTCGAACCCCTGAGAATGACCGGTTGTGATCTAGTGAATGGTCGAAGCAGTCAAGCAAGACCCCGAGTGCTCTCTCGAACTCTGACGCGCCGAACAGAGCTCTGCCGAGGTCGAGCTGAATTTCGGGGTTGTCTGGCTGGATCCGTAGAAGCCGCTCCAGCCTCGCAATTTCCGACTGAATCGAGTCATCATCCATTTATTCTTCCCTTGCTACGCGTACAGCAATCAGTCTCGTTTCCAGTGAGATCATAAGTTCTGACCAGGTATCCTGGCCGATCCTCTCGGGTAGATCGAGTCCGAAGGATCCTTGAACGGCTAGTGGACCGTGGCCAAGTGAGAGGCCCGGCCTGTTAACAGGGCTACTTGACTGGGAAATGGAGCGAGCAGCGGGGACCGACCGGCTCGACTCCGCGTGCGGCCAACTTCCTGAACCGGATGTTAGGCTGGGGCAACCAAAGTCGGTCGCTCTCGCTCTCTGACTGCAATATTTGGAGGGGGCAGTTGACCAAATCTCAGTTCTGCACCAACGCCCATGAACAAGCTAGCCGCACTGCTTCCCTTCGCCATCTTTCCGCTCCTCGCTTCCGGCCAAGGGCACGATCATCCGCCGGTTCTAGAGCCGCGCATCTGCAAGCATGTCTGCCCGAGTCACAAGGGCCAACCCTCTGGGCGACCCAAGGTCAAGGCTCCCGCGCCAGGAGGCGACACGCTGAACGATGCGATCCGAAGCTGCGCAATTCACCCGGACTTGGATATAGGCGGCTTCAGCATCAGCACAACGGAAGAGCGGAAGAAGGTCGAGGGTGGAGTCGAACTAGAGGTCCGTGTCCGCGCTTCGAATGAGAAGGCCGGTGTGTCTTGGAAAAAAGCGATTGGCTTTCCCAAGGCCTTGGAGGACAGTTACATGGGCCTCGTTGTTTCCGACGTACACCTTGACCGTGTCGATGTCGCCCTCAACACGTGGACAGTCCAATTCGACGTGACGCTGTTTGTGCCTGACGCCAAATAGCCGACGGAGTTCGCACGACCCCCGCCCAGTCCAGATAAAGCAACAACGTGTCTGGCATTTCGCGCACGCTCACGCGCGGGGCGTTACGCCGTTATTATTCCCGCTGATCCAGGCCGCTGGTCCAGGCGGAACAGCCAATTCCGTTGCAAATCGATGGCGCCGTGCGCGGTTCGCTGTGTTTGCGAAGGGTATATAGGGGCCGGGAACCGGGCAGAACCGGGGGATGCGACCTTGCGCGTCTGATAAAGAGCTTTAGCGTGGAAGGGTCCCCAAACACCCGCCCAGCCGGGAGCTTGTGGGTCCGGGGTCGATCCTGTCGTCGACTTGTGCGGATCCTGGTTCCTTGGGCCGCCGATCCGTAGCTATGAAATACCGTTCCTTGCGTGCCTTGGCACTGGTCTCTGTTCTTTCTATGACGCCCGCCCTCGGGGCCCTTGGTGCGCCCGTGACAGGGGACAAGGACGAGAGCTTGCGCATCGATTCGAGCTGGTTAGAGGCCCTCGAGTGGCGTTCGATCGGCCCGGCCAGTATGGGAGGCCGCTGCATCGCGATCGCCGTTAGCGCCCAGGACAAGAACACCTACTGGATCGCCACGGCCTCCGGTGGCTTGTTGAAAACAACGAACGCGGGCGCCACTTACGAGCATCAGTTCGACCAGGAGAGCAGCGTTTCGATCGGGCACGTGGCTGTCGCACCGTCCAACCCAGAGATCGTCTGGGTCGGCACTGGGGAAGCCAATCCGCGCAACTCGGTGTCCTACGGCGACGGCGTCTACAAGAGCGAGGACGGGGGCAGCAGCTGGAAGCGGATGGGCTTGGAGGAGACCTTCCAAACCGGTCGCATCGCGATCCACCCGGAGGACCCGGACACGGTCTACGTGGGTTCTCTTGGACGCCTCTACGGTTCCAACGAAGAGCGCGGGCTGTTCAAGACCAGCGACGGTGGCAAGACCTGGGACAAGGTGCTCTACATCGACGACAAGACCGGCGTCATCGATGTGGACATGCATCCGACGAACCCTGACGTGTTGGTTGTTGCGACCTACGAGCGCGAGCGCGACGGCTTCGACACCAACACCCCGATGAAAGCTTGGGGGCCCGGGAGTGCTCTGTACAGAACGAAGGACGCGGGCGCCACTTGGGAGAAGTTGACCAAGGGCTTGCCGGAAGCGGAACTTGGCCGCATCGGCGTGGACTACAGTCGCCAGAACCCGAACGTGCTCTTCGCTGTGATCGAATCTGAGCGCGGGGGTAGCCTGCCTGAAGACGTGGCCTTCATGGGCATGTCGGGGGAGGACGCGGAAGTCGGTGCGCGCATCACGCGCGTCACCAAGGAAGGCCCGGCGGATGCTGCGGGCTTCTTGGACAAGGACATCGTGATCTCCATGGGCGGCGAGCGCGTGCTCGGCTACGAGGATCTGCTCGCGAACATTCGCGGGCGCAAGGGCGGTGAAAGCGCGAAGGTCGAAGTGGTGCGCGAGAAGGAACTGATCGAGTTAGAAGTGGAGTTCGACGTCTACGAGGACGGCTCCAGTGGCCTGAAGCCCTTCGGCGCCTTCCTCGGTGGTCAGCAGGAAAACATTCAAGACCAGCAGGGTGCGCACGGCGTTCACACCGGTGGCATCTACAAGTCGACGGACGGTGGCGATAGCTGGGTCAAGGTCAACAGCCTGAACCCGCGTCCCATGTACTACAGCCAACTGCGGGTGGACCCCACGGACGAGAACCGTATCTACGTGCTCGGCACTAGCTTTTGGATTTCGGAGGACGGCGGAGCGAACTTTGAACGACAAAGATTCCACTCCGGTGTGCACGTGGATCACCACGCACTCTGGATCGATCCCGAGAACGGCAAGCACCTGATCCTGGGCAACGACGGGGGCATCTACGTGACCCACGACCGCACCAAGCAGTGGGACCATCACAGTCACGTGGCGATCGGACAGTTCTATCACGTCACCACGGACCACGCAGAGCTCTACAAGGTCTACGGCGGTCTTCAGGACAACGGTTCCTGGGGGGCTCCCAACCGCACCCGTGGTTTCGAGGGCACGGTGAATTCGGATTGGTTCAACATTGGCGGCGGCGATGGCTTCGTTTGCCGCGTGGATCCCGAGGACGTGGATCAGCTGTACTCCGAGAGCCAAGGGGGAGCCATCGGATGGCGCAACGTGCGCACCGGCGAGCGTGGCAGCATGCGCCCGAGCGGTGGGTCCTATCGCTTCAACTGGGAGACTCCTTTCCTCTTGTCCCATCACAACTCG
Source organism: uncultured bacterium (assembly GCA_937905825.1). Classification (GTDB taxonomy): domain Bacteria; phylum Planctomycetota; class UBA1135; order UBA1135; genus JABACD01. The sequence continues at coordinate 3,802 of CALCXM010000082.1, forward strand.
AAGGTGGTCTACTCCGCGGGCAATCACGTCTTCCGCTCCCTGAACCGTGGCGCCAACGCGGAATCGATCTCCCCGGAAATCACCTTGACGGACAAGGGCTCCGCCACGGCCCTGGCCCAGTCCCACCAACAAGCGGATCAGCTGTGGGTGGGCACCGATGATGGCGGTCTGTGGATGACCCGCGATGGGGGAGACAATTGGATCGACCTGCGCGCGTCCCTGCCGAAGGATGGCTTGCTGGACGCGAAGGAACGCCGCGAGATTCTGCTCGGACAACTCTTCGCTGGGCACGACCCGGACGAAGATGGCCAGACCCAGCGCAAAGACGTGCCCGAAGCCCTGCGCACGGCCTTCGACCTGGCGGACCTGGACCAGGACGGGGTGCTGCAAAGCTCGGAAGTCGCGGCCCTCAGCGGAGTGCCCGAGGAAGCGCCCCGGGATGTACTCGACGGCACTTGGAAACTGAGGGTGGACGGAGACGCCGTGCCGCCCGTAGGCCTTGAATTTGAAATCGTTCTGACGAGTTCAGGGGACGAGAGTCGCTCTGGCAAGCTCGACGGGAAGGAGCAGAAGGGCAAGCTACGGCGCTTGAAGTTCGATCCGGAAACCAAGGACCTCTCCTTTGAGTACAAGTGCCCGGACGCCCTGATCGCGTTCTCTGGCAGCGTGCAGAAAGAGTCCATCACCGGCGAGATCACGATCGCTGCCGGAGAGTTCAAAGCCAGCTTCAAGGGTGAGCGCGAAGCCCTCAAGGAGAAGAAGCCCAAGACTCACAAGCAGAAAGGGCCGAGCTTCGCGGAGCTGATGCCAAAGCCCATGTGGATCACGGGCATCGAGGCCTCGCGCCACAAGGCCGGTCGCGTTTACGTGGCCGTGGATGGTCACCGCTCCGACGACGACAAGGCCTACGCTTTCGTCAGCGAAGATGAAGGCTTCTCTTGGACCCTGCTCACGGAGAAGCTACCCCGGGGTTCGGTGCGCTGCTTGCGCGAGGACCTGCACAACCCGGATCTCTTGTACTTGGGCACGGAATTCAACGGCTGGGTTTCCGCGGACCGCGGTCAGAACTGGAGCAAGCTCGCGGGGCTGCCGACCGTCGCCGTGCACGAGTTCGCCCAGTCCCCTGCCACCGGCGACGTGGTGGTCGGAACCCACGGACGTAGCCTGTGGACCTTCGACGCCAGCCAGTTGCGTCAACTCACGAAGCAGGTGGCCGAAGCGGATGCGGTGCTCTTGGCACCGGCCAAGGTCACCCGTTGGGGCTCCTTCCCGAGCCCAGCCACGAGCGGCACGCGACGCTTCGTGGGCGACAACCCATCGCGCAACGCGGAGATCAGCTACTCCCTGAACGCGCGGGTGAAGGACTTGAAGCTCGAGATCCTTGGGGCGGGCGGCGAAGTGCTGCACACGTTTGCGGAGCTCGAGGACAAGAGTGGTCTGCACAAGGTGAGTTGGAACATGCGGCAATCCTCGGACGGGGAGGTTTCCACTAGTGGGCGCCGTCGTCGCGGAGGTCGCCAAGTTCCTCTGGGGACCTACACCGTGCGCATGAGCGCCAATGGCCTCGTCAGCACCCAACCCTTGGTCATCCAAGGGGATCCTGACTTCCCCGAGCTCACGCGCAGTCGCGAGCTCGAGCAGGAAGAGGAAGGCGAAGAGGAAGAGCACCCAGTGCAGCCCTACCTAGGCGATCACTAGGCCGGCTACTTCATCCAGCCCGGGCTAGTCATCGCTCCCGGCCGCCCAGCGAACAGCGTTTTGCATCAAGCGCCGAAAGGCGGGGTTTTGATGGGCGGCTCCGTCGTGGCCTAGGGTCGTGCACAAGACGCGACCCTGCTTTGTCTTCGTGATCCAGATCACGGGGAAGGAGTCTCCGCTCGAGCGCGAGATGCCGTTCGCGAGCACTTCGATAGGCGTGCCCTTGGGGTCCGCTTCAAAACGATAGAGCTCGTCGGCGATCACAAAGCGCTGCGGGATGCCCTGCAATAGCTCGTGATCACTCGCGACTTGCACGTCAAAGGTCCCATAGTTCTCGTGGCTGCGGGATCCGCCTCCTACGAGCTCGCGGTTGTACTCGGGCCAGTCCTGCCAGTTGTACCAGAGCGCCGGGTGCACCAAGATCAGGCCAGCCCCGCCAGCCACGTGCTCAAAGATTCCGCGACGCAAGTCCGCGGAAGGGATGGGCTGGTTGTTGGTGAGCATCAGCACGTCGAGACCCGCAAGGCGCGCAAGCGCCCGCTCGAAACGATCCGTGTACTCGATTTCAGAACTCGGAAAGCCCGGGACCTGACTGGCTGTCGTTCGCAGCTCCTGATCAAACCAGCGCCCGAAGTCGTGGCTCGACCCGCCCCCCAAGATCAAGAGGCGCGGGTGCGTGACTGGCTCAGCTTCGACGGGCTGCTTCGGTTGGGCCCCTTGCAGTTGTGCGGTGAGTGCCAGAAAGGTCGGAGCCATGCGGTTGTCGAAGCTCTCCAGGGTGATGCGTTCGATCACCAACTCGGGCTTCCCGGGATCCAAGGAGAAGGTGCGCACTTGCCCGGCGCTGTTGCCCTGGATCAAGCCTTCCACAAACTGCGAACCCGGCACGTCGTGGCGGCGAATCCAATCGGCGAACTCGACCCCGTCGTGCAGGGTGTGCAGCTCCTCGGTGCCGTCCGCGTAATGGAAGGTCCACTTGACCAGCGGCTCACCGTCCCCGAAGAACGGGTGGCCCCAGGCGGAAATCCCGCCGAGCACATGCATGCGTTGCAGGGCAAAGCCCACGTGGACTTCCACCCTTTGCGGCATGAGGGCTTTCGACTCCCAATCGTCCCGGGCTCCGCCTTTCAGGACCAACGCGTTGTTGTGTTCCGGCATGCTCGCGGGGTCGAAGACCTCCATGGGGGTCCCCATCACATCCAAGACGCCGTAGGCTTCGAAGCGGATGGGTTGCGCGTCGTAGCGCCGGTCGTACAAGCCCTTGGAGGTGCTGGCCGTGAATTGGTTCTTCAAGCTGACGATGCGGAAGTCCCCGTACTCGCCGCAGATGAAAGCCAACAAGTCGCGCAGGGTCTCCGCACCGAGGGATTCAAAGCCCGTCGGCATGGGGGAGCGGCCGGTGGAGTACAGGGATTCGATCTGCTTGCGCGGAATGTTCTCGGTGCCGCCAGAGCTCGCGAGCGTGATGGAGTCCGGGCCGTCGTAGGTCAACACACCGGTCAACATCTGACCTTGCTTGGTTTCGGCCACGTACTCCAGGTAGGCGGCTTCCACGCTCAAGTTCGGATCGAGGATGAAGGGCAAGAGGTGTTCCGCACCGTGGGCTCCCATGCCAACGAGCGAAGGGCCCACGTCCGCGCCGACCCCAGCGGGCAAGCCCTCATGCCGGTGGCAAACTGCGCAGTTCTGAATGAAGACTTGTTTGCCGTTCGGAACGTCCGCCGGTTGCTGCAAGATCGGAAGGATCTGAGCGATCAACTGCTCCATGTCCGGTGAAGGCGTCGTCAACTCGTCGAGCACGCGCTTGGCCCGTTCGGCGGTGGCCTGGTTGGAATGTTCGCGCAGGCGGAAAACCCGGCGCGGGCCCAGTTCACCCACGGAGATTTCTCCCTCTTCGATCTCGTCAAGCAGCCGCTCCGTCCAACTCGGCCGTTGAATGATCTCCCGAAAGATCGCGTCCCGGGTGACATGGGTCACTGTCGGAAACGCCTTGCTCAAGAGGCTCGCTGCGCCAAGGTCCTCCGTGCGCGCCAAAGCCCGAATCAAGCGTTCTTGGGCTTCCGGCGGCAAATGCGGACCGATCAGCCCTGCAGACGCTTGGATAGCGGCCGCGCGCCAGGTGGGCAGGTCGAGCAAGATACCGAGTGCGTCCAAACGCTCGTCGATGCCGGCTTCCGACGCCTGGGCACTGCTCAAGAGTTCCTGGGCCACGACCGCAATCGATTGGTCAAGGGACGCGCTGCCCTGCACGAAGGCGGCCAAGGGCAAGAGCGCCCGGGACACGTCCGCTTGGCCAGCGTTGCTGCGGAACAACTGAACGAGGGCGTCACCCGCTGCGCTGTTCTGCGTGCCGAAGCGGAAGTCCTGGGGCAGTCCTTTTTGGAGAGCTTGCACAACGGAAGAGAGACTCGCTGCGGACTTGGCCTGAGCCAATTGCTGCAAGGCCTGCAAGACCTCCTGGGAGGAAGCGCGCTGGGCCACACCGGCCGCGACCTTCGTCGCCAAGGCAATCGCAACCTCTCCGTCCACCGCAGGCTTCAATGCGGCAGCGAAGTAGCGCATGGGCTGCATGGCGGCGAGGCGCAAGAACGCGGAGCGGCTCCAGTCGTTTTCTAGTCTTGCGTATTGCTGGACAAGTCCTTCCAAGCGCTCGCCCGGCAGCTCGAAGTGCGTGAGGGAAACCAAGGCCGCGAGCCGGACCCGTGGGTCCAGGTCGCTCACCTGATCCGTCAAGAGCTCGCCGCCAGGGACGTAGTTGCCCCCGGCCGCTAGCTCACCGATGATGCGCGCAGCGGCGCGGCGCAGCATGGGGTCGGCGTCATTCAGCGCGCTTCCTAGGTGCGCAGCCTCTAGTTGCTGACGGTGAACGTCGAACCACAGGGCTCGCAGGCGCACCTCTGCCAAGGGGCTGAATCTGGAAGGCGGCGGGTTCTCGATCTCGCGACCCTCACACAAGGCGCGCAGATCGCGCAGGCCATTTCCATAGTGGGCGCCGACCGGGGGTGAGTCCAGGGCTTCTCGATGCTGCACCCGCCAAATGCGTCCGTGCTCGCGATCGCGATCCGGCCGCTTGGCGGCATTCGTGGGCCCGTGCTCCGGACCCCGTGTGTCGTTGTGCACGGCCGCTTGGTTGTAGAAGTCCACCACGTAGAGCGAACCGTCCGGGGCCACCTTGGTTTGCACCGGGCGGAACCAGGGATCGGTGGAGGCCAGGAACTCTTGCTTGCGCGGTTTACTCGCGCGGTGCGCAGCTCCTTCGGGCACGAGCACATCGCGGTGCACGAGGTTCACCGTGGGCTCGCACACGAAGTGATTGCCCGCATACTCCCCGGGCCAAACCCCTCCCGAGTAGATCGTGCAGCCCGATGCCGCGGTGAAGCCTCCGACAAAGTCGATCTGCACGTAGGGCGCGCGGTCCGCTTTCGAGATGCGGTGCACTCCGCGGTGATCGACGATGTCTTTCCAGGAGCGCGTGCCTTCGATGCGGCTGGCCCCGAGCTCCTTCTCGGACAGGACCACTTCGCGCAAGTGCGAGCCGTTGGCCATGGTGAAGAACAGATCGCCAGCGGGGTTGAAGTCGAGACCCCAGGTGTTGGAGCCATAGATCGAGTGCGCTTCGATGGCGGAACCGTCGGGCTGAAAGCGGAAGACGCCGCCGGGAATGTGCCCGAAGCTCTTGGAAGCCTCGCCACTGCGCCCGTCGAAGTAAGGCGAACGAATGTCCCGGGAAGCGCCGCCGCTGTAGCCTTGGGTGCCGTAGATCCAACCGTCCAAGCCCCAGCGCAAGTTGCTCGTGACCGCGTGGGTGTCCCCGTAGCCAAAGCCCGTGTAGAGCACGATTCGTTCATCGGCCACGTCATCCCCGTCGCGGTCGCGCAACCAAAGAATGTCCGGGGCCTGGGTCACGATCACGCCGTCCTGGTGGAAGACGAAGCTCGTCACCAAGTCGAGGCCCTTGGCAAACACGTGGCTGTGATCCATGCGCCCGTCTCCATCGCGGTCGCTGAGAATCGCGATCTCATCGTGGGCGGGCATGCCACTGAACTGCTCCTTGTTCGGATACCCGGGAGTTTGCGCGACCCACAGCCTGCCTTGCAGGTCCCAGTCAATCGAGATCGGGTTGACCACCAGGGGTTCCGCGGCCACGAGATTCATCTCGAACTCTTCGTTCAGCTGAAAGCTCTGCTTGGACTTGTCGGGTGCCAAGGGGCCGCCGGGGGGATAGCGCAACTGCGCCAGCTCCTCCGCATGGGTGAAGAGATCCACCTGGCGCTTGCCGGCCCAGGCGATGCCGCGCAGGAGCAAGGTACGAAAGGCCGGATGGCTGAAGCTCGACCACTCGTGGCCTTGCAAAGAAACAAACACGCGTCCTTGCGGATCGTCCACCACCCACATCTGCGGCGCCACGGAAAACACATCGTGAAAGCTGTTGGCCAAGACTTGGGACTTGGGCGACAGGTGCATGTCGTAGTAAATCTCGTCCGTCAAATCGAAGTGCGGAATGCCCCGCGTGATCGGGTGGGGATCCGTGAAGTACAGGCCGATCTTGCCCTCCAACCACCTGGCCTTGCCGTGCTCCCAAGCGCCACCAGCGCGCTCTGTGAACCACGCGGGGTTGTTGCCGCAGACCGCATCGTGAATCACCACGAGTCCACCGCCACGCTTTTGAAAGGCTTCGAAGCGCGCGCGCTCTTCGCCCTCTATCGAGGCGGCGTTGGCCGCGTACATCACCAAGACATCGGTTTGCTGCAAGGCGGCTTGACTCGGGAACACGAGGCTGCCCTGAACCTGCGCGCCCCGCTCACGCAAGAGCTGCGACCACTCCTCCAAGAAGCGCGGATGATCGTGCTGCCCCGGTCCGTGAGTCTTTTCCCCCGCACGAATCGTTACGCGCAAGGGAGCCGGGGACTCCGTTTGGGAGGCCGACACGGGACGAGTGACTCCAAGAGTCGCCAACAAAGCGAGAGCAAACAGCCACAGACCGCGTGTAGTGAGAACCATGGCCCCAAGCATAGTTTTCCCGTTCCGGAATAGGAAACGGCAGCTCCCACAAGCGCAGCACCCTCCGACCCCTGGGATCCATAGCCCCAGCTCAAGTCCCCAAAGCGTCGGAGTCGAAAAAGGCCCCATGCACGACAAATGGAAGCGAGTCGTCGGAACCCTCGGCGTGATGGCCTTGATCTCGGTTGCCGTTTTGCTCCTAGCGCTGGAAGAGGTCGCCCCCCCTGCAATCGTCGGAAGCCTCTTCGCCCTCTTCCTCTTGGTGCTGGTTCCGCTTTTGATCCTAACCACTGCTGATGCGCTGGGGTCTCCCCTGCGTGCGCCTAGGGTCAGTAGCGGGGGACCCGTACCCGAAGAGTTCACTTTCGAATTCACCAGCACAACCAAGGACTTGCTCGCAGCCCACGAGGCGGTTTTCCGGGAAGCAATCGGGATTCGCGGATGGGTTCGCTGGGGGCCCCTAGGCTTCGGCTGGTGCGCCCTTCTGCTCGGCTTCTGGACCCTAGGCTCAAGCGATGTCTCCCGCATGCAAAACGTGCTTTGGATCGGAATGGGGGTCGTCTTGATTGGTTTCTTTCAGGTTTACCCGTTCATGGAACGTCGGGCGCTCCGGCGCGACCGAACTCCTGACCTGCGGACCAAGGTTTGCTTCTCGTCCGCAGGCGCCGAATCTCATGCGGAAGACGGGAGCGTTGCACGTGTGCCCTGGGAATCACTGGTGGAATGCGATCCCCAACCGGAGGGGATACTCTTCAGCTTCGAGTTTTCGGGCACGTTCTTGTTGCCGCGTCGTGTGATCGGTGGCGAGCGGGAAACGACTGATTTGCTGGGGGCCATCGATGCCTGGCTGGGAACGATCAAGGAGAACGCGATCCGGGAGCAGCTGCGCAAGGAGCGAGCGTGGGGATTGCGAGTGAACGAATTCTGGGAGCTGATCGACTTGCTCGATCTGCGTCTAGGAGCGGACAAGTCTGGAGCACTCTCGGCCCTGATTGACGAGCTGGCGCAACGTGAGGTGGAAGAGATCAAAGGCTTCCACGACATCCTCGCGGAACAGCTCTACATGTTGGATAGCGAAGAGCTCTGGGATGTGTTTCAGAGCAACTCTGAGTCGGGGCTTGCTGCCGACTCGGAGGAGGATTTCCTGGCCGCCAGATGCGGAGTGGTGGCCGGTGGCCGGGAGGTGACACGCGAGGTGTACTTCTTCCCCGAGAACCTGTGCGCGGTCGGGGGGGTTGCAGCGCTCGTGAACGTCGCCGCCCTGGCCTACGAGAAGAAATGCGGAGAGCCCTTTCTCTTCCAGCCCATGAAAGACATCGCCATGGGCAGCAACCCGGAGGGTTGGCCCAACGAAAAAGCCGCGGAGTGATTCCGCGGCTTGATTCGTGAGTTGCGGGGGGCTGGACCCCCATTTAAGAGAGCAGGCTAGCGTACCGCTGAGCTCGAGCTACTGCGGCGCGGGGCTGCCTTCGCGTACGAGGGAGTCGCCGGGCGCGGAGATTGATCGGACGCGAGCCGCGGACCGCTGCTGCGGTAGCTGGACGTCCAGCGGGCCAACATGGGCCCGGGGCACTCGGTGGCTTTCAGTTCACCGTGGCTCTTGATGCTCGAACGATCGATGCCGTACTTCGAGCGTAGCTGCACCAACAGGTCCTCCAGGGAACGCATGGCGCTCGCTGACGGTTGCCCGTACTCGTAGTTGCCGATCATGCAGACGCCAATGTTCTTGACGTTGTTGTTCACGCTGTTGCGTTTGCCCGCGTGGGCTCCTTGGTACTGCAAAGCGCGCCCCTCAAAGATGCGGCCCTGGGCATCGATCAGGAAGTGGTAGCCGATGTCTCCATAGCCCTGTTGTTGCATGTGGTTGCGTTGCACCTTCTGCAGCACGTCGATGGAATCACTGAGGGACCCGTCAAAACGTGTGCCTGGCACTTGGGCGGTATGATGCAAGGTGATGCGATCGTAGTTGCCGTTGGTGCGCGTCACGTTGTTCAGGTCCGGGGCCGTCGCGCGCCAAGTGCTGCGTGAAATACGTCCACTGCTTGAGGCGATGGCCCCGGGAGAGCGCGCCACGTGCACGGCCTGCTGCATGGTTAGGATCTCTTCCAGTCCCTGTTGGGCCCGGTAGATCTGCGTGCTGTTCGCCGCCGGATTGGCGAGCACGCGGCGGAAGCCCGCTTGTGCAGAACCAAGGCGCGCCAACCAAGCCGAGGATCCGCTCGCGGAACCGGCGTCCTCACGGGCGAACTCCAGGCGTCCTTCGCCCAGGGTCAGCTCCGCTTGTACGGTCCAGTAATTGTTCTGTGAGCAGCGGCCGAGTCTCAACCAGCGTTCGATGGACTCCAAACGACTCCAACCCTGGGGGGCGCCCACCCAGTCGGGGGTGGCTTCTTCCGAGGCGTAGATCGCGCCAGAGGAGTGATCGTTTCGCATCTCTGCGCTCACGCAGCCGATTGTGCTACATAAGACGAGAGCCAGGCCCAGACGCTGTCCGTGGGAAAGTTTGCTCACTTCCATCGCTCCTTGCTTAGCTCGAACTCCCTGCCGACCGAATTTCATAGTTACGTGGATACCTGATTCCACGCGCTGATACAAAGATTGAGTGCCCGCCGCCGGACGCTCTCTAGAATCTGGGACCGGCTGCCTCTTTTCACCTCCCGCGACGACCAACGTGATCGAAACCTCCTCCAAGACCCTTTGCACTGCCCTATTCCTCGTTTTCGCCTGCGGAGTTGGGCGAGCGGGGCATGCCCTGGGGCCCTCTTGGGCGCCCTACGAGCCACCCACGCAGCAGCAGGGGGATTCTCTGGACGAGGAGCTGGAGGCGCTCCTGAGCGGAGAGCGCGAGGAGGCGGACGGCCTGCGTCGGCGGGGCAAGTTCTCCGTGGCCCGGGCTCTTCTGAACGTGCACCTGCGGGACGACGAAGGCGACCACCCGAGCCGCGCCCTCTTGGGGGCAGTGTACCTCGACCAAGGGGACCTGGAGCGCGCGGAGCAGCACCTGACGGAAGCCTTGGAAGGCAGTTCGGATGGGGCCCTGCGGGACGCCATCGCCCGGGACTTGACGCGCCTTTTTCACCAACTCGGCCGAGACCGAGAGGCCCGCGATCAGTGGCTGCCGATCTTGCTCGATCCGGAAGGGGCCTTGGACCCCAGCAGCTTCTTCTGGGCGGCGGAGACCTTGGTGGAGTTGGGAAATCGTGAGGAAGCGACCGCTCTCTATCGGGCGGCGAGCCTGGGGGGCGCGGAGGGTGACTGGCGCAGTCTGCTGGCCCGTGGCCGCAGTCTGCAGCGCTTGGGCGATATTGAGCGCGCCGGAAACACACTCTTGCGGGCAGACGCTGCAGCCCGCGAAGCAAACGGCCAGGCGGAAGCGGACGTGCTTGCGGCCCTCGGCGACATCTTCTTCGAGGCGGACCGCGAAGTGGAAGAAGGTTCGGGACGTTCCGCTGCCCAAGCCTACGACGAAGCCTTGCGCGTCAACCCTTCCCACGAAGGCGCTTTGATGGGCCTCTTTGAATTGCACCGCGTGAACTGGTTGCGTCACCGGCGCAGTGCCTCTGAATTCCTGCGCACCCTGTTGGAGTTGCGCCCGCAATCTGTGGACGCTCACCTGGCGGCGGCCTCGAACAACTTGCGAGTGGGCAAGCTGCCCGTGGTCCGCAGTGAACTGCGCTTTCTAGAAAGCGTGGCCCCCGGGCGACGGGAGGTCCAGTCCCTGGCCGCGGCCCTCGCGTGGGTCGAACACAATCGCGAGAAGTGCGAGTTGATTCTCGCTGGCTTGCACGGGGTGGATCCTAAGGACAGTCGCCCGGAACGCACGGTGGGCAAGCACTTGCTCGAACTCTATCGCTTTGCCGAGGCCAAACCGTTCTTGGAGAGCGCGGTCGAGCGCGACCCGACGGACTACCAGGCTTGGACTCACCTGGCGAATTCCCTGGCCAATGTGGGGGAAGAGGACCGCGCGTTGGAAGCCTTGCACCGTTCCCAGGACGAGGGCGGACTGCGCCAGGACGCCTGGCGCAAGAACCTCACCTTGGTGCTCGAACGCTTGGATCGCGAGTACGTGGTCAAGGACTTCGGCGAGCTGAGTTTCGCCTGGAAGCCGGACGCGGCGCCGGTCTTGGAAGCCTACCTCGAACCCTTCTATCGGGAAGCCCGCGAAGAGCTGGCGGAACGCTACGGCTTCACGCCGACGCCCACCAAGATCGAAGTCTTCCGTCGCCACCAGGACTTTTCCGTGCGTTCCACCGGCTTCGAAGGCTTCCCGGCCTTGGGCGTTTGCTTTGGGCCCGTGGTCACTGCGCTCTCGCCGATCTCCGAAATGCGCGGGCAGTTTTCCTGGGCGCGCACCTCGTTCCACGAGTTCACCCACGTGATTCACCTAGGCCTTTCCAACAACCGCTGCCCGCGCTGGATCACCGAGGGCCTGGCCACTTGGGAAGAGGCCAACCGCAATCCCGCCTGGGCGCGCAACCTGCGCCAGGACTTGGTGGACTCCTACGCGAACGGCACGATCATTCCCGTGCGCGACTTGAACGCCGCTTTCCGCGGACCGCGCATCATCTTCGGTTACTACGAAGGCGGCTTGATCTGCAAGATGCTGATCGAGCGCTTTGGTTTCCCTCCGATGATTCGCCTGTTGGAAGCCTTCGACCGCGGGCTCGATCTCGACCAATGCTTGCGGGAGGTCTTCGAGATGACGCCCGAAGAACTCGACGCGGACCTCATGCAGATGGTTCAGGGCATGGTTTCCCAGTTGCACATCGAACCCCGTTGGGATCCCATGCTGTTGCCGCGCAAGCGTCTGGCTTTGGCCAAGGAAGCGCCCACGGATCCGGCCGCACTTTCCGAGTGGCTCGATGACTGGTGCACCCAGGCCTGGGGGTCTTGGCAACAGGGCCGCCGTCTCGATGCGGAGGAATCCCTGCGGCGCATTCGTTCCGTGCAGCTCAACTTGCCAACACGCGCCCTTTTCTTGATGGGGGAGATGGCCCTGCGCGATGGGGATGCGGAGGGCGGTGTCCAACACTGGGAGCTGGCCTTTCAACTGGGGGGCGAAGACTTTCACAGCCGCATTTTCCTGGGCAACTGGTACAAGGAAACGGGCGAAATGGAGAAGGCCGAAGTTCAATACTTGGCCGCTGAGAAAGCCTTCCCGGGATTTGCCAACGCAGGCTTTGCTGCGGAAATGAAACTCGTCGAGCTCTACGTGGATAGCGGCGAGAAGGACAAGGCCATGGGGGCTGCGGCGCGCTACCTCGACTACGACGCGGGAAGCTACGAATGGCGCCGGCGTGTGGCGGATTGGCACGTTCAAGCAGGACGCCATGAGGAGGCCGCGCGACTCTTTGGAGAAGCCAACGAGATCGATCCCTTCTCCAGGGCCTTGCACTTGGCCTGGGGAGATGCGCTGTACGAATTGGGCCGCTATGAGGAAGCTCTGCGCGAGTACGAAGTGTGGAGCTTGGTGCCCCTGGAGCTCGACTTGGATGCCCAGATGGAGCCCTCGGACTCGGATCGGGAGGGGGTTCTCGCTCAGCGCTCGCGCTGCTACTTCGCCTTGGAGCGCGACGAGGAAGGCCGGCAAGTGTTGAAGGAACTCATCGAGCTCAATCCAAAGGCAGCCCTCGAAGGCTTGTCCGAAGAGAACCAACGCTATCTAGAGGAACTGAAGAACGGGAAGTAGCGCGACGCGCCGCGAGTTGGAGTGCTCGCGGCGCGTCGCTGCTGTTTCGTTGGTGGCCGACGTGCTTGTTGCCGACTCGTTGGTTGGACTTAGGCCTTGTGGGCTGACACCATCCAAGCCGCTCCCGGCAAGGTCACTCCGTGACCTTCGATGATGCTCTCGTACATGTCCGCCAGGGCCTTGCGCATCTTGGCGATGACCTCGGGGCTCTGATTCACGCCGATGCGCGCACAGGGGCCGATGCGCATGGAAAAGTCCACCGCGTCGTCCACCCCGGTATCGCCCAGGGTGACGGGCGCGCGCACGTTCTGAATGTGAATGTTCAAGAATCCCGCCTTCTCCAGCTCACCGTGCAGGAAGTCCTTGTCCGCGAAGGCACAGGGGCCTGGCTCATTCGGCCGGTAGGGGCTTGGCGGGTTCTCGACCAGGGGCAGGATCGTCTTCAAGGGCAGAGACACCCAGTCGTTGTCCTCCATGGTTTGCCAGCAGACGAAGCTCATGCGTCCGCCGCTGCGCAGTCCCTTGCCCAGGCTGTGCATGGCCTGGGCCGGATCGTCGAAGAACATCATGCCGAAGCGTGAGAAAATGGCGTCGTAGGCCCCGGGCTTGAGCTCGTAGGTGGCCGCGTCGGCGACCACGAGCTCGACGTTCTTGAGGTGCGCGACGCGCTCCTTGGCCAGGTCCATCAGAGGCTTGGAGCAATCCAAGCCCAGCACGTGGCCCGCGTCCGTGGCGGCCGCGGAGAGTGCGATGACCGTAGTGCCAGCACCGCAACCGACATCCACCACCCGCTCTCCCTTTTGCAAGGCGAGGCGCTGCAGGGCCCGGGATCCGAAGATCTCGATGGCCAAATCGAAGTGACCGCGGTGCTCGACCCAGCGCTGGGCCGCCTCACCATTCCAATACTCCACGTGGTCCGTGTTCTGTGACATGGGTGCAACCTACTCCTTCCTGGGCCAGGTTGCAGTTCTCAGTTGCCCGCTTAATTGCCAAGCCTGAGATTTTCTGGGGTCCTAGTTTGGCCCAGATTCAGGCTTGCGAATCACCACAAGCAGCCAACCGCGCAGGATCTTGAGCGCGTCCACCTTCGAAATCAGCTTTTCGTAGCCCGTGGCGAGCCAGAACAAGACGGGGTTGAACTGGAAGTAGGCCGGGTACTGACCCAGGTATTCGCACTTCACGAGCTCCAACCCGGTGCTATCGCAATAGTTCTGAATGGAGCCCTTCGTCGAGCAGCGGAAGAAGGCCGGGAAGGTGTCATGCAATTCGCGGCCCTCCACGAACTTGACGATGGCCGGGTGCAGGCGGTTGGGGGTCGCGAGGGCGACCAGGGAACCATAGTCCCCCAGATTCGGCACGAGGTAGACGTAGTGCCCCCCCGGTTTCAGCACCCGTTGGATCTCGGCGAAGGCCGGGCGCGGTTGCTTGATGTGCTCCATCAAGGCCCGGGAAATGACCAGGTCCACAGAGCTGGAGGGCAGGCCCGTTTCGCTGATGTCCCCCCGTTGCAACTCGATCTCGTCCAAGCCCTCGGCCAGGGTGAACTCCACGGGATCCACGCCGATCAGACGCTTGGCCTTGCCGCGATACTTCGCGAGCACCTCCGCAGTGCGACCGCAACCCGCTTCCAGCACGGTGAAGTGGGGCTGCAGGTACGCATCGATCTCCCGCTCCAAATGGCAGTAGGGATGGTCGTTGTCGTCGAAGTAGCGCTGCTTGATGCGCTCGGTTCGGGAGATCGGTTCGGGCACGGGCGAGTTCATTGGAGGTCCAGGGGGCACCGAGTGTAGTCCCGCAAACGCCTCCCACCAGCCCGATCTTCGCGGACCTTGGATGGATCTTCCGGGACCCTGGAGAGTTGCTGGGGCGCAGGGTCCCTCTTCGACTATCATGGGCGCGATGCTGGAGCACAGGAATCAGGAACGGCGCGGGCTTTTTCTCGTCGTCGATGGCGTGGACGGTTGCGGCAAGACAACCCAGGCTGGCCGCTTGGCGGAACGCTTGGGGGTGGAGCCCGAGCTGCACCTGCGCGAGCCGGGCAGCACGGCACTCGGGGAAGCCCTGCGCGCCCTTTTGCTGGATCGTCGCTATCAGATTGAGCCCGCCGTGGAGACCCTGATGTTTGCGGCCGCCCGGCGCCAAATGCTGGACGAGCTGGTGGAGCCAGCCCTGGCCGCGGGCAAGACCGTGGTCTGCGAACGCTTTCACCCCTCCACTTTTGCGTACCAGGCCGTGGCCGGATCCCTCGCTCCGGAGGCGGTCATGGGGCTCCTGCAAGACTGGGCTGGCGCTCCCCAGCCCGACATGATTTTGCTCTTGGACATGGACGTGGACGAGGCCGCCAAGCGTCGCGGCGCGGCCACCGATCGCATCGAGGCCAAGGGACTTGACTTCCAACGGCGCGTGGCCGAGGGCTACCGCGCTTACGCCGAGCTGGACCCCCGGGCGATCCTGATCGACGGGAATCAAACTCCGGACGTCGTGCACGCCGCCATCTTGCAGGAGGTGCAACGTGTCCGCAGTTGAGATTCCAATCGGCCACCGGGAGGTGATCGAAGGTCTGTGGCGCGCCCAGGACCGCGGACGTTTGTCCCACGCTTTGCTCTTCGAAGGCCCCGCTGGCATCGGCAAGTTTCAAGCGGCGCGCTGGTTTGCCCAAGGCTTGTACTGCGCAGGACGCGGCTCCGAGGGGTGGGACGGTCCCTGCGGAACTTGCGGGGCTTGCAAACGCTTTGCCGCCAGGACCCATCCGGACGTCTACGTGCTCGACCCCCTCGAACAAGAGATGGAGAGCATCAAGGTCGCCGCCGTGGCGGAACGCGGGACCGGCGAAGATTCCGTTTGTGGCTTCTTTCGCTTGCGCGCCATGGAAGGCGGCGGGCGCACGGTGATCGTGCGCGAGTTTGAACGGGCCGAGATCTCTGCTCAGAACGCTCTGCTCAAGACCCTGGAAGAACCGGGACAGGGGGCGCTCTTGATCCTCGAGACGTCCCGGGCGGATCTTTTGCTCGAGACCATTCGCAGTCGTTGCGTGACCGTGCGCTTCGGCGCCTTGAGCAACGCGGATTGCACGCGGGTGTTGGAAAGCCAAGGTTCCGCGGGCACCGCCGCCGAGTCCCTCGTGCGTTGGGCCAGCGGTTCCCCTGGACGCGCCCTCGCCATGGCCAAAGAGTCCGCCGAGGAAGTGCGCGGCCTGTTCGAGCAGGTCCTGAACGGCAGCCTCGATCCCTACCAAGCGACGGGGCTTGTCTTGCAGGCCTCCGGCGAGTTCGGCGGGGCGACGCCCACTGCGCAACTGCGCACCCGAACGCGCGCGGCCCTGGACCTCTTGCTGGCAGTCTTGCGCGATGGCATGCGCGCGCTGCAAGGAGTCGATCCGGCGCAACTGGCCCATGGGGATCTGGCGAGTTTCGCCTTCGAACAGAGTGCCGTCTGGGCCCAGGCTACGGACAATTTGATCGGTCTGCGCGGGGAAGTGGAGTTGAACTTGAGTCCCGAGGGGGTGCTCGACAGGGCCTTCTTGGCCCTGCCCCAAGCCCGTTCGAAAGCAATCACTCAGACCAGCCGGGGGAGCAACTGAGCATGCGACGGGCTATTCAAGACCTCGCGCGCAAGGACGGACGCTACCGGGTGGGGGCCTTCGAATTCCTGTTCGAGTCCCTGGAACCCGCCATCCGGTTGACCAAGCGCACGGGCGACTCGATCACGGACCGGCACCTCTCGGGGCAAGAATTGCTGACAGGTTTGTGCGCCGAAGCTTCGCGCATGTTTGGACCGCTGGCCGCACACGTTTGGAACTCCTGGGGAGTTCGTGAACCACTCGACTGGGGCAACATCGTTTTCTTGCTCGTGGAAAAAGGCCTGCTCAGTCGCCGGGAGGAAGACACGCTCGACGACTTCCGTTTGGATATGGATTTCGAGAAGGCCTTCGTCACCGAATACCAATTGCAACTACCGAAACAAGTCGGGCCTAGCACCGGCAGGGAAACGGAATGACCTTGGAACCCGAAGAGGAAGCGCTCGCGGCGCAAACGGACTCGCTAACCGGCACAGATGGAGAGAAGTCCCCCGACGAACAATCGGCAGGGGGCAGCTTGCGGGACATGTCCCCACGCTACCGAAACCTGATGCTAGCCCTCGTGGCTGTGGCGCTCTTGGGTTTTGCCTGGTATGTGCGTTCCGTGCTCAATCCACTGATCGCCGCCTACTTCCTGGCCTTCGTTTTGCACCCCCTGGTCTTGCAGCTGCAGAACTACGGATGGAGCCGCAAGCGCGCGGTCAACACGATTTTCGTCACAGCCATCCTCTTGCTCGGATCCGTGGGCTTGGGCATCGGCGGCCAGGCTTTGCATTACTCGCAAACCGTCAGCAACGAAGGCTGGCGAGACGAGCAGATTGCGAAGGTGGACAGCTTCCTCGAGCGCCATGAAGCTCGAGTGAAGGAGGTGCGTGATCTGATCGGCTATCCGGTTCCGGAAGGCGGCAGCGTTGGTATTCGGGGCATGTACGATGATGCCAAGAAGGCGATCAGCGAGCGCTCGGCCAAGCCCACCGACCCCACGGAAGCGAAGCCCTCCCGTCGCATGGACGCGGCGCTGGCGCTCTTCGGCAGTTTGCTAGCCTTTGTCGGCTTCATCGTCCTGCTTCCGATTTACACCTACTTCCTGCTGTTCGAGCTGGAAGGCATCCATAGCTTTGTGCGGCGCTACATTCCGCGCTCCCTGCGTGAACGGGTGTCCAACGTTGGGGGCCAAATCGGTGAAGTGATCGGCAGCTTCTTCCGCGGGCGCCTCACGATTTGTTTGGCGAAGGGACTCTTCATCGCCGCCGGTCTCGGTGTGTGCGGCATCGACTACGCCTTGCTGCTCGGTATGGGTGCGGGCGTGCTGTCCTTGATTCCCTTCGTAGGCCCTTTGCTCTCGTTCTTTGCGGCCTTCGTGCTCGCCCTGCAACAACCAGCCAGCGCCTCCAAGGAAGGCTTCGATCTCCTGGCCGCGGCTTGGCGCACGGGCTTGGTGTTCGGCTTGGCCGAAATCTTCGAGGGCTACTACCTGACTCCCAAGATCCTGGGGGAGAGCCTTGGCCTGCACCCGGTCGTGGTGCTCGTCTCGATCTTCGCCGGCGGCGCCGCCTTCGGCATGTTCGGCATCCTGCTGGCCTTGCCCGTCACCGCCGCCCTCGTAATCCTCTTCCGTGTCTTTGTGCTGCCCGCCATGGAACGTTTAGCGGACGAATGACGGGGTGGCTGTTCGTTCTTGGGTTTCCCTGCCCAACTCCTCTGGACAACTGCGGTTGTCTTCAGGCTGGCGAATCGGCCTTTCTGTCTCGGATTAGCTTGGCACAAAAACTCATCCAGTGAACTTGTCGCCGATTACGATTCCGAGCTCTTCCTCTAGCTCTTCCGTCGGCCTCATCACGATCGCATCCCAGGCGAGTTTGGTGCAGACCCGGACGCAAATGACGCAGCCAATGCATTCGTCGTAGCGGATGCGCACCGGCGGGATCGGACGGTCCGGCCAGTTCTCAGCAGGTTCGACCTCGATGCAATCCACCGGACAAAAGGGGATGCAGACCTCGCAGCCCGTGCAGTTGGGCTCGTCCACGAAGGCGAGCTCTTTCGGCCGCTTCTTCTTGCGCGTGTGCTTTTCCGGGATCTCTGGAATGTCCGCGAGCAGGTCCTTCAGTTTGCGATTGTTGTAGATGGCCATGGGAGCACACTACCAATACGCACGGGTTTTTCGTTCTCAAGAATCCGGAGCCTGCAGCCCGCGTCGATGGCCGGTCACCCAGGGATCAGGCCATAGGCTCTACCACGACAGGGCATTCAGCGGCCGCAGAGCCGCGAACCACCCCCATGGAGTTGGGTGGCGGGCTTCGGGCCGCGACCCAACGGACTGCCCACGTAACAGGGATGCCCCCCGAACCAATGGCTCGAGGGGCATCCCTGTTGAGTGTGTTCCTTTGCGGTAGCGACCAGCGCTGCCGCAGAAACGTCTAGTGATCCAACTTGTTCAGGATCTCTTGCAGCTGCTTGAGCTTCTCTTCGGAGAGCTGACCGTTGTCCTTGCGGGCTTGGTCGATCAGGCCCAGTGCTTCTCGGACCCCAAGGTTTTGGCCGCGCAGTTCGTCGGCGCGCGCCAAGGCGGGACCCGCAAGGTCTTCGCCTTGTTGGAACGTCGCCTTGTACTCGGGGATGTCGTCGATCTTGCGCTTGGTTTGTTCAAGCACCACTTCGATGCCCTTTTGAAGCTGGACGTCTTCGACGAAGTCACCGCGCGGGAAGGCGGAACCCCGTTCGTCCTGGGCCAAGCGACGCAGTTCACTGCGCAGCATGAAGCGCACGTCCTCGCGGCTGAGGGGCGTGTCGAGGCCACTGTAGAACGAGTCGAAGCCAGGGTAGGCGTCAGGGTTCTTGTTGTCCGTGTAGGCCAGCTGCACGAAGAGCTCCTTGTGGGCTTCCCAGTTGTCCGCCACCCAGGTGCGCACGAGGCGCTTGTCCTGCAGGTCGTACATGGCTTCCAGGCGCCAGGTCTCGTAGCGCTTGGGATCCACCAGGATCTCCGGAGTGACGCCGCCCAGAGAAGTGATGTTGCCTTCCTCGTCGAGCTCCCGGTGAATCGAACGTCCTGAAGGCAAGAGGTAGCGTGCCACGGTCAACTTGGCCCGGGCAGCGTAGTCGAACTCGCCGTTGCCGTTGAAGTCGCGCGTCAGGGGCTCCCAGTTGTCGTGGACGTTGTTTTTGTTCTCGTCCTTGAAGCGATCGTCGAGGCCCATGCGGATCAGGTTCTGAACCGAGCCCTTGCCGAAGGAGCGCTGACCGACCAGGGTCGCTTGCCCGTGGTCCTGCAGAGCGCCCGAAACGATCTCGGAAGCCGAAGCGCTAAAGCGATTGATCAGCACGACAACGGGCTTGTCCGCCGGCCAAACGTAATCGCGCTTGGTCTTCAACACTTCAGGCTCGTCCATGCGGCTGACCGTGGACACGACACGCTTGCCCTTGGGCAGAAACAGGTCGGAGACGGCGCGGGCCTCGTGCAGCAATCCACCGGGGTTGTTGCGCAGGTCGAGCACCAGGGAGTCCGCCCCGCGCTCCAACAAATCGAGCAGTGCCTTTTCGACTTCCTGGGAAGCGACGCCGGAGAATTGGTCCAATTGAATCAGCCCGATGTCGCCCGGGAGCATGTCGCTCTTCACGGTCGGAATCGTGATGAAGCCGCGCATGACCGTGACGGCCATGTCTTCTGTAGGGCGCTCGATCAGGCCTGGTTCCATGCCACGACGCCAGATGTAGAGCTTGACCGGCGTGTCCGGCTTGCCCTTCAGGCGCCGGATGATGTCGTCCTGGTCTTTGCTGATGCCGTGGTCGTGGGTGGGCCATTCGTCGATCATGATGATCTTGTCATCGCTACGCAGATCAGCCTTGTAGGCGGGACCCGAGTAGATCGGCTGGGTGATCGTGAACAGGTTGTCCGTGCGGTCCACGTTGACGTAGGCCCCGATGCCCCCGTACTCGCCAGAGATGTCCTGCTGGAATCTGGAGAAGCTCTCCGTGTTCATGTACGAGGAGTGCTGATCCAAACTGCGCAACATGCCGCCAAGGGCCGCGTCGAGCAACTCCTGACGGTCGAGGGTGTCTCCCTCGATGTGGCGGTTCAGGATCAGGCCCATCATCTGTTCGATGCTCTCCAAGCCTTCCGTGGGGCGCGACTCCGTGTCGGTCGCTTCCGCCAGGGCGGTCCGTTGAGCGCGCAGGCGCGACTCGTAGTAGCCCTTGAGGTCTTCGGTCTTGAGGAAGGCGGCTGCCAAGCGGCCTTGAGCGTCAGGCTGCAAGTGGATGCGTTCGAGTTCTTCCCGGGCAGTTTCCAGGTCACCGATCTCGGCCAGGGCCAAGGCGCCCGTGGCGCGTAGTTGCGGGTCGCTGCTCTTGAGAAAGCTGAGCATCACCTTGCGCGCGTCCGTACGCACGGAGCCTCCGCCCTGGGCGAAGGCAGCCGCGGCAAAGGCCAGCCGTGTGTTCGGCAGGTTGTCGATGTTTTCTGCGCCGGCCAGCAGGGCCTTGATCACATCGCGCAACTGCTCGATGTCGATCTGATTGAACTCCGCGTCGCGGAACAGGCCGCCGGCGGTTTCGCGAATGGACTGATCTGTCGACTCGAAGAGCGGCTTGAGCTTTTCGGTGAGGAGCGTGTAGTCCGGGCTGTAGGTGCTGAGTCGCACGGCGATCAAGAGCAACAGTCCGCGCTCGTTTGACTCCTCGGTGCTGCGAATCAAGTTGTCGAGCAACTCGTCGTTCGAGTTGTCTTCATCGCCGGCGCTGAGCAAGTTCTCGATGGCAGCCGCCTGGGCCCAGATTTCTGCAGTCGACATTTCCTTGGCCGCTTGCGCCCGTTCCTTGAGCAGGCTGCCGAGCTCTTGGCCGGCGGCGGGTGCACCGGGAAGACTCCATAGGGAGGAGGCGACGAGGGGCAGGGCAAAGAGAGTGGCGGCCAGTTGTCTGTTTAGAATCATCGATGGAATCTTGCGGGGACCCAGGGGGCGAAAGGTGCTTCCTAATCTACGTGTCGTACTACCAATAGCCTGTTCGTGATTGGAAAAACAGCGTGGGGGAATGTCTGACGTATCTCCCACACGGCGTGTGAGTAGGAATCCGAGGATTCGATTGCACCAAGCTGGATTCCCGACCTGTATGTCGTCCTTGGTAGGCTTGGGGCATGAATTCAACTGATGGAGACTTCGCAGGTCTGAGCCACATCGAGGGTCAAGGGGACGAGAGCCGCTCACGTATGGTGGATGTATCCTCCAAGCCCTCAACCGCTAGGGAAGCGGTCGCTGAGGCTCGGGTGCAGTTTCCCGCGGGGCTGCGCGAGCAGCTGCTAGCGGGTCAAGGGGCCAAAGGGCCCATCCAGGAGGTGGCCCGGGTGGCGGGAATCCTGGCCGCCAAACGCACCGGTGACTTGATTCCCATGTGTCACCCCCTGGGGCTTGATTTCGTGGAGATCCTGTTCGAGCAGGCCGCGGATCACCCCGACCAGCTACTCATCCAGTGCACCGCCCGCTGTCAGGGGCCCACGGGAGTCGAGATGGAGGCCATGACCGGGGCCAGCGTGGCGGCCCTGACGGTCTATGACATGACCAAGGCGGCCAGCAAGGGCATTCAGATCGTGGCGGTCAGGCTCCTGAGCAAGAAGGGCGGAAAATCAGGGGTTTGGAGCGCCAGCTGACGCGTTTCGGCTGTTTTTGAACGAAACGAGATCCAAACTAGGGGATCTCGGCGCCCGGATCGCTATGCTCAGCGCCCTGCCGGAGGGGTGACCCCCGGCCCTTTCTAGCCCCGCAAGCCCTGCACCCCTGTCTGAAACCATGGACCCCAAACTCATCCGGCGTCTGGCCCGAATCATGAGCGGCGAAGGCCTCACCGAGCTAAAGATCGACGACAAGGAAACCGGTCTGGCCCTCTGCCTGAAGCGCGGGGACCTCACGGCTCCGAACATGGCTCCCCAGGTCCTCCAAATGATGCCCGGTGGCATGCCGGCGCCGGTCGCGTCCCACGCTGCTCCGGCTGCCGCTGCGCTCGAGGAGGGTGCCTTGCCAGCAGGCATGTCCGTGGTGGAAAGCCCCATGGTCGGCACTTTCTACCGGTCCTCCTCGCCTGAGTCCGAACCCTTCGCGGAGGTCGGCACCAAGGTCGACGACGAGAAGGTCGTTTGCATCGTCGAAGCCATGAAGGTCATGAATGAGATCAAGGCCGAGACGCGCGGCGTGGTGGCCGAGATTCTGGTGGCCGATGGCGAGCCGGTCGAGTTCGGTCAACCTCTGTTCCTGATCAAGAAGAGCTGATGTTCCGTCGCATCCTGATCGCCAACCGCGGCGAGATCGCCCAGCGCATCATTCGCGCTTGTCGCGAGCTCGGCATCGAGACGGTGGCTGTGTATTCCGAGGCCGACGCGGACGCGCTTTACTTGTCCCAAGCGGACGAGACGATCTGCATCGGCCCAGCGGCGAGTGCCGGGTCCTACCTGAACATCCCGGCCATCATTTCCGCGGCGGAAGTGGCGGACGTGGAAGCGATTCATCCGGGCTACGGATTCCTGTCGGAGAACGCTCACTTTGCGGAGGTTTGCCGATCCTGCAAGATCCACTTTATCGGCCCCGACCCGGAGACGATCGCCGCCTTGGGCCAGAAGGACAACGCCAAGCAAATGGCGCGAGATGCGGGCTGCCCGGTGGTTCCCGGTTCTCC
Source organism: uncultured bacterium (assembly GCA_937905825.1). Lineage (GTDB taxonomy): Bacteria > Planctomycetota > UBA1135 > UBA1135 > JABACD01. Next base: position 26,430 of record CALCXM010000082.1, read on the forward strand.
GGGGTCCGTGGACACGGAGTCCGAAGCCGTCAAAATCGCGGCGGAGATTGGATATCCCGTGATCATCAAGGCCGCCTTCGGTGGCGGTGGACGGGGCATGCGCGTTGCGCGCAACGAACCGAGTTTGATCAACGGCTACCACGCCGCTCGTTCCGAGGCCAAAAATGCGTTCGGCAACGCGACGGTCTACGTGGAGAAGTTCGTCGAGAACCCGCGCCACGTGGAGGTCCAAATCCTGGGGGACATGCACGGCAACGTGGTGCACCTCGGAGAGCGGGATTGCACCGTGCAGCGTCGTCACCAGAAGCTGATCGAAGAGTCGCCTTCACCCATGATCGATGAGGACACTCGTCAGCGCATGGGAGAGGCGGCGGTGCGTTTGATCAAGCACGCGAAATACCACAACGCAGGCACCGTGGAGTTCTTGCTGGACAAGAACGGCGATTTCTACTTCATCGAGGTCAATGCGCGCATCCAGGTCGAGCATACGGTGACGGAAATGGTCACGGGGATCGACCTGATCCGCGAGCAGATTCGCTTGGCCGCCGGGGAAGAACTCGGCTACACCCAAGCCGACATCAAGTTCAACGGACATTGCATCGAGTGTCGTTTGAACGCCGAAGACCCCCGCAAAGATTTCCAGCCCTCCCCGGGCCTGGTCGAAACTTTTGTGCCGCCAGGCGGACCCGGGGTCCGAGTCGACAGTCATTGCTACAGCGGCTACCGGATTCCGCCGACCTATGACTCCATGATCGGCAAGATTCTCGTCCACCGTCCCACCCGGGAAATGGCTATCCAGACCATGCAGCGCGCCCTGGGCGAAACGGTTGTGGTCGGCCCGAAAACGACGATTCCGATCTCGCGGGCGATTCTCGACCACCCGGATTTCCGCCAGGCGGTTCACGACACCGGATTCATGGAGCGTTATTTCGGGAACTCCGCAGCCCTCGCCGGGTTGAGGTAGCCCTTGGGTTTCCCCTCCCGTCCGTCCTGGCTTTTCCCGGTTCTGGTGGCTCTTTGCGGAGCCTCCTGCGCCGGGCGTAGCCGCTGGCCGAGTTTCTCGACCCAGCAATGGCCGGAGCCGATGGAAGCCACGGTGGATCCTTTGCCTGCGGGCATCGAATCGAATTACCCAGAGGGGCCCGAAGAGGTCATCCTGCGCCGCTTGGCGGATCCCGTGCAGTTGAAACCTGCCGGGGAGCACGCCGCCTTCCCCCTGCGCTACTTCAACAAACGTCGCCGGACGAACGCGGGCAGTTGGGTTTTCGTGGCGGCGGGGGGCAAGGCCGAATTGCTCTGGCCGGACAACGGGACGACCGTGGTGCTCTTCGATCTGTGCACGGGCATCGTCGGGTCCCCGTCGAGTGGTGAGCCCAATTTCATCCTGCGCGAGGTCGCGCGAGCCGAGCTGATGCTCAGCGATGGGGATCAAGTTGAGCTGATGGGGGGCGCCCTGTTGACCGCGGACTCCGGTCCGTGGCTGGTGGAGCGACGCTCCTTCGATATTTTGCGCGTGAAGAACCAGTCCAAGGTTCCCGGTGAGGTGGCTTACCGCGAAGCGAACTTCGTCCTGGGCCCCGGTCACACCTTGGACTTGCCCTTGGGCAGCAGCGGTGGAGTCCCCACTCCAGAAGTGCCCGGAACCCGGGTCGTTCCCGGCCCTGGCTTCGATCTGCGTGTCTTTGGCGACGTGGAAGTGCAGCAGCTCAGCAACGGCATGCAAGTGGCCGGCAGTGGCGAGCACAAGATTCATGGCTTTGGCGTGCGCTTGCAGCTCGGCCCAGCAGATCAAGCCAAGTTCCTGGGCCTCGCAGACAAACCGACGCAGCACGCCGCCCCGTACAACTCGCTTGGGAATCCCCTCGCGGCTCCATCTCTAGAGTCCTCAGAGTCCGCCGGGTCGAAAAGCGACGCCGGCGACTTGGACAACTGATTCCACCCCAACTGCTCCCTTCAAGCCCCATGGCAAAACCTCGCGTCCTGATCACTGGTGGTGCAGGCTTCCTCGGTAGTCACCTTTGCGAACGCTTCCTGGCGGAAGGCTACGAAGTCATCGCCATGGACAACTTGATCACTGGTGACATTGCCAACATCGAGAGCCTGTTCTCGACCGCGGACTTCCATTTCGAGCGCAGGGATGTGACCGAGTACATCAACGTTGCCGGGAAGCTCGATGCGATCTTGCACTTCGCTTCACCGGCCAGCCCGATTGACTACCTGGAGCTGCCGATTCAAACCTTGAAGGTTGGATCGCTCGGGACCCACAACGGCTTGGGCTTGGCCCGGGCCAAGGGCGCACGCTTTCTCTTGGCGTCCACCTCCGAATGCTACGGAGATCCCTTGATCCACCCGCAGCCGGAAACGTACTGGGGCAATGTGAACCCGGTCGGACCGCGTGGCGTCTACGACGAGGCCAAGCGCTTCGCCGAAGCGATGACCATGGCCTACCAGCGCTACCACGGACTGCAGACGCGCATCGTGCGCATCTTCAACACCTACGGGCCGCGCATGCGTCTGAACGACGGCCGCGTCTTGCCGGCCTTCATGCCCCAGGCCCTGCGCGGAGAGCCGCTGACGGTCTTTGGGGATGGCTCGCAAACCCGTTCGTTCTGCTACGTGGACGACTTGGTTGAGGGCATTTGGCGTTTGTTCAACTCCGACGAACTCTTGCCCACGAACATCGGCAACCCCAACGAGATGACGATCCGCCAATTCGCGGAGGAAGTCATTCGCATCACGGGTTCCAAGTCCGACTTGGTCTTCAAGCCCTTGCCGGAGGATGATCCCAAGGTTCGTCAACCGGACATCACCAAGGCCCGCCGAGTGCTGAACAATTGGGAGCCCAAAGTGGCCCTCAGCGACGGCCTCAAGAATGCCTTGGTGTCCTTTCGTGATCGCTTGATCGCCGCCGGGGAGCTGGACGCCTAGGGCGTCGAAGCGTTCGTTCGAGGAACTTTCCTCCCACGTTCATGCAGAACCTCAGCAGGTTCGGAAGCCTGAATGCTTCGAGAGTCACCCCCCGGTCGAACAACTCTGCAATCGGTCCCGAGACCAACTTGTCGGTTCAAACAAATTAGGAGCGCGAAACTATGTGTGGCATCGTCGGGGCAATCCTGAAAGAGGGCGCAGTCCTGCGCGGCATGATCGAGGGCTTGCGAGTGCTCGAGTACCGCGGGTACGACAGCTCTGGGGTGGCGATCGCCGGCCCCCAGGGGCTGCTCGTTCAAAAGAAGGCTGGGCGCCTCGAGGAGTTGGAGAACGTCTTGGCCGAGACCCAGTTCCCCGACGGCTTGGCTGGCATCGGTCACACCCGCTGGGCGACCCACGGCCCGCCCACGGACGTCAACGCCCATCCGCACACGGACACGGATCGCACCATCGCGGTGGTGCACAACGGCATCATTGAGAACTACCTCGAGCTGCGCGAGGAGTTGAGCGCCTCGGGCTCTAGGTTCCTGTCGGACACCGACACGGAAGTCTTGACGCATCTGATCGCCCGTGAAGCCTTGGAGGGTTCCTTGGTGGACGCTGTGCTGCGCGCACTGGGGCGCGTCCGCGGTCACTACGCCATCGCCGTGCTGCGTCCCGGCGCACAGCCAGAAGTGGTTTGCGCTCGTCACGGCCCGCCTCTTTGCATCGGTCTTTCGAAGGAAGGGGCCTGGCTCGGTTCCGACATCCTGGCCCTGATCCCGCACACGCGCAACGTGATCTTCCTCGAGGATGGGGACGTGGCCGAGCTGAAGGTGGACTCGATCGTTGTGCGCGACTTGGAGGGCAACTTGTTGGAACGCACGGCTCAGCGCGTGGACTGGGACGCGGAGCAGGTGGGCAAGGGCAGCTGGCCGCACTTCATGATCAAGGAGATCCACGAGCAACCGGATGTGCTGGCACAAACCGCGTTCCACCGTCTCGACGATGAGAGCGGGGATGTGAAGTTTGAAGAAGCGGGTTGGACGGACGAGGTTCTGCAAGGAGTCGAGCGCATTCAAATCGTGGCCTGCGGCACCGCACTGCACGCTGGCTACACCGCCCGCCACCTAATCGAAGGTCTGGCGCGTGTGCCGGTGGACTTGGACTTTGCTAGCGAGTTCCGCTACCGCGATCCGATCCTGGTCCCGGGAACCCTGGCCATTGGAATTTCGCAGTCCGGTGAGACCGCCGATTCCCTGGCCGCCCTGCGTCGGGCGCGCGAACTCGGCGCGCGCACCGCCTGCATTTGCAACGTGGCTGGCAGCACTATGGTGCGCGAGTGCGACGCCGCCTTGATGACCCATGCGGGGCCCGAGATTGGCGTGGCGAGCACCAAAGCCTTCGTTGCCCAGTTGGTCGCGGCTTACCTGCTCGCGATTCGTATCGGTCGGGCCAGGGGCCAGTTGAGCGCCGACGAAGGGCGCGTGCTCTTGCAGGATCTGCGCCTCTTGCGTCCGAAGATGGAGAGCTTGCTCTCGAAGAAGTTCCTCGCGCGCATGATCGAGATCGCCGAGCGCCACCGGGGGGTCAAGGGCTTTCTGTTCCTCGGCCGTGGCATCAACTACCCGATCGCCTTGGAAGGCGCTTTGAAGTTGAAGGAGATCTCCTACATGCACGCGGAAGGCTACGCGGCGGGGGAGATGAAGCACGGACCGATCGCTTTGGTGGAGGCTTGGATGACCACCGTGGTGATCACCGGTCATGGCCTGCTGGCCGAGAAGGTGCGCTCCAACATCGAACAAGTGCGTGCGCGCGGGGGTCCAGTGATCGCCGTTGGCGCCGACCGCGAAAGCCTCGAGCTAGCGGATGAAGCGATCGAGGTGCCCGACTGCAATGAGTGGTTGTCGCCGATCTTGAACGTGATCCCACTCCAACTACTGTCCTATGAAGTCGCCCGCCTGCGCGGTTGCGACATCGACAAACCCCGGAACCTCGCGAAGAGCGTCACGGTCGAATGAAACGAATTCTCGTCACAGGAGGAGCCGGCTTCATCGGTTCCAGTCTCACGGATGCTCTGCTCGCCCGCGGCGATGAGGTCACCGTTCTCGACAACTTCAACGACTTCTACGATCCTGCTATCAAGCGCAAGAACGCGGCGGGCTTGAAGGGCGCGCGCATCGTGGAAGGGGACTTCCGCAACGCGGAATTGGTGGAGAGTCTCTTTGACGAAGGCAACTTCGATGTGGTGGTGCACCTAGCCGCCATGGCGGGTGTGCGGCCGTCTCTGCTGGATCCTTTGCACTATGAAGATGTCAATGTGCGCGGGACCTTGATCTTGATGGAAGCCATCCGCAAGCGCGAGGGCATCCGCTTTGTTTTCGCCTCCTCCTCGAGCGTCTACGGGTCCAACAAGAACGTGCCCTTCACCGAGCACGCGGACATTCACCATCCGGTTTCCCCCTACGCCGCCACCAAGCGCTCCGGGGAACTGATGGCCTACACGTTTCATCACCTCTACGGCACCCCTACCACTTGCCTGCGCTTCTTCACGGTCTATGGCCCCAGGCAACGGCCGGAGATGGCGATCCACAAGTTCGTGCGCATGACCATGGCCGGCGAGCCGGTGCCCTTTTTCGGAGACGGCAGCACGCGCCGGGACTACACCTACATCGACGACATTGTCGACGGGGTCGTGCGTTCGATCGATCGCTGCGAGGGCTACGAGATCTACAACCTGGGCGAATCGGAGACCACTTCCTTGCAGGAGCTGGTGGAACAGATCGGCAAGGTCTGTGGCCGCAAAGTCGTCCTCGACAGGCTGCCGATGCAACCGGGGGACGTGGAAATCACCTACGCGGACATCTCCAAGGCCAAGGAAAAGCTGGGGTATGCCCCCAAGACCCTCATTTCCGAGGGGCTCAAGCACTTCTACCGGTGGTATCAGGAAACTCACATGTGAGCGCCTGACCCTCCTGTTCCGGTCCAGGGGCGCGCGTTCCTCGATCGGGAAGGAAACGGCCTTTTTGCCCCGGAATGAGGGTTTCATTGCCTGAACGGGGGACCGGGACTATCCTCCTCCGGCCAAAAGGCCGATACCTCGTCGAATCCGCCTCAGACCGCCCCCGACTCCCCACCGATCCCCACATCCCAATAACCGCGCTATGAAGGGCATTATCCTCGCAGGAGGACTGGGCACTCGCCTTTTCCCCCTGACCAAAATCACCAACAAGCACCTCCTTCCGGTCTACGATCGCCCAATGATCTACTACCCGATCGAGACGTTGGTGAACTCGGGTATCGACGACATCATGATCGTGACCGGGGGCAAGAAGTCGGGCGACTTCCTGAGCCTCTTGGGAAACGGCAGTGATTTCGGGCTGAAGCACCTCAACTACACCTACCAGGTGGGTGAGGGCGGCATCGCCGATGCCCTCGGTTTGTGCGAGCACTGGGCTGGCAAGGACCCAATCTGTGTGATTCTCGGGGACAACCTGATCGAGCGCAACATCAAGAAGGCCGTGGGGGACTTCAAGGCTCAGGGCAAGGGCGCCAAGATCATGCTGAAAGAAGTGCACGATCCCGAGCGCTTCGGCGTGGCGCACTTGGACGGAGGCAAGGTCAGCTCTATTGTGGAGAAGCCCAAGGACCCCCAGTCCAACTTGGCTGTGATCGGCATCTACATGTACGACAACCGGGTCTTCGACGTGATCAAGACCCTGGAGCCCTCCGACCGCGGTGAGCTCGAGATCACGGACGTGAACAACTGGTTCATCAAGGATGAGTCCATGACCTACGAAGTGCTCGACGGCTGGTGGACGGACGCGGGGACCTTCGAGTCCCTGCACCGCTCTGCGGGCCTGGTCGCCAACGGTGGCGCCAACAAGACCGATTGAAGGCCCAGCCTTCCTCCACAACGACCCCAACGGAACCCAGCATCCAACGAGCCGACTTTGAGTACGCAAGACAGTGATCCGAAGAAGTCGGCCAAGGTGCTCGTCACCGGCGCCGCCGGGATGTTGGGCAGCCAGGTGCTGCTCTCCATGCCCGATGGCGAGTCTGCTGTCGGTACCGATTTGAAGGAAGCCCCCGGCGTGGTCGCCGTGGGGGTCGATCTGGCGGATGAAGCTGCCGTTGCGCAACTCTTCGCCAAGCATGGACCCTTCAACGGAGTGATTCACTGCGCCGCCTACACCGCCGTGGATCTCGCCGAGGAAGAAACCGTACTCGCCCAGCGCGTCAACGCGGACGCCTGCGGGGTGTTGGCCCGGGCTTGTGCTGCGGCGCAGATTCCCTTGGCCATGGTCTCCACGGACTTTGTCTTCGATGGCAAGAGCGAGCGGCCTTACCTCGAAAGCGATCCGACCGGGCCCCTTTCTGTTTACGGTAGCACCAAGCTGGCGGGCGAGGAGCAGGCCCTGGCAGCCCACCCAACGGGCACTCGCATCGTGCGCACCCAATGGCTCTACGGCCCCCGCGGCAAGCACTTCCCGCGCACGATTGAGGCCCTAGCGCGCGAGCGGGATGAGTTGAAGATCGTCAGCGATCAGATCGGCTCGCCCACCTCCACCTTGGAGCTTTCCCCCGCCCTTTGGGATGTTTTGCGCAAAGGCGAGCCGGGCATCTACCACGCAGCCTGCGAGGAGTCCTGCTCCTGGTACGAATTCGCCTGCGCGATCGTTGTTTTGTGTGGCATCGAGAGCGTGAAATTGATGCCCTGTTCTACGGAGGAGTTCCCGCGTCCCGCCGTTCGGCCCGCTTATAGCGTGCTCGACTGCACCAAGTTGCGGGAACTGCGGGGCAAACCACTCGCCCCTTGGCGTGAGGCTCTCTCCACCTACCTCGGCAGCGAGGATCATTAATTCTATGAGCGCAAACCAAATCAAGACCGTCCTGATCACCGGCGGTGCAGGCTTTATCGGAAGCAACTTCATCCACATGCTGGCCGAGATCCGTCCGGATTGGAACGTGGTCAATTTGGACGCGCTGACCTATGCGGGCAACTTGGAGAACCTGACCGAGGTCGAGAAGAACCCGGGCTACACCTTCGTGCATGGGGACATCTGCAAGCCGGAAGACGTCAAGCGCGCTCTCGACGCTGCCGGCGACCCCGATCAAGTGGGCGTGGTGCACATGGCCGCCGAGAGCCACGTGGACCGCTCGATCGCCGGAGGCTTGCCCTTCGTGACCACCAACGTGCTCGGCACCCAAGTGTTGCTCGACGCCTGCCGCGCCGCGGGCATCACGCGCTTCGTGCACGTCTCGACGGATGAGGTCTACGGCTCCTTGGGAGACGAAGGCTTCTTCCGCGAAGACACGCCCCTGGCCCCGAACTCGCCCTACTCGGCCAGCAAGACCGGCAGTGACCTCCTGGTGCGCGCCGCCTTCCACACCCACGGCTTCCCGGCCTGCATCACGCGTTGCTCGAACAACTACGGACCCTACCAATTCCCTGAGAAGCTCTTGCCGCTGATCATCGGCAACGCCCAAGAAGACAAGCCCCTGCCCATTTACGGGGACGGCCTGTATGTGCGTGATTGGCTTTACGTGCGCGACCACACCGAGGCCATTTTGAAGGTGCTCGAGGAAGGCGACGCCGGCGAGGTCTACAACATTGGCGGAAACAACGAATTACCGAACCTTGAGTTGGTGAAGGCGGTTCTGAGTGAACTTGGAAAACCCGAAAGCTTGATCACCTTTGTGAAGGACCGACCCGGACACGACCGCCGCTACGCGATTGACGCGAACAAGATCCGCATGGAGCTGGGTTGGGAGCCCCGCTACACCTTTGCCGATGCCTTGCCCCTCACCATTCGCTGGTACCAGTCCAACGGGGAATGGATGGACCGTCTACGGAGCGGGGAGTATCGCGAGTACTACAAGCTTCAATACGACGGTTGAGTCGACCCCCTTCGAACATGCAGAAATCCTCCCCCTGGGCCCGTTTGCTCCTCCTGCTGGCTGTCCTGCTGACGGCCTGCTCGACGCAACCTGACAAGCGCATTCTACAGCTCTTGAATACATCGGGTTTCGGCAAGAGCTACACGGGCAACGCGGAGGAGGAGAACTACATCACGATCGGGGACACCCTATCCGTGACCGACACCTACCAGCCCCAGGACCTGAAAGCTTCTGAGCGTGTGGCGATCGACGGCACGGTGCTCTTGCCGGTGATCGGAGCGGTCAGCGTAGCGGGCATGACCCGCACGGAGATCGAAGCCTTCCTGATGGACAAGTACAGCCCGTACTACGATTTGTTGGACATCAAGGTGCGCATCGTGTCCAGCCGCGGCAAGTTCTTCTTCATCTACGGCGAGGTCAAGAAACAGGGACGCCAAAACCTGGAAGGGGACCTGACCATCTGGGAAGCGGTGATGGGCGCTTCCCCAGACAATGAGACCGCCAACCTCGGTCGGGTGAAGCTGATTCGCGCGGATCCGCGCGACCCGACGATCGTCTACGTGGACGTCGGCCAGCTGATTGAGACGGGTGACAGTACCTTCAATATCAAGGTCAAGGAGCTCGACATCATCTACGTTCCGCCGACCATCTTGGCGCAGGTGGGTTACTTCATCAACACCCTGTTGTTCCCGGTGAAATTGGTGCTTTCCGGCATCGGTGATGCGGTCCGGACGTTGACCAACATCAGCACCATCAACAACAACCGGAACGGGCGCTACAACAACAACCAGCAAGTCTTCTAGTCAGGGGATTCCAGATGGCAATGCAATCGGAAGGCCCCGGCCAACTTCAGGAATTCCTGGACATACTCAAGCGACGCAAGTGGCAGGTGGTTTTGCCTACCCTTGTGATCCTCTCGCTCGGGATCTTCGCAGCCGTGGTCGTGCCCAAGAAGTTCCTGGTCACGACCCAGGTGGAGTTGCGTGGGCTGTTTCTCGACGACAAGCAACAGCAACAGTCCCGGGATCACACGATTGGTGTAGCGGAAAACGCTCCCCAGCAGCTGCTTTCGCCGAAGCGCGTCAAGGAGGTGCTCGGGAAGCTCAAGTGGCCCGATTACCTGACCTTGGACGCAACGCAGCAGGCGGAATACAACCTGCGCATCCGGGGCAACCTCAAAGTCTTTGTTCCGCGCCGCTCGGAGAAGGCCGGCTCGTCCTTCGTCACCATCGAATTCACGGACGTCAACAAGGATCGTGCCCAGGAGTTTCTGAAAGCCCTGCGCACCGCCTGGGTCGAACAGGTCGTTGAACGCGAGCGCACGCGCTACGACGTGGAGTTCAACAAACTCAAGAGTCGCGAGAGCGAACTGGAGAAGGAGTACCTGAACGCTGTCAACGAGTTGACGGAGCTGCGCAACGTCAACGACATCTCGCCGACCCAACCCACGCCTGGGCAGAACGCCATGCGGCTCGAGGACCCGGCCTTCGTGCGCTTGGGGGCGACTCGCTCCCGACAGGACGAGTTGGAGGGTGAGCTGGCCAAGGCCCGCCAGACGCTCGAGACGGCCAGCAAGCATCTGGCGGAGACCGAGCCGGAAGTCCCCAAAACCTCGGTGACCCAGGGACTTACCTTCACCAAAGAGATCGAGCAGCTCAACAAGGAGCAGCTGGCCCTCGAGGGACAACTGGAAGGCATTCGCCCAGAGCATCCGCGCTACAAAAAGATCACCCGCCAGTTGGAGGATCTCGACACGCGCAAGGCCGCGCTGGAGCTGAAGCAAACCGCCGAAGAGGTCAACCTTGAGTTCATTCCCAACCCTGAGTACCGCAAGCTCGAGTCGCTTGTGCGTGAAGCGGAGTTGGACGTGGAAATCCTGGTCGCCGAAGAAGACAGCCTGCGCAAGCTGGAACTCGATCACCGCCGAGACGTACGACGCTTGGGCGAGGCCCTGGCTCAGGACACGGTGATTTCCAATCGCATTGAGATCATCAAGAAGAGCATGGCCGAAACGGACATCAAGCTCTCCGAAAGCCGCCAACGCATGGAGGTGCTGTACGGACCCTCGGCCAACCCCTTCCAGGTCATCCAGGAAGTGGAACCCCCGAGCGATCCGACTCAGCCGAGCCCCGCCCTGATCATCCTCTTTTCCCTGGTCCTCGGTTTGGGTTCGAGCTTGGGCATCACCGTGGTCCTCGAGATTACACGCAGCAGTTTCCGCGGAGCGGCGGACCTGAATCGCGTGTTGATGATGCCTGTTCTGGGCGTGATCGGTCCGATCGTCACGCGTCAGGAGCGCAACCGCCTGCGCGTGCGGCGGGCCGCTCTCTTGAGTCTGAGCTTGGCCCTGGCCTCGTCGGTTCTGTTCATCACTTGGTCTTGGGAGAATCAGCCGGAACTGCTGGGAGATACCTTGAACGACGCAATTGGAGATCTACGGGAACTCTTCCTGTAGGTCCCCGAACCTAACGGCACAACATGCGGGACATCCTCGTCAGTCTGATTCTGATCGCGATGATGCCCACGTGCTTTCGCAAGCCTTTCGTAGGGCTCTTGGTGTTCTCCCTGCTGGCCTACATGCGCTTGCAGGACTTGACTTGGGGATGGGCGCGCACCATCCGCTGGTCGTTCTACGTGGCCGTGATCACGTTCTCGGGCTTCTTCGCTTCCTCGAGGGAACGCCGCTTCAGCGTGTCTGACTTGCGCATCACGGTGATGGGCCTCATGGTTTTCCTGGTGGCGGTCTCGATCGTCAAGAACCGCGGTCTCGACCCCAAGGACGTCACGGGATTTCTCGAGTACCTAAAGATTATCGTGATCGCCATGTTCACCACGGGCATGCTGAAGAACCGCGAGCGCTTGCGGATGATGGTTTGGACCATCACCCTGTCCTTCTGCTTCTTCGGCTTCAAGTCGGGCTTTGTCGGAGTCTTGACCCTTGGGCGCATGGAGATCATTCAAGGGCCCGGGGGCATGCTGGTCGACAACAACGACTTCGCCCTGGCCTTGGCCATGGCGGTGCCCATGATGGTGATGGTCGGCATTTCGGAGCGTCAGGAGATTCTGCGTCGGACGCTGCTGGCCTGCGTGCCCTTGACGGCGCTGACCATCTTCATGACCCACTCACGGGGTGGGGCCCTGTCGCTGATGGTGGGGACCCTGGTGATGGTCCTTCGATCGAAAAACCGAGTGGCGGGGATTGCCTTGCTCTGCCTGGGGTTGGTTGGGGGAGCGATTCTTGCCCCTAGTGGCATCAAGGATCGATTGAGCTCAATCAGTGAGTACGACGCGGACAGCTCCGCCCAAGCGCGTTTTGCCGCTTGGCGCACGGCCGCGGTGATGATTGAGCAGAACCCCATTTTTGGTGTGGGGTTCGCGCACTTCCAAGACAACTACCACAAGTATGATCCCGCCAACACGGACCGCTCACTGAACAAGACCAAGGGCTTTGTGGCGCACAACAGCTACCTGCAGATTTGGGCGGAGTGCGGAACGCCGACACTCCTGTTGTACCTGTCGCTCATCCTACTCAGTCTAATGGACCTGTGGGCCGTGCGGGCCATGGCGGTCCGGCGCTACTATTCCAGTTGGATCATCAACTACGCGACGATGTTCGAGGCCTCGCTCTTGACCTTCACCTTTGGCAGCATCTTCTTGAACCGCGCGCAGTTCGACCTCTTCTACCATTGGGTGGCCATCATCCTGTCCTTCGGATTGATCGCTCGACAACACATGACCGATCCCGCCTTCCTGCCCGTCGATTCCGTTGGACGGGGAGTCCTGCGCCCGGTGTCCCAGGGGGGCTTCAAGGGTCGTCGACTGGCCAGCGGATTCGATCGACGTTCCGTACAAGACGGGAGCTTCTAGAACAGAGCATGTGCGGATTCTGTGGATACGCCCTGCACGACGCGCGGGCCCCCTTCGACAAGGCGCGCTTGCGGCGCATGACGGACACCATCGTGCACCGCGGTCCGGACGACGAAGGACTCGAAGGCCGCGAAGGGGTGGCCATGGGCTTCCGGCGCCTGTCGATCATCGATCTAGCGGGGGGCCATCAGCCGATCTGGAATGAGAACAGGGACATCGCCGTGTTGTGCAACGGCGAGATCTACAACTTTCGGGAGCTGCGCGCGGAGCTCCTGAAGCGCGGGCACGTCTTCCGCGCCGGCTCCGATGTGGAGACGCTCGTGCATCTCTACGAGGACGAGGGACCGGAGCTGTTGCAGAGGCTCGTGGGCATGTTCGCCATCTGCATCGTGGACTTTCGCGAAGAGGGCAAACCCAAAGTCCTCTTGGCCCGCGACCGACTTGGAATCAAGCCACTCTACTGGGCGTTGACGGAGTCGGGCCTCTACTGGGGCAGTGAACCCAAGACCTTGCTGGCCAGTGGCGTGCTCTCGCGCAAGATTCGCGGCGAGGGTCTAGTGGACTACTTCGTTCAAGGCTTCGTGGGAGGCGAGAACTCGATCTGGGAGGGCGTCCAACGCCTGCAAGCGGGTCACTACATGATCTGGCAAGGGGACAAGTCCCCGCGTTCCAAGAGCTATTGGGACCTGCCACTGGAGGGCGAACGGGACGACGCGGACGCTCCCGAGCTGCTCGAGTGGATCGATCGCATCGTCGAAACACGCATGCTGGCGGACGTGCCCTTGGGCGCCTTTCTTTCCGGTGGAATCGATAGCAGCGCGGTGGTCACGTCCATGGCTGCGGCCAGTGCTGATCCGGTCAAGGCCTGCAGCGTGGGCTTCCGCGAGAAGAGCCACGACGAACTGGACATCGCGCGCAAAACTGCGGAGCGCTTGGGACTGGAACATCACACGGCGATCCTCGAGCCGGACCCCAAGCTCGCCATGGAGACCTTGCCCTGGTTCTTTGACGAGCCCCTGGCCGACAGCTCCACGGTGCCCACTTGGTTGGTGTCGAAGATGGCCCGCGAGCACGTGACCGTGGCGCTTTCCGGTGACGGGGGCGACGAAGTCTTTGCGGGCTACCGCCGGCAGGTCTTTGACGTGGCCGAGAACCGCGTGCGCGGCGCCCTGGGGACACCGGGACGCAAAGTGGTGGCAGCCCTCGGTGCGCTCTATCCCAGGCTAGCTTGGGCCCCGCGAGTGCTGCGCGCCAAGAGCGTCTTACAGAACCTGGGACGAGAACCAGGGCGGGCCTACTACGCGAGCATGACGCAGATCGGCTTGCAGGAAGTCCATGAGTTGCTGGCCCCCGATTTGCGCCACGCGCTCGGTGGCTACGACCCTTACTCGGCCTACGCGGAACATTACGAGAAGCCGCGCCGGTGTGATTCCCTCTATCGCGCCCAGTACGCGGACTTCAAGAGTTGGCTACCGGATCGTTTGTTGGTGAAGACCGACCGAGCTTCCATGGCGGCTTCCTTGGAAGTGCGCGTGCCCTTGCTCGACCATCGCTTCGTCGAACGCTACGCCAACCTGCGCACGCACCACAAAGTCCGCAACGGCCGGGGCAAGCACGCCCTGCGCGAAGCCTTGCGTTCACGCCTGCCCAGCGAAGTGCTCGATGGAGCCAAGCGCGGCTTCGACACGCCCTTGCGCGCTTGGTTGCGCGGGCCCATGGCCCAAGCGGTGAGCGAAGCGATCGAAACAGCTCCAAGCCACGTCTTCGATGGCGCCGCCCTACGCAGCCGCTTCGACGCCCACCAGCGTGGGGCAGCGGACCATTCGCAATTGCTTTGGAGCCTCTTGGTTTGGGAGCACTGGTGGAAACGCCACGAAGTGAGTGGAATCAGCTGATGGGAAAGCCAAGGCACGCCATCTCCTTCGACGTGGAGGAGTACTTCCAAGTCGCCAACTTCACGGCTCAATTTCCCCGCGCGGATTGGGACAAGGTCGAGCCACGCATCGATGTGGGCATGACCGCGATCCTGGATGCCTTGAAGCGCCACAAGACCCACGCCACCTTCTTCTTCCTCGGCTGGATCGCCGAGCGCCATCCCGAGTGGGTGACCCGTTGCCTGGAAGCGGGCCACGAGATCGCCAGTCATGGTTACGATCACCAATTCCTTTGGGATCTTGGTCAAGCGGGCTTCGATGCTGATCTCGCGCGCACAGAAGAGATCCTGATGAAGGCCGGCGCCGAACGCCCCAAGGGTTTCCGCGCTTGCACCTTCACGATCACCGAACGCAGTTGGTGGGCCTTCGACGTGTTGACCGCCCGCGGCTACGAGTACGACTCCAGCGTGCACCCCGTGCGCCACCCGGTCTACGGCGTCCCGGGATTCGATCCCGGCATCTCCACAGTGCACTCCGCCGATGGCCGCCTGAGCATCACCGAGTTCCCGGTGACCACCTATCCCGTCGGCAAGCGCAACATCCCCGCCGGCGGTGGAGGCTACTTCCGCCTCTATCCCCTGGCCATCACGCGCCACGTCCTGCGCCGCATGGAAAGCCTCGGCCGCCCCGCCGCCTTCTACATGCACCCCTGGGAGTTCGACCCCGCCCAACCCCGCGTCCCCGCCTCCCGCTCCCAACGCTTCCGTCACTACGTCAGCCTAAGCCGCACCCTCCCCCGGCTAGAGGCCCTGCTAAGCGAGTTCGACTTCGGCTCCTTCGCGGAGGTCTTGCAAGGGCGGAGTGCAGAGAGCCCCAACACGGATCAGCTCCGTGACAGCCGGTCCTAGGCGAGACCAAGACCACGCCTCAGCTCGAGCCCCTGTGATCTACCCCGGAACTGGTGTATTGAGTAGGTCCCATGAGGGAGGGTCTTGTTTGGCGCCTAACTCGGCCATGGGTGTGAGGCCAAGTCCGCTAGGAGGCGAGCTTTTCAGTGCGCGCTGCTAAAGCTGCGACTCGTCGCTGCGAACTCGCGAGCTGGCGATGCCGATTAGGCTCGAGAAGAGTTCTCGTTGGTAGGTGTTTTGGGCGTCGGCGTTGCCCGTTTGCAGGACGTTGGCGGCGCGCGAGTCGTCTTCGGGTTGACCGCGTAGGATCAAGGCGCGGCCGTAGAGTTTGGCGAGCTCGCGGCGGTCGCTGGGTTCCTCGAGTTGGTGGCGCTCTTCCCACAGCAACTCCAGGTCCACCAGGGCTTCTTCCCAGGCGGTCGGCAAGAACTCGGCGAGCTGGGCGGCGGCGGTCAGCAAGCGGCCTTCGAGGGTGGGGCCTTTGGAGCGCTTGTAGAGTTCCGTCACCACGCGGCGCAGCACCCGCGGAGGGGCGCCGCGGGCTACGGTGGTGCGGGCGAGTTCCACTTGCACATCGGCACTCGGGGCGATGATGCTGAGGGTGCTTAGGACTCGGCTAGACTCGGGGAATTCGCCGAGCTCGCGGTGCACGCGGCCGAGCAACAACCACAGTTCCAAGTTGCCGGGTTGGCGTTCGAGCTCCGATTGAATGAAGGCTTCTGCCGAACCCGGATCGGTTTCCAAGTAGAAGTGGGCCCAGTCCTTGGTCGCACCGCGCTGCATGTCTTCGAGGGAACGCTCCGAGTTGTTGGCGCGCAGCTCGCGCATACGGGCCCTGGCGCGCTCGAGTCCCAAGGCGGGGTTCTTCTTGTCGATCACGAGGTCCAAGCGCGCCAAGGCCAAGATGCAACCGGGATTGCCCGGGATGGTCTTGTTGAGTCGGGCCAAGTCTTGCTTTAGCTCGTCGAGGGGAATCGGAGGCGGGTCCTGGGTCAGGATGGCGTCCACGGTACCGAGGTAGGCAACGAAAGCGCGCGGCCGTTCGTGGAGGCGACTGCTGGCGATCAGCAGTTTCCAAGCATCCAAGGCCTCTTGCCACTGGCCGAGTTGGGCGGTGAGTTGAGCCACGGCGTACTCGGCTTCAAACCATCCGGTGGCCAGTTGCTGAGCGCGTAGGATGGCGCGGGTGGCGCCATTGATGTCGCCTTCCTTGCGCAAGCGCCGTGCATCGAGCAGAAGTTGTGCGGGACCGCCTGGAATGTTGAGGGCCAAACTGGTCAGGCGCCGGTTGCGGACTTGATTGACCTGGGGATGCAAGGCCGAACCAAAGCGCGCGACGGAGGACAGCTCAAGCTCTTCCCAACTGCGCTCGGCATCGGGGAACAGCAGGAGCAATTCTTCGAGCAGTCGCGAGGCGTCCGTCTCGCGCTTCTCGGCACGGTTCAACTCGGCCGCAATTTGCAGGGGCCAGAAGGTGCCCCGTTCGTTTGGGTCCAAGGAACGCAAGCGACCGATGGAGAGGTCCCTGAATTCGGGAGCTTCCATGGCGAGCATCCAAACGGCCACCGCCCGCGGGTCCTGGGCCACGGGAAGGTCGGGGCCACCCAAGAGAAAGCTGCGCATCTCTTGGCCGGCGCCTTTGCCGAAGGCGAGCAGGGCATCCAAGGGCTCCTCGCTCAAGGCTTGGGCCGTGCAGCGCGCCACCGTGAAAGCGGTGTCCGCGGAATTCTCCTGGGCGAGGGGGCCCGTCAGCAATTCCGCTTCGAGGCCAGAGCACAAGGCGATCCAAATGGGGCGCAAGCCGGACTGCGCGAATTCAGTTTTCGAGAGCAACAGGGCGCCGGATTCGACGGCCTTCCAGTTTCCATTTTGCACGTCCAACAACATGCGTGCGATCAAGTATTGTTCGCGGCTGAGGAAGGCCGCGGCGCGTTCGATGCGTTCCTGGGCAAGGGCCTTGTCGCGCCCCAGGAGTGCCACGCAGATCTCGCGCAACTGAAAGGCGGAGAGCTCTCCCAAGCGTTGACGATCCACGCGGTCGAGCAAAGCACTGGCGGCCACGAGTTCGAGCTCGCGCATGAATCCATCCGCCATGAGCATCAGATCCTGGGGCCCGAGCGCCACGTGCTTCAGCAGTTGTTGCGTGCGGCGCGCGGTTTCCTGTGGATCTCCCATGCGCAAGCTACAGGCCACAGCCAGTTTCAGCTTGGTGGAGGCCAGGGCACTCTCCATGGAAATCTGATCGAGCCAGCGCAGGGCGATTTGGTAGTCCCCGTTGTCGATCAGGATGCGCGCTCCCAGGAGCCGTTCCGAATCGGTGCGCTGCTTGGGAGCGGAGGTGGCCAAGGTCTCGATGGCCAGGGCCTTCTCACCGTTGTTGTGGTACCAGTAGGTCGCCACGCGACGACCAGTTCCCGCTGGGTCGAGCCCCATGACTTGCAGGACTTGGGGTTTGCTGAACTCGTCAATGTCGATCTCACCGAGCAGCTCGGTGGAGTGCGTGTCGAGACCGGCTTTAGAAACGCGTTCCAAAACGAGGTTGATGAACAGCTCCCGGTCACCGAGGGAACGACGGGCGTTGATCAACTCGTCCAGGGCGGGAATGAAGTTCGGGTGGGCCGTGAGCAGCTTGGTGGCGGTGGCCACTTGGGCGCTGTAGTTTTTCTTCTCGCCGTGCAGCCCAGCAATCTTGAGCATCACGTAGGGACCGTGGTCGCGGCGCGGATAGGCTTGACCGGAGCGCCTCAATTCTGCGTAGAGCAAGTCCAAGTCCCGCTCGTCCGCGCGCAAGCGGCTCTCGCCCAGTTCAATGAACTCGGGCATTAACCTTTCCGTGTTCTGCGGCTGCAGCACCATCGCGTTTAGCCAGGAGTCGAGCGGCAAGGCGTAGCTGCCATTCTTGGACTCCTTTTGAATCTCGGACCGACGGATCCACAGGTGCGAGGAGTCCGGGTCGAGGTTGAGGGCTGCTTGCAAGGCTTCCCGTTCGGCGACCAGGTTGCCCTCGTTCTTGTAGAGGCTGGCCAAGACGCCCCAGGCCAGGGCGCGGGCGCCCACGAAGGGTTCCGGGGCTTCCGAGCGCACGAAGCGCGTCAGATCGGGAATGGCCTTGGGAGCGTTCATCCTGGCCAGGTTGGCTTGGCCTAGGCCGGCGTAGAACTTGTAGGCGGGTTCGTCCTCCGAGTTCCCGATGGTGGTCATGCGTTGGGCCGTGCGAACCAGACCGCTCCAATCACGTCCCTTGTACAGCGCTTCGCAGCAAAGCTGCAGGAAGCCCATGCTGAGGGGCTCCGGATGGGCGCTCCACTTCGAGGCCAGTTGCGCCGCGTGGGTCGCGTCATCGCGGTCGAGCAACAGGCGCATGAGTAGTTCCGCGGTTTGCAAGTCCGATTGCTGCTCACCGGGCAGGGCCACGAGGCCGCCGAGCAAGAGCACTTCTTCGTCCTGGCCCGCGTCCCTGAGGATCTGCAGGTAACGGCGCAAAGCGACGGAGTCCAAACCGAGGGAGAAACTGTGCACGTACGCCGTGCGACTCGCGGAGAGTTGCGCGCTGGCCTCTTCACAGAGCCCGAGCACCTGTTGAAAGATCTCTTCGGAAGTCGGCGGGAAGAGTTGGCGGAGCTCGAGAATCGTGGTGGTGCGGCGACTGTCCTGCGCGTCCCGGGCGGCGAGTTTCTTGACCACCTCCAGGGCTTGGACGGCGTCCTCTTCGACCAGGGCAAAGTTGAGCTTCGCTGCGCAAGAGGCCAAGATCTGGGCGGCGAGTTGTTGATGCAGGCGACCCCGTTCCACCCACGCGGGTCCGTACTTCGGTTCGTCCCGGAGCAATTGCTCGAGGTGCAGCAAGGCGGATTCTGTTTGGCCTTCGGCGTTCTCCGCTTCGATCAACAGGCGGCGCACCGAACGATCCCCGGGCCGGTAGCGCTCCATGACTTCCAAGAAGTCTTCGCGGGCTTCATCGGTCGCCCCGATGCGCAGCAGGAGTTTGCCTCGGGTCAGGCGCAGTTCAGCACAGACCTCTTCGAGGGCTGGATTGCCCGCCGCGCCCGGTTCCGTGCCGCGCAGGCTCGCGCTCAGACGACGCAGGAGGGTTTGCTCCTCGAAGGTCTCCTGGCGCAGGGCCGCGCGCACTTCTTCCAGGACCTCCTGGGGAGTGCGCATGGTTTGCTTGGAGACCAGGGCGCCCAGGGACACCAGGATCCCCACGACGATCAGGAACAGAATTTGAGTCGAGCGTTGCATCAGGCGGTGGGCTCCGTGCTCTGGGGCCCAGTGGAGTCGTAGTCGAGGTCCATCAAATCGAACTTGGTCATCTTATTGAACAGAGTGGTCCGATTGATACCGAGTTGCCGGGCCGTGTCGTTACGAGAGCCATTGTTTTCACGTAGGGCCTGATGAATCAGCGTTCGTTCGGCCCCAAAGAGAGCCTGTTTGAGGGTTTGGCCCCCGAGTTGTAAAGGTGCCTGGAGCAGCTCGGAAGCGAAGGGCCCGGAGAGTTTGGCGAGGCTTGCGATTTCCTCCGGAAAGGCGTCTGCGGAGATCTCGCCGGTGCTGGTCATCAACACCGCACGCTCCACCAGGTTCTCCAGTTCCCGGATGTTTCCGGGCCAGTGGTAGGCCGCCATGGCGCCTTGGGCGCAGGCCTTGAAGGAGGTCACCTCGCGTCCGTAGTTGCTGGCCGTCTTGGCCAGGAATTGCTGGGCCAGTTGCAAGACGTCCGCGGGGCGTTCGCGTAGGGGCGGGACCTCGAGGGTCACCACGTTCAAGCGATAGTAGAGATCCTCGCGAAAGCGGCCCGCTGCGCTCTCGAGCTTGAGGGAGCGGTTGGTGGCCACGATCACGCGCACGTCCACTTGCTGTGTTTCGTTGGAGCCCACCCGCTCAAACTCCCGGTCCTGCAACACGCGCAAGAGCTTGACTTGCAGGTCCGGCGAAGCCGTAGAGATCTCGTCGAGGAAGATCGTGCCCCCGTGGGCCGCCTCGAATTTTCCCTGCTTGGTTTTGACCGCGCCGGTGAAAGCGCCGCGTTCATGGCCAAATAGCTCACTCTCCAGTAGGTTGTCGGGCAGTGCGCCGCAGTTGACTTCCACGAAGGGCGCTTGGGAGCGACTCGAGTGTTCGTGAATGGTGCGCGCCAGGCGCGTCTTGCCCACGCCGCTCTCGCCTTCGATCAGGATCGTAGCGCGTGTGTCCGCCACGCGCCGCACCATGTTGAAGATCTCGTGCATGGATTCCGAGCGCGACTCCAACTTGCCAAGAGCGAAGCGTTCTCCAACTTCTTCACGCAAACGGTGGTTCTCGAGCAGCAACTTGCGCTGTTCCAGTGCTCGGCTCAAAGACACGTGAACCTGTTCGCTGGAGACCGGCTTCGAGAGGAAATCGGCCGCTCCCGCGCGCACCGCCTCGACCGCATCGTCGATGGAAGCGAAGCCCGCCATCATCACCAAGGCGGGCGGATTGGGGGAGTCGAGGATGCGCTTGAAGGTGTGGATCGGGGCGGTGTCGGAGTCCGCCAAGATCGCATCCCAGTCGCCCTGGGCCAGCAGGCGTTCCAAGCGCGGACCCGTCGTGCACAGCTCGACTTCACAACCCATGGATTGGAAGTCCGCGCGCAGCATCTCGGCCCCGAACTGATCTCCGTCCACGAGCAGCAGTCGGGGGCCTTTGGTGAAGGTGGTGGACATGTTCACGTTTCTCGACACTTGCAAGCTTGCGACCCCAGGGGAATGCGAGATTGCCGGGCAGGGCGGCCGTCGGAGGGTGAAATCGGCGCTTTGAGGCCGTACGGTGCTGCCCATGACGGCCCCTCTGAAATCCAATCCCTTGCACATCATCGGCCCCGGCTTGCTCGTGGCGGCTACGGGAGTGGGGGCCGGCGACCTCGCCATGGGGGCCTTCGCGGGCAGCACCCTGGGGCCCGCGGTGCTCTGGGCGGTGGTCTTCGGGGCTCTGCTTAAGTTCGTTTTGAGCGAAGGTTTGGCCCGCTTTCAACTCGCCACCGGAGAGACTTTGCTCGCGGGAGCCCTGGCGCGCACCCCGCGTCCGGCGCGCTACTTGTTCTTGCTCTACCTGCTGCCCTGGAGTTGGTTCGTCGGGCTGGCTTTGATCCGGGCCTGCGGCGCGACCGCGCAAGCGCTGCTTCCCTTGCCGGGCCCAGGAATCGAGATCTGGGGAGCGCTGCACTCTCTGCTGGGTTTGCTCTTGGTTTGGCGCGGTGGCTTCGCGCTCTTCGAGAAGCTGATGAGCCTGGGGGTCGGCATCATGTTCCTGACCGTGATCGCAACGGCCGTGGCCCTTGGCTTTGATGCACAGGAAGTGATGCGTGGCTTGCTCTTGCCGAGCGCTTCGAGCTTCTCCGGCGAAGGTCTGACTTGGACCGTGGGATTGATCGGCGGAGTCGGCGGAACCTTGACCTTGCTTTGCTACGGCTATTGGATTCGCGAAGAAGGGCGCACGCAGCCCGAGGACCTGCGCACCTGTCGCATCGACTTGGCCGTGGGCTTCACGGTGACAGCCATCTTCGGTTTGGCCATGGTTTTGATCGGTTCAAGGGTCGAGACCTCGGGCCAGGGCAGCGGTTTGATCGTGGCCCTCGCAGGCGAACTGGAGCGCGAGCTGGGGACGGGCGCCCGACTGGCGTTCCTGATCGGCGCCTGGGGCGCGGTCTTCTCCAGCTTGCTCGGGGTCTGGCAAGCGGTGCCGTTCATCTTCGCGGACTTCTGGCGGCGTGTGGGGCGCGAGCTTCCAGCGCCGGACGAAGCGCCGCAGCAGCCCGCTGGCAAGCCCTATCGACTGTACATGTTGGCCCTCGCGATCCTTCCCCTGGCGGGCTTCGCGGTGAGCTTCAAGCAGGCCCAAAAGGCCTACGGCGTCGTCGGCGCGGTTTTTTTACCCTTGCTCGCAATCACGCTGCTCTGGCTAAATCGTGAGGCCATCGTGGGCAAAGCCTTGGCCAATCGCTGGTTGAGCTGGTTGGGCTTGTTCGTCACCTTGGCCTTCTTTCTGGGGGCGGCGGGACTCAAGTACTTGGGGAGCGGCTGAGGGTTACCGATTCGCAGAGGGCGGGTAGAGTGGGAAAGCCTCCCTGCGCAGGCCAGCGCCCGGCGCACGGGACCCTCTTCTCTCTGACCCTGAAACAATCATGCTGCGATTCCCCAGAATGGCCACGCACTCCGTGACCTTTGCTTGCCTTTGCCTCGGACCGGCGTTCGCTTGGGAGCTGCCCCTGGATACGAACCCGTCTCAAACAACCACAAAGGGAGTGGCGTCCATCGACGTGCGCGCCAGTCAGTTTGCTGCGAGCTCGAAGGACAACGTGGCCATCGACACGGACGCCCAGGGGCGCACGGTCGCGGTCTGGCAGAGTCGCCGGCAACAGTCCGGTACTTATGGCATCTACGCCCGTCGCTTTGACGCGGATGGAAGTCCCATGGGAGATGAGGTGCAGATCAACCTAACCACCCACCAGCATCAAATGCAACCGGCGGTGGCCTTGGATGCGGACGGCAGTGCCTGGTTCGTGTGGATGTCCATGGGCCAGGATGGAGATCGCGGCAGCATCATGGCGCGGCGCTTCGACGCAGCCCTCGAGAGCTCGACCAATGAGTTTCTGGTCAACGAACAACGGGCGGGTGATCAAGGTCAGCCGTCGATCGACAGTGATGACGAGGGCAACGCCTTTGTCGTGTGGGAGGACCGACTCTCCGACAACTCGAACCAACGCATCCGCGGGCGCCGCTTGGACCCCAGCGGGAAGACTCTCGGCGCAGCTTTCGACGTGGATGCCAAGGACCTGGGCTCCTGTCGTCAAGCGAGCCTTTCCGTGGGCAGCGCTCCCGGCTTCGTCGTCGCCTGGGCTCGGACCGACGGCGAGGGCAAGCCTGCTGGAGTTTTCGGCCGGCAGTTTGACCAGAACGGAGTGGGGGGCGCGGAGTGGCTGCTGTCCTCCGCGCGAGGATCGAAGGCCAAGGCGGCTGCGCAGGCGAGTGGTGGGGAAATCGAACCCGTCATCTCGCGCGTGGACGCCGAGCGCTTTGTCGCGACTTGGCTAGAGGGAAGCGACGGCGGCTACAAGGTCGTTTACCGTCAGGCCAAAGTTGCGGGGGATGAACTGCTGCTGGGGGAACTCCAGCGCTTGGACGCCCCGAGCGAGGGATACATCAGCGGTGTCACCGTGTCTGCGCGGGCGGACGGCGAATTCGCCATGGGCTGGAACCAGTATCAGGCCAGCGGCAAGCAACGCGCGGACTTGTTCCTGGCGCGCTTCGATGCCCAGGGCAAACTGCTGGGCGTTCCCTTCATGGCGCACCAATCTTCGGAAGGTCACCAATGCCTGACCCCCGCGGATGGAACTAGGTCCCTGGTCTACACGGATCAAGGTGCTCTCGTCGTCGGTTGGTCCGGGGATGCAGGCCTCGGGGATCACAAGGCTGCGCACCTTTCCTTCCACGCAGGCATTGATGCTGAAGGTGGAGGACAGACGCTGTTGCTGGCGGCCGCCAGTGCAGCGAGCACACCCTCAGAACGCTTCGAGGACCCCGCGAAACCTCACGAGCCGCCAACCTATTCGCCACCGGCGGACATGCCGGCCGTGGATCGCAGCCCGATCCTTCACGCTCAGTCCGGAGGTGTTGGCTTCAATGGCATCACCAACACGGGCTGGACGCCTCCTGACCCGGAGATCGCCGTGGGCCCCAACCACTTGGTGATGATGACCAACGGCGGCATCGCCTTCTTCAACAAGTCCGGCAGCCTGTTGTTCGAGGACGAGATTGAAAACACCTTTGGCTTCTGGGGGGCGCAAGGGGCCAACAACTTCGTGTTCGACCCGGAGGTGCGCTACGACACCCACTCGAACCGCTTCTTCGCCATGGCGAATGAACGGGGCGACGACAACAAGCCCTACTTCCTCTTGGCGGTCAGCGATGACTCCAATCCCATGGGGACCTGGCACAAGTACCGCATGAACGTCCAAGCGGAAGCGGGTGGCGACACGGACATCGACAGCCCGAACATGGGCATTGACGCCCAAGCAGTCTACTTGACCGCGGACTTCTTCGGGCCGGACAAGTTCCTGGTCTACATCATCGACAAGGCCTCGATTCTGAACGGAGGGACTCCCGCCACGACGTCCGTGTTGCTACAAGGCAAGCAGTCCATGGGATTGCCCTTGATGTACGGCAACAGCCCGCGCCAGTACATGGTTTGGGCGCCGGAGTTCTCTGGCTCCAACAGCATCGAGATCTTCGCGATCAACAATCCGTTGACGAACCCCAGCGTGGTTTCTACGGTCCTGAACATTCCGTCCTACAACCAGCCGGAGAATCCTCCGCAGCAGGGGACGTCGGTTCGGCCAGAGACCTTCGAGGCGCGCTTCTGGAGCGCCACCTACCGGAACGGTTCCCTTTGGGCGACGCACCACACGGGCTCCGGTCGCGTCTTGCAACGCTGGTATGAGATCGACATGGCCAACTGGCCGGTGAGCGGGACTCCCAGTCTCGTGCAGTCTGGCGATGTGGATCCCGGACCAGGGGTGCGCACCTTCTTCGGCAGCATCGCTGTGGACGACCTGGGCAACATGGCCATGACCTTCGCGCGTTCGGCCTCCAACGAGTTCATCTCCATGGGCTTCACCTCCCGCGAAGCGGGCGATGCACCGGGCACCACCAAGCCCATGATCATCGCCAAGGACAGCACGGGGGCGGACACCAGTGGGCGCTGGGGGGACTACTCGGGCATCGCTCACGATCCCTCGGCTGCTGGTGAGTTCTGGGGGGTGCATGAGTATCGACAGGGTGCCTGGAGGACTTGGATCCAAAACATCAAGGCTTCGAGCGGGGTTGCGAACTACTGCGTGACTTCGCCGAACTCTGTTGGATCGGGTGCCTTGATCAGTTCGAGCGGAAGCACGAGTGTGGCGAGCAACTCACTCGTGTTGCAGGCCAGTGGAGCGCCCTCGAATGTCTCGGGCCTGTTCTTCTTCGGCTTCGGGGAAACGCAGGCGCCCTTCGGCAATGGACAGCTGTGCGTGTCCGGAGCCATTCAGCGACTTTCCGTCAGTCCCACCAACATCAGCGGAGACGTGAGCCACAACTTGGATCTCAACAGCGCTCAAGTGGGCGGTGCAATCACGGCGGGTAGCACGGTGAAGTTCCAGTACTGGTACCGGGACAACGGCGTCGGTCAGGGCTTCAACCTAACCGATGGTTTGTCCGTGAGCTTCTTGCCGTAAGGCCTGAGTGCGCGGTCGGGCGAGTCTTGCGCAGGGCAGACTTGTCCCGCGCTGAAGTGCCTGTTTCAACGAGCTCGGCGGCTCCCCGTTTTAGGTGGGGGCCGCCGAGCTTCGTTGGGTGCTTGGGAGTGCGCGTCGGAGTGCGAGTGCCTCTCCTCGCGCGGATCCTCGCAGAAGGCCGGGGCTAGCCCTGTCGAGCGCACGCTCGTACCGGGGGAGCATCCGTCCGTCCGAACGCTTGCGCCCGAAGCTAGACAGCGCTCGCTGCTTCTCTAGACCCACACGGAAGAGTCCGTGTTCACGCAGTGCAGGCCAAGGGCAAGCGGATCAGCCACTCGAGCCCGCCGCGGGGCTCCTTGAGCAACTGCACCTCGCCGCCTTGTCCGCGCACGATGCCCGCGGCGGCGGCCAAGGAGTTCGGGCCGAGTTCCGGCAAGGAGCGGCGTAGGGCGTAGGGCTGCAGAATCTCATCCGGCTCCAACTCCGCTAGCTGACCAGCGGGGAAGCGAATCGAAACTCGAATGCCGTGGTCCTCGCCTTCAAGTCTGCGTCCGTCCACTCGCACGGTTCCCTCGGGACCCGAGCAAGCGTGGCACAGGAAGAGCAAGGCGTCGAACGCTTGGGTCAAGAGCAACTTGTCCGAACGCAGGGGCAAGGGATCGGGGGTGCGGATCAGGTAGCGCGGGGCATCCTCCGAGGAACGCCGCATGGTGAGCATCTCTTCCAACATCGGAGCGAGATCGAAGCGTTGCTCGCCGGCCTTGGGCGGGGAGGCCATGAAAGACAGGGTGCGGGTGTATTGACGCAGGCGCGCCACTTCTCCGCACAGTTGCTCAAAGCGCGTTGCCAGTCGGTCCCCGGCGGCTCCTTCTGCGTTGAGCACATCCACGGCTGCTTGGTCGAGCCCCATGTCGACGCATTGGACGATGTCCGCAAGGTCAGCAACCTGGTGCTTGAAGAATGGCGCGGGGGCGACCGGGTTGGACACTCGGGCGCGGGCATGCAATTGTTCTTCGACTTCGCTGCTGACGTCCAGGTCGATCTGGACCTCAGCCAAGTCTGCCTCCGACAGGGCGGTCTCCGGCAAAGCTGTTTCGGATAGGGTCCCGTCGCAGGCTTGCAGGTGCGTGAGTTTCGCCGCCTGTTGTTCGGTGGCCGCTGCGTGACTTGGCTCGAACAAAGCGCTGGCTTCGTCGAGATCCAGCTCGGGCTGCTCGAGCGTTTGCGGTTCGCTCTGCGTGTTGGCCAGGGCGCTGCTCGTCTCCCCTTGGGTGCTCCTGGCCTCGGAAGTCTTGGCCGGCGCGACCGCGAGGGCCACGCCACTTGAAGCGTTCGAACTCCCGACAAGTATGCGCTCCACTTCTTCGAGCAGTTGGCGCTCGGTGTCTTGATTGAGCGGCTTGTCCGCACGATCCCCGTTGGAGGCGCGCGCCGACTGGGTTGAATCCCTTCGGTCGCTTGCACTTCCAGCGCGCTCATGGGCAGGGGCTTCGGAGCCCGGCTCCGCGCGCGGAATGTCGTAGAGGGCCAGGGCGTTGCGATCCGCTTCCGGACCTTGGGGCTTGGCAGGCGGGGCGGCCTGGGCCGGGGCGTCGTTCCAAGCTCCGAAGGGGCCAGAGCTGCGCGTCACGTACCCCGGGGGGATGTTGCCCGCGGGAGCCTCGCTTGCAGCGGGACTGCCGGCCGCGACGCCGCCCGAGAAGATCACGCCCGAATCAGCAGCGCGCGCAGCGCCCTCGCCCGCAGCGTTCTCGAGCGGAGAGGTCTGGCCCGCAGCTTGGGGCCTCGGCGCGAGGGGCAACTGTCGATTGCCGTAGAGTTGGGTGGGCGACTCCATCAGCCAGCCCATGGAATCCATGTCCAGGGGCGCGGGGATCCAACGGATCTGCCGCAGTCGCAGCAGTTCTCGCAGGGGGCGAGCGGCGGGGTCTCTTCCGAGCAGCACCATGTCCCAGCCGGGGAAGCGCTTGAGGAAGGCCTTGAGCAAGCCGAGGTGTTCGAGGCTGAACAGATCTGCGTCCACCAGCATGCGGCCCACTTCATCCATGCAGGCGAAGAGCTCGCACCAATCGTCCAATTGCTCGATGGCGGCGGGGGCCTCGGCACGGGATTGGGCGATGGTCTCCAGCACCGGCAGGCATTGGCTCAGGGACGGTCCGGGCCCAAGTAGCAAAGTCCAAGGGCGGCGCGTGTTTTGGGGACCGGATTCACTCGTCATTACTTGGGATCGTAGCTGCTTTCGGCACGCTCTTGAAGCACTTCAGAGGAGTCTTTTGCTACCTTTGTTCGCGCCCCAAAACAAAGAGATCTTCATTGACGTGCGCAACTGGTCGAATGGCTAGTTATCCCCAGTGATTTTGGGGTTGCGCTCAACTTATCACCAACTTGTCCACGTGAACCGCCCCGTCCCTCCCGCAGCCGCCCTCGACGTCTCCGTCGTGGTACCGATCTTTGACGAGGAGGAGAACTTGCCGATCCTCTACGCAGAGGTTTGCGCGGCCCTCGAGCCCACGGGGCTGGCCTGGGAGTTGGTGCTGGTGGACGATGGATCGCGGGACGGTTCCCTGGAAGTGATGATCGGCTTGTGGCGCAAGGATCCCCACGTGCGCGTGGTTGAGTTCCGGGCCAACGCGGGCCAAACCGCCGCTATGGCTGCTGGTTTCGACGAGAGCCGCGGGGAGATCGTGGTGACCATGGACGGGGATTTGCAAAACGACCCCGCCGACATTCCGCGCATGCTGGAGCCGGTGAT
Source organism: uncultured bacterium (assembly GCA_937905825.1). Lineage (GTDB taxonomy): Bacteria > Planctomycetota > UBA1135 > UBA1135 > JABACD01. The sequence continues at coordinate 54,870 of CALCXM010000082.1, forward strand.
GGACGACCGCGCGGACATCGTCGCCGGTTGGCGCAAGAAGCGTCACGATGGCTTTTTCTTGCGACTGGTTCCTTCCATGATCGCCAATCGCCTGATCGGCTTGGTGACCAAGACGAAGATTCACGACACGGGTTGTAGCCTGAAGGCCTTCCGACGTTCCCTGGTCAAGAACCTGCCGATCTACGCGGAGCAACACCGCTTTCTGCCTGCCATGTCCGCCGCCAGCGGAGCGCGGGTCGCCGAAGTGGTGGTCAACCATCGCGCTCGGCGCTTTGGGCAGAGCAAGTACGGTCTCGGTCGCGCCACGCGGGTGGTGCTCGACTTGATGACGATCAAGATGATCACGTCCTTCTCTCAGCACCCCCTGCAATACTTCGTGGCGATCAGCCTGCCCTTCGGTGCAGCCACGGTAGCGCTCTTCTTCGCGCGCCTCGCGGAGACCCTGCAGCCCAACCCGAATGAAGGCTGGGGCAAGATTCTCTTGATCGCCTTCTTGCTGATGTTCATGGCGGGAGTCTATTTTTTCCTGCTGGGCCTGCTCGCGGAATTCATCGTGAAGGTCAGCGATTTGCACGGCAGCGAGAAGGGACGGCGACTGGCCATTCGGCATGAGCGAAAACACGCGGATGGAGGAAAGCCCCTTGGAGCCTAAGCAGCCCGCGGATCCCTCCGTGCCCAGCGCCGAAGAAAACTCCGCTGCGAGTGCTGCCGCTGGCAGCGCGCAATCCAACTCACCGGTCGAGCAGCCAGCGACCAGTGAGCGACGCGGGACTCCTGCGCCAAGCTTGGACGTCACCATCGTCGTGCCGGTCTCCTCGGGCACCGCGCGCCTCGAGAAAGTGATGAAAGCCCTCGGTTCTGAACTCGATGCGCTTGGAAAAACTTGGGAGTTGATCGCGGTGTTTGACGGCTGCCGCGGACCCGCATGGGAAGTGGGCAAGCGCTTGTCCGAAGAGCGTCCCGATCAGGTCAGCGTGATTTTCTTCCAGCAGTCCTTCGGCGCCTCCGCCTGCTTGTCCTCGGCCTTCGATCACTCCCGGGGCAAGGTCATCCTGACCTCACCGGAGTACGTGCAAATCGATCCAAACGAAGTGGGGACGCTCTTGAGGGTCATCGAAGAAGGCGCCGACTTCGCCACACCCTGGCGTTATCCGCGGGTGGATGCCTTTCTCAACCGCGTGCAATCTTCGGCCTTCAACATGGTGATGCGGCGCATCGTCAAGACCTCGTTCCACGACCTGAATTGCTACTTTCGAGCGATTCGGCGTGAGGTCTTGATGGAGATGGCGATCTACGGAGACATGTATCGCTTCCTGCCCGTGATCGCCCAACGTCAAGGGTTCAAGGTGCAAGAGGTCAAGGTGCGCCACCTGCAAGAGTGGGGCGGAGCGGGGGTCTTCGGCATCGGCGTTTACATGCGCCGCCTGTTGGACATCATCGGCGTCGTGTTCCTGACGCACTTCACCGCCAAGCCCCTGCGTTTCTTCGGCACGATTGGAGCCGTCTTCGCCGGCCTCGGCGGCAGCTTGACCTTCGTGGTCTTCCTGCAGTGGCTCCTGATGGACTCGCCGTTGTACTCGCGGCCCATCTTCTTGGTGGGAGTTCTATTCTTTGTGCTCGGCATCCAAGTGATCGGCTTCGGACTTGTAGGGGAGATCATCATCTACACCCAAGCTCGCAAGCTGCGCGAGTACCGCGTCGAGCGCGTCTACGACAAGTAGGCCCCAACGGGGGCGACCTGCCTTGCACTCCTTGCGGTTGCGCTAGCCGTGACCGCGCAGGCAGTCAGCGCGCAGTCACTGACTCGGGGGGGTGCCCGCGGACAAGATCTGGTCCACGGCAGCGCTGATGTCGTGCACCACGTTCCAGCGTTCGCGGCTCTCCGCGCTGACCGGCTTGCCGGTGCTGACTAGAAAACCCGGCACGCCAATGCGCGTTGCGGCCTCCAAGTCCCGGGAGGAGTCGCCCACGGCCCAACTGCCTTGCAAGTCGATGCCCAAGGCCGCTTGGGCTTGCAAGTACATGCCAGGCTTGGGCTTTCTGCACTCACAATCCTGGCGGTAGAGCTGCGATCCGTAGTCGGGATGATGGGGGCAGGCTTCGTAGTGATCGATGTGCGCGCCTTTTGCCGCGAGCAACTCATCCAGCCGCCGGTGGATTTGCCCCAAGCGGTCTTCGGTCAACTTGCCGCGGGCGATGCCGCTCTGGTTGGTGATCACCACGCACAGGTAGCCCGCGCGGTTGAGGCGTGCGATGGCTTCCCCGGCCCTGTCGACGAGGCGCAGGTCGTCCGGGTCCGAGAGGTAGTCCACCTCGGCATTGATGGTTCCATCGCGGTCGAGAAAGACGGCCCGTGGACCGGGGCTATTCTGCGTCACCTGCAGTGGCCGGTGCGGTTTCGGGCTCATGCAAATCAGACTCGCGCTTCAAGCGAATGAAGACACGCCCGGGGATCAGCTCACGCGTGGGCGTCACCGGCTGCAGGAATTCATCCAAGTTGATGAGCGTCGGGAAGTCGAAGGTGTGCGGGCCCACGGTGGCTTCGCTGTAGTACCAAGTGTCGTTCTCGGGGTCCGGGAAGAGGGCGCGTCCCTCGGCCTGGAAGCCCTTCTTGTGCAGACTGACGATCTGCTTTTCCTTCTTGAGCGCGATCATGCAGGGGGTCGCGAAGCCGGAAGCCACCCCATTGACGTAGACGTCGGCCCCGGGAGGGTCGGACGAAAAGTGGATCGCCACGGTCTCGCGGTAGGTGATGCAGGAAGAAAGGCTGGCTCCGGCGCAGAGTGCGAGGAGGACCGCTTTCGCTTGGGAAAAACTCATGGGGGGATTCTCCGGCTTGGAGGGGACTCATGCAACCGAAGGATTCTGGGGAGGTGACGGTCTACGTTGTTGCGCTCGAGTCCCGGCTGTGAAAACCTCTCATCGACCATGAACGCCAATTCTCCCCAATCGCCTGCAACCGAGACCCACAGGGCTGCCGAGCCCGGATCTGGGCGCGGAATCGAAGGTGGGTTCGAGCCCGCGTTGGAGCTGGACAGCGTGGCGGGCAGGGACTGGATGGGTCCGCTGCTCCTGCTCGCGGCCCTCTTGGTGGGATTGTTGCGCTTCTGGCGCCTAGGGGAATGGAGCTTCTGGGTCGACGAGGTCTTCACCTATGCGGACGCCAATTTCGGGCTGGAGAGCGATCAACTGTGGAACCCCTTGGGCTACCGCTTGATCCTGGGCACGGCGAATCTCTTGGCCGAGCGTCCCGACGAATTCAGCATGCGCTTTCTTCCGGCAGTGGTGGGTTGGCTTTGCATCCCACTTTCCTTCTGGGCTTTCCGGGTTTGGGTGGGAGACCGGCGCGCGGCCCTCGTTGCGTTCTTGCTGGCCGCCAGTTCTTGGCAGATCTTCTGGTCCCAGAACGCGCGCTTCTACACCTTCGCCATGGCGGTCACGCTGCTGGGCAGTGGCTTCGTCTTGCGCGGCTTGTTGAAGGGCAAGAGTGCGCAAGCTCTGCTCGGTCTATTGATCGTTGCGGGCGGCAGTGCCTTTCACGTGACGGCGTCTCTGATGGTGCCAGCTCTGTGCGTGGCGGCGGGCTTTGCCCTGTACTGGGGTCGCAGTCCCAAGGAGCGCGCGGAGCTCTTGCCGTCGCCCTTCGTTGCAAAGTTGTTGGGGGCCGCCCTGCTCTTGGGAGCTGTGATTGCGACCCCGTGGTTGTGGAGCGCGTTGGAGCATCACTCCGCACAGAAGGGCTTGGAGGATCAACCTGGGCAGGGGGGCATCGCGAACTTGTTGCAGGGCCCCGTTCACTTGGCCATGACCTTGGGGTACTTCTACACGCCCGTGGCTGGCGCAGCCGCGATCGTCGGTGCGCTCTGGGCGCTCAAGCGTCGAGACCCCGCGGGTTCCTTTGTCTTGATGGTGACAAGCGTTGTGATCGGCAGCGCCCTCGTGATCTCGACAGAGGTGCTGATGACGGCGCAGTACACCTTCAGCGTCTTGCCTTGGTTCCTGTTGCTCGGGGTTTTGCCCCTGGAAGCCTTGGGCCGCAGCGCGACTGGGCGCAACCTGTTCAAGGCCGGGGCCTTGGTGCTCTGCGCCCCGGCGCTCGCGGGCAGCTTGCTGTACTTCACCGCACGTGGTGGGGAACGCGCCCGCTGGCGAGACGCTTACACCTACGTGGACTCCCAGCGCGGGGAAGGAGATCTAATCCTCGGCATGGGAACGAGCGTGGGAGAATTCTACCTGGGCTCCAATCGCGTGGATCCCCGGCGTCCGGTAGTCGTTTCGCCCCTGGGGGATTGGTTCACGGACGGGCCCCGTCGTTGGACTCGCCATGACCGAAAAACTTGGGTGGTGGTCAGGCCCCAATGGTTCGACGGGTTCGACGCCAGCGACGCCCACATGATTCGCACCTGGCTTGCGAATGAGTGCCGGCTGGTGAAGTCCTTCCCACAGCTGATGGAGGGGCGCGACTTGGAGGTTCGCGTCTACCTGCGGGATCCTGCGGCCTTGTAGGACCAAGGCGCAGAAAGCGGCAAGGTTCGGGCTTCGCCTGCGCCCTTCCCGCTGCGGGGTTTCGCTGCTGTGCCTTCCTTGCGTTGTCCGCTTCCGTTCTTGCGGGACGCGTGCGTGGGCGCAGTGAGCGCTCCGTGAAGGCCCGCAAAGCACAAGCAATCACCCCAGTGCGGCGCTTCGCACTGGGGTTATTGTGGAGGGGAGTTCTGCTGGATTGCCAGAACGCTCGAATCGCTGCCGCGATCAGTCCGTGGCGCGTCCCATGAACTCTCCAGTCAGAGTGCTCAGCTTGATGACGTCGCCTTCCTTCACGTGAATGGGGACCTTGACGGCCATGCCCGTTTCGACGGTGGCGTCCTTCTTGACGTTGGTGGCGGTGTTGCCTTTGACCGCCATCTCCGCCCAGGTCACCTCGAGGGTCACTTGCGGCGGTAGATCGATGCCGATCGGGCTGTTGTCGTGGAAGGTCACATCCACCGTGGTGTTCTCCTTCACGAAACCCATGGCTTCATCCGCGAGATCCGCCGGCAGCGGGAACTGTTCGTAGGTTTCCTCGTCCATGAAAATGAACGAGTCCGTGCCCTCTTTGTAGAGGAACTGCGCCTTGCGCCGATCGAGGTACGCAACGTCGAAGGAGTCGCTCGCGCTAGCCCGCAAGGATTGGATTTGACCGGTGGTCAAGCTCTTCAGCTTTAGCTGGAAGATGGCCCGCAGGTTGCCCGGCGTGGAATGCTTGTACTCGGTGATCAACCAGATGTCTCCGTCTCTCTCGATGACGGTGCCTTTGCGCAGATCAGAAGACCGGGCCATAAAAGGAGTGCTTGGGTCGGGGAAGCGCTCAGGGCCTCCAGAATCGTTCGGGGAGCAGGCTTCCCCCGGGCGGACCTTTGCAGGGTCTCAAGGGGGGACCTTGGTGAGGGAGAGGGTAACGGCTGACCGCCCAGGGCAAAAGTGATTCCACCGGAGAACCCCGCGTGTCTCGGGGGCCAAAAAGGGAAAAAGCTCGCAACGCCCCGAAGCGGGGGGCGCTTGGTAAAGGGACACGCGCCTTGCTCGGCATCTCGCGCCCCCCCCAAACCACTTCCCCCCCCAAAAATGATGCAGTTCGCCAATCGGGTTCGATGGAACCGGTATGCCCAGAGTTTTTCCTGCAAATCGCAGGGGCGCTCCACATGGGCCTCGCCTGCGCTTTGCCTAGTGCTGCTTGGGGGACTCTGCGGAGGCGCTAGTGCCTCGAGCGTTCGGGGCCCGAACTCGCTTGCTGCGCTCGGGGCCTCCGAACAGTCGAGAGTTGAACAGGAGAGTGCTGAGCCGGCAAGCGTTGCTCTGAAGAGCGTTGACCTGCAGAGCGTTGACCTTGGGCGCGAGGTGCATGGGATCTTCGAGCAGCACTGCGCGGCTTGCCACACGCCAGACTCGAAGTCGCTCGGAGGCGTGCGTTACCGGGGCGAGTTGGATTCCCTGTTGGACTTTCCCCGGCTGCGTCAAAGCGACGCCTTGGACTTTGCCGAGCCAGCCGCATCCGAGCTCTACCTGCGCATCTCGGAGAAGGAGATGCCCCCCGCAAAAGCGGTGCGGGCCGGTCATTCGCGGGTTATGGAAAAAGCGGAAGTGCAACTCGTGCTCGATTGGATTCGCGCCGGCGCGCCGGACCCCGCGCAGGTTGCAGGGGCGAGCCCCGCCAGCATCGATCTAGTGGAGGCGGGACGCAGCGCGTTCATGGCGGCCTGCACTGCTTGTCACCCCTCAGGCCGGGCACTCGAAAAACGCAAGAGCTTGCCGCAGTGGCGTTCGACAGTCCTGCGCATGGGGGAGAAGCCGGGGGCGCGTTTGAAGCCCGACGATGTGGAGGCGATCGCTGCGTTCCTGTCGGCGAACAGTTCTCACCAAGCGGCGCAGTTGGACGCGCTTCCCGCAGATCTTTTCGATCCGGAGCAGTTGTTTGTGAACGCAACAATCTCAGGCGCCTTGCGTGGCAGCAGCCGAGGAGAGCGCCTGGAGAACAAAGACTTCAGCGCAGAGACCTGGGCGCAGATCGAGTGGCGGCCCGAGCACGGTCCGCTCAGCGCGCGCATCACCGCTTGCACCACTTGCCATCTGAGCAGCAACGCCGAGGGCCGTTCCGTGGAGATCCTGGAAGCCTCCTTCCGCTTCGACATCGACGCCGCCCTGGGAGTTGACGGGACTGCCTTGCAAGCGTCCACGGATTTTGGGCGGATCTCCGTTCCCTTCGGCGCATTCGGCTCCCAGAGCAACCCCGGTGCTTACCGCACGGTGACCCGTCCTTTGATTTTCAGCATGGGGCAACTGGTGGACCGCGACCAGATTGGACCCTCCATCTTGCCCATGCCCTACGCGGACGAGGGTCTGCTGTTGAACTTGGAAGCGTCCCTGTTCGGCGACGTGACCGCCGAGCTCGACACGTACCTCGTGAACGGATTGCAAGGCACCCTCGATGTGGACTTCTTTCAGAGTCGCGCCTACTCCGACAACAACTCGAATCTCGCCAGTGGGGCGCGCCTGACCATCGGAACACCCCAAGTCACTTTGGGTGCTTCTGCCATGAGCGGTCACTTGGAAGAAGGCGCCGGTGGACTTGCGGGTCGGCTCGCCTATCAGATTCAAGGGCTCGACCTGACCTTCCATTTGTTCGAGCGTCTGCGCGTGTGCGCGGAGGTCGCCCGTCGCAAGAACCATCAGGTCTTCTTCGACGGCGGATTCCAGCGCGGGGAAGTCAGCTTGGAAGGCTACGTGCTCGAAGTGGACTGCTTGCTGTTGAAGGACGCCGGGCTTTCGTTCATCGCGCGCCAGGACAGCTTGCGCTACGACGGCGACGTCGCGCCCTTTGGCAGCGTGCTGGGCAACGAATTCAAAACCCATCGCTTCACCTGGGGCTTCGAGCAGGTGCTTCCCGGCGGCAGCAGCCTGATGGTCAACCACGAACACTGGTCCACAGCGGGGGACACGGACAGCGTCGACATCGTCGGCCTGCGCTGGGTCACTTCCTTTTGAGACCACACCTTCTTCCCACTCTCTTTTCTTTTTCCTGTACCTGATCCATGAAGCTCCTCCAATCTTTCCAGCGCATTGCGCTTGCCTCCCTCACGGCCGCGGCCTTCTTCAGTGGCGCCGCAAATGCGGACACCATCGTTGTCACCCAGATTAACCTGAGTTTCCAACCCGCGGACATCACCATCAACCTGGGTGACACCGTGCGTTGGATTCGTACCGGCGGAGACCACACGGTGACCGAAGGCCAAGACGGTTTCGTGAACGGCAATGAAGCCTTCCATAGCCCCTTGAATGCGGGCACACCGGTTTTCGAGCACACCTTCGATGGGGCCTTCGTGGCGGCCAATCCTCGTCCAGGTGGCATCTACCTCTACGAGTGCGTGCCACACTTCGCCTTCAACATGCTGGGCACGGTGACGGTCAACTCGAGCAGTGAGCCGGGCGCTTCCTTCTGCGATTGCGCGGGCAACAACTCACCCTGCAACAACCCGGCGGGCGCCGGGGAAGGTTGCGCCAACTCCACCGGTTCGGGGGCCAAGCTCAGTGCGACGGGCAGCGCCAACGCCTTGACCGATGACATCACCTTCCTGGGAAGCGGCCTGGCGCCGAGCAAGCCTACCTTGCTCTTCTACGGCACGAGCCAGCAGAACGGCGGTCTCGGTAGCCCCTTCGGAGACGGTCTGCGTTGCGCCGGTGGTGCCATCCAACGCTTGAACGTGGTCTTCTCGAGCCCGACCGGCGAGTCCACTTGGGGCCCCGGTCTGAACGCTGGGCTGTGGAGCGCGGGGGACACCCGTCAATTCCAGATTTGGTACCGCGATCCCCAGGGCGGACCCTGCAACTCCGGCTTCAACGTGAGCCAGGGCTACGGCGTCACGTTCAATTAGGGAGTGCGTCGACACTTTGCGGGCGAGCACTGCACAGGCCCTAGCCTGTGCAGTGCTCGCCCGCATGGTCGGTGCAGCGCGGCGTCGCCTGAGTCCTGAGCCAAGGCTTTCCATTCAGCGCTTCAACCCGGCCTGTGGTCAGGCCACGACCCCAGGCCGCGAGAATGGGCAATCGATAGGCCTCGAGCGGCACCCAGGGGAGCCGTCGAAGCCTATGGATGCGTCCCCGAAGCCGCTACTTGTCCTCTTTCTCGACTTCCGTTCGCTCGATGTCCACCGTGTGCTCCAAGGTCCCGGCTCGTTCTGAGCGCGTGATCATGGAGGACTCGCCCCGTTGACGTTCGCGGGTGCTGGAAGTGGTCAGGTTGGCTTCAACTTCGAAGCGCGACGGATGGCGTCCCGCGACGCTCAGGAAGAGCTTGGCTTCCATGTCGATGGAGAAGGAGTTCTCGATGGCCGGGCTGCTGGCGCCGCTCGGCGTCCACAGTCTCTGCTCGCGATCGCGGCCGCGCCCTTCACGTTCGGGAAGTTCTCCGCTGCCCTCGCCTTTGATGAGCACGACGTAGTACTGCGCACCGTCCCGTTCCTCGGTGCCCTCTTCGAGCACACCTTCCAGTTCCCAAGTCGCCGCGGCGAAGTAGCGCGCGGCGCTCTCGGCACCTCGCATTCCCCGTCCGCCTCGGCCACCTCGGCCACCGCGGCCGCCTTCCCGTTCACCGCCTTCCTCCTGGGCGGGCGCTGGAAAGAGTGTTGCTTCCTGGTTGAAGCCCATGGCTCGCAACAGGTTTTCGCCGCTGATCTCCCAGGCTTCGCCTGCGCTGACTTCCTCAGCGGGGTAGAGCGCGTCCAGGGCCAAGCTCAATTCATGGCCCACAAGCAAGGCATCGTCGTCCGGGGCGGATCCTTCGACCACCTCGGTTTGCACTTCGCCGTCCGCCTTCGTGAGTTCGAGGGTCACGCCCTGCAAGGGGCAGTCGAGATCGCTGTCTCGCTCGTTTTCTCCGAAGGTCATCAAGGAGCGACCTTTCAAGGTGGCGAACTCACGCCGGATGTGCGTGGGCTTGCCGTTTTCTACGGCGAGGATGTGGTCCTTGATCACCACTTCCCTGGAGAGTTCCGAGCTGAGGTCTCCGCCGAAGTTGGCTTCCACCGGTTCGCCGTCGCGTTCCGCGGAAGAACTCGTGGTCTCCATGGCGAATTCGCTTTCTACGGTGACGGTGTAAGTCGTTCCTGTCTTGTACTCCGTCGCGAGCGGTGTATCGGTAGGAAGGGCAAGGGCCAGCAAGGCGGGAATGAGTAGGCGGGACATGGGGACCTCCGAGTGGATCAATGCCACAGTTTCAAAACTGAGGGGCCCGGTCTTCGAGAATCGAAGCGGGGACTCGGATTCATTTGAGTTCAGTTCCCGACCGGATGCAACCACCTCCCCAGCCAGGGCGCGGCCGGTGCCTTGGCCGTTGGGAATGGGGGCAAAACGCGGGCCCACAGCCCAGCGCGGGAGGCGCGTCCCGGCACAGTGGGGCAGGCGAACCTGAGGCTAGGTGAACGAGCGCCGTTGGCTCGAGCTCGCAATGCCCAGCATCTTGCGGTACTTGCTGACCGTGCGCCGTGCGATCTGGATGTTGGCGCTCTCCTTCAAAGCCACCGCGATCTCCTCGTCGGAGAGGGGCTTTTGTTTGTCCTCGTTCGCCACGAGTTCCTTCATGTGCTGCTGGATCGACACTTGGCTAGCGACCTCGCCGCTGTCGGCCGTCGTTCCGCCGCTGAAGAAGAACTTGAGCGGGAAGATGCCCCGGGGGGTTTGCGCGTACTTGCCCGAGACCGCGCGGCTGACCGTGGAGATGTGCACCTTGACCACGTCGGCGACCTCTTGCATGCGCAGGGTTTGCAGGGACCCGGGGCCCTTCTCGAGGAAGGGCCGTTGGCGTTCAAAGATGACGTTCGCGATGCGCTCCAGGGTGCTCTGCCGTTGGGTGATGGCGTCGATGAACCAACGGGCGGACTCCAAGCGTTTCTTCAACCAAGCGCGCGTTCCGTCCCCGCGTTTGGATTGCTCCAACATCTTGCGATAGGTCGGGGAGAGCTGCAGGCGCGGGATGCGAGCCCGTTCCAAGCGCACGATGAATTCCCCTTCGTCCTCTTCCACCAACACGTCGGGAACGATGGTGGTGGCGACGGACTCGCCGTACTCGGCCGCGGGCGTCGGATCCAGACGGCGCAGGTGCTCGAGCACTTCCAGGATCGTTTCGATCGGTTGTCCGACAGCCTTCGCGATGCGCGGCAGGCGGTTGTTCTGCACGTCTTCCAGATGACCTTCGACGATGCTGCGCAGGATGGAGTGGTCCCCGTCCAACAAGTCGATTTGCAGCAGCAGGGCTTCGCGCAAGCCTTGAGCACCGAGCGCCGGATGGATCAGGCCGCGCAGTCGTTCGAGCACCCAGGTCAGTTCGTCGACGGTGACGCTTTCATGGGGAGATTCTTCCGACTCGCCGGTTTCGACTATCGGGCATTCCTCTGCGAGGCTTTCGAGGCCTTCCACCAGATAGCCCCGTTCGTCCAAGGAGAAGATCAGGAACTCAGCGATGGCCCGTTTGCGCGGGGAGAGTTCGATGAAGGCCAGTTCCTCGGAAAGGGCCTCGGCCATGGTCTTGGGAACCGAGGGGGCGTTGGCCAGGGCTTGCAGCTTGCGGTCCCCATCGGCGCCGTCCGAAGAGCTCGTGCGGCCCCCGTCCCCGAAGTCCCGTTGCAGGCTTTCGAGGTCATCGAGCATGCGCGCCACCCCATCCAACTCGCGGTCGGCGGGGTCGTTCGATTCGCGCTCGAGGGTGTCGCGGTCGCCGTCCTCAGCGGGGGAATCAGAACTCTCCTGGATCTCTTCCAGCATCGGATTCTCGACCAACTCCTGGTCGATGCGTTCCTGGAGATCGAGGGTACCCAGCTGCAGGATCTTCATCGCCTGGATCATCTGGGGCGACTGCATGAGTCGCTGCTCCAGACGGGCGGATTGGTGGAGGCCGAGCTTCAAATTAGTGGCGAATTTGGAGGGGCGAAGATGTCGATGGGGGCATAAAAGTCCTGTGCAAGCGTCGCTAACGTGGACCCTCGGCCCCCCAGAGAGCTGGGGTCGACAAAGTATAGCCCCTCCACACCGGGAGGATTCGGTTTGCCTGGGAGCTTTCTCCCTATTTGCGGGCGACGACCGGGGTCGAGACCTCCAACAGGAGGGCCGGGCTCTGGGGCTGCGCAGGCAGCAGGGTGGCCTGCCGGTTGGAAGGGTCCTGTGGATTCGAAAGGACCTGGGACTCGCGGGCGCTGCGAATGCGCCGCTTGGGCAGTTGCACGGCGCCCAGTTGGGCGCGCCGCTGGTTGATGATCTGAATCGATTCCGTCTCAGCGACCCAGGCCTGGCTGCTGAAGCGTCGGCTCAGCAAGGTGCCTTGCCAAGCCAATCCATCGCGCAGGTGCTCGACAATTGGCAGGGGCATCCAGGTGCTCGGAGCGATCTCGGAACGATAGCCGGTCACCAAGACTTGCTCCGTTCCCGCCCACAAACGTGCCAGCTCGCCCTTGGCTGAAGGGAACTGCACTTTGAGCGCACCGTGGCTCAAGCGAACCTGGGAACTCTCCAGCCGCGAGGCTTCGGCGGATTCCAAGAAGTCCGCGATCTGGCTGGCGAGGCCCCCGTCCCCAGAGCTGGCGGCGACCAAGATCAAGCCCTTGCTGATCTGGTGGGGGGCGCTAGCGGCCCCCGTTGAGGAGCGCCGTGAGCGTCCTGAGCTTTGCAACATGCCCAACACGCCGGAAGCTGAGATGGTCGCGGCCGAGGGGCTGACCGGCTCCAAGTTGTGGGTGTCTTCGAGCAGGCTCCCGGGGCTCAAACTCTTGAGGGAGCGCGCCCGACCTTCGAGGAAAGACAGGTCGTAGGCTCGCCACTCTTGACCGAAGGATTCTTCCGCGCTCAAGGGCCCGCGGGGTTCCGGCTGTCCGTCCACTTCAATCCAAAGCACCCAATCCTTCTGGGCTAGCGGCGCTCCTTCGATAACGACTTTTTGCGGTTCACCAAACTCGCCGACAGCAGAAAACGACAGGGACAAGGCGTGCACGGTGGGCTGCATGAATTGGCCGAGATCCGGTGTGCCGGGATCGAAGCTCGTGAAGCCGCCTAATTCCGCCAGGTCCAAGTGTCCGCGCAAGTGATAGCGCCTGCCTCCGTCGACCCGCGAGACCTGCAAGTGCAAGGTCTTGCCGGTGGTCACCTGGCCGATGGTGGGGGCCGCCACGCCCGCTTGGGCCGAGACTTCCACGTCGAAGCTGCTGACGAAACTCTCTTGGTGACGCTCTCCCAGGAAGATCTCCTCCCCCGATAGCAGTTCCGCCCGCCAGGCCTTGGTGCCCGCTTGGGGTTGATCTGCGGGGGCCGGGTCCGAGGCCTTGCCGCCGGGGATCAGCTGGGCGCGGACCTGCAAGTATTGGCGATCGCAGGCGGCCGAGATGCCGTCCGCCGCCACCTGAGCCCAGTCCAGGTCTTCCGCCGATCCTTGAACGTAAAGGGGTGGCGAGTAGGGGGAGACTTGCACGCTTTTTTGCGCCGCAGCGGCCGTCATCTGCAGCAGGTTTCCCAAATCCTGGGGAGCCAGAAGCACTTCTGAGGCCCCCGGAGCGGACGCAAAGCCCTCGCCCAGGTCCACGTGTCCCGCGCTGTCGATGCGCTCAGGTTGCCCGCCAAAGTGACGCTCTTCGCAAATCCTGGGGAGCGGCAGGGCTCTCCAAGGGTCTTGGGGGGCGAGGCTGGCCAGAAGAGCGGTGGTGAGCAAAATCATGGGATCGGCGGGAGGGAGGGTGGAGCCGGGGGCCCCAACGAAGGCCGAGGCGCCAGGTCAGGCCCGGGTGCCAAGGATTCGGGGGTGCCAAGAAGGGCAAGCGTGTCAACGAAGGATAGTCCCGGGACTACTGCTGGACTACGCCCGCGCGGGTCACCGGCCCCGAAATCCAAGGCGTCCATCCATCCTGAAGCGATCCCGTACGTGCATCTTGGCTCCGAATCGACTATTCCTTGCGTCGTGAATTCATGGTTAGAAATTGAGGTGGGCGGGATCAAGTCCCGAGCGGACCTGCGGACTGGGATGACCCGCTTGGGTGGACCCGGCTGCGATGTGGTCATTCCCGGGGCGCCGGAAGGGGAGCTGCACATGTGGAGCGACCCGGCCAAGATCATCCGAATCTCGGGCAAGGCCGCCCTAGAAGTGGATGGCAAGGCGGAGGACGAAGCGCTCTTGAGTCCGGGCCAAACCCTGCGCTGGGGCGGCACGGTGATGACCTACCGCAATTCGGTGCCGGTGCTCCAGGAGATCGCCGCGCCCGCGCCCAACAACCGGATCGCCGCGGGCATCTCAAGCCTGAACGCCAACGATCCCAATCAGAAGGCCTGGATTCGAACCCAAGCTGGCCTCGCCATCGACCTGGGGCTTGTGCCGCGCAAGATTGTCTCCCGTTGGCAGGAAGCGGTCCTGCAACAAGAATTCGATCCGGACGCCTGCGCCCTCGAAGCCCTGGCTGCGGCCGAAAAATTCACCCTGGATGACCCGCGCGTGATCGAACGCTCCGGACGTCTGCTGCGGGACTTCCTGATGGCCTCCTTGCAGCGCGGACTGGCCGGCGCGGGACGGCGCATTCGAACACAAGCCAAGAGCGGTTCGGCCTTCTTGATGGCCAACGTGATCGGGATCTTGATCTACTCGAGCATGATCCTGGTCGGCATGTTGCTGGCGCGATTTAAGTGGGGCGTAAGCTTCGACCTTTTGTTCGACACGGTATTAGGAGTGGCTGACTGATGGGACGTATGCAAAGGGGCGATGATCACCTGGCTGAGATTCTGTCTCTGGCTCAAATTCAACACTTGATGCGCGTGGAGTTCAGCCGCGCCCAGCGTTACGGCTATCCGATTGTCTGCTTGGTGTTGGGCTTGGATCAGCTCGGCCAAGTGCGCGACCAATTCGGCTACGACGTCAAAGAAGAAGTCTTGGACGAGTTCATGGTGTTGATTCACAAGCAGACTCGGGGGAGCGATTTCCTGGGGCGCCTGCCCGATGATCGCTTCATGGTGGTCGTGCCCCATTCGCCGCCGGATCAAGTGGAGGTCATGGCCAATCGCGTCTTGGTGGGCACGCGCGAGATGGAACTCAAGAGTTTGCAGGAGCAGAAGTTGACCCTGTCGATTGGCGGCTCTTGGATGATGTCCGGCGAGACGCTCTTCTTTGACGATCTGATGACCACCGCCCAGCGCGCCATGTCCGAGGCCAGCCAGGCCGGCGGGGATCGCATCGTGATGCGCGCTCCTGAAGGAAACCTCTAGGCACGGTCATGCGGGTCCTCTTAGCCGACGACGAAATCACGATCTCGGTGACCCTCGGGGATGCCCTCGAAGAAGCGGGCTACGAAGTGATCAGCGTGGCGGACACGGACTCGGCCTTGCAGGCCTTGGAGTCGGAATCCATCGACATCGTCGTCACCGACATTCGCATGCCAGGAGCGGGTGGCATGAAGGTCTTGGAGCGCTCCGCTGAGTTGGACCCCGAGCGGCCGGTTCTGATCATGACGGGCTTCGCAGCCATGGAGGACGCCGCCAAAGCGCTTTCCATCGGCGCCAAGTTCTACATTCAAAAGCCCTTCCGCAATGACTCGATGGTGGCCCTGGTCGGCACCTACGCCCGGGTTCGGAGCTTGGAAGAGGAGAACCTTTCCCTGCGCAAGAAGCTCGGGGATGGGGACGAGTTCACGGGCATCATCGGCACCTCCAAGGCCATGATCGCGGTCTTCGATCGGGTGCGCACGGTGGCGCCCACGGACGCGACGGTCCTGCTCGAAGGGGAAAGCGGAACCGGCAAGGAACGTTTCGCACTGGCCATCCATCGCCTGAGTTCGCGAGCCACGGGGCCCTTCGTGGCGATCTCCTGCGCCGCTTTGCCGGAGAGCTTGCTCGAGGCGGAGCTCTTCGGATTCGAGAAGGGCGCCTTCACCGATGCACGCAAGGACCGCAAGGGTCGCTTCGAGTTGGCGGATGGCGGGACCTTCTTCCTGGATGACATCGACGACATGCCCCTGGCCACCCAGGTCAAGCTCTTGCGCGTTTTGCAGGAACGCACGGTGGAGCGCTTGGGGGCCGAGCGCGCTCGGCCCATCGACATCCGCATCGTGGCCGCCACCAAAGTTTCCCTGCGCGACCTGGTGCGTGATGGCAAGTTCCGAGAAGACCTTTACTACCGCATCAACGTGGTCCCCGTGAACTTGCCACCCCTGCGCGATCGCCACGGGGACGTGCCGGCCCTGGTGCATTTTTTGGTGGAACGCCACGGAGCTGGCAAGTCATTCCAAGTGGCGCCCTCCACCCTAAAGGCCCTCGAACGCTACCCCTGGCCGGGCAACGTGCGCGAATTGGAAAACGCCGTGCAGCGCGCCATCGCCCTCTGCGGCTCGGGCACGGAACTCGCGGCGGACGAAATGTTGCCCCGGGACGATCGTTGGCGCGGGGCCACCGAAGTCCATGATCGGGTCCTGCCCTTGCGCGAGTTTCTACGGGAACACGAAGTGCAACACATTCGCACGGCCCTCGAAAAAACCGGCGGGCACCGCTCCCAAACCGCTGACTTGCTCGGCATCTCGCGCAAGGTTTTGTGGGAGAAGATGCGCGACTTCGACATCAGCGCCCCGGGTGACGAAAAGGAATGACCGACCTGCCCATCATCGGGCTGCGTGCGGAAACCGCGGTCATCGGGGACTTGCACCTGGATCCCTTCGATAGCCAAACCTGCGGCTCATTCAGAGAATGGACCCAGTCCTTGCAGGTTTCACGCTTGATCGTGATGGGGGACCTGTTCGACGCCTGGGTGGGCCCAGCGCACCAAGCAGCGCCCGGGTCGCAACTCGTTTTGCAAGCCTTCCGCGAGTTGGCGCAGCGCGACGTGGCGGTCAATGTCTTGCAGGGCAACCGGGACTTTCTGCTCGGTGAGAGCTTCGAACGGGCGGGATCCTGCCGCGTTTTTCCAGAGGGTCTGATCGGCGTGCAGCGGGATGGCCGGCGCATCCTGTTCTTGCACGGAGACGAGCTGTGCACGAAAGATTTGCCCTACCAACGTCTGCGGCGCCTGACCCACTCGCGCCTGGTGCAGCGTTGGGGCCCGCGCCTGCCGCTCTTTCTTTCCGGCCGTATCGCCAAACGCATGCGGCGCATTTCGACCAAAGCCGTGGCCATGAAGCTCTCCGCGGAAAAGGAGATCCAAGAGTCAGCCGGAGCCGAGCGCCTGCGCCAGGCTCGGGCCCACGTTTTGGTCTGCGGTCACGTTCATCGCAGCCGCGATTGCGAGCTCGGGGAAGCGGGCCGCTGGCTGATTCTCGACGCTTGGCGCGCAGGCCCCCTGGATGCTGTCCGGATTTCCGCCCAGGAGAAACCGCAGCTGGTTTCGAGCGACGGGTTTTCCGGGGCCCCTCAGATCCAGTAGGATCCCGCCATGATCATCGCCATCGATGGACCCTCGGGCGCGGGCAAAAGCACCATCGCTCGACGAGTCGGCGAGGAATTGGGGCTCTTCGTGCTCGACACGGGCGCCATGTACCGCTCCGTGGCCCTCGAAGTGCTGCGCCAGCAAGTGGATCCAAACGATTCCGAAGCCGTAGCGCAGGTGGCCCGCCGGATCGAGCTGCACTTTGATGGGGATGGCCGCATTACGGTGAATGGCAAGTGCGTGGCCCAGGAGATTCGCTCGGAGCAGGTGGAATCGATCGTCTCCGTGGTGGCCGCCAATCCCTTGGTGCGGCGGGCCATGGTTCCCAAACAAAAGCTGGTGGCGGAGGAACAGGGCGGCGTTGTGGCCGAAGGGCGCGACATGACCACCGTCGTCTTCGCTGACTCGCGCTTTCGTTTCTACCTGGACGCCAGCGCAGAGGTCCGTGCCCAGCGCCGGGCGCAGCAGCGCGGCACCCCCGAGAAGGCCCCGGAGATTCAATTGGCCCTCGAGGCCCGCGATCGCATCGATTCCGGCCGGGAAGATTCGCCCCTGCACCTGGCGCAAGGGGTGCGCCACATCGACACGGACAATCAATCGGCCGAAGACGTGGTGTCGGAGATCCTGGGGCACGTACGCAGCGGGGTGGGCTGATGGCTGCCTACGAAATTCCTGAAGGGGTCGCGCTGCACACAGAGAAGACGGCCACCTACCATCTCTGCCGAGGCCTCTCGCGCCTGATTCTCGGCCTGCGTTACCGCATGGCCGTGAAAGGCATCGAGAACCTACCCGAGGAAGGGCCGGCTCTGATCGTGGCCAACCATCAATCCTTCTTCGACATTCCGCTGCTGGCGGCCTCCACGAAGCGACATGTGTGCTTTGTGGCGCGCTCGACCCTGGCCCATTCGACGATTCTGGAGTTCATCATGCGCGAGTGTGGGGCGGTCTTGATCGAGCGCGGCAAGGGCGACCGAGCCGCCATGCGCACGATGGTGGAGCACCTGAACCGCGGGGACGTGGTCGCCATCTTCCCCGAGGGCACGCGCTCCGAAGACGGGCGCGTGGGGCATTTCAAAGGCGGCGCGCTGCTCGCCGCGCGCAAGGCCGGGGCTCCGATCGTGCCCGTGGCGATCCGCGGCTCCCACAGCATCTGGCCCCGTTCGCGCAAGTACCCGGGCTCCGGACGCATCGAGCTGCGCTTCTTGCCCGCTCGCACGGCCGAGGGCAAGAGTGCCCTGGAGGAGGTCCATCGGGAGATCTCTGAGGCCGTGGGCGACGGAATGCTGCCGCGCTAAGCAGGACGGAAGGCTGCCGCGCCAACAGGACGGAGAGGCTCCTCTTACCGCAGCGGGGAGTTCCTCGCTCGACCCGGGCGCGGGCCGACTGAGCCTGCAGCGCCCGCTCGCTCAGACCCCTCGCTCCTCGGGCTCCCGGGCCGGATTCCGAGGGGATCGAGCTCGCGAGGGGAGAAATCCCCTGGATGGGCCCTGAGCGCGCTCCAAGTGCAAATCTTCCAGGCGAAACCTCGCTAGAACCGCCAGGAAGCTCGATACACTCCCGCGTTCGTCCCTCACCTTTGGGGGGCGACAGAACCCGTCCGGACCACCCGCCGACTCGACCTTCACCTTGGGGAAGGGATTCGCCGTGGTCTGAATGCGTGCTGACTAGAAACCGACAGAGACGGTTCGGCGACGAACCCACCCCATTCTTACAACCTCAATGGCCATTGCCTCCCAGCGCCTAAAGCGCTTCGACCTCTCTACGGAAGAGCTCGACTCGAAGCTCGAGTTCGCCCTCGGCGACTTCACCGAAACCGCCTTCGACGAAGTCATCGCGACCTCCGTCAAGGACATCAAGCCCGGCACGATCGTCATCGCCGTCGTCGACTCAGTCGATGACAAGACCAAGATGGTCGTGATGGACATCGGCGGAAAGTCCGAAGGACAGATTCCGATTGCCGAGTTCGGCGACGACCTTCCTCAGAAGGGTCAAGAGTTCGAAGTCTTCTACGAGGGCGAAGATCCCTACGAGAACACCGCCAACCTTTCCAAGCGCCGCGCCGATCGTCTGCGCGCCTGGGAACGCATCTCGGTCAAGTACCAAGAAGGCGACGAAGTTCAAGGTATCTGCCTGCGCAAGATCAAAGGTGGTCTGCTCGTGGACGTGGAAGGTGTCAACGTCTTCCTGCCCGCCAGCCAAGTCGACCTGCGTCGTACCCACGACATTTCGGCCTTCATCGAAGAGCCGATCCGCGCCCGCATCATCAAGATCGACCCGGAGCGCATGAACATCGTCGTGTCGCGCCGCAAGCTGCTTGAAGAAGAGCGCCAACGCCTCAAAGAGACGTTGCTGTCCGACATCGAAGAAGGTCAGGTCCGCATGGGCGTCGTCAAGAACATCGCCGACTTCGGTGTGTTCGTCGACCTCGGCGGTATCGACGGTTTGCTGCACATCACCGACATGTCTTGGGGCCGCATCAGCCACCCCTCGAAGATGGTCGAGATCGATCAAGAGATCGAAGTCATGGTCTTGCGCATCGATCGCGATCGCGAGCGCATCGCCCTGGGGCTCAAGCAGAAGCAAGCATCCCCGTGGGAAGGCATTGGCGCGCGCTACCCGATGGGCAGCAAGCACAAGGGCAACGTGGTCAACATCATGTCCTACGGTGCTTTCGTCAAACTGGAAGACGGCATCGAAGGCCTGGTGCACATCTCCGAGATGTCCTGGACCCGTCGCATCAACCACCCCTCCGAGCTCGTCACGAGCGGTCAAGAGGTCGAAGTTGTCGTGCTCGAGATCGACGACCAGAAGCAAGAGATTTCGCTCGGCATGAAGCAAGCGGAAGCCAACCCCTGGGACATGGTCGACGACCACTACCCGGTCGGTACGGTGATCGAGGGCAACGTCCGCAACCTCACCTCTTACGGTGCGTTTGTTGAGATCGAAGAAGGCATCGACGGCCTGCTGCACATCACGGACATGAGCTGGACCAAGAAGGTCACGCACCCCTCCGAAGTGGTCAAGAAAGGCGACCGCGTGCAATGCGTGGTCCTCTCGGTCGACAAGGAAAAGAAGCGGATTGCCCTGGGCATGAAGCAACTGACCCCCGACCCCTGGATGGACGAGATCGCGAACAAGTACCACATCGGCGACTTGCTCTCGGGATACGTCACCAAGACCACCAGCTTCGGTGTCTTCGTCAAGCTCGAGGACGAGCTGGAAGGCCTCTTGCACATCTCCGAGTTGTCGGACACCAAGATCTCTTCCCCGGAAGAAGTCCTGCGTCCCGCGATGAAAGTCGAAGTGCGGGTCATCCGCGTCGACATCGAAGAGCGCAAGATCGGTCTCTCCTTCGTCCACGCGGACTTCGAAGAGAACGACGCCCTCGCCACGCAGATCGCCGAGGACAACGCCTCGGGTCGCACTGCTGAAGTGGCCGCCGAGCGGGCCGCGGCCGAAAGCCGTGCCGCCGGTGGTGATGCCCCCGACGCTCCGGCTCCGGAGAAGAAAGAGAAGAAGGAGAAGAAGGCACCCGCTGCTGAAGCTCCCGCCGAGGAGGCTCCCGCTCTGGAAGCACCCGTGGCCGAAGCTCCCGCTGAGGAAGCTCCCGCTGCCGAGGCTCCCGCTGCCGAGGCTCCCGCTGAGGAAGCTCCCGCTGCAGAAGCTCCCACCGCCGAGGCGGACGCTGGCGAGGCCCCCAAGGAAGGCTGATCCTCTCCTAACGGTTGGATGCAAGCGGGCCCCGCTCCCTTCTAGGGACGGGGCCCGCTTCTCGTTGCGCCCGCGAGATCCGTCGGCGATCGCGCTGCTTGCGACCGGGCTAGGGACCTCGACCTGGATTCGCCCGGGGAAAGCAAGCCCGGTCCGTAGCCGAGTGGGCCTCCCGCGGTAGACTTTTCCCATGGCTTCTCGATTCCCGACCCTTCTCTGGCTGCTGGGACTGGCATGCCTTTGCGCCTGCGCCCGCTACCCGCTTCAGCAGGCACCGGAATCGCCGGACCCTCTATCTGCCTCCGGTTCCGATTTGGAGTCCCTGGGGCCCATGCGTCGCGGGGTCCCCGAGGCCTTCTTGCCCGCGGTGGAAGCGATCATCACGGCCATCAAGGAGGACGACAACGTGACGGCGCGCAGCGCTCTGAACGCGCTCCTACGCCGCAACCCGGACTCGCACACCATGGAATTGGCCCGGGGCTTTGAGCGGCTCTTGGACGGCCGCTTGCGGGTGAGCTGGATGGAGTTGCGCTTGGAAGCCATCGAGGACCCAGAGTCCCCGGGCAACTACCAGCTGGATCTTGTACTGAGTCATCACGGGAACGAAGACTTGGTCTACCGTGCGGGCGGTGCGCGGCTCTTCGTGGGGCAGGTGGCTGTGGGACCGGACGGCTCGGGGCAACGGGGAACGCGCCGGGACGCGACGCCCTTTCCCGAGGAGGTCACCTTGCTGCCGGACGAAGAGCAACGCTTCGAGGTCGCGCGGCTCTCCTTGGATCCGCCTCGGGGCGTGCTGGCCTTCTCCTCCAAGTTGCGCCTGGACCTCTTGCCGGGTCAATTCAAGATGCGAGACGGGCGCTACCTTCCCGCGCAAAACGTCCCCAGTCCGAAGTTGGAGCTCGTGCGCCTCGCGGGCGACTTGCCCAACGGCCTGGTCGAGCCCCAAGAACTCCTGAACTACGCCATGCAGCCGCGGCCCTTCGTTCCGGCCCTGATGGAGCGAGCCGTGCGCATCGCTCCGGAGCGTCGCGATGAGGCCCTGGATCTCTTGACCGAATGGGTGGCCACGACGGACACGGTGAGCCTCGAAACCATCGTTCCGGCCTTGCGTTGGTTGGCGCGCACGGATTCACCCGGTGGCTCCGCGGCGGCCTGGCGAGTCTACATGGCGAATCGCGCCCGGCACGCTTCCGGCGCCGCCAGCAAGGGCGGATTGATCCTGCCCGGTTCCTGATCGATCGGGCGCATTGGGTGCCGGTCCGCCCTTCACCAGAACCCGCCCCAGGAGCCCCAAGCAGGGGGCGCGAAAGCCCGCTGGAATCGCTATCCTCGCGCCCATGAACGGAACAGTGGAAGAGCATCTGGCGGCCTTCAAGCGCGTCGCCGTGGACCTCATCGATGAAAAGCAACTGACGGGAATGCTCCAAAAGAGCCTGTCGGAGGGCAAGCCCCTGCGCGTCAAGTTCGGCATGGACCCCTCGAGCCCCGACTTGCACGTGGGCCACGGCATTCCCCTGATGGTCCTGCGCGACTTGCAGGACCTGGGGCACACAATCGTGCTGATTGTGGGGGACTCGACGGCCATGGTGGGCGACCCCAGCGGCCGCAACAAACTGCGCCCGGTCTTGAGTCGCGCGGACGTGGCGGCGAACCTAGCCACCTACGCAGAGCAGGCGGGCAAGGTGCTCGACCTCAGCAAAACCGAAGTCCGTCAGAACTCCGAGTGGTTCGACAAGATGGACTTCTACGACGTGCTCAAGCTCACCGGTCGCATGACCGTGGCGCGCATGCTGGAACGGGACACGTTTCAAAAGCGCATGCAAGACCAAGAGCCCGTGGGCATCCACGAGTTCCTGTACCCCTTGATGCAAGGCTGGGACTCCGTCGAAATCCAATGCGATGCGGAACTGGGTGGCACGGACCAGCTCTTCAACCTGTTGGTCGGTCGGCACCTGCAAGAGCAGTGCGACCAGCGTCCGCAGATCTGCTTCACCACGCCCCTGATCAACGGGGCCGACGGCCGCAAGATGAGCAAGTCCTACGGCAACGCGATCGGCATGACCGACGAGCCGAACGACATGTTCGGCAAGGTCATGGCGATCGAGGACGACTTGATGGCGGAGTGGTTTCGCTTGATGACGCGCTTGCCGGATCAGGAAGTGAGCGACTTGCTCGCTGGGCATCCGCGCAAGGCCAAGGCGCGCTTGGCCTTCGAGATCACGGCCTACTACCACAACGCCGAGTTGGCCCAAACGGCGAGTGACGCCTTCGACAGCCAGTTCCGCGACAAGCAGTTGCCCACCGACATCCCTTGCCACGGATGGCCATCGGAGGATTCCGAGTTGCGCCTTCCCAACCTGCTCAAGGACCTCGGACTGGCGCAAACCACCTCCGAAGCCCGGCGCTTGATCGAAGGTGGAGGCGTCAAGATTGACGGGGAACCCCACCTGGACCCCAAGTTGCCCGTGCAGAGGCCAGCGCAAGAATTCTTGATTCAAGTGGGCAAGCGGCGCTTCGCCAAGGTCAGCCGCAGCTAAGCCCAGCTTCTAGGATGCGGGGGTGCTCGCATGCGGTCGCGCATGCTGACCAGAACTGTTCTCGCCGATCCTTCAGGCCGCTGAATTGTGTTTCAGCAAGTTGCCTGCGCTGCGCAAGGTTACTTCGTCAAGCCGCCCACGCTGCTCAGGTTCTCTTCAGCATGCCGCTCACCCTTTTCAACTCTCAACTTGCTATGACTCAAACCACCCGCACCGGAGCCGAAGCTGTTCGTTGGGATCTCACGGACATCTACGCGAACGCCGCAGACCCGCGCATTGACGAGGACCTGAAGACGCTCGTTCAAATGGCCAAGCAGTTCGAGGCACGCCACCGGGGCAGCCTGGCAACGACCCTCGGGGATGCCCTGGTGCTCGACGCCGAGATCGATTGCCTCTCGAGCCGCCTGTTGGTGTTCCTGTTCCTGACCAGCAGCCTGGACGCCGGCGACCAGCTCGTGCAAAAGCGTTTGGGCCAAGTGCAAGAGACCTGGAGCCGCGCCAGTGCGGACCACATGAACTTCTTCGACCACGAGTTGGTGGCGATTCCCGAGGACGTCTACGCGGGCCTCGTGGCGGGCGATGAACGGGTCGCGCACCACAAGCCGACCCTCGATCACATGCGCGCCAACCGCGCGTTCCTGCTCGCGGAAGAAGTCGAGCGCGCCCTGACCCTGCGCGCACCCTTCGGGCCCAGCGAATGGTCCAACTACATGGACGAGGCCGCTTCGGAGCTGCGTTTCGATTTCGAGAACAAGCCTCAAACCTTGACGGAGATCCTGCACTGCATCAGCTCAGGCAAAGACGGTGAGCGTCGAGCGGCAGCCCTTGAGTGTCTCTCCAGGACCCTCAGCAGCAGTCAGTACGACAAGCTGATGGCACGCATCCTGAACGTGATCCTAGGGGCCAAGGGCACCGAGGACGGCGAGCGCGGATACCCCTCGCCCATGAGCGCGCGCAACATCTCGAACCAGGTGGACGATGCCACCGTGGAAGCCTTGCACGCCGCGGTTGCGACCGAAGGCGCCGCCGCCGCCAAGCGCTACTACCGCTTGCTCTCGGCGCACCTAGGCAAGTCTCCCTTGCGCTGGTCCGATCGTCTAGCGGATCTGCCCTTTGCGGACGATCGAGTGGTGACCTGGGACGAGTGCGTGGAAACCGTGCTGAACGCTTATGGCTCTTTCTCGCCGACCCTGCGCGCTTTGGTGGAGGGCATGCTGGAGAAGAACTGGATCGACGCGCCCCCCGCAGCCAAGAAGCGCGGCGGTGCCTTCAATTACTCGATCGTGATGCCCGGCGGCGAGTCACGCTCCTACAACCTCTTGAACTTTCAGGGCACGGTCAAAGACGTCATGACCATGGCCCACGAGGCCGGTCACGGAGTCCACGGCATGCTGGCCGGCGAGGCCCAAGGGGTCCTCCAGTTCCGCGCGCCCACGGCCTATGCGGAGACCGCGTCCATCTTTGGCGAGATGACCACCTTTCAGTACCTGCTCGCCAAGACAGAAACCGACGAGCAGCGCCTTGCTCTGCTCATGAACAAGTGCGCCGATCACTTGGGTTCGGTGGTGCGCCAGATCTCCATGTCGAACTTCGAACGCAGCATTCACGGCCAGCGCGCCCAGGGCAAGTTGACCGTGGAGGACTACAACGCCGCTTGGATGAAGGCCACCGCAGACTTCTTCGGCAAAGAGGGCGAGCTGTTCACCTACGAGAACGCAGACAACATGTGGTCCTACGTCTCGCACTTCACTCGGCCTTTCTACGTCTACTCTTACGCCTTCGGTGAGCTCTTCACCCAAGGCCTGTTCGCCGTGAAGGACAGCTTCGGCGACAAGTTCGAGGGCATGTACCTCGACCTCCTACGCGCCGGCGGCAGCAAGAGCGCCGTAGAACTCATGCAACCCTTCGGCCTCGACCCCCGCGACCCCGACTTCTGGACCCGTGGCATCCGAGGCAGCATCCACACCTGGCTCGACGAAGCCGAAACCATCTCCAAACGCATGGGCGTTTGAGGGGAGCGCCGACGCAGAGGCGCCCTGCGAACCAGTGGCGTTCTGTGTTCCCGCGGCGGAGGGGCGTGGCTCTCTACTCGATCCGTTTCTGCGCGCGCTACTTCGCTGTGAGTTGAAGGCTCACTTCGGGTGTCTCACCACGCACGGCTAGGAATTCGACGTCCGCCGTTGGTTCATAGCCATCCATGCTGAAGCCCTCAAGCACGTAGCGCCCGGGTTGGGTCAGGCTTAGGATCCCCGCACCTTCCTCAGTGGCGTATCTCCTTAGGTGTCCGTGCTTCGAATGAATCGAGTGCCTTACGGTGGGCATCCACCCCTCCCGGATGGCGACCCGCGAATCACCAGCGTGAAGCGTGATGCGAACGGAGTGCACGCGTTCGAGCGTGTAGGAAAAAGTATTGAGCCCGTCTTCGAGCGTGACTGCCTCAATGATAGGACTGAATTCAGGCTCATTAAAGAAGAGCATCACGTTCCCCTTTGGGGCTCGAAATTCAAAGCGGCCAGCCTGCTCGTTGCGCGCGGCGAACTGAATCAAACCGCCATCCCTTGGAGGACCCTTCTTCCAAGCGAGTCGTCCTTCGATCAGCCGCCCCTTGGCTCGATCAAGCACCACGACCTGAACCAGGACAGGCACCCCGACCGTCAACCGCAAATCGCGCTCACCTTCAGGCCTGACTTCCACCAGGATCGACGTGTCAATCAGATTCTTGAGCTGTTCGTCGTCCACACCGACGGTGTACGCGCCGGTTTGCACAGGGCCGAAGTCGAACCTGTAGCTCCCCGCAAGTCCCTCGATGGGGGTGAGCTGGTCCTGGGACAAGACAAGGTGAGAGCGACTCTCCATCAATCCGGCATCGTTCAGTCGAGCGAAGACAAAAATCTCCCGGCACTCCCACGCGGGAGGGACGCTCACAACGCCACTCAACTGCGCGAGGATGGCCTCTGGCAAGTGCTCTGGCTCGAGGGTTACACTCCTGTCGTCCCCTGGGCGAATCTCCATCACGCTCTCGCTGAGCACCCTCTTCTCTGAGTGCGGGGCGCCAATCTCTACGCGGATGCTGTACGACCCCGAGGGCAAGTCCTGAAACTGGAAGAGCATCTTGTCGCGGACGAGGCTCTCCACGACAAGACGTGAAGCGTGTCCGCTCCGTTCATCCTGAACGTAGAGGCGCACGCTCGCCGCCTCCCCCTTTGGCGATCCACCCAGGACCTCAACGTGCAACCGAGCAGCGCGCTCCAAGCGAACTTCATGTCTGCCGGATTTCCGCATGTCGATATCCACCGGCGTCCACGCGTATCCGGGGCTGTGCACTAGATAGCGCCATGCCCCGTTCGTGGATTGCTGGGGAGTTGCACGAAAGGTCAAGGGAGAACTATCCCGCTCCAGCACTCGGCGGTCCCACTGCTCGTCTGGTATCAACACTTGGTTGGTAGGCGAGGTCCAGCGGTCCCGCAATTCAACTCGAGCGAGATGGCTCCCCGACTCCGCGTCCACAACAGAGAGCTCGATGACGGGCATCGGGACGACGCGCAAAACCAGGGGCGTCCCGTCCAACGGGATCCGGTCCCCGGTGGTTTCTGGCCGCAGCGGCAGGCCATCGAGGGTCATGCCCAACAACTCAAACTCAGCGGGCTTCGACAACTCAAGTTGGAAGTGACCACTCTGTACCCCAAAGGACTGCCATCGAGGCTCACCATTCTCCCAAATGCGACTGAACCCCCGGCCGGAGTAGCCCGAGTGCACACTGCCATCCTCGTCGACGCGAATCACCTCGCCCCGTACAACACTCCCAATGGCCGCAGGTGCGGGACTCTGTGCGGGTTCCGTTTGCAGCTCCTCACTTTCCAACGCGAGCACAACTTCACGCCGCTCATGGGACTGTTCCTGCTCAGCGCTCGCGACAACACTGGGCGCCTCGAGCGCGGATCGGCCTTCGCGCATCGCGAGCTCCGGGACCTGCGGCGCGTCCCGCGCCCCCTCCTTCTGTGACCACAATACGAGAGACCCGACCACCAGCACGGACGCCAGCGCAACACCCAATCCCTTCATCACCAAACCTCCAATCAAAGGGACCGCCGGCGCCGAGCCAACTACCCCAGGTACTGGCCGTGCATGTGCCAAAGGCACGAGCGCCAAGTTCCAGAATTGCCTGTCCCCAAACTCGCGATCGAGCTGCCCGCGCAAAATACCCAAGGCTCGTGCTGTCCTTGAGTGCACCGTTGCCACGGGAACCCCCAGGGTCTGTGCAATCTCCCGTGGCGCCATTCCTTCGAAGAAGCGCAACAAGACCACGTTCCGTTGCTCCTCGGCGAGCCCATGAACCCGCTCAATCAGCCCGCGCTCGAGCTCGGCGCGACTGGCCACCTCCTCCACGGAGGGCAATGCCTCCACCCGTGAGGCTTGGTTTTCACGGGACACCCGGTTCCTTGCACCGCGCTGAGACGTCCCCACCAAATTGCGCACCACCCGCGCTAACCAGGCCCTAGGTGCGCGCGGGACGCTCCGTTCAGTCAAAGCCGCCGCCCAAACTTCTTGGACGATGTCGTCCGTGGTTGCATCATCCAGCACCAATCGGCGCGCAAGTCCCCGCACCCATTCCGAATGGGCCAACAACTCTTCCAAGCTTCCTGTATGTGCGTCCATCGTGCTCCTCACCATAGCAGTCGCAGCGCCTGCTGAAACTCACTCAGGCAATCTGGAAATCATTGCAGATGGGGATCGTTTGCTCAGCCGCCCGAAGTCGGTTGGTTGCTGGCCGGACCTGGGGATCGCTGAAGAACCAAAACGACCCGAACGACTCCCTGTTCTTGAAGGTGGTGGGGCTTGTGGAATCTTGAAGGGTTCCAAATGCCGCTTGGGAACGGCGCCGGGACCCGTAGCTTGGTTTTGGCTCGCCATGCGGGACGCGGGGACCTTCAGCAATGGTGGGCGGGTGAGGTCCGCCCCTGGGGCATCTGGTCCCATGCCCTGCCCGTGGTTCGTCAGGATTGTGGATCCAAAGCATCCGGTGTAGCATGAATCGCAGCGCATCACCGTCGCCGTCCATTGCCAACTCCCGGTTGATCCGGGCATGAATCGACCATTCGAGAGGAAGGGGGCGAGATGAAAGGGGATCGAGGGAAACCAACGCTCAGCGAGTTACTCGACGACGCCATTGCAGATGTGGGGCCTCCCGGGGGAGAGTCGTTTTTTCGATCGCGGGACAATGAGCCCAGTCGTCACCGTTCGGGCTTTGCGTCGGGGACGATCATCGGGGACTTCAAGCTGCTCTCCATGATCGGACAGGGCGGGATGGGACAGGTCTGGGAAGCCGAGCAGCTGTCCTTGGGCGGACGACGGGTGGCGGTCAAGTTCATCCGGCCTGGTTTGATCACGAAGCGCAACGGGGAGTACTTCGCCCGGGAAGCGCGGGCCGTGGCGCGCGTCTCGCACCCTGGAATCGTCACGGTCTACGGGGCCGGTGAAACGGAAGGAGTCGCTTGGATCGCCATCGAGTTGGTCGAAGGTGGCTGGACCTTGCGCGACATGTTGGATGCTTTCGCTTCTGGCGAGAGTCGTCCGGCCAACTACCCCAAGCAAGTTGCGAGGTTTGTTCACGAGCTGGCCGTCGCCGCCCAGGCCGCCCACGACGAAGGCGTGATTCACCGGGACCTGAAACCCCAGAACGTGCTGGTCACGACGGACAACCGGCCCAAGCTGACGGACTTTGGCCTCGCGCAAATTGTCGGGGAGTCGGCACTCTCCGAGACCGGCGACTTTGCTGGCACGTATCTCTACATCAGCCCAGAGCAGATTGCCGCCAAGCGCATGGGGATCGACCACCGCTCGGACATCTTTAGCTTGGGCGTCATCCTCTACGAAATGCTGGCTTTGGAGCGGCCCTTCCAGGGGAGTTCGACCCACGAGATCGCCCAGCAAGTCTTGACCAAGACGGCCCCCAGCCTGCGCAAGCTGAAGCCCCCGGTCCCTGACGACCTGGTCGTGATCGCGGAGAAGGCGATGGAGAAGGATCGAGACATGCGCTACGGGAGCATGGCGGCGATGGCGGAGGACTTGAGTCGCTACCTCTCCAACACGCCGATTCTCGCCAAGCCGCCGAGCCCCCTGCGGCGCTTCTGCATGTGGAGCCGTCGCAATCCGACGCGGACTCTGCTCGGAGCCGCCAGCCTCTTGGCCGTGGCGACTCTCGCTGCGCTTTCGGTTTTTGGCTACCGGGCCTATCGAGAGCGAGATCTGCTCGCCACGGAACGCACGGAGTTGGTGAGCTCTGCCAAGCGAGTGTCGGATCTGTCGCTTTCGGTCGAACTGATCGCACTGACCGAGGATGCGAAGCGTCTGGGCAATAGCGCTCCAACCCAAGCGGAGCCCTTCGAGCACTGGCTTCAGCGGGCGAATGGGCTGATCGCGCGGCGCCCCGATTTTGTTCTGAAGCGCGAAGAGTTGCGCCTCGGAGCCACGGCTCAAGCCATCGATGCGATCCCCAAGCAACTCAGCCAGCCAGTGGACCTGGAAATCTCTCGACTGAACGAGGAGCTAGACCGGACCAAACGGGCACTTGCCGTGCGGCGTGGCGAACGTGCACCTGATCCCATGCCGGACCCGAGCGATCCCGAAGGAGGGGTGGAGGATCCGTCCGGCGCTTCCCAATCGAAGAACTCAAAGCTTTTGGAGGCCTCCTTGTCCGAGGGGGAAGCCTCCGAACAGCGGGGTGCTCGGCTGATGGAGTTGGCGCGAACTCGATTTGCAGAGGGAGATGACGAGGGCGCAGCCACCCTGAGCTACGCGGCGCTCGACGCCGTTGGCTTCGAGTCGAGCTTGGTCGAAGGTCAGTACGTAGCCCTCGAAGAGTCCATCGAAGAAGCCACGAGCCAACGGGGATTGGAACGGGCAGCCGACCGCATCCGCTCCCTCGAGGTCGAGCTAGCCCGTGCGGAATGGAACAGAGAAGAACTCCGCGAGTGGACCTTTCCGGGCACCAAACAGGGCGTCGATGCGCGTTGGATGCACGACGAACTGACCGAATTGATGGGCCGCATCGATGCCCTCGTGGATCCAAAGACAGGGCTCGCTGCGCGCGGCGCGAGGAGTCCCGAGTGGGGCTGGAGCATTCCGGACCGCTTGGCCTTTGCCGATCGCCTGCAGGCGGGCTTCGAAAAAGGAGGAGAGTTCGACCGCCGTTGGCAGCACGCGATGCAGTCGATCCGCGCAACTTACCCGTTCCTCGAGCTCCCCGTTCAGGTTGGATTGGTCCCGCTTCAGAAGAACGGAAAGAGCGGCTATTGGGAGTTCTGGCACGTCCAGTCCGGCGACGAACCCTTGCGCGATGAAGCGGGGCAACTGGAACTGGACGGGGGCTCTGGACTGGTTTTCGTGCTGCTCCCCGGGGGCACCTTCTGGATGGGGACCCAAGGGATCAAGGGCCAGCGCAATTTCTCGCCTGCCCACCAGCCGCACGAATCGCCGGTGCACCAGGTGCAGCTCTCTGCGTTCTTTCTCTCCAAGTACGAGATGACCCAGGGCCAGTGGATGCGTCTCTCCGGCGAGAACCCAAGTCGCTACAACGCGCAAGACTACCCAGTTCCCCCGACTCAATTTGGCCAACGGGTCGTGCCGGAGTTTCGTTTGACCAATCCGGTCGAGGAGTTGAGTTGGGTCGATTGCGCGAGGCTGATCCCGCAGTTTGGGATTCAACTTCCGAGTGAAGCACAGTGGGAATACGGAGCGCGCGGCGGCAGCACAACCGCATGGTGGACGGGGGATGAGCGCAACTCACTCATGCTGCGCCGAGCTGCAAACCTAGCCGATCAGTCCGCCAAGGCCCAGGGCATGACGTGGGATGCCATCGCTGACTGGCCGGAGCAAGACGACGGGTTTCCCTGGCATGCCTACGTCGATGCCTTCGAGCCCAATGACTTCGGGTTGTACGGCGTCCACGGCAATGTTCGTGAATGGTGCGCGGACGTCTTCGCTTTGGACTACTACGAGCGGAGTCCAGGCAAAGATCCTCTCAATCTGCTCGGTGCAAGCGATGCGCGGGTTCTGCGCGGGGGTGACTTCACGGCCAGCGCCGGTGTCTCCGGCAGCGGATCCCGGGCCGAGTTCAATAAGGATGGATTCATCAACTTCGTTGGGCTGCGCCCAGGGCGATCGGTCGAATTTGAATAGCCGGAACCACTGGACGACGAGTCCTGCACTTGTCGAGCGAGGGGCCTCGCTGCTCCTCTCGTTGCGATGCGCGAGCCAGTCGTCGCCTTGAGCAGTCACCAATGAGCCAAATCCCCGAAGAAACGTTCCTCCTGCTGGAAAAGCACAAGGCCGGTGACCCCGCCGCGATGGACTCCATCCTTGCGCGCTACTATCCGCGTGTCACACGCATCGTTGGTATCCGCTTGCGAGCTAGAGCGACCCGGCGCGCGGACCTTGCGGACCTCGTCCAACAGACCATGATTCGCGCCATCGGCAGTCTCGACAATTTCGAGTGGCGCGAAGATGCGCGCCTGATCGATTGGTTTGCGCGCATCGCAGAGCGAGTGGTGCTCTCTGATTTTCGAGATCAGCGAGCTGCCTGCCGCGACATTGACCGGGAGTCCGATGGTTTCGTCTCGGATGACTCCGCGATCAGTTGCGCCTACTTCGATCCCGTTGCGCAGCAGGACTCTCCATCCACCGTGGCCGCGCGCCGCGAGGACCACGATGTGCTCGACGCGTGCCTCGGCGCCCTGACCCACGAGCAGCGTGAGGCGATCCTCTTGCGAGACTTCGCTGGGGCGAGTTGGGAGACGGTGGCCGCTGAGCTTGAACGGCCGAGCGCCGACGCTGCACGTAAGTTCTACGAACGGGCTCGGCAAGCCCTGAAGGAGCAACTGCAACTTGTGCGTGGCGAGGACATGGACGAACCACGCACCCCCCAGCCGGATCGCTGAGGGTCGTGGGGTCCGGCCCAAATCAACCGGGAGGTCGATCTCTCACGGCTGGTTTCCAGGAAGGTTGCTGCGCGCTTAGTTCCAGGTAACTCGAATCGCCCCGGAGAAGTTGAACTGGCCTCCACAGGGAACTCCCGGGCTGGGGAACGGATCCCGGAACCAATACTGGTAGTTGATCGATTGGCCGACGGATGCGTTCACACCGAAGCCTGTCTGCGTGACGGAGCCAATGGCGTCAGTGGCGTTAACCGCGTAGCGCAAGCTGGCATTGCTGCAAAGGAACCCGTCTCCCGCTGGAGCCAAGATCTGGTTGGGTCCTTGAAAGAAGAGCCCGACCCTGTTCGGGGGGGCTCCCGTGACGTCCAGCACCATGGTGTCGAAAGAGACACTCGGTATGCCCGAGCCAGCGAGTGTCGCTCCAGTCCCGCTGGAGTTGGGGCAACCTTCGCCGAGACCACTCAGCACTCCGCAAGGGCAAACCCCCGAGGAACCGTCCCCAAAGCAATAGCTGATGCCGGGGAAACTAACCGCGTTGCCATTCAGGGTCCAACCGCTGAAGCTCCCCGTGTCTCCACCGCCCCAATCATAGATCTTCAAGGTCCACAGGCCGGCCGGACCGCTGATCGCTCCCAAGGGCGTGTTGAAGATACCGTTGGTTCCACTGACCCAGGTCGTGCCGCCGGAAGCGAAGGACTGGTTGTAGGTCCCCGCGGGGAGCGGCAGCGTTCCACTGGTGCTGGGCAAGTTGGAACCGGAGCCATCATCGACGAACGTGTAGCTGCCCCCAGTGAAGTCGCCGGAGTAGCCAAAGTTGCTCGGGTTCAAGTACCCGGGCCGCAGCCAGACGAGGTGCTCGACCCCGCCCGGATCTTCCAAGGTGGCTTGCGTGTCTCCGATCCAGGTGTGGCTCAGGCCTTGGATCTCGATGGACTGGATACTGATGACGGGAACGGGAACGACGACGGTCGCCGTCCCGGGAAACCCAGCTTGCACGGTGTCGTACAGGGCGCCGGTATCCCCGGCGACAAGATTGTCGCCGCCAGTTCCACTGGTGGGGATCAGGGAGCCGCCTCCCGAGACAGAGAATTGCCCACTGGCTGCAGGAGCGAGTGCGGCGCCAAGGCTCACAAGAAGGATCGTGCTGATTCTATTCACGGGGGGTCACCAAAGTTCCGCGCTCGGGAGCGCATGAGAGAAGTCCGGGTTGGGCTCTCTCGAACGTGCAGGATGATTGAAATCCAGGGGCTTTCCAGTTGGCAGCTGCGGTTCGAGGACGGGCCTCGGAAGACCTGAAGCCCACGAATACTCTAGAGCTTGCCGGCCGCTTCGGCGAAAAAATGGGACGGAAAGGCGGAAACCGGGGGACCTCCAAGCGCACGTGCGTTCAGCTTCCGAGAGCGCTCTTTTTCACCAACCCCAAGCCCGCAACTCGCGACCAGTCGGCTGCACAAGTACCTGTCCCTCCGAGCGAATCTAGGGGCCCCTGAAACGCTCGGCCCCAAACCCTCCTCACGAACCCTCCGACGTCAATTCGAATCGGATCGATAGGCGAAGGGGGCCGACAAGACGTCCAGGTTTGGGTCTTGCATGGTCAGTTGAACTCGGCCTGCAAAGGAAGGCGGCTTGCTCTCCGCGGGCCAGCTCAAAACGAGTTTCCAGCGCCCACTCTTGCCATCTGCGTCCGGTGCTTTTGGTTCGATCGCGAGCGTCAAATCCTCGGGGTAGTCTCCCTGCAAGAGGGAGTCCACGATGCGCACGCGATGTCCCGGCGCCAAGGCAGTCAGGGTGCATTCGGCGACGAAGGGGGCGTCCTTGGAGGCTTGGTTGAAGACGAACGAAGGGGGGAAAATCACCACGTCGGGGACCACGTCGGCGCGAACGTCGATGAGGAAGGGTTCCGCTTCCTCTTTGCCACCGATGCCGCTGCACTTCATGCTGACTTTGCCCGTGAAGACTCCGAGTTCCAGGGGAGGGTGCAGTTCCACGTGCACGCGCCAGACCATGCCGGCTTGCATGTAGACCTCTTCGAGGCGCGCGGTCATGCCTTCCGTGACGGACTCGACGGCCAGGATCTTGTTCGTCTCACCGATGATTGCCGGGACGATGTCCGTGTGAGCCCGCGCTCCCGTGGAGACCGGGGTGTTGGGCATGGAGATGGCTTGGGGCGTGGCCTGGAATGCGCGCTCGACGACCAGGTGCAACTCGAAGGCCATGAAGGGACGATTCTCTGAGTCGCAACGCAGGTGAACCGAGGCCAGCTTGTCGAGGTTCTTGATGTGCACGTGATTGGAGTTGATCGAAATCTCCAAATTCGCAACGGCCCCCGGGGGAATGCTGATCACCGGGCGCTCGCGCATTTTGCCCTTGACGAGGGTGCCGCTGGCATCCTTGTAGG
Source organism: uncultured bacterium (assembly GCA_937905825.1). Lineage (GTDB taxonomy): Bacteria > Planctomycetota > UBA1135 > UBA1135 > JABACD01. The sequence continues at coordinate 89,352 of CALCXM010000082.1, forward strand.
TCAGTCGCGGGTTGGTGCAGGAGCAACTGGGGATGACGTCTTGAACCGTGATCGGAACCGGGTCCGTGTTCTTCAGCTCGAAGACGTGAGTCACCGTCTCCCCATCCGCGACCGTTTCAAAGTCGAAGAAGTAGGGACGATCTCCGGAAGGGTTTTGGATCACGAAGCCCTTGCCCGCGGAGTCCGTGGCATTCGGCGCTCCGGATTCGGATCCCGCCCCGCAGCTCGCAACAATTTGGGCCACGAGGAAGACGAGAAGGGCGGCGGGGCCCGCGAAGAATCGCGGTGCGCAGGGGGGTTCCGTGCTCATTGGGTTGGGTTTGAGGTCGCAGGGAGGGCAACAGTCTAGCGTTCTGTAGGCCTGAGTCGATGGGGCGCGGCCCCCAGCCTGATTCGCGGGCCAGCTGCCTGCAGAGCCGTGAAACGGGCCCGCTGGCAACCCGCCTGCAAGATCCTTGCCGAGTCGGCAGATTCCAAGGGAGCTACGACCTGCGGGCGACAATTGTGGGGGAGCCTTGGGTTTTCTAGCCTAGGGCCTGCCAAGCGCCGGTTGTTCTAGGGGAGTTCGTCGCCCTGTTTATCCTCGACGCGCTCCGCAGGCCCCGTTGTCGTGCGGAAGCGTACCTCGCACGCGGACGAAAACCGCTCACCTCCCCAGTTCCCTCTGTCCGATTCGATGGCCCTCTCCAACTCCGAAGTCCCCCAAAGCTCAGCGCCCGACGCGGCTCCCAGAGCCCGACGGGTGTGGGTGGTGGGGAGTTGCGGCACCGGGAAGACCACGGTGGCGCGCCGCGTAGCCCAGGCCTTGGGCACCCAATCGGCCCATGTGGACGACTACATCTGGCTGCCCGGTTGGAAACTGCGGGAGCGCGCTGAGATGCTCAAGCTGGTCGAGCGCCGATTAGCGGGGGATGCGTGGGTGATGGAGGGCAATCTGCGGGCCAAAGCCAAGCGTTTGTGGGCCATCGCGGACCGCGCCGACCTGATCGTTTGGTTGGACTTGCCCTTCCGCGTCACATTTTGGCGGCTGGTGCGTCGGAGCTTCCGTCGGGCGCTTTTTCGGCAACCCTGCTGCAACGGCAACTACGAGACTTTCCGCCACGCTTTTTGGAGCTCAAACTCCATCCTGCTTTACGCCTTCCAAACTAGGCGGCTGAGAAGCACCATGTACCCCGACCTTCTGAGCCAGCGATCCCACATTCGTCTGCGCAGTGTTGCGCAGGTTGAGGGATGGTTAGCGGCCCTCGAGATTGAACGAAGCCAATCCTCCTTCAACGGATCGACCTGATCGTCCCCACAACACCCATGTCCACGACGGAGAACCCACGCACCTTGAACCTCGACGAGGCCAGAGCCCACATTGCCCGGAAAGTGTTTTCGGATCACCTGGGCGGGCCCGAGATCGGGGCCGTTGGTTTGGAGCCGGAGTACCTGGTGTTCCGCCTGGATGAGGCGGGCAATCCAGTCGGGCGCTTGCCGCTCGAGGGGGACTCTTCCGTCTTGAGCGCTTTGCAAAGCCTGCTGGGAGAAGCCGGTGAACTCAAGCAGGATTCGCTGGGGCCGCCCCCGGTCTATAGCTTGCCGGACAGCGGACGCATCACCTTCGAGCCCGGGGGGCAAGTGGAGCACTCCACCGCTGTGCACGCCACGGCGGCCGTGGCGATGGACGACGTGGATCGCGTGGCGCAGCTCCTGAACGGTGCTTTCAAAGGAGAGCGCGCAAGCTTGGGCTCCGCCGGCTTGGATGTTTGGACCGACCGCAGCCAGGTCAAGCAGCAACTGCGCGCGGATCGCTACAACTGCATGGCCGCCTACTTCGCTTCGCGCGCGGAGAACGGTGAGCTGATGATGCGGCACACGGGAAGCTTCCAAGTGAATCTGGATCTCGGGGAACGCTCCGTGGCGGAAGAGCGCTGGCGCTTGGCGAATCTCTTGACCCCAGTGGCCCTCGCGTCTTTCGCGTGCAGTCCTTTGGAGGGCTGGCAATCACGCCGCGCGTGGGCTTGGCAAGGGCTCGACCCGACCCGCACGGGTTTCCCTGGCTGCATGTTGGCTGGTGAGCACAGTGACCCTGGATTCTGTTACGCGGAGTTGGCCCTGAATGCCGATGTGCTTTTGTTCCGCGCGCAGGACGGCGGCACGGCTGCCCAAGGCAGCGCGGGCTTCCGCTTCCGGGACTGGATTGAGTCCGGTCATCCGCAGCATGGCTTTCCGAGTTTGGATGACTTGGACTATCACCTGTCGACGCTCTTCCCGGAGGTGCGCTTGCGTGGCTTCCTCGAAATTCGCTCTGCCGACGCGGTGCCGATTCACCTGCGAGCGGCCCAGGTTGTCTTCTGGATTGGGTTGCTCTACGAACCCATTGCGCGCCAGGCCTGCCTCGAACTTTTGGAACCGCGCGTCACCGAGTTGCACGGGGAATGGTTGACCTCGGCCAAGGCGGGACTCGAGGATCCCGGCCTGCGCGAGCGAGCCATCGCGGTTTGGGAGCTTGCTCTAGAGGGCGCCGAACGTTTGCCGAAAGGGTACTTCCGTCCCAAGGACATGGCCTGTGCCAAGCACTACCTGGAGACCTATGTTCGGGGTGGGATGACGCTCTCCAACATCCTCGCCGAGAAGATCGCTTCCGATCCCGGCGCGGCCCTGCGCTGGACCCTGGAGGCGTAGTAGCTTTGGCGGACCTACCGCACCTCCCGCAAAGGGCGGGTCGGCGGGGGAGCTGCGCTTTCTGAACGTGGAGGAATCCACCTTCTTTTGAAGACTCTGTGAAGTCGGCGTTCCGTCGCTTGCGCGAGTGCATTGCTTTGGGCAAGTTGCTTCGAGGCGGCCAACGAGGGCCAGCCTCCTACCTGGTACCCCACACCCTAAATCAATGAAACATCTTCGAAAGACATCGAGCGCCTTGATGCTCGCTGCCTTGGCCATGCCTGCCACGGCGAGCAATCTGCCCAGCGGTTCGGAGGGCACCAACGAATCGGAAAAGGGCTCCGTCGAACTCGACCGCTTGCTGAGCACCATGATTGCTGAGGGCGACATCGAGGTCAGCCTCGGCGGCCGCATTCAGTTCGACATCGGCGGGACCTCTTCGGATCAGACGCTCAAGGACATGGGGCACCTGTCCACGGACGGGGCGGAGTTCCGCCGGGTGCGTTTGTTCGCCAAGGGCTCGATCTACAAGGCGGTCGAGTTCAAGGCGCAGTTCGAGTTCAGCTCGGGCAGCGTCGCTCTGAAGGATGTCTACGGCCGCGTCAAAACGCCCGTGGGCAAGCTAACCGTGGGCCATTTCAAGGAGCCCTTCGGTCTCGATGAACTGATCAGTTCCAAGCATCAACCGATCATCGAACCCTCCACCACCATCGCCTTTGCGGGCAGCCGCAACGCGGGGGTCATGCTGAGCGATAGCGTCAAGGACGCCAACGTGACCTGGGCCCTGGGCGTCTTCGCCGACACGGACAACCAGGGACGCACGAACAACGGAACCGTCGACGATGGGGACGGCCGCGAGAACGGTTCCTACAACGTCACGGGTCGTTTGACCTACGCCCCGCTGCACGACGAGGAAGCAGGCAAGCTGGCGCACTTCGGTGTGGCGCTTTCGAAGCGCGGAGACGTTCAGGGCGAGACCGAGTTCTCGAGTCGCGGCGGCAGCCACTTCACGGACAAATTGGCCAAGGCCACCGTGGCCGATTCGACGGGCGCGATCATCCTGGGAGTGGAAAGCGCTTGGACCCAAGGACCCGCTTCTCTGCAAGCCGAGTACGTAATGACCGAGGTGGATTCCGAAGCCACGGACTACAACTTCGGTGGCTACTACCTCACCGCGAGTTACTTTCTGACGGGGGAGCACCGGCCCTACAAGGATGGTGTCTTCGGTCGCCTCAAGCCCTTCAAGAACTACGGGGACGGCGGCAACGGTGCCTTTGAAGTGGCCGCGCGCTACGACGTGCTCGATCTTTCCGACAGCGGTCTCTACGGGGGCGAACTCACCTCGGTCGCTGGAGGAGTGAACTGGTACCTGAATCCCAACGCTCGCGTGCAGCTCTTCTACACCACCACCGACGTGGACGACGGCTCGACGACTGGCACCTCGAACGCGGTGACCATGCGCTTCGCTTTGGACTGGTAGAGGTTCTCCCTTAGGGAGCTCGAAGCAGTCCGAGAACAAGACAGCTTCCAACAAGAGCAGGAGCAGTCGACGCCGCGCGCGCCGGCTGCTTTTTTCTATTGCGAACTCGGCGTGCAAGGCGCCGGCCTGCCGGCCTTTGCAGGGCAGCGCGCAATGGGCTAGGGCAAGGCCTGGATGCTGTTCCCGCGGACTCCCAGGCGCACCAGCAGAATTCGATTCCGGGGGGCAGCACGGACGCGGAAAACGTAGAGTGCCTGCATGCCGAAAGACTCACTTTGCCTGGGGCTCTTGATCTCGCTCTGCTGCTTGGCAGCCTGCGCCAGCCCGCAGATCTCCAAGCCGGGGTCGCTCTCCAAGGATTCCCTGGCCGCGGCTTCCTCGGATACGGGTTTAGCGGTCCTTGCTCAGCTTGACCAACTGCTGCAGGAACAGTTCGAGAGTTCCCTGCCCGGGCCGCAGTTGGAAGCCTTGCAGCCCTTGCAGGGCGATTGGCAAGTGACGATGAGTTTGCTCGCCTGGCCCACGGGGGAGGTGTCCTTGCCCGCGGTTGTTGCCACTGGCAAAACGTACATTCGCTCGACCCTCGGCGAGCGCTTCCTGCAGTGGGAAACCTTGCTCGATTGGTCCGGAACGCAAATCGCCTCGAGCGCCCTGCTCGGCTTCGACAAGCAGAGTGAGCGCTATCAATTGTGGCGCGCCTCCGAACTGGGCAGTGGCCAAGCGATCTTCGCAGGCTCCGGCGATCCAGCGCGCGGTGGCCTGTACTTGGAACGCACCCAGAGCGCAGACGGCCAAGTCAGTCGTCTGCGTTGCGTGCTGCGTCTGGACGGAGCGGATCAGTTCGAGCTGGAAGAGTTCGGCTACGATGCCGAACGCTCCGAATGGGTCGCCGTGCGCATGACTCGCTACCTGCGATTAGGAGTCTGCGCCACAGATAGCGGTCCGCGAGATACCGAGCATCGGGCCCAGGTCAAGGAGTGACAAGTTCCCAATGGTTGGATGCCATCGGGGACCTTGGCAGGACGCAGAGATGGGTTCGAGGATCGGTGTCTCGCGGATCGCTATCTGTGGCGCAGGCTCCTAACGGCGGATGGAACGCCGGGCGAGCACCGAAACAAGGTCGGCGACGAGCACGACACCCACGCTAAAAAGCACGAGTAGGAAGACCTCGTCGTAGTACTGCTTGGCCCGGGCGTCCTGAATCCAGTAGCCCAGGGAAAGCACCCCGAGCATGCCGAGCACCGTGGCCTCGCGCACGCAGGTCTCGAAGCGATAGAAAAAGTAAAGCAGGTTCCGCCCGAGGGCCAGGGGCAAGACTCCGAAGACCACCAAACTGCGGCGCGGAGCACCTACGGCTGCCATGGCGCGCAGGGGAGCGGGCTCTAAGTTTTCCACCACCTCGCTGCCCAAGCGCGCGAGGATGCCGCAGTTGTGCATGGCCAGGGCCAGGATTGCGGGCCACGCGTTGCGCGGACCGAGCACTGCCAAGAGCAAGAAGGCCAGGATGAACTCGGGAACAGCACGCAGCAAGATGGCGAGGGCCCGCGCCGAGCTGGAGATGGCTGTCCAGAACAAGCGCCGCCAAGTCGCCTCCCTGCCGCTCGGATTTTCAAATGGCGTGCTGGCCGCCAAGTTGCGGGCCGCGAACATGGAGAGCGGCAGGGCAGCAGCTCCAGCGATGACGATCGCGATGATCGAAATCTGAAGGGTGGCCAGGGTGCTCTGCATGCCAATCCGATTCCAGATGTCGGCGACCCAAGTGCTCAAGGCAGCGAGGCTCAGCGGCTCCCCGCGCAAGGGGAAGGGCACCAGCTCTGTCTCGACGAAGCGCCCTAGATTGGAGAAGCGCCGTCCATCGAGGAAATCCATCAATCCGATCTCGGGACTGAACCAAGCGTAGAGTGTCCAGAGCCCGAGACTCCAGCAAGTTGCGCGCAGTAGTTTGCTGCGCGGGCGCGCGCGCCACAGGTCTTGCACCCGGGCGGCGCTGGTTGAGTTAGCACTCACGGAAGCGCCATTCACTCCACGGGCACTCATCGGACAACCACCCGCCGTCGCAGGGCGCCACTGATGGCTTCCAAAACGAACACGAGAACGATCAGCGACCACAGGTACGACCAGACCTCGTGGTAGCGCTTGTTGTCGAAGGCCAACTTGATGAAGTAGCCGAGGGTTGGATAGCCAAAGAAACCGAGCACCGCCGAGGAACGCACCGCGCACTCAAAACGGTAGAAGGCGTAGGCGGCCATGTCGGGCAAGGCCCGCGGCAAGAGTCCGAACAAGAAGGCTTGTGCTTCGGTCGCTCCCGATGCGCGCAACACATCGGCGCTATCCCGGGGCGCTTCGTCCAGAATGTCCGAGAAGACCTTGGCGAAGGTTCCCGCGAAGGGCAGGGCGATGGCGCACACAGCGCTGAAGGAGTTCAAGCCCAGGGCCGCCAGCAAGAGCACGGCCCACAGGACTTCGTGAATGGAGCGCAAGAGGGCAATGCCCGTTCGAATGCCCACGAAGAGCGTCGGGTTGAGCCAGCGCTTCAACAGGTGAAAGCGTTCCCCGCGTGCGCCCTTGTGATTCTTCCACCAGGCCGTCGACGCCACGATTCCCAAGGGGAAGCCGAGCAACAAGGCCAAGCTCAAACCACTGGCGGCAAAGATCAGCGTGCGCCGCAGGGCATCGAGGACTTTCCAAGGAAGCGCGACGGTGCCCTCGGGCACGACGACCTCGTAGTCCCAAGCGGGACTCAAAGAGGCGCCCAGGAACTCCCCGAGAATGTTGAGGCCCGAACCGGAGGGCACCAAACCGGAAAGGGTCACCCCCAATCCGTGGGCCGCCCAGAGGGCCGCCAAGGCGATGGCCAGCAGCCATGTGCGGCGTGCTCCGAAGGGGCCGGGGCGTGCGGGAAGGGGGCCCGGGTTGTGCGAGTGGCTCGCCACCTAGAATCCCGCAGATTCGAGTTCGTAGAGGGCACGAATCGCTTCGTCGCTGATTTCGCCCGTTGGACTGTCGAACTGTTTCTCGCCATCGCGCAAGCCAACCAAGCGCGGCAGCAGCTCGCGGGCCAACCGGATGTCGTGCAAGGAGAGCACCAAGGTCAGTCCGCGCTCTTGCGCCAAGCCGCTCAGCAGCTCGAGGGTTTCCCGTGCGCGGCTGGGATCCAGGGCGGAGAGCGGTTCGTCGGCTAGCAGGGCGCTCGGCTCTTGGTAGAGGGCGCGTGCGATGGCCACCCGCTGTTGCTCGCCGCCGGACAAGGAGTCGACCCGTTGGAAGAGTTTCTCTTCGATGCCGAGGCGCAGGAGCAAGCTGTGAATCTCTTCCAACTCGTCCTTCTTGGGCCGCAGGGTGGCGCGCATGGATTGCCAAAACCCCATGCCACCGAGCCGTCCAGCGAGCACGTTTTGAGCCACGCGCATGTTGGGCACGAGGCCAAAGCCCTGGGGCACGTACCCGATCGTTTGACGCAGGGCCCGGCGCTCTTTGGGAGCCAAGTGCGCGAGCTCCTGCCCGTCCACCAGGACCTGACCGCTGGTGGCCGATTGCATGCCGTTCAAGAGCCGCAGGGCGCTGGTCTTGCCAGCGCCACTGGGCCCCACAAAGGCCACGGTCTCCCCCGGATGAATCTCCAGGGAGAGTCCTCCTAGCCCCCGCTGGCCGTCAAATACGATCTCGGCTGCACGCAGCTCAAAGGACAGGGCTCGGGGGCTCAAAACGCCTTATCGGATCAGTTCCAACTCGCGCGCGACGGACTCCAAGGGGGCGAAGTCCGCGTCCTTGGCTTTGATCAAACCGTCCTCACGCATCATGGCGCCCAAGAGGGCCTTGTCCTTGATGCCGATCAATGCCGCTTGAACCTTGTCGGTGAAGCCCGCACCAAACTTCGTATCGAGGTTCGGGTGCGAGTGCCAGGAGTAGTCGGGGTAGTCCGGGGTGGTCCACAGGATGAAGCACTTCTCCGGATCGATCTTGCCTTCCTTGAGGCGCGTCTCGTAGGTCATGTAGCTGAGCACACCGGCGTCGAAGGTTCCGTCTTGGACCAACTGCCAGGTGCGGTCGTGGCTCTTGGAGAACTGCATCGGGCCGCCCAGGAACTCGGCGGGGGACTGCCCAGTCTCCGCACGGATGAAGCTCTCGGGCATCAAGCGTCCGGAAGTGGAGGATTCGTCTCCGAAGGTGAAGGTCTTTCCTGCCAACTCCTTCGGGAACGCTTTGCCGGGCTTCAAGCCGCTGGCCGGGTTGGCGATGAAGTAGGACTTGTACTGAGGATCTACGACCCCCTGGGCAATGGCGTGGGCACCTTCCACGGCTCGGCGTGCCCGCACGCCCGTGAGACCACCGAACCAGGCGAGGGAGATGTCGCCATTCTTGAAGGCCTCAACGGAAGCGCCGTAATCGGAGACGTGCACGTACTCCACGGGAACGCCCAGCTCTTGCGCGAGGTGCTTGGCGACAGCGCCGAACTTCTCGATCATCTCGCCGGTGTTTTCACCGGGGATGGCGGAGAAGCGCAGGGTGCCGCCGGTGCCTTGGACTTCGGAGGAGCAGGCTGCGAGGGAGAGGGCCAATCCGCCGAGCATGAGAGTGCGTCGGGTCAACGTTTGGAAGATTCGCATGGGGGCCATTTTCGGGTTCAGCGTCGTTTGGGGAGGGCGGAGCAGGATGATAGTCAAAGGGACCGCCGGAAGGCGAAGGCTGTTCAGGGGGCCCCTTTGCAAATCCTGGGATTGAAGTTGCTCCGGCTCTAGTCAGATCCTGGTTCAGGGGATTCTCTGCCCGTACTCTGGAGTGCGGTCGCTGGATGAAGCGTGCCGGAACTCCGTGCAACGGGCGGAACTACGGCGCACTCCCCAGATTGTGACAACGAGAAGCGCCTGCCCGATTCGAGACCTGCCCGATTCGAAACAAGCTCAGTGCCGGACATCGCTGTCCGCATACGCCATGGTCCCCTGATGATGGACACTCTATGAAACCAGTACAAGATCCCGAAGCTGCCAATCAGCGCCTGAGTCGCCGCTCCTTTTTGAAAGGAGCCGGAGGGGCCGCCGCCGGAAGCGTGCTCGCCACCGAGATGGCGCAAGCCGCCAGCGAAGCGCACACCGCAGAGCCCGAAGTGTTGAAGGGCGTCGTCCAAGTGAGCTTTCACTTGAACGGTCAGCCAACTTCCGTGCAGGTTGAACCGCGCACCACTTTGCTGAGTGCCCTGCGCAACCATCACAACCCACCGCACACGGCGGCCAAGTCCGTCTGCGAGCAAGGCAACTGCGGTGCGTGCACGGTGCTGATCGATGACCAACCCGTAGTCTCTTGCTTGACCCTGGCCGTCCGCGTGGAAGGCCGCCATGTGCGCACCGCAGCCGGTCTCGCCCAAGGGGATCAACTGAGTCCGGTGCAAGAAGCCATGTGCGCAGACGACGCTTTGATGTGCGGCTTCTGCACGCCGGGCTTCGCCATGTCGGTCACCGCGTGCTTGGAAAAGAATCCCGCTGCTAGCGAAGAGGAAGTGCGCAGGGCTTGTTCGGGCAACTTGTGTCGCTGCGGAACCTACCCGCACATCTTCAGCGCGGCCCTCAAGGCTGGCCGCGCCATGCTTCAAGCTCAGAAGGGAGGCAAGTAGTCATGACTTCCCAAGACAATGGAACCCCCAGCTGGGGAGCGCGCGCGGACCACAGGGTCTTGAACAAGGACACCCGCCGCCTGAGCGGACCCGAGAAGGTCAAAGGCGAAGCGATCTACAGCATCGATCGCCACGTGCCGGACATGCTTTACGGCAAGCTCGTGTGCATCCCCGTGGCCAAGGCCGAGTTCACGGTGGACGTGGATCCCGCTATGGAGATCGAAGGAGTGGTCATCGCGATTCCCTTGCGCGAGGGCAGCACCCTCTACAACGGCCAAGCGGTGGCCGCCGTGGCTGCGGAAACTCCGGAGCTGGCGGAGGACGGTGCGCGAGCGGTGGTCGTCAACTACACGCCCCAGGGCTTTGTGGTGACCGCTGAAAGTGCGAAGGCCCCAGGCGCCCCGCAAGTCAGCTCGCGCTCCCCCAATCACGCTCCCCGGGGCGGTTCCAATGACAAGGGGCGTGGGGACATGGACGCCACCATGGAAGCCCTCGACGCTTCCGACTTCGTTGTGGAAGCGGAGTTCGACGTGGCCATCCAACACCACGCTTGCCTGGAAACCCACGGCTTGCTGGCGGACTTCAAGGGCGGCGACGAGGCGACGATTTACGCCTCGACCCAAGTGGCCTTCGGCATTCCCGGATCGGCGGCGGGGCCCCTGGGGTTGGATCGCCAAAACGTTCGGTGTGTCGTGGAGCACATGGGCGGCGGCTTTGGAGCCAAGTTCTCCATGGACGTGGCCGGTCGCGCCGCTTGCTTGATGGCAGCAGAGGTCGGGCGTCCGGTTTCCATGTTCAACGACCGGCGCCAAGAGTTTGAAACCTCCGGCAACCGCTCGGGTTCGATCCAACGCATCAAGGCCGGGGTGGCCAAGGATGGGGAGATCCTCGCCATGCACTCCGACATGGACAAACTCGGAGGCGTGGGTCGCGGACCAGGAGCGGTGCAGCCCTACATCTACAACGTCCTGGAGAGCTTCACTCTGGACTACGCCTTGCACACGAACACGGACTCCAGTCGCGCCATGCGCGCCCCGGGGCATCCACAGGTTTCCTTCGCCATGGAATCCGTGGTGGACATGCTGGCTTACGGCATCGGCGCGGATTTGGTGGAGATTCGCAAGCGCAATCTGAGTGATCCTGCTTATCACCGGCAACTGGATCGCGTGGCCCAGGAGATTGGCTGGAACGAGCACCAACATCGCACCGCCCCCGGCAAGGGAGACGGCTGGATCGCCGAAGGCATCGGCTTCGGCGTCAGCACTTGGGGCGGCGGCGGCGGCCCCGGCGCAGCCGCGGAAGTGCGCATCGAACGGGATGGTGGCGTGACCTCTTCCATCGGCGTTCAAGACTTGGGCACCGGGGTGCGCACCCTGGTGGCCATGATTCCTGCCGAGGAGTTTGGCCTGCAAGCTTCCGATGTGCTTCCGCGCATTGGCGACACGCAGCTGCCCAACGGCGTCGGCTCTGGCGGTTCGGTGACCACGGCGAGCGTAGCTCCATGCCTCAAGGACGCTTCCCACAAAACCCGCCTGGCCTTCGCCGAGCACCTGGCGAGCGTCCTGAAGTGCGAAGCCAAGGACGTGACCTTTGCAGACGGCAAGGTCTTCGCCAAGTCCGCCCCTGATCGCGGTTTGACTTGGAAGGACGCTTGCGCGACCTTGCCCGCCGAAGGACTCGCACGCACGGGCAAGTGGATCGGAGACCTACAAACGAGTGGCGCCCACGGCGCCCAAGCCGCCCGCGTGCAAGTGGACTTGATGACGGGCGCCGTCAAGGTGCTCAAGATGGTCGCCGTGCAGGACAGTGGCCTGGTCTTGAACCCACTGACCTGGCGCAGTCAAGTCAACGGCGCCATGATCCAATCGATCGGCTTGGCGCTCTACGAAGGCCGCGTGATGGAGCCGGATCTCGGCATCCAAATCAACGCCAACCTCGGGGACTACAAACTGCCCGGCTGCATGGAGATTCCGGAACTTGTCGCCATCGTGGACGATGAGGACACCCGTCAAGCGGTCATCGGTGTGGGCGAACCGCCCGCCATTCCTGGTGCTGGCGCCATCGCCAATGCGATTCACAACGCTTGTGGAGCGCGCATCACTTCTTTGCCCATCACCCCCGACAAGGTCCTCGAGGCCCTCGCCAAGCTCAGTTAATCATGAAGAGTTTTGAACTTGCTCGACCCACGAGCCTCGACGAAGCGATTGACCTGCTGCCCAAGGGCAGGGGTCCCGCGGAGATCGACGATGCCCGTCCCTTGGCAGGCGGTCAGGACATTCTGACGGAGATGAAGGATTACCTCATCACGCCCAAGCGCCTGGTGGATCTAGCCGGAGTCGCGGGTTTGGACGCGTATCAAAGCGCTCCAGACCTGGTCCTCGGAAGCTTGACCCGCCTGGCGCGCATCGCTGCCGATCCGCAGATTGCTTTGCATCATCGAGCCTTGTCGATCGCCGCAGAATCGGTGGCCTCCGTGCAGATTCGCAACCAAGCGACCCTCGGTGGAAACCTCTGCCAACGGCCGCGCTGTTGGTACTACCGCAACGAGTCGGTGCCTTGCATCAAGAAGGGTGGGGCGGAGTGTTTCGCGGAGAGTGGCTTGAACAAGTACAACGCCATCTTCGGCGGGGGTCCCTCCTACATCGTGCACCCTTCCGATTGTGCGACCGCATTGGTGCTCTTGGACGCCACGGTCACCAAGCGTGGTCCGCGCGGGGAGAGCCGAATGCCCCTGGAGCAGTTCTTCACCTTGCCTTCGGAAGGCAGCGTCGTGCGCGAGAACGTACTCAAGGCCAACGAGATTCTGGTGCAGGTGGAGGTGCCTGCGCCCAAGCCCGGCTGGACGAGCACCTACCTGAAGTTCAAGGAACGCGAGTCCTTCGACTTTGCCATGTCGGCGGTGGCGCTCTCCGCTCGAATCGAAGGGGACACCATCGCCGAAGCCCGCATGGTGCTCGGCGCCGTCGCGCCGATTCCCTGGCGCGCGGGCGAAGCGGAGTCTTTCTTGGCGGGCAAGCCCAACACCCACGCCACTTGGAAAGAAGCCGCCGAGATCGCCCTGGCGCAAGCGGAACCCTTGGAGCACAACGGCTACAAAGTGCCCTTGACCAAGGGCCTGATCCAAAAGGCCCTGCGTGAACTGAGCGGAGGAGAATCCAAATGAGCCCATTTGAACGCATTCAGATCAGCCCCTTCTGCCGCGAGCTGCGCAGCAAGAAGATGGTCTTTCAAACCCACCCGCCCCAAACTTCGGCGGACATCCTGGATGGCAGTGGCCACACATGGTGTGAAGCGAGCCAGGAGACGATCGCCTTGGACGGGGAAGTCTGCTGTCCGGAGGCCTGCCAAAGCGGACGCGCTTGCTTCAAGCCCTACGGGGGCCCAGAGGTCTAGGGATTCCCGGTTCTCCCGGGTGCGCCCAGGGCGTCCGGCTGGGGGGTAGGGAGCGCTCGGGTGCGAACTCGTTTTGCGGAACGGCTTCGCACCTGAGTTTCGTTTGCGCAGGGCAGCAAGCCGTGATCGAAAGCGCAAAGTCGACAGCGTGCGGGTTGGATCCGGGCCCGCGCACAGCCATACTGGGCTCGCATCAGCACGAAAGGGACTCCCTTGAAAGACAAGAAAAAGACCACAAAGAAGAAAGCGCGCTCCTCGCGATCCTCCGCTCCTCGGGCGACCTCCAAGTCCAAGCCCAAATCCAAGCCCAGAGGGAAGGGCAAGCGGAAGGCCGCAACTGCGGATGGCCCCAAGGAGAAGGATGGCCTGCCCGAGAACCACTGCTATGTGGTTCCCGTGCGCAACATGGTGCTCTTCCCGGGAGTCGTGCTGCCCCTGATGATCGGTCGGCCGCGCTCTGTGGAGGCGATTCAGAAGGCCGTGGCGGACAGCAACCAGGTGGTGCTCTTGCTTCAGAAAGAGGAAGCGATCGAGAACCCCCAGGAAGAGGATCTCTACCGGGTTGGAACCCTCTCGGAGGTCATTCGCTACATCCACGCGGACGACGGTCGGCACCACGCCATCTGTCAGGGGGAGAAGCGTTGTCGCATCGTTGAGTTCGTGCAGTTCGAGCCAATTCCGATCGCGCGCATCGAGGTCATCGAAGACGCGGAACTCGATCCCGATGACACGGACATCGAAGCGCGCTTCCACGCCTTGAAGGCCCAGGCCCATGAAGTCTTGGAGCTGGCCCCCGGAACCCCGGAAGACCTCTCCAACGCCGTGGACAACATCGGCTCCGCATCCATGTTGGCAGACATGGTCTCGACCTTCATGGACGTGCCCGTCGAAGAACGCCAGGAAGTGCTCGAGACCTTCGACCTGCGCGCGCGCTTGGAATTGGTCGCGAACAAGCTGGGCCACGTGGCCGAGGTCTTGCGGCTTTCCAAGAAGATTCGCGAGGAGACCCAAGGGACCTTGGAAGAGGCTCAACGGGAGTACTACCTGCGGGAGCAGCTGCGCGCCATCAATCGTGAGTTGGGCGACGTGGAGGACAAGTCCTCCGAGGTCTCGGAGCTCAAGAAGGCCATCGATGAGGCCAACATGCCCGAGGAAGCGCTCAAGGAATCCAAGAAGGAGCTGAAGCGTTTGCAGCGCATGCCCGACGGCGCCGCCGAAGCCTCCATTGTGCGCACCTTCCTCGAGGTGATGATCGAGTTGCCCTGGGACAAGACGAGCGAGGACCGCTTGGACATTCGCAAGGCCCGGCGCATCCTCGACGAGGATCACTACGGTCTCGAGAAGGTCAAGGAACGCATCATTGAGTTTCTCGCCGTACGCAAGCTCAAGCCTTCGGGCAAGAACACGAGCCTTTGCTTGGTGGGCCCCCCCGGCGTGGGCAAGACGTCCCTGGGCAAGAGCATCGCTCGCGCCATGGGTCGCAAGTTCGTGCGCGCCAGCTTGGGCGGGGTGCACGATGAAGCGGAAGTGCGCGGGCATCGCCGCACCTACGTGGGGGCCTTGCCGGGAGCGATTGTTCAGGGCATTCGCCGCGGGGGTACGCGCAACCCGGTGTTCATGTTGGACGAGATGGACAAGCTCGGCCGGGGCGTGCATGGGGATCCCTCCTCAGCCCTGCTGGAAGTTCTCGATCCAGAGCAGAACAACACCTTCCGGGACAACTACCTGGCTGTCCCCTTTGATCTCTCGCAAGTGCTGTTCATCAGCACGGCCAACGTCCTGGCTGCGATTCCGCCGCCCCTGCGCGATCGCTTTGAGGTGATTCACCTGCCCGGCTACACGCGGGAAGAAAAGCATCAAATTGCTGCACGCTACTTGGTCGATCGGCGCCTAGAGAACACCGGCCTGAGCACGACGCAGTGCAGCTTCACGCCCGAAGCGATTGACTTCATCATCGAGAGCTACACCCGCGAAGCCGGGGTGCGTGATTTGGAACGGCGCATCGGAGCGATCTGCCGGCACGTGGCCACGCGCATCGTGGAGAAGAGCCGACGAGCCATGAAGATTCGCCCGGCCCAAGTGCGCGAGATCCTCGGCACACCGCGCTTCGAAGGGGAGCTCGCCATGCGCGGAGGGACCCCCGGTGTGTCCACGGGACTTGCCTGGACTCCGGTGGGGGGCGAAATCCTGTTCATCGAAACCATGTCGATGGCCGGCAAGGGCCGCATGCTTTCCACCGGACAATTGGGCGATGTCATGAAAGAAAGTGCCACCGCCGCCATGAGTTTGGTCAAGAACCACGCGGTCAAGCTGGGCATCGATCAAGAGCTGTTTGATAAGCGCGACGTGCACGTGCACATTCCCGCCGGAGCCATCCCGAAGGACGGTCCCAGCGCTGGCGTCGCCCTGTACACGGCCCTGGTCTCGCTCTACACGCGCAAGATCGTCAACCCCAAGTTGGCGATGACCGGAGAAATCAGTCTGCGCGGGTTGGTCTTGCCGGTGGGCGGCGTGAAGGAGAAAGTCCTGGGTGCCTTGGCTGCCGGGATCGAGATCATTCTGTTGCCCGCCAAGAACCGGGCGGACCTGGATGACATTCCCAAGAGCGCTCGTGATCAGTTGGAGTTTCACTTCATCGAGCACGTGGACCAGGCCCTTGAGGTGGCCTTCGCCAAGCCGAAGCCGCGCCCGGCGCGCAAGGCTCGAGCCGCGAAGACTCGCACGGCCAAGCAGCGCACCAGCAAGAAGAAGGTCGCGGCGCGCGCCGCGATCAAGCGGGCCCCGGCAAAGGCCAAAACAAAGCCCAGGCCTAAGCCGCGATTGCAGGCGCCCAAGATCACGGCAAAGAAGGCCAGCAAGAAGCAGGCCCGTCGGGCGAAACGCGGCTGACCCGTCGCGCTGCGAATCTTAGAACGCGACGCCTAAGCTGAACTGCAGGACCCAGTCCTGTTCGCCCTCGTGCCGGTCCGGGTTGATTCCCCAGTCCAAGCGCAGGGGGCCGATCGGCAGGAGCCAGCGCAAACCCGGGCCGACTCCGTAGCGCATGCCCTTGAAGTCCAGAGCGTCCCCGTGATCGAGGCTGACGTTGCCCGCGTCCGCGAAGAGCGCTGCGCTGAAGCTGCCGAAGAGCTCGCGACGGTACTCCAAGGACAGCACGCTGAAGGCCTCGCCGCCCACCTGCTTTCCGTTCACGTCTACGGGACCCAACTCATCCTCGCGGAAGGAACGCACCGAGTTCTGCCCGCCGTTGAAGAAGCGTTCCTGCAGAGGGATCGCCTCGGTGCCTTGCATGGGGAAGATCACACCCCCGCGAGCGCCGAAGGCCACTTGACTGGACTCGTCTAGGGGGAAGTAGTGTGCTGCGCGCCCTTCGAAGCGTAGGAAGGACAATTCGGAGGCCAAGATGTCCGACGCGTACTCCGTGCGCAAACGCAACCAGCTGCCCTGCTTGGGCAGAAAGAAGCTGTCGCGTGTGTCGAAGATGTTCGTCAGGTACAGGGCGGAGATTTCGGCATTCTCGAAGACGTCCTTGTTGAATCCAGGGACGAAGACCTCCACGTTGTTGGCCTCAGAGACACGGATCTCGTGGCCGTAGACTTGCCGGTAGTTCCGCGTGATCTGGTGGGTCAGGCTTGCACCCGTGCCGTACTCAACGCTTTCGAACGAAACGTTCTTGCGCTGCTCCACGAACATCGTCAGACCCAGCACGTGGTTGCGGTCGATGGTGTAGGGGTCCGTGAAGAAGATCTTGGCTCCACGCGCCTTC
Source organism: uncultured bacterium (assembly GCA_937905825.1). GTDB lineage: Bacteria > Planctomycetota > UBA1135 > UBA1135 > JABACD01. The sequence goes on from CALCXM010000082.1 coordinate 106,245, forward strand.
TCTGCCAGTTTCCCCTGCAAGGAAAGGCTGCGCCCCGTTCCCGCCAGGTTTGCTTGCGTCACGCCGAGCAACAGTCGCGCTCGTTCAAAGGACCCATAACCCAGTTCGACGGACGTGCTGAGGCTCGAGGCTTCTTCCACGTTCACCTCGATGTTGCGTTCATCGCCGGTTCCAACCAGGTCGATCTTGACTGTGTTGAAGAGGCCCGTGGCGTACAGGTTGCGAAAGGAGCGCTGTTCCGCTTCCCGCGAGTAGGTGGTCCCAGGGAGCAGTTCCAACTGAGAGTAGATGAATGCTGTGCGCGTGGCTTGGTTGCCTTTCACCTGCACGAGTCCAATGGTAACCAGGGGGCCAGGAACCGGCCGCAGCACAATTTCCACCTGACCGGTCTCGCTGTGGATGGATTCGCTGGCTTGACACTGAGCGTCCGCGTATCCCATGTCCGCAAGTTGGCTAGCGCAGGCCGCGCGAATCTGGTGGGTGATGCGCGGGAAGTAACGCTTTCCAATGTAGCGATCGAGCACCTTTTGCATGGACACTCCAGCGATGGCAGCGTCCCCACCGATTTGAATGCTACTCACCACATGCGGCAGTCCTTCGTCGATGGTGTAGGTCAGTTGCGCGTCCCGATTCTCATTGGAAAATTGAACCGTGGGACCCTCGATGCGCACATCGATGTAGCCTTCCTGGTAGTACAGGCTCTCGATCGAACCCGTTGCGGATTCCGTTGCACCTTTGACGTAGTAGAGCTTTCCCAAACCGAAGGCCAGGGTGCTGGGTCCGGAGAGGTGCTTGGCTAGTTCCTCTTGGCTGAAGCGCTCGGCCCCTTGAAAGGAAACCTTGGTGATGGTCGTGCGCGTTCCTTCCGTTACTTCGAAGCGAATTTTCGGTCGTCCTTGCTTGCCCTGCTCGACGCGGTAGTTGACCGTTGCCCGCGGAAAGCCCATGCGATGGTAGTGGACTTCCAGGCTGTAGGCTGCGTCGTCGGCGGAAGTGGTTCGGAAGCCACGGGCTTCATACTCTTTGAGATCCTGGGCAATTGCTTTTTGCAGAATCCCTGCTGGAAAGCTGCGGTTGCCCGTGAAGGAGACCTGGTACGCGCTGGAGCTCTCGAGCAGTTGCGTCTTGAGCCCAATCGCATGATCGCGGGCTTGGCAACTACCCAGCAGGCCTAGGCACAGGGCCCCGAGCATAAGGAGGATTTTGGAATTCATCGGCGAAAGCGGAAGACCCAGCGCAGGCCGTAGTTGTAGTCCTCGTACTTGTCTCGCTCGGCCACCAGGTAGGTGTGACGAGCATTGCGCGTGGCCGCCGGCTTGCCCATGCGGTCCGTGATGCGCACGGAGACTTCAAAGCTCTCACTGCCGTTCTTGCTGACATCTTGGCCGATGGCAAAATCGAGGCGCTCCGCCACGGAGTCTTCGTTCAAAGGTCCGTCCTCGGAGAACCAACGGGCCAGCGCATCGCGGGCCAAGTAGAGCGCGACCGTGTTGGCGGTGGAGAGCAAGTTCGCGCGGTTGGGGTCCTCAGGCAGGCGCCCGGTGACCAGCAGCAGGAAGAGGTCCTCCTGGCTGAGCGGTGGGGTGGAACTGAGCAAGAGTTCCGGATCATCGTAGGCGCCAGAGATGTCTGCGCGAATGTCATACCCCAGTTGGCGCGTCTTGCCCTGAATGTCGAGCTGTGGCACGAAGGGGTTGTCTTCGAGGAAGCGCAAGGTGCCGCCCGTGATGTCCATTTGTGCTACGGGCAAGTTGAGGCGCGTGGGCTCCATGAAGACCGTGCCTTTCAAGATGGGGAGCAAGCCCGTGCCACCTAGATGCAGGGCCGGACGAATGCTGCCATTCAAAATCGAGTTGTGGATGCCGAAGGAATCGAGAGCCGTTAGCTCGATGTCAAACGCCATGTCACGCAGTGGCGGTTCACGGAAGGTGAACAGCTGGAAGCCCTGAGCGCTACTGCTCTGAGGCCCAGAGCGCATGTTTAAGAAGTCGAGTTGCGGGGAGTAGTTGCCCGTGGTGAGTTCCAGCTTGCCCTGAATCTTCAGTTCGCGAACATCTCCATGGACCCGCAGCGCCGTGTTGGCACGCACCCTCGCGTCCGGGTTGCGCAGTAGCAGCAGGTCTTCCCCTTCGAGCTTGAGGTTGACCGTGGGGGAGTCTTCGGAAAACAAGACCTCGCCGACGATGGTGAAGGGCGCAGCGCCCAAGGTGCCACGCACCTCGCGCACGACGATGCGTTCGCGCTCGAGTTGGAGCTCGGCCCCCAAGGCTTCGATCGGGGGCAATCCTCCGCCTGGCCGAACGCGACCATCCGCCAGGTTCAAGCGGCCGTTCATCTGCGGGGAGCTCAATGGGCCACTTAGGTGCAAGTCGCCCGTTAGCTTGCCCTCGCGCAAGATCTCGAAGGATTCGGAGAGTCCGTTCAACAGCGGGCGCAACTTCTCCACGTCCAGGCTGGCGACTTCCAGATGGGACTGCACCTCGCTCGCGGCCAGGGCCTCGTCAAAGGAGTCGATCCAGTGCGGGATGTTCTGGGGCAGGTTGGAGGTGAGTTGAATGCTCGCGTCGATCCACTTGCCGAACTGCAGGGAAGCGTTCTCCAAGGTGAGGCCGTCCGCCAAGCGCAGTTGGCCCTGGATTTGCCCGCTGGACAAAACCTCCGGATGCCAACCTGGGGCGAGTCGTAGATCCTTGCCGAGCACGTCGATGCTGCCGGTCAGTGCTCGCCAAGTTCCCGCGAAATTGCCTCCCAAGTTGAGCACCCCGCTGGCGCCCTCTTGCAACAACCCCAGGGGCAAGTGGGCTTCGAGATTGATGGCCAAGGGCTGCTCCCCGAAGACCACGGGCTGTGAGAACTCGATCGGACAGGCCCCGTTGAGCCCGAGCAGTACTTGTTCCCCTTGCAGCGCCTCGAAGGAACGGATGCGCAGGTGTCCTTCCTTGTGGACGAGGCTCCAACGCATGTCGATGGGCTTGGGCCACTGGCTCGGGACCCAACCCGAAACCTGGCCCTCCGAGCGGAACTCCAAGAGCCCCGCGCGACGCAACACGTTCAATCGCATGTCGGCCCCGGCCATGGCGAGGGGTGTTCCTTCCTGCAGGGTGTTCAGCAGATTCGGGTTGAGCCGGGTAGCGTCCAAGCTCACTTCAAAGTCGTCCCCAGCCCAGTTGCCCTGGCACTCCAAACGTCCGCCGTTGCCTTCGAGAACCAAGGGCTCCAAGGAACCCTGCTCTGTACTGATGCGAAGCACCGTGGGGCTCTGCATGGCCAACTGTTCGTTTTGGCGTTCGAGCACGAGTTCAAGGACTTGAACCAGCGTGTCCTCCCCGGGCGTGATGCGCAGTCGGCCGTCCACTTGACCTTGGGGGGAAATCAGACGCAAGCGCGAGACCTCGATGTCCGCGCCCGGATGTGCTGTCTTGATCTCGAGCTCGAGCTCGCCCAAGAATATGCCTTCCAACTGAACCTTCGTTCCGGCCAGGTCGAGCGCGCCTCCCAACTCCGGATAGGTGCCTTCCAAACGCAGGTTCCCCTCGAGGGAACCGGACCAGTCGCTCCGTCCGAAGAGCTCTCCAATCGAGGCCAAGTCTTGCATGCGGCCTAGGCCAGCCGCTTGAATCTGAATCTGATTCTGGGGGCCCAATTCAATGCGACCGTTGCTAAGACGGACGTTGCCTGCGGCGCTCTCGAGACCGAGTTCTTGCACGCTCAAGATTCGGCCTTCCAAAACAGCGTCGATGGCGATGCGGTGCTCGACGAGTTGTCGGGACTTGGCTTCTGGAGACCCGAAGGCTTGCAACAAGGGTGTCGAGTCTGCCACCACGATGGCCAACTTGGCGCGAGCCGTGTCGAGCCAGTGCTCTGGATCGAAGTTGTCGATGGGGAAGGCGGCCTCTTCGATCAGCGCATGGTTGCCATGGGTCCCGCGAATGTCGAGTCGAGGGACCTGTGCGCGACCTCCCTTGACGAGCAAGGAACCGTCGGCGCTCGGGATTTCCAAGCCCTGAATGCTCAAATTCTCAGCGTGGAATTGAACCTTCCCGTCGAGCAGCTCGGGACGCTTCCAGTCCAGTTGTCCGAGGCTCTCCAGGCTCAAGCTCCCGCGCAACTCCACGCCGAGGTCCATGGGCAGGCGAGCCTGCAAGGCAGCCAGATCCAATTCGGTCCATTTGGCCTGCCAGCGAATGCCCTGCTCGTTCAGTTGAGCTTCCACGACTTGGGCCTGCGCACCGATGGGCAGGGCCGCCTGCAAGGCGATGTTCCCCAGGTAGGCCTTGGAGAGGTCGATCTTCGTGTCTTGCAGCAGCAGGTCTCCATCGACCTCGACGCGCAGGTTTGTGAGGCTGGCTGATTGCCATTGGGCCGTGGCTGCGATGTTGCGTTCTGCGGATCGCGCTCGCAAATCGATGGCGCCCTCCTCAACGGCAAGTCGCGTGAGTTCATGTTGGGCGGTCTCGATCTCCCCTTTGACTTGGACCACGACGTCGCTTACCTCGACTTGAGGCAAGCTGTCGAAGCCGGCCATCCAATTGGTCGGAGCGCTGGCTTTGGCGGTTTGTGGTTCGGGCTCGAGTCCCGTATCCAGTTCGAGGCGGATCCCTGCGGCCTGGATCGAACGGAGGTCTTGCAGCTGGCCGAGCAAGGCGCGCCAGCCGAAGGTGGCCGAGAAATGCTGCACATCCAAGCGCCGCAGGGCACCCCGCGACAACTTGCTTTCTAAGTGCAAGCCGTGGATCTCGATGCCGCCCAAGTCACAGCGAGCGACCTGCTGCACCTGCACCCGATAGCCGAAGTAGGGGGCCACAGGAGAGAGCAGGGACTCCACAAGCCGGGGCAACCAATAGCTGTACGTGGAGACGCCAGCTACACAGGCGAGCAGCAGGATCCAAAGAAACCTGCGGCGCCTGTCGCTGCGTCCGGGACTGCCCTGGGGGTCCGGGGCAGAGGGCGGGGGATTGGTGCTGGTCACGGGGAGGGGCGAGCAGTGTAACGGGCCCACGCCCGCAGACTTGCCACTGGAATTGTGAACAGTGCGCAGCAGTAGGAAATCACTTGGAGCGTCTGCGGCTTCTTCGCCCACGCTTTTCTGTTCTGCAAGCCTGGGCCTTCCGTCTCTCTTGCTGCTGGAAGCCTCAAGCGAGACGATGCATGCAGTCGCGCTCGAAACACAGGGACTCCTTCAAAGTTCCGCCAGGGGACGGGAACAGGCCAAGAGCGGCCTTTGGCGAAGTCTGTTGTGTGTCAGGGGGAATCGTCGAGCTCAGGGCCCCTGCAGAGAAATGCATCACTGCTCTTCCAGGGAATTCAACCACTGCAGGGAGGCTTCCAAACCACCCTGGCGGTAGCGTTCCGGCCAAAGGGCAGCGTGAGTTTCACGTAAGCGCGCTTGGGCCGCTCGATGGGCGTCGCGTTGCGCTTCGGGAAGCTTGCGCCAATCCCCATCGGGGCTGGCTTGCAAGCGATCCCGGAGAAAGCGCGTGGCGAGCAACAGAGCGTCCCGGGCAAAGATCAGTTCGCTGCGCACCAAGTCGTCGGGGGCGTCGTCCGTGTCCCTCTCTTGTTCGGAGCTGAGTATCTGATTCAACGACTGCTCGACCTTGTCCAAGACCTCGACCGGGAAGCGCGCCACCCGCGGATTCGGGAGCGCTTCCTCCGGGAACGCGAGCGCAAAGAAAAGTCCCGTACCGTTCTCGCAGGGATCTTCCATCCAATCGGCGACGGCCCCGAGCTGCAAGAGCACCGACCCGACCGCAACAGGCGACTCCCGGAAGGCCCATTGATTGAGCCAATCGCCCACGTCCTTGGGATTCCGCCCCTCAGCGGCCTGCGGATTCCAAGCGCAGGCGGCTCCGTAGACCCAACCGAAGAAGCTGATGGGCCAGGGCTGCAAATGACCGCGGTCGCCCCAGTCGCAAATCAACAAACCCTCAGCACCTTGGGCTAGGGCACAGCGCGCGGCTTCCCGCAGGTTGCCGAAGGCGTTGGTGGTGCGGCCGCCAAAGTTGTTCCACGAACTCGTCCCCGGGCAGACTTGAAAGGGCAGGCCGCTGGCACTGAGCTTTGCCAGTTGCTCTTGAAATGGGTGAGTGGCTTCATAGCCCCAAATCATGGCGGTGGCGTCTTTGGGTAGCTCCTCCAGAATTTCAGGGTGCTCGAGCACGATGTCGCCCCAATACATCATGCGCTTGCCGCGCTCGGCGAGCAGCCCGTGCACATCATTCAAGAACTTCAAGTAGACCTTGGACTTGCCTTCCTGTTCGCAGCGTTCGCGGGACGCTCCCAAACCCAAGTCAAAGGTCTCGTCCAATCCGACGTTGACTTGATCGGCATGGAAGCTCGGCAACAGCCCGTCGTAGAGGCCCCCCAAAAAATCGAGGGAGCGTGGATCCCCGGGGTTCAAACTGAAGGGTTCCTTGTTCTTGCTGAAGGGATGCTGCACGCCTTCCGGCACCTCCGCCAGTTGATTCCAAGGGCTGTGGCGTAGCCACGGGTGCATGTGCCCAAAGCTCTGCTGGTTCGGCACCAGGGTCACGTGGAACTTCTCCGCGTGCTGGCTCAAGGCGCGCATCTCTCGGGGCGTGTAGGGACTGCGCCCGTCCAAAACCACTTTCGCATCGGCGAAGGCGAAGTCCGCTTCCATGTAGAGTTGCAGGCGGTTGAACTTCCAGCGGGCGAGTTGTTCGACGAAGGCCTTCAGCACCTTGAGCTTCGGGCGCTTGTCCCTGGCCACGTCGAGCATCGCTCCCCGTTCAGGAAAGTTCGGATGGTCTTCGATCAGGACACCCGGGACACTGGCACCGGGGCGGCGCTCCGGGGTCAATTCCAACCATTGAGCTAGGCTCGCCAAGCCGTGTTGCATACCGGCCGTGTCCTTCGCGCCCAAGACGACTCCGTTGACCGCGATGCGCAAGCGATAGCCTTCGGGGGGCAGGCCCTGCTCTTCACGGATGATGAGGCCAGCTTGGATTCCGCTGCGAAAGCTCAGGCGAGCGCCGAAAGGCTTCAGAGCCTCGTCGACCCACACGAGCCCCGGAGTCTCCGGGGAAAGCTTGCGGGCAAGAATCCCTGAAGCGCGAATCCCAATAGTTGCGGTAGTTCGCCATGGGTGCTCCAGAACCTCGAGGCTCTGGGGTGGCGGCAGAAGCAGGGACGACTTGGGATCAGAGGACGGCAAGCGGAGATGGGATGCGAGAATTAGCGGAGAGAGCACATGATGTTGAGCAACCGGGCGCCGGAAGTCGATCCTGTTCCGGAATCAGAACGGCGCCTCGAGCCCATTTGGACCCTTTCCAGCATTCCGGTGCCTCTAGATTCCTGATTCCGGTCACCGTCTCCCGAGAAAGACTGCATCCCAGCAGAAATTCGGGGCGCTGAGGTCGGCGAGCCGACCCTTGGACCCCATAATTCGCCGCTCTACTCCATGGCCCGCTTCAAAGAACAAGATCTAAAGGACGTGCTCTTCGCTCGGGCCTTTGAGCCTGATCGGGACGCGCGCATTGGCTTGAGTGTGGCCGACGCGGAGCGCGCCAACCAGGAGGCTCGGGCGGAGCTGGCCCGTGAAGGCGGGGAAGCGGACGAGCTCGGATTCTTGATTCGCCGCTCGCGAATCCTGCGCCGTCGTTTTGAAGAGAGTCAAGAGCGGCTCGCCGCTTGGCGCGCAGCGGCCACTTGGAAGGGCCCGCCCACTTGGGTGGTGCTCGTGATCTCCTTCGTGATCGGACTGGGTGTGGATCGCCTGGGGCCTTCCGGGAACATCAACCTGCTCTCCTTTCCGATTCTTGGTCTGCTGCTTTGGAACGTGGGCATTTACCTGTTCATGGTTCTCGCACCGTTGCTTGCGCGGGGCACCGCGCAGGGAGCGGAAGGTCAAAAGAGTCGCCGGGGAACCTCGGGACCCGTCGCGTCCGCCTTGCTCTGGCTCGCTTCTCCCCTCCGTTTCTGGCGCGCTGCTGCATCCCGTGCGGATCACGGAGATTTGGCGGTCAACGCCCAACGCTATCTGCGTGACTGGTTGCGAGTGGGCGCGCCCTTGCATCTCTTGCGAGCCAAGGTCTCCATGCACTTGGCGGCCTTCGGCGTGATGGCAGGGGCCGTGGGGGGCATGTACTTGCGCGGGCTCGTGCTGCAATACGAAGCCACCTGGGGCAGCACGTTTCTCTCCGCGGAAGCGGTGCATGGACTACTGCACTTTCTGTTCGCCCCGGTGGAAGGATTCCTAGGGGAGGACTTGCCCGACGTGGCGACCATCGATTCCCTGCGCGAGCCGCATGGTAGCGGTCCCGCCGCCCTGTGGATTCACGCTTGGGCTTTGACCGCACTGTGGCTCGTGATGATTCCTCGCTTGGCCTTGGGCTTCATCACTCAGGTGCGCGCCGCAAGCCTGGCCCGGGGCGTGGAGCTCGATCTGGACAGCGACGCCTACTTCCTGCGCCTGCTCGCCGCGGATCGTGGTCAAGGAACCAAAGCCAATGTGCAGGCCTACAGCTACCAGCCGAACGCTAGGGCTTCCGAAGGCTTGACCACGCTCTTGCTGGACCTTTTCGGCGGGCGCACGCGGGTCGAGCGCTTGCAGCCAAAAGAATACGGGGACCTTCCGATCGTGCCCGCCGCCGCTGGACAGGACCTATGTCAAGTGGTGCTCTTCAGCTTGTCCCAGTCGGCGGAGATCGAAGTGCACGGCAAGTTCTTGCGTGAGACTCTGCGGCTCCTGCGCGAGTGCGGGGGGCGGGCGTCGCTCTTGGTGGTGCTTGACGAAGGTCCTTTCATGGATCGTCTCGGGAACGATGAGGAGGGACGCGCGCGGCTCTCGGAACGGCAACGCAGCTGGAAACGAGTGCTCAGTGATTCTGGCGTTCAAGCTCTCTCCTGCCGCTTGGATGGTTGGTCGGAGCCAGAGATTTTGGAGCGCGCCCAGAACGCGCTTCTGCCCGTGAACGGCCTTGGCAAGCCAAGTGACTTAGACAACCGAGTGGCTGACGAGCGATGACCGAATCTCCCCGCAAACTTTCCCTGGCCCTGCTCTCCCACACCAACGTGGGCAAAACGACCCTGGCGCGCACGCTCTTGCGCCGGGACATCGGTGAGGTCTTGGATCAAACCCACGTGACCTACGAGTCCACAGCCCACACGCTCTTGGAAACGCGCACGGGGGACACGATGGTCCTTTGGGACACCCCAGGTTTCGGCGATTCCATTTCGCTGCAACGGGAAATGCAAGCGGCCGAGGAACCGCTCAAGTGGGTGCAGGAAGGACAGCTAAGCCCGGACCACGATCGGGCCCGCTACGCTTCCTACCAGGCCGTTAAGACACTGGCGGAAGACTGTGATGTGGTGCTGTACTTGGTCAACGCCGCCGAAGCTCCGGCAGACGCCGGCTACGTGACACCGGAGATGGAGATCCTCTCTTGGACGGACAAGCCCGTGCTCGTCTTGCTCAATCAAATTGGACCGCAACAGGAACACGCGAGCCACCTCGACGTGGATCGTTGGCGGGCTCATCTGTCCCGCTGGCCCATCGTGCGCAACGTGATCGGCCTAGACGCCTTTACCCGCTGCTGGGTGGAGGAGGGTCACCTATTCGAAGTGATCCGGGATCTGTTTGAGGGGGAGCAGAAAGCGCTGGCCCAGGAGTTCGTGAAGACCTGGCGTCAAGAACGCCAAGAAACCCTGCGGGCCTCCATGGACACGATCGCTGGCGAGTTGCTGCGCGCGGCGCGTGATGGGGAGCAGTTGGTGGAAGGCGCCTGGGGCAACGACAAGAATCAGGCCATGAAGGCCCTGGCCACGCGCATGGAAGAGGGCACGCGCACGGTCTCCGACCGCTTGATTTCCTTGCACGGCTTGGACGGACGCGCCTCGATCGAGTTGCGCACGGCCTTGGCTGACTTTGACACCAAGGCCGAGAAGCTAGCCCCCAAACGCTGGGGTGTGATGGGGGGCGTGGCATCGGGCTTGGCGGGTGGTCTGGGTGCGGACATCGCCTCCGGTGGAATGAGTTTCGGTGCGGGCATGGTGCTGGGTGCCATCGCTGGTGGCATGGGAGCCATGGGGGTGGCGCGCGCTTACAACACCGTCCGCGGTGGAGAAGGCGCCCAAATTTCCTGGTCCCCGGAAGTCCTGCAGCGCAGCGCGGAGCACTTGATGTTGCGCTATCTCGCGGTCGCTCACTTCGGACGCGGTCGCGGCCAGTGGCGTGAGCGCGAGGCCCCCAACTTTTGGAAGCGCAGCGTGCAGGAGACACTGAACTCGCGAAGAGTTTACTTCAACGGCATCTGGAAAGAGGCCCGCAAGCCCCAGGGGGACCCGCGGGCCGGAAGAGCGGACCTCTTGGCCATGCTTTGCGGTTGTGCGCGCGATGTGCTGGTGGAGTTCTATCCGGACTCTGGACACTTGATCGGCTAGGCGCAGGCCTGCTCCCTCAGCAAGCCGCCAACCAGGTCCCTAGCCGGCTAGGAGGATGCGGAGCTGTAAGAGCGCACCGCCAGTTTCCAGAAGAGTAGCAGCACTAGGAAGAACAGCGCCGTGACGCTGGTGATGTGCACCAGGGTCCAAAAGTCCGGACCCTCGAACAAAATCTGAGCGGGTCGCGAGGCGATCAAGCACAGGGGCAAGAGGCTCACAAGTACACGCCGCACGTACCCTTGGTAGATGCGTTCCGGTCGTTCTGCGTACTTGGTGAAGGACGCGAAGACATCGGAGAGCCCCCGAGCCGAGTGCAACCAGAACACCGGGATCAGGAAGAGCATCTGCAGGATGTAGTACAGAAACGCGCCGTTCGCAATGAGCGCTAGGTACAGCAAGACCTGACTGGCAGGCGTCGCGCCCGGATAGCTCCAGAGCGCGTAGGCGCTGATGCCCATGGCGATCAACAGGTTCAGGAAACTGTTGGCGGCGAACTCACGCAGGGAGACGAAGAACAAGCTCGAGACCGGGCGCAAGAGGTAGTAGTCCAGGTCCCCCTTGTTGACGAGGAAGGGGAACATCCAAAGGTTGTTGGCGAACAGGGTCATGTGCAGGGCGTCCACCAGAAAGAAGCCGCTGATGAAGACCAAGGTCTGGTCGAAGTCCCAACCGCCGAGCTCCCGCGTGTGGCCGTAGATCACGGCGAAGAACCCGATCTGCGTGATGTAGAACATGAGGTCCATCACCACCCGGAAGAAGAAGTCCACGCGGAACTCCATGGCGCGGCTGAAGGAGAAACGCAGGAAGGAGCGGTACAGCCGTAGGTAGCGCAACATCAGATTCCCACTCCCGAGTAGCGCAGCATCCCACGACTCCAAACGGCCCGGCCGAGCACGCACATCAAACCGAACCAGGCCAAGCTGACCCCCATGCCAAAGAACCACTCGTGGGTTGGCACGCGACCCATCAAGGTGTCGATCGGAAAGCCGAAGCAGTAGCGAAAGGGCAAGGCCGCCAGCAGCGGTTGCCATGCGTCGGGAAAGGTCGCGAGGGGCACCATGGCGCCGCCTAGGAGCCGACTGACGAAAACCATCATGATCACCAGGCTCCATACATTGTCCGCCCAGAAGGCAGCTAGCTGAAGCACCACTGTGATCGAATAGTAGAGCGCGTTGGCCATGCAGAGAGCCACCACGCCCTGCAAGACAGCAAGTGCCTTGAACTCAACTTCCGCGGGTCTCGGCAAGAAGATCCAGTAGGCTCCCAGCAGCATGGCGAGCTGAATGAGACTCGGCAGCATCATGCCCAGGCGTTGGGCGTACTTGATGGATAGGTAGGGCGCAGGAAAGAGCAAGTAACGGCTGAGGCTGCCCTCGTAGATCTCTTGCCCCACGTCCAAAGGCTTGCCCGAGCCAGTTACCAAGCGGCCGAGCAGGATCGCAAGGACGTAGTACAGGACCATGCCATCGAAGCTGTAGCCCGCCACGATCTGACCGGGCTCCAGGTAAATGGCCGACCACAGGATGTACACCAAGACGAAGTTCGCGAGGCTGCCCACCAGTGTGTTGATCCAAAAGTCCGCCCGATAGCTCATCAGCTTGCGAGCTTCGATGGTGAAGACGTTGAGGAACAGGCGCGCCCTCACGGTTGGCTGCCCGGCAGACTTCCTTCCCGGAAGATCTCTTCGATCACATCGCCAATCTCAGACTCCTCGATGGAGATGTCCGCGACGGCGTAGCGCGTGAGCAGCTCCTTGGTGCACTTGCTGATTTCATCCCGGGGCACCCGCAAGCGCACGTGTTTCTGATCGATCTCGATCACCTCTCCGGGGAAGATCGCCTGCTTTCGTTCGGCGGCTGTCCACGGGTTCTGGAAGTAAGCGGTCAGGACCTTGTGCGGCGAGTAGCGATGCATCACATCCACCAGGGGACCATCGAAGACCAAGCTTCCTTCTTGAATCAACAGGATGCGCTCACACAGGGTTTCGATGTCCTCCATGTAGTGGCTGGTCAGGATCATCGCGGGCTTATGCTCTTCCCGGTACTGCAGCAAGAACTCGCGAATGGAGCGTTGGGCGGCCAGGTCCAAACCAATCGTCGGTTCATCGAGAAACACCACGCGCGGAGCGTGCAGCAGGGTGGCGATTAGCTCCATCTTCATGCGCTCGCCCAGGGAGAGCCGACGCAGCTGCGTGGTGAGTTGCTCCGCCACCTGCAGGGTCTCGGTCAGGAATCTGAGGCGCCGGTCGAAGGTCGCCGTGGGGATCGAGTAGATCTCCTTCAGCAAGAGGAAACAGTCCGCCGCGGGCAGGTCCCACCAGAGCGACGCCTTCTGGCCCATGATCAAGGCGATTTGCTGGCGCAGGGCGTTGGAGCGTTTCCAGGGTTCAAAGCCCAGGACCCGCGCCTCGCCGGAGCTGGGGTGCACGATGCCCGAGAGCATCTTGACCAAGGTGGTCTTGCCCGCCCCATTGGCGCCCACCAAGCCGACAATTTCCCCGGGGCCCACGTCAAAGCTCACGTTGCGGACCGCGTGCTTTTCGACCTTCTCGCGACGGAAGAGGGAACGCAGGGAGGCGCGCAGCCCGGCTTCCTTCTTGTGCACGTAGAAGGTCTTGCTGAGGTTGGAGACGTGAATCATGGGATCAGCATAGCTTTCCGAGGGCTGCGCTTCGCGTCTACAGGTAACTCCAGAGCCAGGAAGTTCCCGCGCGCTTGCGTTCACCATACCAGCGACACACCGGGTACAGCCCCACAACGATGATCAGCCAGGCGCCGTAGACGGTCAGGAGATCATTGTCGTTGCCAAAGCTCGCGGGCAGGGGTTGGCCGCCCGCAAGGAAGCTGCCAAAGAGGCGCTCGAAGGTGGTGAAGTAGTGTCCGTCCCGGACCCAAGCCAAGAGCCCGGAGCTGATCTGGATCACGAACAGATGCAGGATGTAGTAGAAGAGCGGTACCCTGCCAAAGACCACCAGCTTGTTCGCGAGCCAACCGGTCGGTCGCGACGGTTCGCGATCGAAGCAGGCGAGGAACACGAGGGCCGGGCCCAAGGTCATCAAGCTGAACAAGAGCGATGGGGGGTACTTCGTGACGTTCACGAAGTCGATGCAAGTGGCCAGGACGCTCTGCTGGGTTTCCCAGGAATCGGGGTCCCCGTAGATGCCGCTATAGCGCAGAAAAACGAAGAGCGTGATGACGCCGGTCCCCAGCAAGAACAGTTGCTTGCGGCGGGACTCCCGGGGTCCCTGCAGGATGGGACCACAGGCGTAGCCGAGCCCCATGATTCCCACCCAAGGAAGAACGGCGTACTGGATCCAAAGCTGGTGCCCGAACAGGACAAGCGGTGCACGACTGCTGCCTTCGTGCACTAGGGTCCACAACCAGCTCGCCGATCCCAAGTCCCCGGAAATGACGTCGTCCATCAGGTTGTGTCCAGCGACCAAGATCAAGCTGATGGCTAGGATCGCTTTTCTTGGAAGCCAGATCAGTCCACCCAAGGCGACCATGGCGATGCCGATGGCGCCGATCACTTGCAGAATCGTGAAGTTGAAGGCGAGCGCGCCCAGCCAACCGGCGCTGACAACGGAGACTTCGAGCAAGAGCAGCCAAAGTCCGCGAACCACGAGAAAGCGCGTCTGCCTGGCTCGATCCATGTACTCCCGCGTTCCGTGCAAGAAGGCCGAGACGCCCGCGAGGAACACAAAGCTCGGTGCACAGATGTGCGTCACCCAACGGGTCAAGAAGAGCAGCGGCTGTTGCATGCCCACAGCCTCGGGGCTGACGCGCGGGTCCCCGAAGAAATCGCGGGTATGGTCCAAGGCCATCAGCACCATCACGAGCCCGCGCAGCAAGTCGAGGGAAGCGACCCGTTCACTGCGCAGGGGCGCTGCTGTGGGGACCTGGGTCACCTACTTCACGTACTGCTTGAGCACCCGTGGAAGTGCAGCCAGAACCAACTTGCCCACGCGATCCAAGCTCTCCTGGGAGCAGTGCTCCACGGTGTCTTGGGCGGTGTGCCAATACTCATTGGCGAGGGGCCCGTAGTGCAAGTCGATCAAGTCCACCGCGGGGATGCCCTGTTGGATGAAGGGCTCGTGATCGTCCTCTACCGGATAGAGTTGCTTGGAGAAGAGTTTCTCGTCGCCGATGCTCTTGGCCGTGGAGAGGAAGATCCGCATGAGCTGCTGAGTCGAACTCGCGTCGTTCTCTAGGGCCAGGTCCTTGTCACCGACCATGTCCAAGTTGATCATGGCCTTGATTCGTTGGATGGCCCCGCGAGTCTGCTTGAGCTGTTCGACGTGATGCTTGGAACCATAGCGGTTGTCGGGATCGACCCAATCCAAGCGCACAGCCTCTTCTCCGTCGAAGAACAGAAAGCGATAGGTCACCGCAGGCTCGGGTGCGAGGCAAAGGACTCGGGCCAACTCGATCAGGACCGCAGTGCTCGAGGCTGCGTCGTTGGCGCCTACGAAGCGGAAGGGCAAGTTCTTCGTGTCGAAGTGCGAGCCGAGCACAATCATGGGCCCGGGGGTGCCGCCGGGTCCCGCTGGCCCTTTTAGGTCTGCGTAAAGGTTCTCCATGGTGATGGGCCCGCCCGGAGTCTGCGCAACGAAGGCCTCGCGCTTGACCTCCAAACCATAGGATGTGAGCTCTTGGACGATCCAGTCCCGGGTGCGATCCAAGGGCTCCGAACCCGAAGGGCGCGGGCCAAACTCCACCTGCTTGAGCAAGTGATTCCAGGCCCTGGACGAGTCAAAAGGGACTGCTGGAGCCTTCGCTGAGGGGTTCAGGGAGGATTCCCCCTGGCAGCCAAAGAAGAGGACGAGCACCGGGAGGAACAGGGCAAAACAGACCCCATCCATGCGCAGGAAAGATTTCATGGGCTGAGTTTAGCGCCAACTCAGGGACGAAACAGGATCATCTGCGGGTCATCGCTCGGTCCGGGCTCAGGCTGCGGGTGGGTCGTACCGACAAAAAGGATGCTTCGCCTTTTCTCCCATGTGGCCTATGGATCCTTGGGGAGGGCCAATTGTTAGGAGTCCTTTTTCATGCCCGATACTGACCGCACGCTCATGGACCTCGTCCAAACCAGCACGGAAGCCGACCGCTTCGCCGCGCTGAACTGGGACGGATCCTTCGAAGACTATCTCAACCTGGTGGACAAGAACCCGCTGGCGGTTCGCAACGCCTGGCAACGGCTCTACGACATGATTCGTTCCCACGGTCATGAGGATCCGGTGTTTCCCGGGGCTCCGCGGCGCTGGGGACTCTTTCAGGATCCACTCGGAAACGGCCGGGATGCGATCTTTGGTCTGGATGAACCGCTCGATCGCTTGGTGCAGACCCTGCGCGCCGGGGCCTGCGGCTTTGGTCCGGAGAAACGAGTGATCCTCCTGCACGGCCCGGTGGGAAGCGCGAAGAGCACGGTGGCGCGCTTGCTGAAGCAGGCCCTCGAAGCCTACTCGAAGACCGATGAAGGGGCGCTCTACACCTTCAGCTGGCATGTGGACGACGAAGTGGTGGACTCGCCCATGCACCAGGAGCCCCTGCTCTTGATCCCAATGGAGTCCCGCGCTCCCGTGCTTGAACGCCTGAACCGCAACGTTCGGGTGGAGTACAGCCTGGGTTTGGAAGGTGAGCTCGATCCCGTCAGCCGTTTCTACTACCAGCTGCTGATGGAGCGCTACAACGGCGACTGGAACAAGGTGATCTCACACGTGCGCGTCAAGCGCATGGTGCTCTCCGAAAAGGATCGCCGTGGCATCGGAACCTTCCAACCGAAGGACGAGAAGAACCAGGACTCCACCGAACTGACCGGGGACCTCAACTACCGCAAGATCGCGGAGTACGGATCCGATTCCGACCCCCGGGCCTTCAATTTTGACGGTGAGTTCAACATCGCCAATCGCGGTCTCCTGGAGTTTGTCGAGGTTCTGAAGCTCGACGTGGCCTTCCTCTACGACCTGCTCGGAGCCACCCAAGAACACGCCATCAAGCCGCGCAAGTTCGCTCAAACCTCCATTGACGAAGTCATCATCGGGCACACCAACGAGCCCGAGTACAAGAAGCTGCAGTCCAATGACTTGATGGAGGCCTTCCGCGACCGGACCATCAAGATCGACATTCCCTACAACTTGTCCGTCAAGGATGAGGTGCGCATCTACAACCGCCAGTTCCTGGAGTCAGGCAAACTTTCGCGCCCTGCCGCGCCCCATGCACTGGAGATCGCGTCCCTCTGGGCCGTGCTCACGCGCATCGAAGACCCGGCCCACCCCAGCTTGACCTTGCAACAGAAGGCCAAGCTCTACGCTGGCGAAATGGTCTCTGGCTTCACCAAGGAGAACGTCAAAGAGATGAAGGCCTCCGCCACCCGCGAAGGCATGGTGGGCGTCAGCCCGCGCTACATCCAAGACTCGATCGCGACCTGCCTGGTTTCTGACCGGCCCGTGATCAGCGGTTTGGACATCCTGGACGCCTTGGAAAGTGGCTTGCGCCACCACAGCTTGATCTCCAATGAGGAAACCCGCGGTCGCTACTGCCAACTGATTCAAGTGGCCCGCGAAGCCTACGAAGAGATCATCAAGCGCGAGGTGCAGTTGGCCATCGCGTCAGATCAAGAAGCCATTGATCGCCTGTGCTCCAAGTACCTGGACAACGTCAAAGCCTACGTGACCTCCGAGAAGATCATGGACACCGCCGGGCGCCAGAAGGAACCCGACGAGCGTTTGATGCGTTCCATCGAGGAGAAGATCGAGATTCCCGAAGGACGCAAGGACGACTTCCGGCACGAGTTGATGAACTACATCGCCGCCGTGCATTTGGAGGGCACCATCTTCAACTACCGCGAGAACGAACGGCTCTGTCGGGCCTTGGAGCTCAAAATGTTTGAAGACCGTCGCGACACGATTCAGCTGACCAGCCTGGTGTCGACGGTGGTGGACCCGGACACCCAAGAGAAGATCTCGGTGATCCGCGACCGTCTGTGTCGGGAGTTCGGCTACGACGAGCTCTCCGCGGACGAAGTGTTGCAATACGTCGCAGGGCTCTTCGCCCGGGGCGAAGCCAAAGACGACAACGCAGAGGCCGCCTAAGGTGGCTGTCCCGCATGTATAGAATCGAGCAGGACCGCTCACGCTTCCGTGAGATCGTGAAGGGCCGCTTGCGCAAGGACCTGCGCAAGTACCTTTCCAGCTCGGAACTCCTCGGCCGCCGAGGGGACAAGTCGGTCTCCATCCCGATCCCGCAGATTGAACTGCCGCGCTTCCGCTTTGGCGACAACTCCAATCAAGGGGTTGGTCAGGGTCCCGGGAAAGAGGGCGAAGCGATCGACGGGGACGGCCAGCAAGGGGACGGCGCTGGTGTGGCGGGGGATCAGGAGGGCCAACACATCCTCGAGGTCGACGTGGACCTGCAAGAGTTGGCTGAGATGCTCGGGGAAGAGCTCTCCCTGCCGAATATTGAGCCCCGGGGCGACCGCCAAATGGACAGCGAGGGCGGCAAGTACAGCGGCATTCGCCAAACCGGCCCCAAGTCCCTGCGGCATTTCCGCAGGACCTACGACCGCGCCTTGCGCCGGGTGATTGCTTCAGGTGAGTGGGATCCCTTGCAGCCCAAGGTCATTCCAATTCACGACGACGAACGCATCCGCAGTTGCAAGCCAGTTCCCAAGCCGGATTCCTCCGCCGTGATCATTCACATGATGGACGTGTCCGGGTCCATGGGGCGCGAACAGAAGGAAGTGGTGCGCATCAAAGCCTTCTGGATCGATACTTGGTTGCGCAGTCAGTACAACAACATCGAAGTGGTCTACATCGTTCACGATGCGACCGCTCGCATCGTGGACAAGGAGACCTTCTTCCACATCCGCGAATCCGGGGGAACCAAGATCTCCTCAGCCTACGATGTGCTGCTCGAACAGATCCGTGAGGTCTACCGGCCCGAGGACTGGAACATCTACCCTTTTCACTACTCGGACGGTGACAACTGGTCCGCCCGCGATACGGAGAAGTGCATCACCCTCTTGCGCGATGAGATCTTGCCGCGCGTCAACCAGTTCTGCTATGGACAGGTCAAGAGTGCCTACGGGTCCGGCCAATTCCTGAAGGACCTGGATGGAGCCTTGGCTCACGATCCACGCATCATCACTTCCAGCGTCGAGGACCGCGAAGGCATTCCCGGGGCGATCAAGGACTTCCTAGGGGCTGGATCCTGATGGTACGCAGCGGCCCCTTGCCCGCCGAGTTGCGGGAGCTCAACGTTCAGATCGAAGGCATCGCCCGCGCCTCCGGATTGGACTTCTTTCCGGTCATCTTCAAGTTGCTCGACGCCCGCGACGTGAACGGTCTGGCCGCCTATGGGGGATTCCCCGTGCGCTATCCGTCCTGGCGTTTCGGCATGGAATTCGAACGCCTGGAGAAGGGCTACTCCTGGGGTCTTTCCAAGATCTACGAGTTGGTGATCAACAACAATCCAACCTACGCCTACCTGGTGAACTCCAACTCTTTGATGGAGCAGAAGCTGGTGATGGCCCACGTCTTCGGCCACGCGGACTTCTTCAAGCACAACATCTGGTTCAAGCCCACTGAGCGTCAAATGGTGGACGTGATGGCGGCCCATGGCATTCGGGTGCGGCGCTACATCGACCAGTACGGGACCGATCAGGTGGAGGCCTTCCTCGACCAAGCCCTGGCCTTGGATACCTTGATCGATCCCTACTTGCCACTGCGTGAGGCCCGCCAAGCGGGTGGCCCTGTGGCTACACCTCTCTCGCCTCTCGAGCGCGCCAAGCGTTCCTTCGATGCGGCGAGCGGTTCGCGGGCCAAGGAGCAAGGGAGCGTGCCAGCACCGGCACGCTCTCACTCGCCTTTGGATGTGCTGGGCTTCCTGGCTGAACAGGCGGACCTCTGTGAGTGGCAGCGCGACATCTTGCGCATCGTGCGTGAGGAAGCCTACTACTTCGTGCCGCAACGCATGACCAAGGTCATGAACGAAGGCTGGGCCTCTTTCTGGCACAGCCGCATCATGACGCGCTCCCTACTCGGTCCCGCGGACATCATCGACTTCGCCGACTGCCACAGTGGCGCGACCGCGAGCCAACCGGGACAATTGAACCCCTACAAGCTCGGGATCGACTTGTTCCGTCATGCGGCCGAGCGTGGCGAGGACTTGTTTCAACTGCGCGCGGTGCACAACGATGTGTCCTTCATCGACGCCCTGGTCGACGAGGAGTTTGCGCGCAAATCAGAGCTCTTTCTCTACAATCGCAACGCTCGCACCGGGGCCATGGAGGTTTCCGACCGGGATTGGCGGGCGATCAAGGCTCAACTCTTGGCTTCGATGGCTGGCGGAGGCGTGCCGCAGATTGAGTTGCTGGATGCGGACTACGAGGGACGTGGTGAGCTCTTGCTGCAACACCGTTTCGATGGTCGTGAGCTGCAACTGGACCAAGCGGGCGTCACCCTGAGCCAGGTGGCGAAGATGTGGAAACGCCCGTGTCATTTATTGACCCAGTCCGAGGGCAGCGGTTTGCGGCTCTGCTCGGATGGGGAAGAGGTCAAACGCATCGAAACCGCGGAGAATCCAGAGCCTGAAGGGGACTCCGACGAGCAGCGCCAGGCCAGCTGAGTGCGATAAGTGACACTTATCGAATTGGCCATAAAGGTTTAGCGGCTAGTCGATCCGGTGGCCCGTAGAGTGTGGCAGACCCGACCCTGGAACTGGAGGTTCCATTGCTACAACTCTTACGACAACGCCCCTTCGCGGCCCTCACGCTGACCCAGTTCTTGGGAGCGTTGAACGACAACGCGTTCAAGCAGTTGGTGCTGCTCTTGTCCCTGTCGACAGCGCTACCGTGGATCGCAAACGAAGGTTGGATCGCCCAGTGGGGTCAGTCCCTGGCCTTGGCTGCCTTCGCCTTGCCCTTCATTCTGTTTGGCGTGTTCACTGGCTCCCTGGCGGACCGTTTCAGCAAGCGTCGGGTGATGATCGCTAGCAACGGGGCGGAGATCGTGATCATGGGTCTGGGTGGACTCGCGTTCTCGCTCCAGAGCTTTGCCCTGCTGCTGATCGTGCTCTTCCTAATGGGCACCCAAAGCGCGTTCTTCGGTCCGAGCAAGTACGCTGCGATTCCTGAGTTGACGGACCCCCGGGACCTTTCGCGTGCCAACGGCGTGATCCAGATGACCACCTCCGTGGCCATCGTGCTTGGCATGGCCATGGGCGGCCAGGTCTTCGAGGCTTTCGGGGATGCGTTGCCTGCGGCGGCCATGCTGTTTGCGAGCATCTCCTTGGTGGGTTGGTTGGCTAGCTTGCGGCTTCCAAAATTGCCGGCCATGGGCAGCGGCCGCCCGCTGCGCTTCAACCCCTTCGGAGAAAGCCTGCGCCAGTGGCGACTGATTCGTGATCAGAAGCCCCTGGTGCTATCGATCCTGGCCAGCGCGTTCTTCTACCTGGTGGGCGCGGTCTTGATGCTGGTGATCAACGAGTACGGAAGCTGGCTCGAACTCAGCGCCTCGTCCATCTCGTTGCTGTTAGCGATCCTCTCCCTGGGCGTTGGTTTGGGGTCCCTGTTGGCAGCCTCCATGTCCGGGGATCGCATCGAGAGCGGATTGATTCCCGCTGGACTGGTCGGCATGTCCCTGTGTTTGGCAGCCGTCTTGTTCGCGCCGCTTTCGGAAAACTGGCTGAGGCTCTGCCTGTTCGGCGCAGGAGCCAGCTCTGGGTTCTTCACGATCCCCGTGCGCGCGTTGATTCAGAAGTTGCCCGCAGCGGAGGACCGTGGCAGCGTCCTGGGGCTCAGCGAAATGCTGGACTTCATCGGGATCCTGATGGCAGCCGGGCTCTTTGCGGCAATGCAGACCCTTGGACCGCTCAGTCCGCCGCAGATGATCTTGGCGCTCGGCGGACTGACCCTGCTCTTCGCCGTTGGCTCTACTTGCTACACGATTGAGTTCGCCCTGCGCTTCTGGTTGGCCTTTGTGATCCGCACGGTTTACAAGATACGCACCCGTGGCATCGGCAACATTCCGCGCCGGGGCGGGGCCTTGCTGGTGGCCAACCATTTGTCTTTCGTGGATGCGCTGCTGGTCACGGCGGCGGTGGATCGCCCCGTGCGCTTCATGATGTACCGGGCCTTTTTCGATATGCCGATCATCGGCACCTTCGCACGCTTGGTGGGGGCCATTCCGGTCTCCGCGGAAGATGACAGGACGACAAAGCAAGCCTCCCTCGAGCACGCTGCGGAGCTCTTGAAGGCAGGCGAGTTGGTCTGCATCTTTGCGGAAGGGGGCATTTCTCGCAGCGGTTCGCTGATGGGCTTTCGCAAAGGCCTGGAACGCATCTCGAGGCGCGCCGGCACTCCCATCGTGCCGGTCGCCTTGGACGGTGTGTGGGGCAGCATCTTCAGTTTTGAGGGGGGGCGTTTCTTCTGGAAGCGGCCGAAGCGCTTGCGCTACCCGGTGGATGTGGTGATCGGCACGGAACTGCCTTCGACGACTCCCGCCTGGCAGGTGCGCGACGCCGTGCAACAGTTGATCGGTGTGGCCCGCAGCGCAAACCCGCGCACCCTCTGTGAACGCTTTCTGATCTCGGCCAAGCGCAATTCGAAACGCACGGCTGTGGTCGACAGTGACGGCACGCGCTTGACCTACAAGAAACTGTTGGTGAGCACCCTAGCCCTGCGTTCGCTCTTCGCCCGTCGCTTGCGCGGCAGTCACTGCGTTGGGATCTTCCTGCCTCCAGGAGCCGGGGCGGTCCTGGCCCACTTGGCCACGACCTTCGCAGGCAAGCTGCCGATTCACTTGAACTACTCCCTAGGCAGCGCGGACCTGCAGGATCCGATTCGTCGCGCGGGCATTGCACAGGTCGTGACTTCCCCGCGTTTTCTGAAGGCACTCGATACCCCCTCCCCGATGTCCTCGGATGCGACCGTCATGCTGGAGGGACTGGCGGCTGAGTTGACCGCATGGGACAAGCTGCGCGCCGCCCTGTTGGCCAGCCTTCCCCTATGGATTCTGTTGCGCTTGGTGAAGCCCGTGCACAGTCCTGAAGACACGGCCACTGTCCTGTTCTCCAGCGGCAGCACGGGAACTCCCAAGGGTGTGGTGTTGAGTCACCGCAACGTGCTCTCGAACGTGGACTCCTTCTCGCGCGCTGTGAGCTTGGGGCCGGAGGACAGCTTGCTGGGCGTCTTGCCCTTCTTCCACAGCTTCGGTCAAACGGTGACCCTCTGGGCTCCTCTGATCTATGGAGCGAAGACCGTCTACCACAACCGTCCCACGGAAGGGGGCCGTATCGCTGAGCTGTGCGTGGCGGAAGGGGTGACCGTTTGTTTGGCCACGCCGACGTTCTATCAAGCTTGGATGCGGCGCATGCCCGCGGCTGCTTTGGCAAGCTTGCGGCTGGCGGTGACCGGCGCCGAGAAGTTGCAGCCACGCTTCGCTGCTGCTTTCGAGGAGAAGTACGGCATTCACATGCTGGAAGGCTATGGCTGCACGGAACTGTCCCCTTGTGTTTCCGTGAATCTACCGGACCTCGCGGATGTCGGGCAAGCGCAAAGCGGGAAGCGCGCCGGCAGCGTCGGTCGGCCCCTTCCCGGAGTGAGCGTGCGCGTGCTCGATCAAGCAACGGGAGAGATCCTGCCCCCCGGAGCGGAAGGGGACCTGTGGGTGTCCGGGCCGAATGTGATGGGCGGCTACCTCGGGGATGAAGCGCGCAGTGCAGAAGTTCTGCGAGAGGGCTGGTACGACACCGGGGACATCGGCCTCTTGGACCGTGACGGTTTCGTGCTGCTGACGGACCGCCGTTCGCGCTTCGCCAAGATTGCTGGAGAGATGGTTCCCGAGGGCCGCGTCGAAGAGTGCTTGATCGAACTGGCGGCGGATCTTTGCGATGCCGCTGGTCTTGACGTGGAAGAGCGCCCCGAGATCGCGGTCAGCGCGGTGCCCGACGATCGCAAGGGGGAACGCTTGGTCGTGCTGCACACGCCCTTGCCCTTTGACGTTCAACTTCTAACAGCGAGTCTGAGCCAGAGCCAATTGCCGGTGCTCTACCAACCAAGGCCCGATCAGTACTACAAAGTGCCGGAGATCCCCAAGCTAGGAACGGGCAAGACCGACTTGAAGGGACTCAAGGATTTGGCGCTGGACCTCGTTGGGATTTCCCCTAAGGCTGAGGCGTCCTGAGAAAGCGCGCGGGGTCCACCGCTTCGGCGATCTTGTCCCCTTGGCTTTCCCCGCAGATCAAGCGCGCCGCCAAGCGTCCAACTCCGACCGAGGTGCTCATGCCGTGGCCGCCGAGGCCCGCGACCCAAAAGAGTCCGGGAACTTGTACGTCGTAGCCGATGGCAAACTCGGGATCGTCGGCGAAGGTGCGCATGCCCGCCCAGAAGTGCGCGGCGGGGGCGTTGGCGTATTGCGGCAAGCACTCAGCTGTGCGCTGGGCGATGAGCTCGAGCACCGCTGGCAAGGGGTTGCAAGCGTCCGGATCGACCACGTCTTGATCGCAAGCGCAAAGCATCAAGCCGCCACTCTCGGGGCGCACGTAGTAGGCATCGACCTCCGACCACAGGATCGGTGCCCGCGCATCGACTTCGGCATCGGCGCCGGTCACCAAGAGGTGTCGACGGCGGGGCTCCAGCTGCAGGCTGGATCCCAGGGAATGCCCGAGGGGTTCGGCCCAGGCGCCGGCGGCGATCACCACGCAGTCCGCATGCAGTTCACTGCCGTCCTTCAAGCGCACGCCTGTGGCGCGCGTGCCTTCCGTCAAGATCGAGTCCACCTGGGCCTGCAAGCGGAACTGCGCTCCCGCGAGTTTTGCCTGGCGCACGAAGCAGTCGAAGAGCATGGACGTATCGATGTGGCCCTCGTCGTGCACGAGGAAGGCGCCTTGCTTGGCGCCATTCCAATGGGGCATGAGTTCTTCGAGTTGCTCGGGACTCAGGCGCTCGACGCTGCCGGGGGCCTTCTGGGCGTGCCAAGCGTCGTACTCTTCCGGATCCAAGGTGCATGGGATCAGCACCAGACCGACCGCATCCACCAGGGGCACGGCCGTGAAACCGGCGGGCGGGTCGTGCAAGAAAGCGGCGGTCTCCAAGGCCAACTGCCGGCTCGCCCGATGACCGGTGCAAGTTCGCAGGATGCTCGCGTTCTTCGAAGTGGAGTGGGCGCCGAGTTGGGATTCGCGCTCGAGCACCGTGCACTGAATGCCGCGCTGGCTGAGACCCCAGGCGGTGGCAGCCCCCGCAATTCCTCCGCCGATCACGAGGACGTTCTGGGGTGAGTCGTGCGGAACAACTTGCATGAGCGGCAGTGTAGCAGGCTGCGCACCCCGCCCCAAGCTCAGCGAGCCTCGTTCCAGTTGCAGTCGAAGGGCAGGTTCAGCCAGGTGCGGCGGCCCGCCGCATCTCGTTTGCGCTGCCCTTGGGAGCGCTCGTCCCAATCCATGCTCCAAAAGGCTCCAAGGCCTTCCAACGTGGTTTTTTGCCTACGGGGGCGTTCGAGCCACTCCAAGAGCTCTAGTCCCGATGCACGGGAGGTGGCTTGGGGCTTGTCGGAGTTCAGGTTGCGGCCATCCCGGGGCAGCGCGTCTGCGGAGATCCAGCGGGGCTCCGCCAGCTGCTTGCCCTCGCCCATCAGGATCGGCGCGGAGCCCACTTTCCAGTGGTCGCCCTCGCCGAGGGAGGAGAGGCGCCCAGCGCGGAAGCCACGTGGAAAACTGCGCGCGCGAGTCACGTCGAAGATCAGCACGCGGCCGGGGCCGCGCACGATGAGGGTGCGGGTGGCGCGATCGAATTCGAGCATCACAGAGCCCACGAAGTAGGCCGCCCGCTGGACCTGGTTCGCATGCATGGCCTGCAGCAAGCGTTGCGGGGAGCTGTCCTTCCAGGAGTCCGATCCGAACATCAGCCCCGGCCCCAGGTCCAGGTTGACCCGGGCTTCGGGAGCGTCCTGCGCTAGCCGTGGGTTGCGCTGGGGCTCGTCCAGATCTTCCCGGCTGACCACCACGCCGCCCCCGAGAAAGGCGCAGGCACCGCCCACGGCGAAGAGCGGCTTCTTCGACTTGGCAGCATCCACCAGGACTTGAGGCAAGTAGGAGACGCTGCCCTTGGGGTAGGCCAGGTGGTACCAGCCCATGAAGGAACCGCCGGAGAGCACGAGGGCTTGAGCGTTGCGACTCTGCTCTAAGGACTCGCCGCGTTCGAGTTCGGCGCCCAGGGCCGGGTCCGCCTTGGCTTGGTCCGTTGTGGGATCGAAGGCCAAGGGAAAGACCGAATCAAAGGCGGCGATGCGTGGGGCCACCAGTTGCGCAAAGGCGGAGTCTTCTGCAACGAAGTAGACGTGCCCGAGGGTTGTCGGTGTTTCCTCCTGAGTGCCCGGCGACTCCTGCGGCGAGCGACCGAGGAGCGAGAGCGCCAGGGCCCCGGCGCAAAGAGTTGGAAGGAGGAGGGCGGCCATAGCTCAGCTAGTCTGGCTGATGGGCGGGGTCACAGGGGAATTCGCAGGTCGAGGACCTTGCAAAGGGCGGTCAGCACCAGGGAGTGGGCGATCGCTCCAGAGGCGATGCCCTCGCGAACCTGTGCTTCGCTTTGCAGCACGATCGCGATGTCTTCCCCGCTGTCCATGTTCTGGGGGGCGGTCAGTTGCGCGTCCTGCGCGAGCCAGTGATGGCAAAGGTTGTTGTGGAAGGCCGGGTTGGGTTGCACGCAGCCCAGGTACGTCCACTGGTCGCTGGTGTAGCCGGTCTCTTCTTGAAGCTCGCGTTTGGCCGCGTCCCCGTGGGGTTCGGCCTTCTCCACCATGCCCCCGGGAATTTCAAGGGTCATGTCCTGGCTGCCAAAGCGGTACTGCTTCGCCAGGACGTATTGGCCCTCTGGCGTGCGCGCCACCACGTTGACCCAGTCTGGCGTGTCGAGCACCAGGCGCTGGAAACTCTCTCCGGTGCGCGGATGCTGCACCTGATCATAGCGCGGGCGAAAGATCATCATGTGAGGTTCCTTCTGGCCCTCAACCGTCTTCCAGGGCAGGAGCCCCTGCGCGTCGGTGTTGACGCCTGCGCTAGGGTTCTGTTCGTTCTTTGGTTCAGTCATGACTGCGGTAGTTTCGTTGGCACGGGAAATGTACCGTGATCCCCATGGAACTGCCCACAATTCCTTCATCCGGCTCCTTTCGCTTCCGCACGACGCGACAGATGCGCTGGAGCGACGAGGACAATCAGAAGGTCGTCAACAACGCGGTGTACATGACGCTCTTGGAAGAGGCGCGCTTTGAGTACTTCACGGGTCTCGGTCTGGTGACGGACAATCAGTTTCCCTTTGTCTTGATGCAAACCAACATCCGCTTTCTCTCTCCCGGACGGGGTGGAGAGCAGGTGGTCGTCGAACTGAAAACCACCGGATTCACGCGCAGCGCCTTCACCCAGGTTTCGCGCATCATGGAGATCAAGAGCGGACGGGTGTTGGTGGAAGCAGAAGTGCTGCTCGTTTCTTGGAGCAACGCGGAACGCAAGAAAGCGCTGACCAGCGCTGCCTTTCGCGCAACAGTCGAGGGCTACGAGTCCAGCGGTGCGGGAAGGGTGGCCGATTGAGAGGGGAGCGCGGGCGCGGCATCCTCGTCCTGATTTCCATCACGGCCCTTTGGGGGATCTCCTTTCCGCTCGTCGGGGAAGTGGTAGACGGGCGCACCCAGGGCCAGGTGTTGTATTTCTTGTTCCTTCGTTTCGGCTTGGCTAGCTTGGGGTTCCTGCCCATCGCGCGTCCTCTATGGCGTGCGACGAAGCGCGCGGGCCTGGGGGCTTGGGCCGTGGCGATCCTCGTGGGCTGCGTGCTCTTCTGCGGCTTCTACTTGCAGACTTGGGGATTGCAGCACACCTCGGCCAGCCGCTGCGCCTTCATCACGATGTTGAGCGTTCCCATGGTTCCGCTCTTGGCCGCCATCCAGCATCGTCGCGCCCCGTCCAAGGTGATGATGATCGGCGCCGGGCTCGCCACCATCGGAACCGGGTTGGTGCTCGCTCCGCAGGGGGCCTTGCAACCGAACTTCGGTGACGCCTTGACCCTCGGGTCCGCGTTCTTCTTTGCCCTAGAGATCTTGCTGCTCGAGTGGGCCACGCGCCGGGCACCCACTTCGATCATCGCTGCGGGACAGATCCTAGGCGTCGCGCTCCTGGCTGGTTTGGCCTGCCTGGTTGTGCCTTTTGATTTGCCCGATCAATGGCCGGGGCTCGCGACCGGCGTGCTGGTGACGGGACTGGTCTGCACCACGTTGGCCTTGGGCGGCATGACTTGGGGGCAAGCGCGGGTCAAAGCGGAGGTCGCCGCGGTGATCTTCACCCTCGAGCCGATCTTCGCGTCGCTCTTTGTGTGGCTCTACCTGGGAGTCGCCATGACCCCCCTGCAAATCTTAGGGGGAACGATCGTCTTCGGTTCCGTCGCTTGGGCCACCCGCGCCCAGGAATCCAACTAACCGTTGCCCGCGGCCTCGACGTCACCCTTTCCTTCCATGCCAGGTCCAACCCCTGAATGCGGACGCCCGTGGGCTGCCCAGGGTTGACGGCACCAGAGTTTGCGCGATAGTTGGCGATACCATGATCCACACCCTGACTCGAATGCTCGCGCTTCTGCTGTGCCTCGCCGCCACTGCGAGTTCGACAGCTGCAGCGACTGCGACGCTGCCCGTTCACAAGGGGCAGGCTGGTGCGGGCCCAGTTGCTGCGGGCTCTCTTGAAGAGCGCCCGCTCCAAGAGCGAAGCTCCGTGCAGGTGGCCGTCGGGAAGAACATCGAGCAAGGCAAATTCCTGGTGCTCGAGAATGGACTGTTGCGATTGAAGTTCCATCGCGAGACAGGCTCGCTCATGGAGGTGCACAACCAGGTCAAAGATCTCCCGCTCTTTCCGAATGGCAAGGGCTGGACCCCTGCGCCCCAGGTCAAGTTGGAAGGGGGACGCGTTGCGTCCGGGACTGACTTCAGCTACGTGTTGCAGGAATCCAAGGCGCAGGACCAGAGTGTCCTCTTGACCTGGCAAGTGGAGGGCCGCATCGAAGTCGAAGTGCGAGTGGAGTTGCCCAGCCATTCGCCCATGGCCTACTTCTGGCCCAAACTCACGAACGAAGGCAAGCGCGGTGTGCGCTCCCTGACCTACCCGGACTTCCAAGCCCTGAGCGGGCACGGGGCGCGACCGGAAGACGACGTGCTGGTGCATTCGATCGCCCGGGGCATCAAGATTCTGAATCCGGTTCAGACCTTGCAGATCCCCTTGAACCCGATCCGCAACGCGTCCTACCCCCAAGCCTACAACGGCATGACCCACCAGTTGGTGGATTACTTCGGAGCGGGAGTCGGCGGCTTTTTCTTCGCGACCTTCGATCCGCATGTCACGGAGAAGTCCGTGGCCATGCCGGTCGTTAAGGGCAAGCTTGGCATGGCCTGGACCTACGACAGCTGGGACGATCGTGCTGGCGCGGACTTGGACTTCGACTTTCCCTTTGTGCTGGGGATCAACACGACCGGGGATTGGTACGAGGCCGCCGACCACTACCGCCAGTGGGCCGAGACCACCAATCTGTGTTTGTCCGCTGGCAAGCTCAAGAATCGAGCGGAGCATCAGCGGGCCCGTTGGCTTGTGGAAGACATCGGCCTGGCCACCTTCGGAACCTCAGCCACGGTGGACCAGAGTGCGTGGTTGCGCGCGTACCATGACATTCTACAAGGCCCCGTCTTTCACGTCTTGGGACACGACGCGGTGCACAAGCATGCCCCGGGGCAGGTCGAGAAGCGCGTGCAGGTTGAAATCCATCCGGCCAATCATTCGGCCCTGGAGCAAACCGGTGATCCCTACGCCATCTTCTTGGCGGACCTGGAGACCGGGCACCTGAATCGTCGCATCGCCTTCTCCGTGGGCCGCGACATCATCGAGATCGTTCCGCGCGCGACGCCGGAAGCTTGTCCTTCGAACAAGTTGTGGCAGTACCTTCACGGACAACGGGCCCGGGACATCGTGCAAGCCTACGGGGCTTCCTCCTTCTACTGCGACGCTTCCGCGCCCAATCGTTCGTTGACTTGCTTGAGCGAGGAGCACGTGCATCCCCCGGGCCGCGGGCGCTGGATGAACGCGGGCTTTCGCGAATTGTACAAGAGCACACGCGCGACGCTTACGGAGTCCTGTGGCAGCTACACGCCGGTCGGCGTCGAGCTCATGCACGAGGGCTTGCTCGATAGCTTCGACTACTACCAAGCGCGCAACGGCGGTGCCTTCATGGGCGGCCTCGAGGGCGGCTTCTACCGCGGACCCCAACTGGCTGGCTTGGCGGAGACCTTGCCGGTCTTTTCCTACCTGTACCACGAGTACGCGCCGGTGGCATTGGATGGCTGCGGCAAGGCCACCCACAAGGTGGGGGACATCTTCTACTGGATGGCCAGCCGCGTGGCCTTGGCCGGGGGCATCTTCGAGCTCAACAATGAGTTTCAACCACCGGAACGTTTTCCCGGCATGACCCGCGTGGGCATCCTGCACTACAAACGCAACAACCCCTTTGACTGGGTGGAGGTCGGCGCCCCGGGCAACGACACCTACGATCCGGCCAAGGGGGAGTTTCTGCGCGAGATCGCTGCGGCGCGCACGGACTATGGCACGCACTTCTTGGCCTACGGCCGCATGCTACCGCCCGTTCCGCTGGCTGAGGAAACCATCGAGCTGGACTACGTGTTCAGCGGCAACGTGGGCTGGGGGGCTGGCAAACCCAACAGCACGACCTTCGCCGACCAACGCGGGACTTTCTCTGTGCGACCCATCCAGCACAGCGCGTGGAAGTCGGAGGAACGGCTCGGCTTGTTCTTCGTGAACCTCACGCAGGAGCCGATCGCCTTGAACGTGCCCTTGGAACTCTCGACCTACGCAGCCTACGGGTTGGACGGGGTCCAAAGCGCCGAACGCGTCACCCGCCAGGGACGTGAGGCCCTCGATTGGAAGCCCGGGGCAGCCCTCGTGACCCATTTGCCCCCGCGCGAAGTCGTTCTGATCGAGCTGCGCTAAGCTCGGCCCGACTTCGAAGAAAGGCCCTTCCCGTGCCCCAGAATCCGTATTCCGGGTCCGCAAGATTCCAAACAGGTCACTCTTTTTGTGGAATCCCAGCGTAGACTTCGCCCGGTCGTTGAGGGCGCCTGCCACCCGGTCCGATAACTCCTGTGATCCCCGACCGGCTTGCCCGCCCGTCCTATCCTGTTCAACATGCGAATTCCCCTGATTGACGGTCTGCTGCGACGCCTTGGCGCCGGAGGCTCCCAGACCACGGACCTCCAGAAATGGGAGGCCAAGCACCGCCAAACGATCGCGGCCGATCTAAAGCCGATTTGGCAACACCTGGCTGAGGACCTGATCTTCGTGGATGTGGGCGCCAACATCGGCCTGTTCTCGGAAGCGATTCTCGAGGGACGGCCAAAGGCCAAGGGCTTTCTCTTCGAGCCGGTCAAGGACATGCACAGCCGCTGCGCCGCCCGTTTCGGCAGCGACCCACGCATCACCCTCGAGAACTTTGCCCTGGGTCAAGAGAGCGGCCAGGCAACGATCTTCAAAGCGCGCTACAACCCCGGTGGCAACTCTCTGGTGGAAGAGTTGATGTTCGACAAGCGCGATGTGTCAGAGGTCGTGGAGAATCCCGATCACGAATCCGAGGAGATCCAAATCGAGGTCTTCGACGACTACGCCAAGTCCAAGGGGCTCGACTTCGTGCACTTCATCAAGACCGACACGGAAGGCTTCGACTACCGCGTCTTGCAGGGAATGATGGGCTTCTTAAACGCCTGCGAACCCAAGCCACTGATCCTCTCGGAGTTGATGAGCGAGGAATACCATCCCTTTTGGGCCGACCAGGCCAAGGTCTTGCAACAGCTCTATGACATGGGCTACGGGAAAGTGGACATGTCGAACATGGAGAAGGTTCAAGACTTCCTGTTCGTTCACAAGGGTTAGGGCCTGTGGCCTGCGTCCTTCTAGTCCCGGAATCGATCGAGCGTCGCGCTTCGCGGGGGATCACATCCGAGTGCCTCTCGATTGGGGTCCCAACCCTTGGGGGCCTTGCGCTGGATGGAACTGAAGGAGCGCGCGCCCCGGGATCCGTCGAAGTTTCATGAGCGTCGTCCTCGCCAAGGTCAGCCAACTCGTCAAGAGCAAGTTCCTGCGGGACACGGGCACCTTGCAAGTGGGGGCCATGTTGGTTTCCTTCGGCAACTTGCTAAGCGCCACGGGTCTCGCCTATCTGTTGGGTTCCCATCGCCAGGGGGAGTTCTATGTGGCCATCGCGCTCTACTCTCTGCTCTGGTTCACCGTGAACTTGGGCTTGGTGGCGGTGACGGTCAGCAAAGTGGCCGCGGCCCTCGCCACCAAGGATCGCGGGGAGGCTGCCGCTTGGCTTGCCTACCTGATGAAGGCCTACACCTTGCTGGGAACGCTGGTGGCCTGCGCTGGAGTGCTGATCTTGCCTTGGGCTGCCGAGAACGTGATGAACTCACGCCACGAAGTGGGGCTCTTCGCGGGTTTCTTGGCACTCACGCCGCTCTTGGACATTCCGCGGGTGGTGGCCGGTGCGGGATTGCAAGCGACCCGACGCATGTTGCCCTTGACCCAATCGGACAACGCCTTCGAGTTGGTGCGGGTGTATTTGGTGCTGCTCGGTGCCGTCCTGACCGGTGACCTGCGTGGGCCCGTGATCGGTTCCTTGTGCGCTTCGTTGATCGGTTCCTTGCTCGCGAGTGCCCTCTACATCCGCGAGTGCAAACAGATTCCCGAGCTACTGCCGAGTCCCGGCGAGATCCTGAGCCGGGTGCGCGGAGTCCCGATTCGCAAGGGCATCGCCATCGGTCTGCGCATGGGTGCCGTTCAGAATCTGAACGCTATTGGCATGCAGATCCTGCCCGCGCTGATCCTCAAACGCTTCGGCTCGGACTCCTGGGTGGCTTACCTGCGACTCGCCCAGCGCATCATGAATCTGCCCTTGATGTTGATGCAGGCGGTCAGTCGCACGGCCCTGCCGCTCTTCTCAAAGTTGGCCGGAACCAGGGACATGCGCGCCATGTGCCAGGCCTATTTCCGCACAAGCCTCTTCAGCGGATTGACCATTGGCGTGGGAATCCTGGCGTTCATGCCGATGCTGCCCCTCGTTCTGCGCCACGCCTTCAAGCCCGAGTACCGCGAGCCGATCGAGCAGATCTGTTGGATTCTGGTCCCGGGTTATCTCGTGATCGCTTTTTCGATTGCGAACGACACCTTCTATCTGGTGACGGGAACCCTGCGCGTGGGAATCCTGGTCTCCGTTGTGGGGGCTCTGATTAACCTGCCGCTGATTGGCTTCCTGGCCTGGAAATTCCCCACTGTGGGAGTCGCCTGGGGCTTGACGGCGTCCATGATCTGGAGCGCATGGCACCTGTTCTACGCATACCTCTGGTATCGCGGCAACGTGCTCGGCAAGCCCGACACGGGCCCGAGCACGAGCGCCGAGAAGCTTCCCGCATGACTGTTGGGATTTCGACCTCCGGAAGACGATACTGCCTCGGGAGGCTGCTTGCGCCTCGATTTCCCACTCCCCGCACCTGAAGCATCCATCGATGAGCTCCAGCCCAGACGCTTCGGCGACAACTCATTCTCTCGCTCCCCGAATTGCAGGAGTCCCCGCCGACCAGCGCCGAGCCATCGTGCTCGGGGCCAGTTCAGGCATGGGAGCCGCCTTGGTTCGCCAGCTCGCGGCCGAGGGTTACAGCGTCGCCGCGGTCGCACGCCGGGAGTCGAAGCTGAAGGAATTGTCCGCGTCCTGCGCCGCCAGCGCCGCCAAGTCCGGTGGCCGGGTCGTGGTGCGAGCCCACGACGTGGGCCAGACCAACGAGGTTCCAGAGGTCTTCGAGAGCCTGGTGCGCGAGTTGGGCGGCTTGGACCTGGTGATCTTCGCGGCGGGCATCATGCCTAAGGTGGAACCCGAGGAATTCGACACGGACAAGGACCTCGCCATGCTCGGGGTGAACCTGGCGGGCATGATCGCTTGGGGCAACCCGACGGCGAACTACTTCCGCAGGCAGCGCTCGGGAACCCTGGTCGGCATCTCGTCCGTTGCGGGGGATCGCGGGCGGCGTGGGGCCCCTGTCTATGGAACCACGAAGGCCGCCATGAACACCTACTTGGAGTCCCTGCGCAATCGCTTGTCGGAGAGCGGCGTGCACGTGCTCACGATCAAGCCGGGCTTTGTGGCGACCCAGATGACCGAGGGCATGGATGGACTCTTTTGGCTGATCACGCCTGAGGAAGCAGCTGCACAAATCCTTTCCGCGGCGCGCTCCTCGGCGCAGGTGCGTTACGTGCCCCGGCAGTGGTGGGGCTTGATGACAGTGATCCGTTGCATTCCGTCGTTCCTGTTCCGCAAGCTCAATGTCTAGCCAAGGGAACGGCCTGGGTTCCACACCCAAGTCCAGCTTCGAGTACGTCGAGGGCTGGGGCATGGCCGTGGGCAACTACAATCGAGTCCTGCGCCCGACGGATGTGCAAGGCATTCGCGGCGCTTACGATGAAGCGCGCGCCACGGGCAAGCCGCTCGCCTTGCGCGGCACCGGTTGCAGTTATGGGGACCCTTCCTGCAATGATCGCGGCCCGGTGCTCGACATGACAGGCATGAATCGCATCTTGGGATTCGATGAGTCCAAGGGCGTGATCGAAGTTGAATCAGGTGTTTCCCTCGAGCAGATTTGGAAACACATTCTGCCCAAGGGCTTCTGGCCAACGGTTTGTTCTGGAACGATGTTCCCGACCACCGGTGGAGCGCTTGGCATGAACATCCACGGCAAGAACAACTACAAGGTCGGAACCTGGGGCGACAACACCCTGGAGTTCGACATCGTCTTGCCTTCGGGGGAAGTGCGCACTTGCAGTCGCGATCAAAATGCGGACCTGTTCCATGCGGCGATTGGTGGCATGGGGTTGCTCGGGACCTTCAGTCGCGCCAAGTTGAAGACCAAGCCCGTGCACTCTGGCGATATCGAAGTGCGTGGCATCTCCACTCGCAATCTGGGCGCGATGATGGAGTACTTCGAGGACAACAAACACCACGCGGACTACCTGGTCGGTTGGTTGGACTGCTTTGCAGCGGGCGACGGCCTGGGCCGCGGCTTGATCCATGAAGCACACTACCTGCCCGCGGGCCGCGACCAGGACACGGCCACGACGCTGACCGTTCCCTACCAAGAGTTGCCCGGCAGCATCCTCGGCGTGCCCAAGGCGCAAATCTGGCGCGCCCTAACGCTCTTCAGCCACGACGCCGGCATGCGCTTGATGAACCTCGTCAAGTTTCACGCGGGGCGCACGGAGCAGATGGGCGGGGGCTACCTGCAGTCCCACGCGGGCTTCAACTTCCTCCTGGACTTCGTGCCCAATTGGAAGTGGGCCTATGGTCGCCGGGGAAAGCGCG
This sequence comes from uncultured bacterium, assembly GCA_937905825.1. GTDB lineage: Bacteria > Planctomycetota > UBA1135 > UBA1135 > JABACD01. The sequence continues at coordinate 141,081 of CALCXM010000082.1, forward strand.
GCCTGATTCAGTACCAACCCTTTGTGCCCGATGCACAAGCTCACAGGGTCTACAGCGAGATCCTGACCCTCTGCCAAAAGCGCGGATTCGTGCCCTACCTCGGCGTTCTGAAACGCCACAAGCCCGATCCTTTTTGGTTGACCCACGCCTTGGATGGTTGGAGCTTCGCCCTCGATTTCAAAGTCACTCCAACCAACCGCGAAGCGCTTTGGCGTCACTGCCATGAGCTCACCGAGATCGTCTTGAACGCCGGCGGCAAGTTCTACTTCGCCAAGGACCTGGTGCTGCGAGCGCAGGACGTGGAGCGTTTCTACCCCGCCGGCAAGCTGCAGGACTTCCGGGAGATGAAGCGAGAGCTCGATCCAGAAGGCTTGCTTCAATCGGATGTTTGGCGCCGCATCAACGGCTGAGCAAAGTTCGAATCCGGTTTGAGCCGGGGCCCTTCTGTGGATTTTGATGGGAGATCTCGCACGTAGGTCCGTAGCTTGGCCCCATGCGTCGTGAACCGGAGTTCCCCATTCGCCAGCGAGTGATCCTTTGCTTGGCTCTCTTCAGCCTGCTGTGGCTGGTGGAGTTGCTGCGCGTCATGACCGGAGCTGACCTGCACATGTGGGGGATTCTTCCTCGCACTCAAAGCGGTTTGAAAGGGATCCTTTGCGCGCCCTTCATCCACGTCAGCACGAAGCACCTGCTCCTCAACAGCGGACCGCTCTTGGTTCTCTCTTGGCTAGCCTTGACCCACGGCCCCTGGACTTTCTTGCGCGTTAGCCTCGTCATCCAGGTCGGTGGTGGCATGGCCGTTTGGGCCCTGGCCCGCGGCTCCTATCACGTGGGGGCCAGCGGTCTCGTGATGGGCTACTTGGGGTACCTGGTGACCCGCGCGCTGCTCCATCAAAGTTGGGTTTCCTTCTTCGTCGCGGCCCTTGCTGTGCTGACCTATGGCAGCCTCTTAACGGGAGTGCTCCCGAGCAACAGCCACGTTTCCTGGGAGATGCATCTCGCAGGACTCTTGGCCGGTGCCCTGGCCGCCTGGGGTGGACCTCCGCCTGGGGCAATCCGCCAAGGGGACACGTCCGCGAGGGCAAGCTCCGCGGATTGAGCGGCCCAAGTTGGCGAGGTCACTCAGTCCGGTAGGGAGGTCGCGGAGTAGACGCGCTTGGCCTTCACTTGCACGATGCGGTCTTCCTCGGCGATCCATGCGGTGAGCTGTTTGCCGTAGAGGCAGCCCGTGTCCAAGCCGCGCACGCGCGGTTCGAGCACCAAGCCGTTGCGCGCCCAGTGACCGAAAACCACCGTGCGCGTTTCCTCCGGGCGAGCTTGCCAGTGCTTGTACCAGGCTTGAAAGGGAGGCTCCGGGGGCGGCCAATCCGCGGGGGGCCGCTGGCCTTGCTCGTCGCAATAGCGCGCACTGATCGCGAAGGCCAACTGCGGGCTATCAGCCAGGGCATCGAGGCCATCCAGGGTGGCGACGGGATCGGACCAGCGCGGAGAGATGGCGGCGTGGACGCACAGCAGATCCTCCCAAGCTCTGATCACGGGCCGCTCGGCGAGCCACGCCAAGAGCTCCGGGGCCTCGTCGCTTTCCAGCAGGGGCTCCAGGGTGTCGCGCCTTCCAGCCTGGCGCTCACCGCGCATGCGCAAGAGGGCGTGCACGTCGTGGTTCCCGAGGACGCCGCCCGCGTCGAGCTCGCGCAGGAGGCGCAACACCCCCAGGGAATCGGGCCCGCGATTGACCACGTCGCCCACCGGGTGCAGCTCGTCCCGGGCCGGGTCGAACTGCACGGCTTCGAGCAAGCGCTCCAGCTCCCCGAGGCAGCCCTGAATATCTCCGATGAAGACTCTCACGGGGGCATGATCGCCCTTCATGATCCTGGAGGAAAGCACCGATACAGGAACCTGAGGGGGCAAATTGAGGCAAAAGGGGCCAGGTTCTTGGCCCGCGACCCTTGTTGGTCCCTCCCGGATCCATTACAACTTCCCGCTCGAAACCGGCATCACGAGGATGTCGGACCCTCCAACCTGCCTCCTGAGCCCAAGATCATTCCCATGGCCAAGTCCCAATTCAAGTCCGGCGGCCCGACCCGCGGTCGTCTCCGTATCCGCAAGATGGGTATGGGCTCCGGCAAAGCTGTCGCCCAGCTCAAAGCCAAAGGCAACACCCGCGGCAGCAAGTAGTGCCCCCGGTGTTGGAGCTCGGTCCCTTCTGATTTCAGGAGCCGGCTGAGTTCTGCAAGCGGGCTACGTCCGCGAGCCGACAAAAACAACCAACAGCCCCCGGCGATTCCACTGTGAATCGTCGGGGGCTGATGTTTTGGGCAGGGCATTTGCGGGGGCAGTTGGCCCCGCGTTCGACGAAGTGGGCCCGCCTGTCCGCGGAGCTTGGCGCGGTTTCTTGCGCGCGCTGGTTAGCGTCTGCGGGGAATCGCGAACAGCACCAGCGCGGGGATCGCGAGCCAGGGAACCCAGGGCAAGTTCAAGACCTCTTCGAGGGTCATTGCGGGGGGAGCTTCGGAAGGAAGCAGGTCCGGCGAATCCTTCACAAAGAACGGCAGGGTCTGCTGACCGAGCACCAAGACGCCGTTGTAGGTGATGTGCAGCAGCATGGCCGGGAAGAGGCTGCGGCTGCGTAGGGTGATGATGGCGGCCAACCCGCCGATCAGGGCCGTCGGCGCAAAACGGTAGATGCTGGCGTGCACCGCACCAAACAACAGCGCTTGCCAAGCCACAACCTTCCAGGCTTTCAAGTCGCGCTTCAATCCGGACAGCACGGCACCGCGGAAGAAGAGCTCCTCGCAGATCCCGGGACTGAGGGCCAGAGCCAGGAACATGAGTAGAGGCGAGAGCTCCGTGAACTGCGTCGGCAGCCCTGCGCTCGTGATGCTCGAAGGTAGGGGCATGACCTTCTGTTGCCACGCGATCCAAACGGTCGCGAAACGCGCCAGGGCGGCGGCTGCCAGCAGGGCGCCAACAAGGTGATGGATGGCGGGCAAGCGCAAACCCAAGGCGACCGGTAGGCTTTCCCCACTGCGTTCTGCCGTTCTGCGCACGCAGGCCCAGGTCAAGAAGGGCAAGAGCAACCAGAGTGTGGCGGCCAGTCCGCCGATCGGATGCACGCTCTGCAAGAGGCCACCCACCAGGTAGACCGAGAGCACTCCCGCCCAACCCCAAGTCAGGGCCGAACGGGATTGGACGCGACGTTGCTTGAGCTCCTCATCTCCGGCCTCGCTACCGAGGATCTTCTCTGCATCCAGCAAGCCGCCAACCCGCCGCAGCACCAGTGTGGAGTAGAGCAGCGTCGAGAAGACCGCCAAGAAGCCCGGCAAGAAGCTGAGGTTGCCGACCATCGCTTCGCGAAACGCGAGGGCTGGCCCGGCGATCGGAATGCAGGCCAGGAAGGCATCCAGTTGAACGTCGGGCTGCATGGCCACCGCAGCCGGCAGGAGCATCACCAAGGAGAGCGGCAAGATGTAGTGCTGGCCCTCCCGGAAACTGCGGGCCTTGCCACACACGAGGCACAGCACGGAAACTAAGAAGAGGCACACGGGGATCAAGATCAACCCCCCGAGCAGCACTCGCAAGGCTTGGGGAGTGGCCGCTGCGCCGCCGCCCCCGGGCAGATCCCCAAGCCCCAGGGCCACGCACAGCAACAGGCTCATGGTGTTCAAGACCAAAGTGGCCAGGGACGTGCTGAGCACCGCCAGGAACTTGCCGCGCACGATCGCGATGGACTCCACCGGTTGCACCAGCAGAGTTTCTAAGGTGCCGGACTCTCGCTCTCCAGCAAAGGCCGCGAGGGCGGCGTAGCTGCCACCGGACAGCAACACGAGCACGGCGATCAAGGGCAAGAGCTTTCCGAGCAGAGCTCCGCTCAGATCCTCTTCCGAGGCCAGGTCCAAGTCCTCGCTGACGAAGGCTTGCGCCGGGTCGCCGCCGAACTGCTCGCTCATGAACTCTGAGCGCAACTCATCGGAGAGTTGACTGAGGGCGCGATTCGTGCGCTTGCGCGCTTCTCGGGAGGTTTCGCGCGCCCCGTCGAAGTGCAAGCGAAAGAGTGTGCGATCAGCCACCACGGGATCTGGCACGGCGTACAAAACCAGGTGCCCGTCCGTGCCGATCAGTGAGATGGCGAGTTCGCGCTCACGTTGCCAGGCATCGGGCGTGGCCTCTTGCACAAGGGCGTCGATGGACGCGCCCGATCCCGGGGGCAAGGAGTCCACTTGGATCGGAATCTGCAGGGCCAAAAGCTCAGCAAGCCGCCCTTGGACCTGCGGTGAGGCCGCCGAGAGATCCATGGCCACGTGCACCTCTTGGGTGTTGAGGGTTTCCTCCGCGATCTTCCCCAGCCAACCCTGGCCGAGAAACATGAAGGGGTATAGCAACGCGGGCAGGATCAGTCCCGCAAACATGGCGCGCCGGTCGCGAAGCAGCCCGAGCAGTTCGGTGTGGAAGACGAGCTTCCAGGGCTTGATCGTTTTGGAATGGCGACTCACGGCTAGCCTGCATTATTCATGAAGACGCGCACCAAACACAGCAACTCGGTCACTGGCGGCACTTTGCGGAATTTGGTGTGTGTGTTCATGAATATTGCAGGCTAGCCAGGGGTCCCGGCACTCTTGTCCGCGGCGCGCACGAGGGACATGAAGACTCCGTCGAGGAACTTCTCGCCGGTTTGCTCGCAGAGTTCTGCTTGGGTGCCTTCCGCCAAGAGTCGTCCCTGGTAGATGATGCCGATGCGATCGCAGAGGCGCTCCGCTTCGCTCATGATGTGAGTGCTGAAGAGCACGCAGGTGCCCCGGGCTCGACTGCTGTCGATGAAGTCGACCATGGTGCTGGCCGCCAAAATGTCGAGGCCCGTGGTCGGTTCATCCAGGATCAGGACTTTCGGATCGTGCAAGACAGCGCGGGCGATGGAGACCTTTTGCTTTTGTCCGGTGGAGAAGCTCTCCGTCCGGCCGTCCGCGATGGACTCCATCTCGAAGGCCACGAGCAACTCCTCGATGCGCGCTTCCAGGGTGTCCCCATGCATGCCGTGCAACTTGCCGAAGTAGCGCAGGGTTTCACGGGCGGTGAGGCGCGGGTAGAGGCCCGTGCTGGTGGACAAGAACCCCATGCGGCGACGAACCTCGAGGGGGTTGGCGGCCACGTCCACGCCGTCCAAGTAGGCGCTACCGGAGGTGGGCGCCAGGATCGAAGCGAGCATGCGCAGAGTCGTGGTCTTGCCCGCCCCGTTGGGTCCTAGGAGTCCGTAGATCTCGCCCCGCCGGCAACTCAAGTCAACGCCCTTGACCGCTTCCACAGTCCCCCGTTCGGGGTCTTGAAAGGTCTTGCGCAGGCCACGGATTTCGATGGCCAGGTTCGGGTCGAGGTCAGTCATCGGGACAGGTTGTCAGAACGGAGGAAGCTGAACAATCGGGTGAGCGGGATGGTCTTGTTGGAAACCCCCAGGGACTCCCGCGAGAGCACCCGAACCGCAAAGAGAATCGCGAGGCCGGCGTAGAGCAGCAGGGACACCGCAGTCAACGTGTACTCAAGCGGGAGAGCTTCCCCGCGCAGCATGGATCGAAAGGCCATGACCACATTGACCACGGGAACGAAGGCGATCTTGGTGGTGAGTTCAAGGCCCGGAAGGATGCTCGTCATTGCGGGCAGGATGAAGATCATCTGCACGGGGCCGAGCAAGGCTTGTCCCTCCTTGAAGCTCTTCGCGAGGGCCGCCACGCCGGTCAGGATGGCGCTCACGAAGAAGGTGAAGAGCAGCGCGAGGGGCGCGATCGAGGCGAAGGCGACGAAGGGCACCTCGATCTTCAAGTCGACCCCTTGGCCGAGTTGTTTCAAGAGGTGCGAGGCGGAGAGCGCCAAGGCCAAGAGATTGAGGGAGGTCGCGAGCAAGGCTGATGCACAGACCGCCAAAATCTTGCCCTGATGCACCGCGAGCCGTGGGATCGGGAGAATCATCGTGGTCTCGGACGTTCCCCGTTCACGCTCTCCGGCGGTCAAGTCAACCGCTGGATAGAAGGCGCCCATGACGCACATGACCACCAACAACAGCGGCAGCAGCAAGGAGAGCACGAAGGCGCCCATCTCTTTGTCCGGGGCCAGATTTCGATCTTCGCTTGTGAACGGGGTCAAACCGCGCGGGTCCAGTCCGCCCCGTTTGGCCGCGAGCTCGCGCGTGTCTTCAGCGTAGATCCCCATGCGTTTGCGCACGCGTTTCGCGGCGAGTTCGGAACGGGAGTCGGTGCTGTCGTACGCGATCACGACGCCAGACTGTTCGGCGCCTCGCAAGGTGAGCAGGGCGTCGATGTGTTTTTCGCCCTTTGCGCGCTCTTCGCGTGCGACCGTGGCTGGATCTCCCGATTGCTCGATCGGAAGGATCTCGACGAACTCGAGGCCTCCGCCGGACTCTTTCAATTCGCTGGCCCCCGGGGCGTAACTCAGGGCCTCGAAGACCTCCGCGGGGACCTCGACTCCCGGATCGGAATTCACGCCGACCAGGACCGTGGTGTGTTCACGCCGTCCCTGGAAGAGCAGAGCCCCCTGGATCATGATCCAGAACATGACCGGGTAGAGGCAGATCGGCAACACGACCGCGTACAAGGTCATTTGGCGGTCACGGAATCCGGTCAGCAGCTCTTTCTTGGCGACCCAGAGTGTGGCGCGCCAGGTGGATGGAGGGGGGGGTGAGTTCATGTGGCCCCCATGTCATAGGGTATAGACCGGATTTCAAGCCTGGTCAGCGTCTTCTTCCATCGGCAAATGAATCGACTGGCTTCAAGCTGAAAGCTGGACGTTGCCGATAAGGGGGGAATGCACGAGCCGCGTCCCCACGAACTCCCCGAGGCGTCTGAGTTGTCCAGCGAGCTCTTTGAGCTGTTGGAAGGCATCGACGGGACGCATCCTATGGCGCTCGACGCGGAAGATCTAGCCCTCGCGACCTCCGGGCAAGCAGCGGGCCCGGCCACGCTGGTGGAGGAGCCACCCATGCTGATGGACCAGACGCTGTCCTGGGAACAGCTCGAGGAACGGGCCCAACAGGATTCCCAGCTCGCCCCTGCGTTGCCCCTTCGACTGCGACTCGAGAACCTGCTGCGCGCCAGTTGGTTGCCCGCACGCCTGGTCGCCTGCATTTGGATGGCCTACGTGCTCGTCTTCAACCTGTCAGTGGTGCGCGGCAGTTCGATGGCCCCCGGCATTCACGACGGGGATCGCATCGTCGTGGACGAGTTCAGCTACATGTTCACCGACATCGCGCGCGGCGACATCGTCGTGTTGCGTTATCCCTTGGATCCAAACTTGGATTACATCAAGCGAGTCGTGGGCCTGCCCGGTGACCTGATCGTCATGTCAAACGGCAAAGTCTGGATCAATGGGGAGCAAATCGAAGAGCGCTACACGTTGGAGAGCGACCTCCGCAGCGATTTGACGGAGGTGGTCAAGGAAGGGCACTACTTTGTGCTCGGAGACAATCGCCTGCACTCCTCCGACAGCCGAGAATTTGGCCAAGTGGCCGCGGGCCTGGTGCGCGGCAAGGTCGACTTGCGGCTCTGGCCCTTCGAGCGCATCGGCATCCTGGACTGAGGGGCTCGCCCTCGCGTGAAAAACGCAGAGGCCCCTGGGGGCCCATCACGGGATTGGGTAGTTTGCCGGGATGCATATTCCCGCACCCGTCACCCTCGTCACCGGCAGCGCCCGGGGCCTCGGCTTCGAGATCGCCCAACACTTTCAAGACCGCGGAGACAAGGTTCACGTGGTTTGGCGCAGCGACGAGGCGAGAGGGGCAGAACTCTATGAGATGTTCGACGCGCGCACTCATCGCTGCGACTTAGCTGACCCCGAGCAGGCGGATGCCTTGGTGGAACGCATCTTCCAGATCGACGGTAAGTTGGACCATGTGGTGCATTGCGTCGGTGACTACATGGAAGCTCCTTTGGAAGACACGGAGTTGGAGGATTGGCAAGCCTTGCTCGGCAGCAACCTGATGACTGCAGTGCACTTGACGAACGCCCTGCGCGAGCCCATGCGTGAACAGGAATTCGGGTCCCTGGTCTTCTTGACCTGCGCCGGCGTTTCGAACTACAAAGCTCGCCGCAACTGCGCGGCTTATGCGGCGGCCAAGAGTGCTTTGCATTCTTTCTGTCGCTCCTTGGCCATTCAGGAAGCGCCCCACGGAATCCGAGTCAACACCATCGCCCCGGGCCTCGTGCCCCACGGGGCCGCGCATCCCGCGACCCTCGACCCGGCCTTGCAGCAGGCCCTGCCCATGGGGCGCGCGGGAACTCTCGAGGAGGTCGCCCAGGCTGCCCTGTGGCTCAGCTCCGCGCACTCTTCCTACGCTGTGGGAGTGGAGCTGTGCGTGTCGGGCGGCTTGCTGATGTAGACTCTGCGGCATGCTGCATTTCGAAGACATCAATCCATCCACCGGCGAGCTGATCGCCGAGATCCCGTCCACATCTCCTGAGCAACTGCAAGCCGCTGTGGCGCGCGCTCGCGCGGCGCAGCCCGCTTGGGCGGCCCTCGGGGTGCAAGAACGCATCAAGCTGCTCGGGGCCGTGTCGGAGCGCTTGGAAGCAAACGCGGAAGAACTTGCGGACTTGATCTCCAAGGAGATGGGCAAGCCGCGGGCCGCCGCTCTCGGGGAGGCTCGCGGATGGGCCAAGCAGGCGCAAGTTGAGTTGCAAGAGATCTCCCGCGCCGTTGAGCCGGAGTGGCACGAAACGGACAGCAATCGGGTGCAGTTGGTGCGCGATCCCCTAGGCGTCGTGGCCGCCATCACCCCCTGGAACTTTCCCGTGGGCATGCCTTTCCAGATCCTCTTGCCGGCCTTGGGTACGGGCAATACGGTGGTCTTCAAGCCCAGCGAAATGGTCCCGCTGGTTGGGGCCAGGATCGCTGAGTTGTTGGGGGAGGGCTTGCCCCCCGGAGTGCTCGAACTTGTTCAAGGAGACGGAGCCTTGGGAGCCGCGCTGGTGGAGAGTGACGTGAACATGATCGGCTTCGTCGGCAGCCGCGCCACGGGCATCAAGATCATGGGCGCCGCTGCGGGCGGCTTGAAACGCCTGGTGCTCGAGCTGGGCGGCAAGGACCCGCTGATCGTGATGGGGGATGCGGACCTAGAGAGCGCAGCGGAGTGCGCGGTGCGCCATAGCTTGCGCAACAGTGGGCAAGTCTGCTGCTCCGTGGAACGGGTTTATGTTGCCGATGAAGTCGCCGATGTCTTTGAGCAGCTAGTGATCGAGAAGGCCAAAGAATGGAACTGCGGCGATGCTTTTGAAGAGGGCGTGAAAATGGGGCCTATGGTGAGCGCCCTTCAGTTGCAAAAAGTAGAGGCCCAACTGACGGCAGCCCAAGCCGCGGGTGCACGGATCGCCTACCGGGGTGAGGTTCCCGCTGGCAAGGGCTTCTTCCATCCCCCGGTGGTCTTGACCAACGTCTCCGCCGACCAAGAGATTACCCACGAAGAGACCTTTGGTCCGGTCGTGAGCCTCACCCGATTCTCAGGGGAAGAGCAAGAAGGTGTGCGTCTGGCCAACGACACTCCCTACGGTTTGGGAGCCAACGTCTACACCGCGGACGTGGAACGCGGGCTGCGCATGGCCCAAGGGATTCACGCGGGCCAAGTGGGCGTCAATCAGTACTTGGGTGGAGCTCCTGGATTGCCTTGGGTGGGCGCCCGGCAATCTGGCTTTGGTTTTCTGGGAGGCATCGAAGGCCATCGTCAATTCACGGTGCCCAAGAGCATTGCCCAGCCGAAGGTCGCAACCCAGTGAGGCAGCTGTTCGCATGGATTGGGCTGCTGCTCTTGCTGGGCTGTAGCGATAAAGTTGGACCGATCCCGTCGGCCGACACAGGCAGAGCCGGAGTCTTCAAAGGCGCTGAGGCTTCAGAGCACGCAGCAGTGCACGCCGCTGAGCAGGACCCGGCGGCGGAGGTACCTCCGAGTTATGCCCTGCGCTTTCTCGAGCAGGCGGCGCGCGAGCCCGAGCGCTGGGAAGCACGTCTGATCGAACGGAATCCCCACGGGCGACTGACCTTCTGGAGTTGGCGAACCCTGCTGCAGGCGGGTGAGAATCCGCGCTTGACCTACGAGTCCATCGAGCAACCCGCGCGTCCAGGGGTGGAGGTCTTCGCGGAAGTGCGGCAGCGCGGCGGCGACTGGTTAGCGCGCGCCTTGGTCCCCAGCTCACGGGGCTTGCAGCTGGAACCCGTGGACCTGCAGTTGGTTCAAGTGGCCGTCTTCGGCGGAGGCCTGATCGACGCTGAATCCGAACCCGTCCTGAACGCGGAGCTGCGCCTGTACCAAGCAAAGGGGGCAGCGACACCCGTGTTCTACACCCATCCTCATCTAGCCTGGACGGACTCCGGAGGGGAGTTTCGCTTTGGTGGAGTGGAACCCGGTTTCTACTGGCTGCGCGTGGTGACCGAAGGGCGCGAGCCAGTGGTCTTGCAACTCGATCTGAAAGGCGGGGACAGCGAGGCCTACGAGTTGAAGATGTCGACCCTGGGCACAACGGAGGAGTTGCCCATCGCCGTTCTGGGAGTCTCCGACCAGCACCTACCGTCGGTGCTCTTGGCCCTTCGATCCCTCGATGGTCAAGCGGTGCGCCGCGTGGCTCACCCGCGACTTGCGGAAGATCCACTCGCGCAATTGACGCGGGCTGGCGTGGGCTATGCAGGCTTGTTCCCGTTCTTGCCCGAGGGCAGTTACGAACTGTCGGTGCTAGGTCTCGATTCGAACCCCTACGAACCGGCCAACTCACGGCTCGATTTCAGCGCCCTGCCGAAAGGCGTTCGAGTTCAAGCTGTTCCCTACGAGGAGATCCACGAGTTGCGCTTCAGCGTCTCAGACAAAGAGTCCCGGGAAGCGCTGCACGATTGCTACTTGCGGTTCTCTTCCGCGGATTGGTGGGCGCCCGAGTCCCTTGTGTTGCAGCCCACGGAAAAGGGAGCGGGCCTCTCCCCTGAAATGCCGACCCCCGAATGGATGGTCGGCCGCGTGGGCTATCAACCGGTCTTCGGGGTCTTCGATCCGCGGTCAGCACAGAGTCAAGGAGAGCTTCACGAGCAGGTCGAACTGATCCGCGGTTGGGGGTGCCACTTGCTCTTCCGTGACGGCAGTCAGCGCTTGCCGGAACCCGGCTTCGATTCCTGGCGCCGAACCGGAGCCGTCCGGATGGCGGAGCCCTTGAAAGACGTTCTGGTCTTTGCCGATGGGGAACTGGTTGGACGTTCCGATGGGGCCGGAAGGATTCGCCTGCAACTGCCCCAAGCTCCCAGGGAATTGCGCTTCCAGAAGGATGGCTTGCGCGAGCTTCCGCACTACTTGACGGGTTTCGTGGATGCCCACGATCTCGATCGCCTCGCCTCGGTTGGATCTACGGTCGTTTGGTTCGACCAGATCCAGTAGGCCCCTAGCGCGCGATCTCGGTCCGCAACAGACCGATGCCCTGAACCTCACACTCGACCACATCTCCGTTCGCGAGGGGTCCGACTCCCGCAGGCGTTCCCATCAAGATGATGTCCCCTGGGTGCAGGGGCATGTGGGCTGAGATGGCTTCCAGCGCTTCCGGCACGGACACCAGCAGGTCTTTCATGCTGGCCTCTTGGCGCAGCTCGCCGTTGACCCGGGCGGTCAAGGTGAGATTTTCAATGTTGAGGCTGGCTTCCGGCACGAAGCAGGGGCCGAGCGGGCAGGCGCCTTTGAAGTTCTTCGCACGGAACCAAGGCCAACCCTTTTCCCGATCGAGTCCTTGGGTGCTGCGCAGGGTGAGGTCGTTGGCAACGGAGTAACCGGCGATGTACTCGAGGGCGCTCTCCTTTGAGATCGTGTCCGCGTGTCGACCGACGATGACAGCCAGCTCCACCTCATGGTCGAGTCGTCCCGTGTAGCCCTTGGGCGGGGACACCGTTTGGTTGTGCCCGCAAAGGGTCTCGGGCAGCTTGTTGAAGAACAACGGTTCCGTTGGGATCTCCTCCGAGAACTCCTCCGCGTGTGCCCGGAAATTTTTTCCAAGGGCGACGATCTTGCCGACTTCGATGGGGAGCATCGGTGGCAAGAGCACGTCGTCTGGCTGAATCGGTCGCGTCTCTGGCGCGGGGTTCTCTTCCATCCAGGTCTCGAAGCGCTCTGACTGAAAGAAACCTCTTGCGGCCAAGGCCGAAATGAACATGGGGTCCTCGCCCTTCCACAGGATCTCTGTGAGATCGTAGTAGGCTTCCCCATGCTGCAGGACCATGCGTCCGCTGCGCACGTAATCGCCTTCGAGGCGGCGGTAAAGGGCTGTGTGGGGAGACATCTAGAGGAGGGGCGGGGGCCCGAGTCACAACGTCCAATTGAACGAGGTGAAGGGGGCTGGCTGCATCGGAATCGACGCTTCAGGGCAGCGACCTTGAGTTTTCTACCCCACCTTTGTCTCAAGCACCAGCGTTCCGGGTGGGTTTGTCCGAAGGAACTCCGGGCGCCCTCCTGTGGATCACTTGCCGGGCAAGGCGTTGCCGAGGGAGAGCAAAGCGTAGGAGGTGGCCAACACTGGGTTGCCCTCCCACCAACTTGGGGCATTCTCATTCAGCCAGGAACCATCGTCCTTGCGCTGCATGGCGATCAGGCGCCCACTCAGCTCCGCTCGCCAAGCGTGTTCCTGTCCGGCCCCATCGACCACGGTCTCGTCCCCGTAGAGGTCCAAGGCCTTGGACATGGTGTGGAAGTAGTAGAAGAGCCCGCGGTAGGGAGCAGAGGGATCGCCCGTGGCTTCAAAGCCCGGGTTGACGTCCAAGGTGTAGTGCTCACCGATCCATTTCCAGGCGGCCTGCATGCGCGGGTCATCCTTCGGGAGCCCCGCGAAGATGAAGCCCTTCAAGAGCGCATAGGTCATGGATCCGTAGGAGCGCGGGACCCGTGTGCCATCGGGCAGCTCATCAAATCCCGCCTTCGAGTCGGCAGGGGCGTAGCCCGCACCGCCGTCGTTGCCGCTAGTGATGGTGACTCCCTTCTCCACGATCTTCACGTCATTGGATTCCGAACGGTTTTGGGTGCGCTCCAAGTACTTGAGGGCGCGCGTGAAGCTCTCGTTGCCCTTCTCCATTCCAGCGGCCGCCATGGCCTCGAGGGCCATTTGCAAGTTGGAGAGGTCGGGGCGTTCGTCTCCTCCGTAGCCGATTCCGCCGTAGTAGAGATCGCCGTCCGTGTATCCCTCGCCTTCATCCGACTGCAAGCGCACCAGGAAGTTGCGGGCCAGTTCGATGGCTGCTGTGTACTGCTCGTCGCCGCTCTTCGCGAGGGCCAGGATGGAGGCGGAGGTGAGGTAATTCTTGAGCTTGCCGTCGTGGATCGAACCATCCTTGTCCTGATGTTTCGCGAGCCATTGCAAGCCGTTGTCGATCACCCGCTGCACTTCCTCGGGCCGCGGTGTGGGCAGTTCCTGGAGAGCTCCCAGAGCCATGGCCGTGACTCCCAAATCGGGACTGCCTGGGGCGCCCCACAATCCGTTCTCGCTGGTCGCGATGAGGAACAAGGCTCCCTTGCGCATGGACTTGACCGTTGCGTCGCGGTCGGCCTTGGCGAACTTGGGCAAGGGGTTGGCCGAGGTTGGAACGGCCGGAGTTTCCGTCAGGGCGGCGCGGCAGCGCGTGAGTGCGATGACGCCCTCAGCGGTCCGAATCAAGCGGCCATCGGGACCTTCCCACGAGCCGTCCGGGTGACGCCGTGCCAGCCAGGTGGCGAGCTCCTTTTGCGCTTCCGCCTTGGTCAGTTTCTCGCCCTTGCTGGGGGCCAGTGGGGCTTGGAAGAAGACCTCCAGCTTGGTCAGCAGGGCCTCGCTCTTGGGATCCGCGTAGCGACTGAGGGCGAGCCAGGCGAGGACCGACTGGGTGCTGCGCTGGACCTCTGTGGCCCCCTCGTCATAGATGCCACCATCGCTGGCGTGTTGCTGCGCCTCGAGGTAATCCAAGGCCCCGGCCACAAAAGGCCCATCGCGACGCACGTACTTGCGAGGGGACTGCGCCAGGCATTGCAGGACCCATGCGGTGCTCTTGACCGAGCCCCCGTAGCTACCATCGGGGGCCTGTTTGCTGCGCAACCAGCGGATGCTGCGGTCGATCTCTGACTTGAGGTCGAGTTCGGCCTGAGCCTGGGGGCTGGCGAGCGGCGAAGATACGGCCACCTGGGGTGCTACCAGGAAGCCGAGCAATAGGGCGATGAGGATTCTTGAGCGCATGGTGCGGAGGGGAACGTGCGGAGTCGGGCGCGGTTCAATTCTAGGCGACTCTAGTTCTAAGCCTTACCCTAACGACGACGATTCCCATTTCTTCCCAGGCTTCGGTCCTATGAACAGCGCCCCTCAGATTCCCCTCAATTTTCGCCGTCGGACGGCTTCCGAGATGCTCCAGCGGGCCGAGGCCCTGGCGGCTGAGATGAGCGGGCGGCGCAGCGTTCGGGAATTCAGCCCCGATCCACTTCCTGCGGGAGTTCTGGACGCCTGCATCCGGATGGCGGGCAGCGCCCCCTCGGGAGCTCATCAGCAACCCTGGACCTTCGTGGTGGTGACCGAGCCCGACCTGAAGCGCCAGATCCGGGCTGCGGCCGAAGAGGAGGAGCGTCTGAATTACGGCGGGCGCATGAACGAAGAGTGGATCGATGCCCTGCGGCCTTTCCAAACCGATGCCAACAAGGAGTTCCTGGAGACAGCTCCGGCCCTGATCATTCTCTTTCGGCAGGCGCATGGCTTGGACGCGGAGGGCAACAAGATCCAGCACTACTACACCAACGAGTCGATCGGCATCGCCCTGGGGTTCCTCATCTCCGCCTTGCACCAGGCGGGCATCGCCTCCCTGACGCACACGCCGAGTCCCTTGAAATTCCTAGAGCCCCTGCTCTCGCGGCCCAGCAATGAGCGGGCCTACATGTTGTTGCCGGTTGGCTATCCAAGCGCGGATTGCCAAGTGCCCGACCTCGAACGCAAAGCTCTGGACGAGATTCGCGTCGATCGCTGAGAGTGCGTTCGATGATCCCGAATGCGAAGAAGGACAGCGCAAGCGTTCGCCATCTTCTGGTGCCCAGAGCGGGCCCGGAGGCTCCTAGATTTTCAGCAGCTTGACAGCGGTCCCGTAGACCAACATCTCCGCGGCTCCCGAGGCGATCTCGGTGCCCGTGAAGCGCGTGCCGATGATCCCATTGGCACCCAGCGCGCGGGCCTCCGCTGTCATACGATCCAGGGCTTGTTCACGGGCCTCTGCCAAGAGCTTGGTGTACTCCCCAACTTCGCCTCCCACGATGTTGGTCAGGAGGGCGGAAATGTCTCCGCCCAGATGTCCCGCACGGACAGTGGCCCCGCGCACGAGACCGAAGACTTCGACGACTTCATAGCCGGGGAGAACATCGATGGTAGCCACGATCATCGTTTGACCTCCGTGTAAGGATCATAGGGAAGCAAGCGCTGCCGATCTCGAAAGCGGATCGAGAGCAAAACGCTGAAGCCGAAGAGAGGAGCGAGAATCAGGGCTTTGGTCAGGGCATCCAAGTCGGCCTGCAGGGTCGCAATGCAGCCGAGGGCAAAGAGCCCGATCAAGCCTGTGCAGAGCAGAGTCCAGCCCGTGCGCGTTCCGGCCTGGTGCGTGGGGCTGCTGAGGATGCGTTCCCACTCCAAGTCCGTGGGCTCAGGGGGGGCGTTGTGGCGGGCGAGAACCTCGAGCTTCTGATAGGCAGTCACCTGGCGCAGGAGTTCAGGTTCCTGCGTCAGGCGTTGTTCAAGAAGCTCGCGTTGCTCGGGGACCAGTTCGTCATCGACGTAGGCCATCACGAGCAGTTCATCGCGGGAGGGGTGTTCGGATTCTCGGTTCATTGCATTGGGTCCCCGAGAGATTGAATTTCGGAGCCGCTGGCTCTGTCGCCAGCTTCTAGCAGGCCTTCGAGGTGCTCCCGCAACCGTCGTCGAGCGTGAAACAATCGCGACATCACCGTGCCCTGGGGGATGCCCAGGGAGTCCGCGATTTCCTTGTAGGAGAGCTCCCGGTGGTGACGCAAGGAGAGGATCTCGCGGTCCTTGGAGGAGAGCTGCTGCACGGCCAACTCAAAGGACTGGGCTTGCTCTTTGGACTCCAGTTGATCGATGGCTTGATCGGCCTTGGGGTCCGCAAGCTCCCAATCTCCTTCGCGATCGGATCCCGGCTTCTTGGCCGAGAAGGAGACCTTGCGCAGGCGCCCGTTCTTGCGCAGGTGGCTGTAGCAGGTGTTGCGCAGGATCCGGTGAAACCAGGGCAGGAAGGGTTCCCCGTCACGGAAGGTCTCACGGGCTTTGAAGATCTTCATGAAGGTCTCCTGGGCCAGGTCCATGGCATCCTCGCGGGAGCCCACGAGGGATTGGGCGATGTAGAAGGCTCGGTTGCGCAGCTTGGTGACGAGCGCGTTGAAAGCGAGCTCATCGCCGGCCTTGGTGGCCATCATTAGTGTGGTTTCTGGTCCCATGTCGGCGGGCGCCTTCGAGGGCTCCGTGGGTTTCTTCAACCAGGACTCTGAAAACTTCTGGTCGTTTTGCTTCCCGGTCATCGGGCACCTGCCGCGCTTTTCTGGGGGGGCGAAACCCCCGGAATGAGGTTCAATACTGCCAATGCCGCTCGCCGGCTGGCTCCGGCTGGCCCAAGGCGCTGGGCTGCGATTTCCAGTTCCGCCGAGCAAGCCTCCCTCCAGTTCCTGTCGTTGACCAGCCGCTCAACCGCTTCGAAGAAGGCGGGCGGGCCCTCTTCGGCTGCAAAGCTAAACTCGGGATAGACCATGCGCCCAGCCAGCAAGTTGACGGAGGAGAAGTAAGGCACCGTTAGGAAATGCCGACCCATCCACTGTTGGAAGGCACTCTCCAGTCGGTAGACGACAACCGTTGGAATCCTGTGGTGCAGCAAGTGCGTGAGGATCGTTCCCGAAACCGACAGGGCTGCCTTGGTTTGGGCAAGGCCTGCCTCGAGATCATAGGAGACTTCGACTGCCGCCCGATCTAAAGCACTCCTCTCGATGCACTCGTCGATCAACGCTCGGTGCTTGCGGGAGCCTTGCAGAATAAGGGCGCGCCATGCAGCGGCGCCACCGATGTGGGCTCGGAGGCTCTCGAGCATCAGCGGTAGATTGCGTGCGATGACGGAACGCCGGCTGCCTGGAAGAATGGCGAGGATCTCAGCGCGCTCTTCGCGTGCGAGGCCCGCTCGTGTTTGAAAGACATCCATCTGTGGGTGGCCAACGTGCTCGACGGCAACTCCATGACGGCGGAACCAAGCCGGTTCGAAGGGCAAGATCGAGAGGGCGAGATCGAAGGCGCGCTTGAAACCAGCCACGCGCCAAGGGGCCCAGCCCCAATACTGGGGCGTGATGTACTGAGCGGTGAGCACCCCGGAGCGCTTGGCCATTTGCGCGAGGGGCACATTCAAAGCGGGAGAGTCGACCCCCAGGAACAAATCCAATCCTCCACTGGTGAAACTCTGGGCGGATCTTCGCAGGAGCTTCAGGTAGAAAGGCAATGCCTGCAGAACCCCGGAGAATCCCATGCGCGCATCGGAAACGGGATCTCCCAAGAGTTGAACTCCCTGCGCGGCGAGCTGCGGGCCGCCCAGACCCACGAGCTCTGGCGCCGGGGCTCCGCACTCAGCGAGGACCGCTCGCAGGGCACGCACCCAATTGATCGCATGGGTTTCACCGGAGGCTTCTGCGCAACTGATGAAGATCCGCAGGGGGCGGGAGGGCAAGTGCAATTCGCGCTGGTCCGGAGCAAAGCTGGGAGTGCTCGCCAAGTCCGATCGGATGTCCCGCAACAATTGCTGATTGCCAAGGAATTGACCAGCAGCGTGCCAGGGCAAGCAGCAGGCATCGCGCAGGGCACGGGCGAACTCGAAGCTGACGAGACTGCGAGCTTCGGCCTCGATTGGCGCGTCCTGGAGCTGACTATGTTCTTGGTTGGTCAAGCGAGAGTTTTCCCTGGGCAACTGGGGGCGCAGGGTATTCAATCCCTGCGTGCGTGTCCTGGCCTACTTTGCGATGGTGTTCGCTTTCACCCTGCTTTTCCGCGAGCTTCCACTGGTGGGTGGTTTGTTTCGGGTGCCTTTGTTCGGTTTCTTTCTGACCGCAATCTTGCTCAGCACCGTCGGCGCCCGGGCGGCCCAGTGGATCGCCCAACGCCGTGCCCTTTCGCGGGATCTCGCGGATCTTGGAATCGTCGACACCCCCAACATGCGGGGAAAACTCGGTCGACTGCTTTTGCTGAACGGCCGCCCGCGCCAAGCCTTGGAGCCGCTTTCCGAAGCCCTGGCCGCGGATGAGACGGACCTAGAGTGGACCTATCGCCTGGGAATGGCTCGCCGCTTGGTGGGCGAGGCCCAAGAGGCGACGCGACTGTTGGCGAGGGTCACGCAAGTTGATGAGCGCTATGCCTACGGGGAACCATGGCTCCAGCTGGCCCTTTGCCACTTGGACCTCGGCAAGCCCACGCAAGCCGTGGAGGCTCTTGAAAGGTTTGAGCGCTTGCAAGGAGCCACTCCGCAGCAGGTCTTTTGGTTGGGCTGCGCCATCAAGGCGAGCGGCCGCAAAGAGGATGCGCGCGCTGTCTTCAACCGGCTTCCTGAGTTGGTCAAGCAGGCCCCCAAGTACCAGCGGGCCGCAGCGCGCCAGTTCTTGCTGCGCTCCTATTTGACGCGGCTTTAAGGAACCTTCCGCGAGAAGGCGGCAAGGGAGGCGGCGAGGCAAGCGAGGCTGATTCCCACCAAAGGCAAGACCATGTCCGCGCGCAGGGTCTCCTTCGACATGATGTCCATGAACACGCCGATGTCCGCTAGGCGGAAGAGCGACCAATGCGTGGCCACCTTTACCAAGTAGATCGAGAACTCGAGGGTCGTGAAGAACAGGACCGACAGGGCGATGCCCATGGGGCTGTCGAAGAGCGTCGAGCACAGAAACGTCAAGCTGTAGGTCGCTAGCAGGAACACGCACTGGTGCGTGGCCGCGAGCATCAATGCGTAGGTGCTGGCTTCGGCGTCGACGAAGGTCAGCAGCCAGGGCACGGTCGCCGTGGAGACGAAGATCGGCAGGCAGAGGGCGAGTGCGCCGCACAGCCAGCGGGTGAGTAGCAAGCGCCTGCGGGTGAAGGGCCGCGCCAACCAGAGCTCCAAGGTTCCGCGCTGAACTTCCCCGGCCACGGCGCCCGCGGCGAAAAGCACCCCGGCAGCGGTTCCCAAGGTGTTGCAACCCTTAAAGAAGTGTTGGCCCACCACGTAGGCTTCGATCCCGCCCTGCGCCAAGCTGTCGACCATGTCCTTCAGCATGGAGATCGGCGCCATGGCCTTGAGCATGCCCGCGTTCTTCTGAAACTCTGGCCAGAACAGGATCGCAGCGGCCAACATGGCCTCCAGCAGCAGGAAGTAAACGAGGGACGGAATCCCGTAGGCGCGCATGGCGAATCTCATCAGCAAGCATCCTCTCCGTACAGGTCCCGGTAGAGATGCTCGAGGGAGAGTTCTCCGTAGTCCATGCGCAATGGGCGCGGCGCGCTCTCGTCTTGAAAGAGGCGCACCAGTGTGGCGCGCGGGTCCTCATTAGCAAGCTGCAGGGTGAGTTGGTTCTCGCGCTGCTGAATGTTGGCCACGTCCGTTCCGCGGGCCCGCTCCGAAAAGGCCTTGGCGTCTTCCGCGGATTGGAAATCGAGATGAATCGAGCGCCGCGATTGGGCGCGCACGTCGACCGCCCGCTCTTCGCTCAGCTTCAACCCACCCTGCAAGAAGACCATGTGATCGCAGGCCCGTTGAACTTCCGCCAGGTGATGGGAGGAGAGCAGGATCGTGGTGCCGCTGGCCGCGTCTTCGCGCAGGATTTCGAGCACGCTACCGCGCTTGGAAGGATCGAGTCCCTCGGTGATCTCATCCAGAATGCGCACGGGCACGCGCGGACCCAGAGCGCAGGCGAAGAGCAGTTGGCGTTTCATTCCGTGGCTGTAGGAACGAACCCGGTTGCGCAAGGGCAACCCTAGATCATCCGCACGGCGTGTGGCTCTTTGCAGGGCCTCCTTGCCGCGTCCCGCTACCAACCAGGCGAGTTGATCGCGGCCCCGCAAGTGCCCGTAGAAGCTGAGCTCCCCCGGGGCGAAGGTGCAACGCTTGCGAATCGGCGTCCCGTCTCCCGAAAGCTTGACCCCATCGACCCAGGCTTCGCCAGCAGTCTTGGGCACGAGACCGATCAAGGTGCGCATGAAGGTGCTCTTGCCACTGCCATTCGGTCCGAGCAAGCCGGTCACGACCCCCGGCTGAATGTCCAGGTCCAGGGGCGCCAGGGCGACCTTGGATCCGAAGGATCGGCAGAGTCCACGGACTCGAATGGAACCGGGGGAGGCTGGCTGCGCTTCATCTCTTGCTTGTGCTTCTCGCATTCTTGGTTCCTTCGGCGGAGAATAGGCGGCCTATGGGGACCTGGCAAGTGATAGAGACTTTGAAGAGCGACAGCTTCGGCTGCGTGGAACGTCTGCAAGAGGCCGGCGGGCGTGTGCTTTTGCGCCGGAATGCCGGTGGGGGAGCTTTACCGGGGTCTCGTCTGGTGGCCAGGTATTTAATGCAAAGGGAACGCCGAGCCCTAGAAGCACTGGCGGGATTGAGCGCCACTCCGGTCCTGGTGGAGGACCCGGAGGCCATGGCCACCCCCAGCCAAAACGGTCGAATCCCAGCTCGGCGGGACATCCTGCTGCGCCATTGGGTCTCGGCCGCGCCCCTGCACAAGGCGGAATTCCTGGCGGAAGACTTCTTCGATCACCTGGATGATTTGGTCAAGAAACTGCACGAAGCCGGCGTTTGCCACAACGACCTTCACAAAGAGCAGAACATCTTGGTGGGCGCGGACGGCTATCCGCACCTGATTGATTTCCAGTTGGCGAGCCTCCATCGGCGCAAGGGTCGTCTCTTTCGCTCCCGCTCCAGGGACGACTTGCGGCATGTGCAAAAGCACCGCAGACGCTACACCCGCGATGGGCGCGGTCCGGCGGCGGCCGGAGTCGATCATGGTGCTGGACGCGGCATGCGCCGCAGTGGGCTGGCGCTTGTGTGGCGCAAAACGGGCAAGCCCCTCTACAACTTCATCACCCGGCGGCTACTGGGCACCTCAGATGGGGAAGAGCGCCGACCGAGCAGCGGCCCATGGCCCACCTGGACTGAACCCCGCGGCCGCCGAGATCTGTAGACGCATGGGGGAAACTCCTCCCGCGAGCTGCTAAGTTCTGCCCATGGACATCACGATCATCGGGGCAGGAGAGGTGGGCTTCCACCTCGCTGACATTCTCTCCAGGGAGGAGCACAGGGTTAGCGTCATCGACACGGACCCGGTCAAGTCCAGGAGGATCATGGAATCCCTCGACGTGCAAGTGGTGCTCGGAGATGCCACCGACGTGGGGGTCCTCTCCCAAGCAGGCGTTTCCAAGTGTGACTTGTTCGTGGCGGTCACGGACGATGACAAGGCCAACATGTTGACCTGTGTTCTCGCTCGCCAAATGGGTGCGGGGCGCATCATCATGCGCTTGAAGGACATGGAGCGCTTGCACGACTATCGCTACTCCTACAAGCAAGCCTTGGGTTTTGACGTGGTGCTCTCCACGGAGGAGTACGCCGCCCAGGAGATTGCGAACACCGTGCGCGAGCACCATGCCCTCGAGGTGGAGAGCTTTGCCGGGGGACGTGTCCAAACCCGTCGCTACCGCATCGAAGAAGACTCCCAGTTGGCTGGTCGTACTTTGGCTCAGTTGGAACTTCCCAGGGGAGTTCTGATCGCGGCCGCCGCGCGCGGGGAGAAGTTCACGATTCCCACGGGGGAATACAAACTGGCCATGGGAGAGCAGGTTTGGGTGATCGGCAAGCAACATGCCTTGGACGCCTTCGAGGTAGCCTGCGGTGCTCCACCTTCCCACCGGCGCAGCGTGGTTCTGATGGGTGCGGGCGGAGTGGCTCGGGCGGTGACCCGTCAATTGCTTCAAGTGCAAGGCATCTCCATTCGAGTCCTGGAGCGGGATCCAGTACGGGCCCGGGCCTTCGCGGCGGAGTTCCCCGGGGATGTGATGGTGCTCGATGGAGACGCCACGGATCTGGATCTGCTGCACGAAGAGCGCATCGGTGATGCGAACGTCTTCGTCGCGACCTCCGGCGACGACGAGCAAAACATGGTGGCTTGCCTGCTGGTACACTCCCTCGGCACCGAGCGCACCATCGCCCTGATCAACAAATCTTCCTACCGGCACATCTACGATCTACTCGGAATCGATCGAGTGATTTCGCCACGCATTCTTTGCGCGAATCGGATTCTGCGCTTTGCTCGTTCCGGCTCGGTTTCCGCGATCGCGGTGTTGGCCGAGGGCAAGGCTGAGGTGGTGGAGATCGAAGTTCGTCTCGGTGCCAAACGCTCCGGTCAAAAGATCAAGTCCCTGGGGTTGCCCGATGGAGTGGTGGTGGGAGCCTTGATTCGCAAGGACGAAACGAGCGTGCCCGACGGGGACTCGGTGGTGGAGGACGGGGATCATGTGATTGTTTTCGCCAAACCGGAGAAGGTGGACAAGGTGCTCGAGATCTTCCGCTCGGGGGACGAGAGTTGAGCTGGCCCGTTTCGATTGAACATGGGGCCCTGTCGACGGAGGGCTATCCCCTCACAACGGGGTGCCAGGCCATCCGCGCCCAAGGCTGTCAGCCTGGCGGGGGGCGCTTCCATTGAATCTGCGCGCCGTACTCTGGCTGCTCGGATGCGTGAGCCTGATCCTCGCTGGCTTTCTTTTGGTGCCGGCGGCGGTTGCCCTCTACTTCGGAGAAATGGACGGAGTTCGCTCCTGCCTGCTCTCCGCAGGGGTTTCCACCGGGGTTGGAGGTGCCCTGCTCTGGTGGAACCGTGGTTCACGCCTAACGAGTGAAGGGCGACCTGACTACTTCCGCCGGGAGGGCCTGGCGGTTGTGGGGTTGGTCTGGATCGTGATCGGCTTGATCGGCGCCTTGCCCTACCTGTTCTCAGGCATCGTCGAATCGCCGGTAGACGCTTTGTTCGAGTCGGTCTCGGGCTTCACGACCACAGGTTCCACCATTTTGCCGGGGGCGGACATCGATCTGTTCCATACCAGCCAAAAGGGCATCGGATTCTGGCGATCCTTCACCCACTGGTTGGGCGGCTTCGGAATTGTGATGGTCTTCGTGGTGCTGTTCCCCACCGGCGGGCGCAGCCTCTTCCGCTCGGAGATTCCCGGCATCGCCCGGGAGGCTGGTAGGCAACGGGTGCGCGACAGTGCGATCACCTTGTTGAAGATCTACGTGGGTTTGAGCGTGGCGGAGCTCTTGCTCTTGGGGCTCACCGGGATGGGGTGGTTTGACGCGACCATCCACACCTTTGGCACGATTGCGACCGGCGGCTTCTCGAACTACTCCGGTAGCGTGGCGCACTTCGCGTCCTACAAGGCCGAACTGATCATCGGGTTCTTCATGTTCGTGGCGGGCATCAACTTCGCCTACTACGATCTCTCGATGAGAGTCGGTTTGCGCAAGGGGTGGCTGGCGGTGATTTCCTCCAGTGAGGTGCGCGTCTACGCGGCCCTGACCTTCGGTTCGATCTTTGTCCTGGCCACGGTGCTCTGGTTCTGGGGCGGTAGCAACGGCAACCTGGATAGCAGCCTGCCGGACTACCGGGCCTACAGCCTGGCCTTGCGGGACTCCTTCTTTCAAGTCATCTGCCTGGAGACGAGCACCGGCTTTGGCACGGCGGACTACGACCTGTGGCCGCAAGTCTGCCGAATTTGGCTGATGGTGTTGTGTGTGGTGGGGGCCTGTGCGGGTTCCACTGGCGGCGGCGTCAAGGTCATCCGCTTCATCATCGTAGCCAAGGCTGCCCAGCGGGGCGTGCGGCACTTCATCCGGCCGCGGGCCTTGCACGGGGTGCGCGTGGACGGTGTGGCCCTGGACGACTCGGTGGTGTCCTCCATCACGGGCTACTTCGTTCTGTGGATCTTCGTGGTGCTCGGGGGGACGGTCTTCTTGACCCTCTACGGCATCGACTTGGAAAGCGCGTCGACTGCCGTGGTCGCAACCCTCAACAACATCGGCCCAGGCTTGGCGAAGGTGGGTCCGACCATGAACTTTGCGGAGATGCCGGTCCTGGTCAAGCTGCTGTTGACGCTCTTCATGATTCTCGGCCGCCTAGAATTCTACGCGGTCGTGGCACTCTTCTTCCCCAGCTTCTGGCGCAGTTGATCGCCCACTCACTCGCGCCACGGCACGAGTTGAGGATTGCCGCGCGTCTTGTACAAGCGACCACCGAGGGCGCTATCGTGGGCCCAGCTGCCCACCCGTTGATCCATGTGCAGCAGCAAGCGCGTGGCCTGATCGGGTTCGTTGTTGCGTGTGGGCGTGAAAGTTTGTCCTTGATAGCGCGCCACATTCGAAACGCGCACCTCATCGATCAACCCGTCGAAGAAGGAGTTGCCGCGACCTTGATCGTCCGTGTCGGCTCCGATCAACAAGGGAATCTCGCGCAGGGTCCGCTTGCCTTTGGCCGGGGTTTGCGCGCACTGCTTTCCGTCGAGGTACAGGCGCAACTCTTCACCGTCGAAGACGGCTGCAATCTGATACCAGCGTCCGGTGTCGAGCACGATCCCTTCCGGCTTCACGCTGGCATAGGAGCCGCTTAGGTGCACATAGAAGGCAGGCACCCCGTTGTTGAGGAAGTAGCCGTACTCGCTGTTCTCGGTCTTGTTGAGTAGACCCTGGCGGTCCTTGAAGGAGTTGGCCCGGAACCAACACTCCACGGTGAAGGGCCCATCGTGGAGATCGAGTTCTGCGTGGGGGATGACCAGGCAATCGTCCTGCCCGTCAAAGGCCATGGCGCGCTTGGCGAGGACTTTGGGACTCGCAGGGAACCCGACCGGACGAATGGGCAGGTCAATCCTGCGCGCGGGCAAGGAAACCCGATGGCTTTCGGCCAGGTAGTCGAACTGCAGGACGGCTTGCGGGACACCGAGGGCGCCGTCGAAGCCACCCTGCGGGCGCCAAGCGTGGAATGTGAGCTGCTTGGTCTCTCCGCTTTCAATGCGCGTGTGAAGGTGATCTGGCAAGAGCGTCCAGCGTCCGTCCTTGCAGTCGAGGGAGATGCTCAGCTCGATCGGGCGCTCTAGCGGATTCTTGAACTCCATGCGGATCGGTGCATCGAGCTCCTGGTCGAAAGCGAGGGACGGTAGCTCGATAAATTCCGGCTGCATCTTGTCGATGAGGGTTCGCGCGCTGCGGGCAATTTCATCCGTCACGAGTCGCGGATCCAGGGCGGCGCCCACGGGGAAGGTGGAAACCGCGAGCTCTCCATTGCGCACGGTGACCAGATTCCAATGGTGCAGGTAGCCGGCTTGGGCGGCGTCATTCGGAGTGGCGCCACCCACGGTCGCCAGGGTGAAGTACTCGATGCCGTCACGCACGCCGTCGTAGACCATGTGATGGATGTGACCGGCGAACACGGCGGTCACGTTGCCCGCTTTCGCCAAACGTTCGTGCACGCGCTCCCAATCATCCCCATAACCGCCAGCGCGCCACCGGGGATGGTGCAAGAAAACGAACACGTGACGGGCATCCGCCGTGCGCTCCAAGGTCTTGTCGAGGAAGGCGAGTTGCGCGTCACTCATGCGCTGGCTTGCGGGCTCCTTGAAGGTGCGCTTGCCTGTCTTTGGGTCGCCCTCGTCCGTGTAGAGAGTGATGAACCAACAGTCCTTGTGACGGAAGGCATACCACAGGGGTCCGAAGTGGCGCTCGTAGTTGCCTTCGTGTTCGTTCGCCGGCCGGCCCTCACCGCGCCAGTAGACGTCGTGGTTGCCCGCCACGGGATACCAGGGACAGGTCAACTCATCCATGATCCCGCTGAACTCGTTTGCCTGCTTCTGCCAGTCGCGGGTCTGGTTGTAGCCTTGGACTAGATCGCCCACGGTCATCACCAGGTCCGGACCCACCAGGTTCACGTCGGTGACGGCCTGGGCCAGGATCTTGACCCCGTCCGCCGGTCCCCCGGTGCGGTCCCCGAAGACGGCGAAGACGAAGGAGTCGTCCTCCTCGGGGAGGGGCAGTTTCACGGGGCTCTCGCGATCCGTGGTGAAGCGTTCGTCGTCGGCGGTCCCTTGAGTCGTCTTGTCTGACTCAGGGGGGGCCTGCTTTGCGATGGGTTGCTGCGCGATGCCTTGGCCAAGGGTGTTTGGCTGGTTGGCACTCGGGGCGGTGCTGCTTTGCTCGGTCGTGCTTGGGGAGCTGTCGTCCAGAACGGTGGCGTGACGAGCGGTTGCGTTCTGCGCTGTGGCATTGGCCGTCAGAAACAGAAACGCGATGGGGAGCAGACAGATTGATGGCACTTTCATGCCCCGAACCTAGACGACGGGTGCCCTGCCCGCACGTCTTCTCTTATCGACTGGGCCGACGACTGGCCCGCACGCCTGCCCCTTGCGGCAAGCGCCTCATGCTCCTTGCGACTAGAAGGACTCGTCCTGCTTGGAGTCTGCGTGCACGCGGGCGGAGCCCGCTTGATCGATGCTGACGTTGGGCTTGCCGCGGTAGGTCACGTCGGCGCTGCCAGCGACGTCCACGTCCAGGAACTCCTTGGCGTTGACCTTTAGGTGAGCGCTTCCCGCCACGTTGACCTTGACGTCTTCGGCTCGCAAGGCGAACAAGTCAATTCGTGCCGACCCAGCGATGTCCACGTCGAGACTTTTTGCGGTTCCTTCCACGGTGCCCGCAACGCTTCCGGCCACGTCGATGTAAAACGCGTTGGCGTTGACGTTGGTGATGTTCAGTTCGCTGCTGCCTGAGATGGCAATGCCCTCGAGTTGGGCCACGCTGATCTGTGCGCGCAATTCGTTCTTGGTGGAGATGGACTCCGTGAAATCAATCTTGAGAGTGGAGCCCTCAATGCGCGTGCGGATGTATTCGTGAAGGTTGCCATCGGCGAAAATCACCAGGCTCTGAGGTTCCCCAACCACCACGTCGAGCTTCATGCCACCGGACAGCGAAATCCGGTCGAAGGTCTCCAGTTCCCGTGTTGATGCTGTCTGGGGACCCTCGCCCCGGACCTGGTACCCCCAGTGGGAACTGCGGCAGCTTCCCAAGAGTCCGCTGAGGAGAACGATGGAGAGGGCTGCTTTGGAGAAGTTCATGGGATCGAAGAATGGGGTAGCTGAGAATGGAGCGGAGGACGCGCCCCCGCTAGCGGAGAGCCGAGTGGAGTATTTCTGGTGGGGGTCGGTTCTCGTCGGTTTCTTCCTGTTCGAGTTCGCTGGAGACGGTCCCTTATGGGCAGAAGGTCACTCGCAGCCCGTTGGAGAGGTTGGATCCGGAAGGCCCACCTTGGGGATCCCGGTACCAGAATTGGAAGCTCCAGGTGCTTCCCGGCTGGATGGCCCCCGCTCCCACGTCAGCGGGTGGGGCCGTCAAGTCCACCCAGCGACTCGCTTGACCCAGGGCATCCACGGCCAGCGGTGGCTGCAGGCGTTGAATGCCAACCTGCCCTCCGCCTGCGCACAGGAAGCCATCCGCTAGAGGAATCTGCACGCTATCCGGTCCATAGAAAAACAGCCCGAGGTTGCCTGGTACACCCCCGGAGATTTGCAAGGTCAGGTTGTTTTGAGCCACTTGCGTGGAACCGATCGAGGAGATCAAAGCACCACTGCTCACGGAGTTCGAGGTGGAGGTGCAATAGCCATAGGTTCCGCATGCACAGATGGGCTCGAGGATCTTGAAGTCGTCGATCATGACTTCCATCAAGCTATCCAGGTCTCCGTCCCTGGCCCGAAAGCGAACCTTGGTTTGTGCTCCGGGTGCAATCCATTGATTGAGTTCGTAGCGCAGGTGCAGCCAACGACCTGACAGCTCGATGGGGAGGCTCTGAATGCGTTCGATCAAGATCCAGTTAAGCCCGTCCTCACTCGCTTCGATTCGAAGTCCATCCACGTCCGCAAAACCACGACGCTCGAACCAAACCCAGGTGTCGAGCAGCGGATTGGCCCAGCCTTCCACATTGAACGCGGGTGAAGTCAGGGTGGTGAAGCCCCCGTCCAAGTCATTGTTCTCGCCGGTCAACCAGCACTTAGTTCCCTGGGGGCTATGGTCGGTATCGGAGGCTCCCATCTGATCGGGCAGCGGGGTGGCGCGCACCCAGCGGCTGGTGGGGTGCGCCGTGTCCCCGAACGTGAAGGACTGCCAGCCGGTGTCCGCTTCCATCGGATCGTTCCAAGCCAATTGCTCCCCGAGGGCAGCTAGGGACTCAAAGGAGCTGTAGGGCGCTTCCTTCGGGTAGCTCCAGCGCAGGCCGTCGGTCGAACGGGCGCTGACAAACCACTGCACGATTTGCCCGCATGCAACGGCGGGGAAATTGGCCGTGTACGCTCCTGCTCCGAGGGCGGTGAGAGGGGCTTCCGTCCACCCGGAGCCTGTGTCGTAGAAGAGGGACTCCGAGCCCGCTTGCAGGTCCCCGGCGCTGAGCTCGTTGATGAGCACAGAGACGCTATCTCCACTGGGCGCCAAAAGGGTGGGCGCGCCGCCGACGAGATCAAACGACAGCTTGGGATCGCCGACCCACCACAGAAACAAGCCCCGTTCCAAGTCGCTGCCGATCACGATGCCGCTTGGAAAGTAGGGGTAGGTGCTCCACAGACCGTTGAAGTGATTGCTGTCATCCGCGGGCCAGGTGTCGAAGAACGCGATTTCCGTGGGGTTGCTCGAGGTGTCGAAGATGCGCAGTCCGCTGCGGTAGTTGGCTTCGTAGAGCTTGTCGCCGTTCGTGTAGAGGTTGTGGCCGATGGCCTGGCTGCCATTGGTGAAGGTCCCAAGCGCTACGGGATTGTCCAGGTCGCTGACGTCAATCCTGTGGGTGGTGGTGGGCAAGCTGCCGTCCTCGTCCAACTCGTCGTTGAGGTAGAGGGTCTGGCGATCCGCGGATAGCCAAGCTTGATGGGAGTAGGCTGCATCGGAGTAGTACAGCTGGGCGCGGACTTGAATGTTGCTCTTGTTGGTCACATCAAGAATCGTCAATCCGGTCTGCACACTGCCGTTGCCAAAGCCGCTGCAAGCGAAGGCGATCTGGCGCCCGGCGTAGGGTCCCTCGGAGTAGGTGACGACTTGCACGTCGTGCACGTAGCGTGTGTTCCAGGATCCCACATAGCTAGGGCTGGAAGGGTTGCTCAAGCTGTAGATGCGCAGGCCTTGCCCGCTCGCTCCACCACAACGGTAGAGGTAGCCCGAATCCTCATCGATCGCCACATTGTGAGTGGAACTCGTGCCACCGCTTGAAATCGTGTTGACGTGATTGACCTGACCGCTATCGATTTGGTCGAGGCGCACCACCTGAATGCCGCTGCCCCCTTCACTCACGATGTAGGCGTAGTCGCCGTAGGTCTTGATGTCTCTCCACAAGCTTGATGGGCCCGCAAGGTGGCTGACAAGCACCGGATCCGAAGGGGAACTGATGTCGACAAAGGCCGTGCCGTCGGAGAGCCCGATGATCGCGTACTCCTTGCCACTGCCGGAAACGTAGCCCCAGCAATCGTTGGCGGTGTACGCTCCGGAACTCAATTCGGCCAGGGGCATCCAAGCGACGAGCTCAACGCCGTTGGACGGGAACAGCAGGTGCGAGTCATCCATGCCTGCCAGCGCAGCTTCAAATCCAGTGGGTGTTTGGTTCGTTGGCTGGTTTGGTTGTTGGCTGCCCCCCGGAAGGAAGGCTCCAGGGCGGTAACCGGGACCCACATAAGGTGCCTGGCGGTCCAAAAGCTTGGGGTCGTCTTCGTGGGCGAGAAGCGGTGCGCAGCAGCAAGCGGCGACGAGGCAGAACGCAAGGAACTGGGGGATAGCTTTCACGGAGTCGACTCGGGGGTAGGCACTGACCACAGTGGATGACGCGGCGGACCCCTGAAATGATAGGGGAAGGTGGAGACTGTTCGCCAGCGCTTGAGAGGATCGCGGGCTAGTTTCTAGTGGACCGATCGGCTGTGCGTCCGTTGCTGGACACAGGGGGTGCGGCCGGGCTCGCAAATTCTCCCCGGGGTTGACGGTCAACTGAGAGCTGGGCCGTCGCCATGGGACAGGGGCGCTTTCCAATCGAGCAAGCCACATCAATCGACCGGGCCCTCGCAATCGCCCTGGCCCTTGCAATCGACCTGGCCCTTGCAATCGAACAGGCCTCCGCAACCGAAGCGATCTTCGCTATTGAATTGGCGGTTGGCTACGCTCTTCCCATGAGCGCAGCTAGTCGGGATCCGTGGCAAGTGGGAATGATCGGGTTAGGCTTAATGGGGCAGCGCATGCTCGGGGACATGGGCGCCCATGAGCGCTTTCAGGTCGCTGCCGGTTTCGACATGGATCGAGCGCAACTGGCGAGCACGAGTTCTGAACACGGATTCGAAGTCGCTGCTAGCGCGGAGGCATTGATCGAACGCACGGACCTGGACTGCGTCTACGTGGCAACGCCACCAGCCAGTCACGTGGCCCTTGCTAAGCAAGTCTTGCAGCGCGGCTTGCCCTTGTTCCTTGAAAAGCCCCTGTCCGTCGACTTGAACTCTGCGAGGGAGCTGCTGGAATTCGCAGAGGCTCGCGAGAGTCGCTGCGCGATCAACTTTCCCTTCGCCACTCTGCCCGGCAGCAAGCGCATGCAGCGGGAGCTCTTGGACGGAACAGCGGGCCAAGTCCTGCGCGCGGAGATCTTGCTGCACTTCTCCCAATGGCCGCGCACCTGGCACAAGGCCGGGCCCTGGCTCGCCGGCGGCATCGAGGGTGGCTTTCTGCGGGAAGTGTTCTCTCACTTCGCCTACTTGAGTCAGCGCTTCCTGGGCCCCCTGGCGGTGGAGTCCTGTTCCCTGGAGCGCACAGCTGGGCAAGCAGAGACGCGGGTTCAAGCGCAGTTGCGCGCGGGGGCTATTCCACTGGCGTTGCTCGGTGGCGCCCTTGGGGCTGCGCCGGACTTCAATCAATGGACGCTGTATTGCGAGGAGCGCTGTTACCGCGTTGAGAATTGGTCCACGGTTTCCACCAGCAGCGCCCAGGGTTGGCAACCCCTCGAACCGGAGCCTGGCGAATCCCGTGGTGCGCGCAGTCAATTGGACGAGCTCTCAAAATTGCTTGACGGCGAAAACTGTTGTCTTCCAAATCTTGCGGAAGGCCTCGGCGTCATGGAAACCGTCGAGGGCTTACTGCTCGCTGGCTCCTGAGTTTGCCGGCGCGAATTGCGCGGGCAGTGGCTCGTTCGCGGACGCGTATTGCGAGCTGAAGGAGGACAGCTTCCAAGTTCCCCGGTCGAGGACCAGTTGCAGGCTGTCGAGGCCCAGGGTCTGGACGATGCCGTCCGTGGGGACGAAACCTTCAAAGGTCACGTAGGCGTGGGCGATGCTTCCGAAGCGCTCGATGCGCGTGCGCACAATGCGTTCATGGAGTCCCGTGCGTCCCACCTCGGAAGTCTGAATCCAGCGCCGGAAGTCCGCGAGGAAGCCCTTGGCGTCTTGGACCTGAACCGCTTCAGACGGGCGGATAGGGGAGACGAAGCTGGCGCCGGAGACGAAGAGTCGTTCCATCGCTTCCCAATCCGCCTCAGCGCCTGGGTCGAAGCAGAAGCTGCGATACAGCTCCTCCAAAAAGGCATCGATCTCAGGCTGGACCTGCTCCGTTTGCGACCCGCAGGGGCTCTGTCCGATGGGGGGCACCAGGGGCTGGCGCGCGGCGCACCCAGCACTCGCCAGCCACAGGCCGAGTGGGAGCAGCGGCGCCAGGATGGAGGACAGGCAGGGGAGTTTTGGGGCCATGAGTCGATGATCTGGGTCCAAGGGAGGATTCTCAAGGAGATTCCGGTCGGGCGCTTGCTGAATAGTACGGTCGTGCTATTGCTGCGGAGCCTTCCTCGGCAGGCAGAGCAGATCATGAGCAAAGGTGAACTCACACGCGCGGCCATCTTGGAGGCCGGTTCCGAAGTGGCGGCGAAGGAGGGCTTGGAATCCCTTTCGATCGGCCCCTTGGCGGAACGGGTGGGCCTTTCCAAGAGTGGACTCTACGCACACTTCCGTTCCAAGGAGGGCCTGCAGCTGGCCGTGCTCGAACACGCCCGCGGGGACTTTGTGACTCACGTGTTGGTGCCTTCCTTGAAGGCCGCGCGCGGTGAGCCGCGCCTGTGCGCCATCATGGAACATTGGTTGGCCTGGTCCGCTTCCCGGAATAGCGCCGGAGGATGCGTGTTTGTCCCAGCAGCCGCGGCCTACGACGATCGCCCCGGGGCGGTGCGTGATCTCTTGGTGCAGATTCAACAGGACTGGCTCGATGACTTGCGCTTCACCGTGACGAAGGCCCAAGCCGAGGGTCACTTTCGTTCCGACCTCGATCCGCAGCAATTCACCCACGACATGTACGGCCTGATTCTGTCCCATCATTTCTACACTCGTTTGCTCGGAGATCCCTGCGCACCGGAGCTGACTCGCGCGGCCTTTGCACGTCTGCTCGAGGGCGCGCGCTGCTAGCTGCCATGAATTCAATCAGCCCACGATTGACTCCACAGAAAAGCACGAACGTACGTGCGAAAAGCCTGGCCCTCAAAGCCACCCGCACGGGCTTCATGATCAGGAAAAAGCCCCGCGCTTTGGCTTGTGCCGAAGCGCGGGGCTCTTCCTTGGAGTTATCGAGGCTGGGCGTGGTCGCCGCCGAACGCAGGGGCTCTCGCCCCCAGCTCTTCGCGGCTCACGGGGTGAACTGCACCTGAACCCCTTGGCTCAAGTTGAAGGCCGACCCGCATGGGGAAGTCGTGTCGCGGTACCAAACCTGGAAGTTGCGCACGTCGCCGGCGCCCCAACCATTCGAACTCGCGAGGCCCGGGCTCCACGCGGCAGCTCCCGAGGCGCTCAAGGTGATGACCTGTTGGCGTTGGATCTGGCCACCCACGCACAGCAGGCCGTCTCCGAAGAGCGTGCCGTTGCCGCCGCCGGTTTGCGCGGTTCCTGCGAACAGCAAGGCGGGTTTGGAGGGAGGCCCAGCGCTGACACTCATGGTCAAGTCGTCCAAGGCCACGCTATTCGTTCCAGCGGAAGTCAGCAGCGCGCCGGAACCGCTCGAGTTCTGGCAGCCCGCTTGAGTGGACGCGTTGTTGCCGCAGGGGCAGGTGGATCCGCTTCCATCTCAAAAGCAATAGCTCAGGGTGCTGGCGACGGGCACCAGTTGGAAACCAGTGACGGTCCCCGAACCGCCCGCGGGGCCGGGCTCCGCTTGCATGTCGAGGATTCCTCCAACGACGCTTACCGAGTGCAGCGAGAAGGTCACTCCCAAGATGTGCGGTGAGCCGGCCCAAGTTCCGGAAACCGTTTGCACACTGCCGGGCACGCCAACCACGCTGACTTCGGTTGCGGTGCCCGAGTTGGCCGGATCCCAGCAGTAGGTGTAGACGCTGTACTGACCATCGGCCAAGCCACTGAAGGACCAGGTTGCGGGGGGCCCGAATTCGCTGATCGCCTGACCGTCCGAGTTGAAAGCGTCGTCATCGCCGACCAATCCGGTGAAGGGGTAGCTGAACGAACTGCTCACGTCGCTTTGCACCGAAACGGTCGTGAGGCCTCCCGTGATGTCGAAGAGCAGGTCCCCAGCAAAGGGATTCTTGACCCCATTCCAATCCCCCGCTTGTCCGGCACCGGCGCCGTAAGCTGAGCTCGGTTCGGGCCAAAGAATGAGGTTTGGACCTACATCGATGTTGAAGGACTGGGCTTGGGCCGAGGTGAGAAGGACGAGGGGCGCAAGAGCCTTGTACCAGTGACGGGTGATCTGCATGGGGGGAAGGACTAGGATTTTGGGGGAGCGGACGCGCCCGACGGGGCCCATCGGTTGTACACAAAAACCCCGCAAACGGGGGAGTCTGCCTTGCGCAGCGGAGATTCGGGCAGGCGGGAAAAATCGGCCGTCAGCGGGCTTCTGACCGGGAAAGGAGCACCCAGGCTCGCGGCGTCAGGGTGGATTGCGAGGGCAAGGGTGGCCCACGCCGATCGTCGGCTTTCCGAATAGCATTTCCTGCCGAAGCGCCGAGGCCCCACCAAAGGCCGCAGGCCCGCGCCCCTACAGAATGTCGCCGCGGTAGACCTGAGGACGGCGACGCGGGAAGTGCCGCTCGAGGGTGACCAGACGCCAGAGTTCCCGGGGTCCGACCACGGTCGCGTATTCCTTTTGGCCGTCGGGGCCATCCAAGACCAACCGACCTGAAATCAGCCCCAGCAGCAACAGGCGATCGGGGTCATTGTCGATGTAGCGGAACACCCCGGCCCCGATTTGGTCGTCACGGCCTCGCAGGGCTTCCGGCATTTCGATGATGAGTCCCGAGACGCGCGGGTCGCTGGCGATCTGGACCAACTCGCGCCAGGTGCCTTCTGAGGTGCGCCCCTGAACGGCCACGTGAGCTCCGACGGGTGGTTCGATGAAGAGCAAAGGCACCGCGGGCAACAGGATCTCGGTCTCCGCCGTGAAGAGCCCGCCTTCGATGGGTTCGATGGTGCTGGGCTCGATCGACGGGCCATCGCCGAACCAGGCCGTCACTTCGATCGGGCCGGCTTGTGCCGTTCGCCCGAGAAAAACAATCCCGTAGTCGGTGGTCACTCCAAGCTCTTGACCCCCGCTGGTTTTGATCTCCACCACGGGATCGACCAAATGGCGGGTTCCCCGACAGGAGCTCGACAGTCCGAGCAAGAGGAGAGCGGCGATGGGGAGGAGAAGTCGTTGAATCACGGGGGATTGGTGGACGGGCCGGGGGCCAGATGGGGAGGCGTGGGGTCCATGGCTAGAGCCGACGCCCAGCTCTCATCGTGTCAGTCTGTGCGACAGAGATCAATTCGTTTGTGGACGGGCTCGCACTTCTCCACACCGAACTTTGACATAGGGAAAGCCAACTGATCCTCTTGAAACCCAACAGAAGCGCTCCGGTTCCGTATCGGCAAGGGCGATTTCGCGACTCCCCCGCCTCTTACCCATCGATGAGGTCTTTGCCCATGCGCAATTCTGCATTCCTGATCATCACTGCATTGCTCCTGGCCCTCGGAGGCTTTTGGTTCTTCTCCCAGGGAGGAGCGGACAAGCCGAGCGGCTCCTTGGCCTTGGAAAACAACGGTGATCCTGCATCAGCGCTGCTCGAACAGCCGGGGGAGTTGCCCAAACCGCAGGAAGAGGCGGGCCGCAAAGCGGAAGTCGCCAGCAGCGATCGGTCCGAGGCGGCGAGTGCGAGCGCTGCAACCAGCCCCGCGCCCAAGACAAAGGAAACGCTGAATGGGCGAGTGGTGAACGGCCTCGGGTCCGCGGTGGTCGGGGCCCAAGTGCGGATTGTCCCGGGGGATCTGTTTGCGGAAGCGTTTGCATTCGGTGCTGCGGGCGACCCGGACGGGATCGATACACGCGACGGAGAAGCGGTCACCACCGATGAGCGGGGGATGTTTGTGATTGCTTCGAACCGCCGCGGAGAGATCACCTTTGAAGTGACCTGCCCGAACTACGCGCCCTTGACCGTGAGTCGAAAGGTGTCCGCAGGCAACGCCTCCGAGGTCGGCGATCTGGTGATCGAACAAGGGGTGCGACTGTCTGGCTTGGTTCTTGACCAATCGGGCTCGGGCATTCCCGGAGTCGAAATTCGCAGGGGCCAACCGGACAGCGGCGGCTTTCGCATTCGCTTCTCCGGCCAACGCGAGGCACTGCTGGCGACCAGCGGGCCGAGTGGGGAGTTCGAGATCGACGAGTTGATGGCCGGTCCCTACGCCATCACTTTGAACCACGCACTGCACCCCACCCTACGTGCGGAGGGTACAACCAAACGCCCAGGGGAATCGGTCGTGGGCTTGCGCTTCGTTTTGGAAGACGGCCATTCGATTGCGGGGGTCGCCCGGGAGATTCCTGCGGGACAGCACGCCAAGTACGTCGTGCGCGCTTACCCGAGCAGAGACGTTTCGAACGCGGCGGATTCGGAGGACCACTACGCGGACATGCGCTTGACGGAGATTGCGAACGATGGGCGTTTCCGCTTTCAAGGCTTGCGCGAAGGAACGTATCGGCTGCAGTTGATTGAGGCCAAGGGAACGGAGGACATGTTCGCCAATGGTCAGTCATCCTCCGTCGTTGCGAAGACTGGAGACGTGGACGTTGAGCT
This sequence comes from uncultured bacterium, assembly GCA_937905825.1. Taxonomy (GTDB): domain Bacteria; phylum Planctomycetota; class UBA1135; order UBA1135; genus JABACD01. The sequence goes on from CALCXM010000082.1 coordinate 177,211, forward strand.
CGCCTTGCGCGAAGCGATGGGCGTGACGTTTCGAGTGGTGGATGCGAGCAGCGGGGAGCCCTGCATCACCTACGCGGCCAGTGTTGGAGACACGATCTTCGGTGCTCGAACCCTTCAAGAAACAGAACATGAAGATGGTCGCACCACCGTCGAAAGTGTCGATGTGCGCGGCGATAGTTCCCTGGCCGACATTCACGTGAGGGCTGCCGGCTACACGCCCGCGACTTTAGAGAACGTCGACTTGATGCCAGGTGTGGTGAAGGACATCGGAGTCATTCGCTTGGAACGCGCGCCGACCATCACGGTGGAGGTTCTCGACGCTACGACCAAGCAACCCATCCAGGGAGCCCGGGTGAGCCTTTCGAAGATGATGGTGGATCGCATGGGCAGCGGGCGGCGCATGTCGTTCAGTATGGGCGGTGAAGGAGACACAGAGGGCGAAGAGGGCGAAGAACCCGACCTTGGGGCCCTGATCGGGGGCGGATCGAACCGCGCGAAGACGGATGAGAATGGCCTGGCCGAGGTCGCGAGTCTGCCGGGCCAGCGTTGCCAAATCAGCGCGAAGCACGGTGACTACGCGGACGGGGAATTGCTCGACCTGGAGCTACCCCTCGCCGCTGACGAACGCTACACGCTCTTGATGACCCGCGGGGGCACCGTGACGGTCACGGTGTACGACGCCGACGGCAACTTGGCGAAAGGTGTGCCTGTTGTGCAAACCCTCGTATCGGAAAGTGCTCCACTGATCTTTGGGGGAGGCGGTGGCCGCAAGAGCCGGAAGGATGGCACCCTGGTGTTCAAGCACCTGTCTCCGGGAACTCACAACTTCAAGATTTCAGAGCCTGGGGGAGCCGGCGGGTTCAACACGAACGGCGCCCAGGTCGTGATCATGGGCGGGCCGGATGACTCGGTCGATCCTGGCGAAGACGTGCTGGTGACGGAGGGCGCTGACCTACAAGTGACCCTGCGCAAGAAGCCCGAGGGTTCCCTGGCCGGCAAACTGACGGAAGTAGGAGAGCCCCTGGCCGGTGCCAACTTGGCCTTCAAAGCGAAGAGCAGCGGGCGACCGGTGGGAATGATGGGCATGCCAGATTTTGGCGGTGGCAAGGAAGTCATGACCAACGGCGCCGGCTCTTTCCTGATGGAAGGCCTGACGGTCGGGACCTACACGGTGACCGTCACGCACCCCGATCGCATCATGCCGATCGAGTACGAGGCGGAGATTCGTGCGGGCAAGAACAAGCAAGACTACGACCTGCCACTCGCCATCCTGGAGGGGCGCGTGACGGACCCGGAAGGCAAGCCCATCGTGGGCATTGACGTGAGCCCCACTCGCTACCGCGCAGCGGGTAGCCAGCAAGGGACGCGCGTGATGATGGCGATGATTCGGAGCGACGGCGGTGGTGGCGCGGTGACCATGAGCACAGGTCCTGCGGAAGGTTCCGCACGCACCGATGAGGAGGGCCGCTACACCCTACGCGGGGTGACTCCCGAGGTGGATCTGGTGGTGGAGTCCTCCTCTTCGAAGTACCAAAAAGGTCAGTCGCAGAAAGTCTCTGTGGCGCAGAACGAGACCCGTTCGAACGTGGATTTGACCCTGGAAGCGGCGGGCAGCGTGACCGTCACCGTGCGCAATCCGGATGGTAGCCCGGCCGAGTTTGTCATTGTGAGCCTCGACTACGCAGGAGAAGCAGAACCGATGCCCGAGCAACAGCGGGAGTTCACGGGGGAAACCGGACTGGCCACGGCCCGCGGCCTCCGTCCGGGCTTCTGGCGAGTGTCCGGCCGTACGGTGTCCATGGGCCCAGGTGGGGCCAATTCTGACGAGCGCACCACGGAGACCGCGGAGGTCGAGATCGTCGCGTGGGAAACCGCCGAACTGACCCTAGAATTGGATTGAGCGAGTAGGCTGGAAGCGTTCTTCTGCAGGGTCTCGCGTCGCCTGGCTGCAGCACTCCGCCCGCCTATGAAACTGAAACGACTTCCCGTACTCCCCCTGCTCCTGGGCCTGGTCGTGCTCGGGTTCTGGTTCATCCAATCGGGGGGCCAGGGACCCGACGCGGGAGCCGGTCCGGGGGGAGAGGGGGTGGTCTTTGCTGGCGAAGACGGCGCACTGACCCTGGCGGGACGCCCGTCGGATCCAGACCTGGAACAGGACGCCGGGACGGGACGCCAGGAGGTCGAGTTGGAGCCACTGCCCCTGGCCGAATCCGCTACTCCGGAAGTGGAGCCCGAGCCCGGATTCGACACGCGCTTGATCGGGACAGTCCTGCGCACAGCAGGCGGCCCGATCCCCGGGGCGAACGTGGTCTTGCGCAAGGCCTTCCCTTGGTTCACTCCACCCGCCAACGCGGAGCCCTTGAGCTCCATGGGGAAGCCCTCCCCAGCCTTCCTTGCGGTCAGCGATGAGGAGGGCAAGTTCACGCTCTTCGACCTGCCCGCTGGACAGTACAGCATGGCCATCAGCGCCGAGCGCTATGCACCGCTCAGTCGTCACGGCCTCGAAATTCCCGTGCACGTGGACTACGACATTGGCGAGTTCAAAATGGAACTCGGCATTCGACTGGAGGGCCGCGTGTTGGGCCCCAAGGGCAAAGGAATGGAAGGGGTCGCCGTGCTCTCCGCCATCACCCGGCACGCGGGCCACACCCGGTTGGAATTGCCCGGCCTCGGAGTGCCCTTGGGACATTCGGGCCCTGACGGAGAGTTTTCAGTGGCCGGCCTGGCACCGGGAGGATGGCATCTGATCTTTGATGCGCCCGGCTACCGCATTGAGGAATTGCAAGGGGAGACGGAACCCGCGGGCCAAGCAGAGCGTGGCTTGCTGGTCGCCTTGGATACCGGGCAGTTCATTCGTGGCAGTGTGAGCGGTTTGGATCCCGTGGCGGAAGGACCCCTGCGAGTTGCGGTGCGCACGGCCAAGGATCAACCGACCGCCGCAAGCGATGAACTCACCGAAACGGAGAAGCTGCGAGCACGCAGCGCCCCCGTCTTGGCAGATGGCAGGTTCGAAGTATCGGGCCTCGCCCCGGGGGTCAAGTATCGCTTGCACCTCGAGCGTCAGAAGCCCCCAGCGGACGTGGACGTCGTCGCGGGAAGAGAACAACCAGAGCAATGGACCAAGGTCTCCGGGGTCGATCACTTGGAGTCGTTGCCCGGGCTCGGCGAAGTGGAGTTCAAGTACCTGGAGGAAGCCTCGGTCGTGTTCAAGGCCACGCACAAGGAGAGCGGCAAAGCTCTTGGGAGTTTCCGCGTCCAGGTCAGCGGCTCCAAGTTGGGGGGCGCGGGGTTGCTGAAAGGAGAAGACGGGGAAACGCGCACCGATTTTCCCGGGGGCGACGCACGCTTTGAAGGACTGCGTCCACCGGAACTTGGAACCTCGATCACGGTGCGCGTTACCGCCGATGGCTACGCAGACTTCGTCAAGCAGAACTTGATGCTGCGCCCCGGGGAGGCACTGGAGATCGAAGAAGTCCGACTGAGCCCGGCTCCCATGGGCGAGGTTCTCGTGCTGGACAAGAAAACCGGGGAGCCCATTCCCCTGGCGCGCGTCGCCTACTCCAAGGCGGTGGACGCGGGCAAAATTGCACGCTACTTGAAAGCCGAGGGGGACCTGCCGGGGGCCACCGATACCTTGCGCTTTGGGGCATGCGACGAAAAGGGAGTGGCGCGCCTGACCCTTTGGGAGGGGTCGATCTGTGCTGTGCGCGCTGTCGCCACGGGCTATCAAAAGGGTGAGCAAAAAACCCTCGCGCCGCCCTACGACGAAGTGCTGCACCTCGAGCTTGTGCGTGGTGGACAAATCACCGTCAACGTGACCGACGACCAGGGCGAACCCGTGCCGGGCATGTACGTCCAACACTCGATCGACGGCAGTACCCAGCGCAACAATCACTACTGGGATCCCGACTCCGGCTTGGAGAACAAGACAGGCGAAGACGGCCAAGTTGTGTTCCTCAACCTTCCCATGGGCAAGCATGGCTTCCAAGCTCTGGAGACCATCAGTCGCTACGGTCGGGGGGGAGAGGATGCGGGCTTCGAAGCGAAGGGCGACATCTACCTCGAAGAAGGAGAGACGAAAGTTCTCGACCTGCGTGTGGCCGCCCGGGGTGGGTTGAACTTGACGCTTTTGGAGCAGGGTCTCCCATTGGAAGGCGCCCTGATCAAGATTCAGCCTCTCGGCGAAAGCGCGGCGCGCAACAGCTTTTGGTTTGGCGCCCAGAACCAGGATCCGCGCACGCAAGTGTCGGACTACGCGGGGCGCGCCATCTTCAAGGGCATCAAGGTGGGGGAGTACCTCCTGCGCGTTTCCCATGGGGATCGCCGCATGGTCGTGCACCGCGAGATTCGCGTGACCCGCGAGCCGCTCGATCTCCAAATCGAACTGGGCCTGACCACCATCGAAGGGCGAGTCACGGATCCTTCGGGCTCGCCCATCCAAGGCGTGACCATGGACGTTCGCCCCGCCGAGGACTCGAACATGGATCGGGACATGAACGACTACCGCATGCGAATCTCCGAGGACGAGAACGGCAATGCGGACTACAACTACGAGTCGATCAAGACTTGGAGCATTCGCACGGACTCGGATGGTCGCTACACCTTGCGCGGGGTGGCCCCGGAAGTCCTGCTAAAGACCTCCGCGCTCAGCCCCTATGTCGTGGTGGAAGAGCGCCAGCTTGGTCCCCTCGGGATTCAAGAGTACGTGGGCTCCTTCGATTTCGTGCTCGAGCGGGCCGGAGTTCTGGACCTGCGACTGGACGGCGTGCAACGCCAGCAGCGGGACGGCTATTCGTTCCATCTCACGCGATTTGAGGGAGAGGAAGAAAAGGAGAGCCAAACCCGTGCCATGCGAGAATGGCGCTCTAACCTAGAGGTCGAGTCCCTGCGCCCCGGAAAGTGGCGAGTGCGCCTGCACCACAAAGACGAGGATGCGGCGCTCGACGAGAGGGAGATCACCGTCCAGGTGGGGGAGACCACTCGGATCACTTTCAGTCCCTAGCTAGCCGTGCGCGACGCACACCCATGAATCAGAACGGAAACTACGATGCGGTCCTCTTGGATTTGGACGGCACCCTGCTCGACGGGCAAGGCAAAATCCGACCGCGCAATGCGTCGGTGCTGCGCGCCCTTTCCGAGTCCGGTATCGAAGTGATGATCGCCACCGGGCGTTCCACCCGCGCCACCTTGCCCGTGGTGCATGAGCTGGGGCTCGATTCCCCCATGCTGGTCTTCAATGGGGCGGGGATCTATTGCCCGAAAGAAGGCAAGCTCATCGAAGAGCGCATCTTGTCCAACCGAGTGATGGAACGTGCGCTTCGATTCGCCAAGGAACGCAATCTCTTGACGGTCGTTCAAAAGGCGGAAGCAAAGTTTGCAAGCCCGGCCAACACCCATGATGAGCGTCGGGCCCTGGAGTTCTTTCACGGCTTGGAAGTGTTGGACAGCCACGATCTCCCCGATGAGTACGTGATCCGCGTGATCTACTATTCCGCAGATCACGACTCATGCCAAGCGCTGCAAGATGATGTTCAAGTGGCCTTGGACGCCCCTCTGTTCTTGACCAACTTCCCCCTCAATCTGCTGGTTTCCCATCGGGATTCACCCCTGCATGTGGTGGATGTTCATCCGCCGTCTCGGGGCAAGGCGGAGGGCCTGCGCTTCCTTCAGGAGACGCACGGGATCGCTCCCGAACGGGTTGTGGCCATCGGCGACGCGAGCAACGACTTGGACATGCTCGAGGCGGCCGGACTAGGTGTTGCCATGGGCGGCAGCAGTCAGCGGGTCCAGAACTCCGCGGACCGGGTCATCGGTCACCACGACTCCGATGCCATCGCGGATCTGCTCCAAGAACTCTTCGTGGGAAGGTGTTGAGCGCTGGGGAAGAGCGGCTCAGTCGCCCACCCTGCCCATGCACCTAATCCTCGTCGTGACCACGACATAGGGCCATACGGGCGCTTGAGGCCACTAATGCGTTCCTGGAAACACTCCAGGAACGCGAGATTTCGAACCCTAGGAGGGGAGATATCGGTAGCTTTACGGCGGACCGTCCCTTCCGCGGATGGGCACTGACCTTCCTAGATCCCGGTGTAGATTGATCTCGCCGGGGAACCTCAGAGAGACACCCATGTTGAAAACCACTCCCGTATTGACCTCCTTGGCCTTGGTCGCTGCGACCAGCTCCGCATTCGGCCAGCTCACGCTCACGCTCTCCGACACCGATCAAGTGGGCGGCACCCTGGGGCCCCCGGATGCAGCGGATATCGCCGTGTTCGACCTCAACCATGACGGGTTCATGGACATCATCAGCTACAACGTCGACGGGATTCTCGCTCCGCCGATGCAGGCGGACTTCCTGGCGATCATGCTCGGAAACGGGGACGGCACCTTCCAACCGGTTGCGAACAGCATCGCCACGGGTCTGACCCTTTTGATGCCCGCCGAGCACCGCTCGCGCATGATGGTCGGTGAGTTCACCGGCGACAGCAACCCGGACATTGTGATCACTCACCATGGCACCCACGAGGTGGCTTTGATCCCGAACGACGGAGTTGGCGGGTTTGGCACGCCAACCCAATTCGATACGGGCGCGCCGGTGGCGAGTTTGCACGTGGACGACTACAACGAGGACGGCCTTGATGACGTGCTGGCCGTGAGCCTGGCGGGTTACAACCTGACCTTCTTCGCCGGCACGGGCAGCGGACTGGCCGCGGGTGTTGGCATGTTGAGCGGCTCCCTGAGTGCCCACCAGCCCTGGGACTTTGACGTGGCCGACATGGACAACGACGGCCACCTGGATGTGGTGATCCCTTACCAGTTGGATGAGACCAACACTGCCGTGAACAAGGCCATTGGCTATCGCGGGGCTGGCGACGGCACTTTCGACATGCTGAACCCGTTCCTGGTGGACGTTGGCCCGATCCTCGCAAACTCCCGCACCTTCGTTCAATGCGACGACCTGGACCGCGACGGTTTCCTCGATGTGGTCGCCGTACGCGACAACCACACGGGCGGCACCGCTGACCATCTGTTTGCTGCCTACGGCAACGGCGCCGGGTACGGTGCGGCCCAGGCTTACAGCGTCAGCGGCCAAGAAAACCTCTCTGAGTTCACCCTGGCGGACATGGACTTCGACGGGAACCTCGACATCGTGACGATTTGCAACGGACCCTTCGTGATGGAGGTTTTGCTAGGTGACGGCATGCGTGGCTTCACCGCCCAGGGCAACATCGATCCCATGGGGCCCGCTGGCATGTACTCCGTGCACGCGGCGGATGTCACGGGCGACGCCAAGCTCGACGTGGTGCTCGGATTCCAGTTCACCGGCCACGTCCTGGTGTATCGCAACGACACGCTGGGTACCCCCGGGCCAGGTACGGCCTACTGCTTCGGCGACGCTGCCTGCCCTTGCGGGAACCTTGGATCCTCCAACACGGGCTGCCTGACCTCCAGCGCAAGCGGCGGGCAGCTTGCGGGCTCCGGTGTGGCGAGCGTCTTCAATGACACGGTGGTGCTCGAGGTGGCCGGCGCTCCCGCCAGTGTGCCCGGGGTCTACTTCTCAGGCATCAACGCGACCGGCGGGGCCTTGTTCGGCGACGGCAAGCTGTGCGTGAGTGGTCCGATCAAGCGCTTGGGCGTGGTCTTCACCGATGGCAGCGGCCAGGCTCAGACCCCCTTCTCGGTCTCAGGGACCGAAGGCCTGTCGGCAGGTGATCTGCGCCACTACCAGTACTGGTTCCGTGATGTCCCAGGACCCTGTGGTTCTGGCTTCAACACCACCAACGCCTATAGCATTCAGTGGTAGGAAGGTGGCTACGGTTTCCGTAGCCTGCTGATTCGGGGAGGGTGGCCTGGTCCACTCTCCCACAAGTCCTACCCGCGAGGATTCCCATACTCCATGAGCCCTGCCCGTCGAAAACTGACCGTCCCGCAGCCCCCGGGGACCCCGGATCTGCGAGCCCAGGTTGAAGTGATCGGGACGCGACTGGCAGAGTCCTTCGGATCTCTGATCGGGAGCATCGGCTGCCAGGGGAAGGGGCCGAGGGCGCTGGCTACCACGCTCGGCATCACGCCGGTGACCGCTAGCCGACTGCTGAGGTCCGTAGGGGAACGCAATCCCTTCCAGGTGGTCCAACACATTCCCGGCACGGTGCCCCTGCGCCGTACGGTCGACGCCATGGAGGCGATGGGCGCTCCCGCAGACATGGCGGAGGCCACCCGCACTGTCGTAGGGCAGTTCGAGGCTTTGATCCGGGAGAACGCGGGACATCGTTCGAGCTTCAACGCGATGTTGCTCGACTGGTTGCCCCAGGGCCGTCGGGAGTTTGAGATTCGACGGAGGCAGTCGGTCTACAAGGCACTCTGTGAGTTGCGAGGCATTCATTGTGAAGTGGACTTCGCGGTGATCGCCTTGCATCCCTCCAAGGTGCAAGGCCGACTGGACTTGCTCTCGATCCAGGGCATGCTCGGATTGGATCGGTTGCGCCCGGACGCTTCCATCCACGTGGGCACTCAGCGTCACTACTCTACCTGCACACCGGAAACCGCTGAGAGTCTTCGGGGCGGCGCACCGCAAGGCCCCTTCACCTTGGACGGGGAGCCCGCTGTGAATGGTCTGGACTCCGCTCGTCTGGACGAGTTTTGTCAGGCGGCACCCGCGCCCTTGGATGCGAAGCGATTCGGTGACAACGTTCAATACACATTGGGCCCCACTGGGTCGGGGCCCAGCTCCAAGGTGGACCTCGTGCTCGCGGAATTCAATCCGGCGGAACTAGGGGACAGTATTGGAAGCACGGGCAGTCGCGCGCCCTACTACTACCACTTGCCGGCCGTGCCAACGAGGGTCACCCTGTTCGATCTGATCGTACACAAGGACGTCTATCTGGGGCACTCGCCAGAGCTGTTCATCTACGACACGGCCGTGCGAGGTCCGTCCGTGGTGGGCGACCCCGAAAGCGAGATTGATCGGCAACAGGTCTTCGAGGAGCTGGAGCATTTGGGGTTCGAACTCCCCAAGCGGCGCTTTCCCGGCTATCCGCGCTACGCGGAGCTCCTGGACCACGCCTTCGGGAAACTCGGATGGCACGCCGCGGACTTCCAGGTCCATCGGATCGAGATGGACTACCCCTTGCACGCCACCCAAATTGCTATGGGCTTTCCACTGGACAAGAACCGAACGGGGCGACCCGCGAAGGGCGAAGGGATTTAGTCGTCCTTCTTTTTCTTCTTCTTCGACTTGGAATCAGCGCTGTCCTTCTTTGGCTTGTCCTTGGCCTTCTTGTTGTCCTCAGAAGCTGCCTTCGCTCCCTTGGCGTAGGATTCCGAACGGTAGTCGGTCTCGTAGAATCCGCTGCCCTTGAAGAGGATGCCGGCCCCAGCACCGATTTGGCGCTGGAGTTTTAGTTGGCCGCACTCGGGGCACTTGCGCTTGGGGCCCTCGGACATGGACTGGAAGATCTCCAAGGCATGGCCGCAGGACTGGCAGACGTAGTCGTAGGTCGGCATCGGATTACTCTGTCGCTGTGGAGTCGTCGGATGGGGTGGCCTCTGCGCTCGGTTCCGCAGCGACCTTGACGTGGGCATGGCGCAGGATGTCTTTGCCGATCGTGTAACCACGGCGGACCGTTTGCACGATCGTGCCGGGCTCTTTGCCGGAGCCTTCCACCCTCTCGATCGCCTCGTGCAGTTCCGGGTTGAAGCTGCCCTGGGATTCGATGGTCTCAATCTCGTGACGCTGCAGCAGTTGCATCATTTGAGTGCGGGTCATCTCCACGCCCATCAGCAGGTTCTTGCCTTCCTGGGTCTCTACCGGGGAGAGCAAGGCCATGTCGAGGTAGTCGAGGATCAAGAGCATCTCGGAGAAGAGCTCGCGGCGGGTGCTCTTGACGGTCATCTCCATCACTTGCGCCTGTCGCCGTTTGTGGTTTTGGAAGTCCGCCTGGGTACGACGCCAGTTCTCGTAGAACTCGTCCCGTTCCTTCTGCAGCAATTCCTCGGGCGAAAGCGGCAGGGCTTCGACTTCGGGCTCTTCAACGATTTCGGCGTCGGGCAGGTTGGATTCGTCCACCTGGGGATCGACTTCTTCCGGACCGGGGGCTTCTGAGTTTGTCTTTGCAGTCATCGTGCTTAGCTGAAGTAGTTAGCGATCTTCTCGAAGAAGCTCTTGTTGCCCGAACTCTCCTGTTCGATGTCGGCGAATTCGCGCAAGAGCTCTTTCTGTCGATCGTTGAGTTTGGTGGGAACCTCGATGAAAACCCGCACCAACAGGTCTCCAGTTCCTTTGCTGTCCATGTGAGGCAGACCCTGGCCGCGCAGACGCAGGACCTTGCCCGTTTGTGTTCCGGCCGGGATGGTCATCTCGACCTTGCTTTGCAGGGTCGGAATCTCAACCTTCTCACCCAGTGCTAGGGTGCTGAAAGCGCAGGGGATCTCGGTCATCAGGTCCGGGCCTGAGCGCTGGAAAATCTTGTGCTGCTTTTCGCGGATGACGCAGTAAAGGTCACCGCGCGGGGCGTCCTTCTCGCCCACGTCGCCTTGGGCGGTGACGCGCAGCTGGACACCTTCTTCGATGCCCTTCGGGATGCGAATCTCGATCTCCTTCTTCTCCTGCTGCTTGCCGCTACCGCTACAGGTCTTGCAGGGCTTTTCGATGGTCTGGCCCTCTCCGCGACACGTGGGGCAGGGGGAGGCCAAGGTGAAGAACCCTTGATTGCGTTGAACTTGCCCGCGGCCCGCGCAGGTGGAGCAAGTGATCTTTTTGGCTCCATCTTCACCACCGCTGCCTTCGCAGGGCTCGCAGTGTTCGAAACGTTTGAGGGCGACCGTGCGGGTTACGCCCTTGGCGATCTCCTCAAGCGTCAGGTCCAGCACGATGCGTAGATCGCGACCGGGACGCGGACCTCGTCGGCCGCCCCCGCGTCGTCCACCGCCGCCGCCGAAGATGTCGCCGAAGCCACCACCACCTCCGCCGCCGCCGAAGATGTCCCCGAAGGCCGAGAAGATGTCCTCCATGTTGGAGAAGCGCTGCCCTTGGAATCCGCCGCCTTGGCTGAATGCCTGGTGACCGAATTGGTCGTACTGGGCTTTCTTCTCAGCGGTCCCCAGCACGTCGTAGGCCTCTGCTGCCTCCTTGAACTTCGCCTCGGCGGTGGAGTCCCCCTGATTTTGGTCAGGGTGGAACTTCATGGCGAGCTTGCGGTAGGCCTTCTTGATGACGGCCGGTTCCGCGTTGCGCTCAACGCCAAGCACCTCGTAGTAGTCGCGCTTTTCACTCATGGTTCGGTTCTTTCGGGGGGGCAGCCTGGTTGGCTAGTTGCAGGTCCGGCCGGCCCTGCGCAGGATTGCGCTAGGCCGGCCAGAATTGAGGTTCAAAGTCTCGCCGACGCGAGTCTCAGGAAACGCTTCCGCTGATCTGCTCTTCGTCGTCCTTAAGCTCCGTCACCATGGTGTCGGTCGTGAGCAACAGGCCCGAGATCGAGGCGGCGTTGCGCAAGGCAGCACGCACCACTTTCGTCGGGTCGATGATGCCCGCCTTGAGCATGTCGACGTAGGCGCCAGTCAGGGCGTTGAAGCCGATGCCAGCGGCCGACTCACGGACCGTTTCCGCCACGACAGACCCGTCGAAGCCCGCGTTCTGTGCCAGCTGGCGCAGGGGAGCGGACAGGGCACGCTTGACGATGTTGGCACCGAAGCGCTCTTCACCCTTCAGCTTGAGGGCGTCGACTGCCGCTTCTGCGCGCAACAGAGCCACACCACCGCCGGGCACGATGCCTTCTTCGATGGCTGCGCGGGTCGCGTTGAGGGCGTCTTCGAGCAGGTCCTTCATGGCCTTCATCTCGGCCTCGGTCTTGCCGCCGCAGCGCACAACACCCACACCGCCGGTCAACTTGGCGTAGCGCTCTTCGAGCTTCTCGCGGTCGTAGTCCGACTTGGTGTTTTCGATTTGAACTTGGATCTGCTTGCAGCGGTCCTTGATGGACTTGGGCTTGCCACCGCCTTCGACGATGGTGGTGGAGTCCTTCGTGATGACCACGCGCTTGGCGGTACCGAAGTGCTCTGCACCGACGTCCTCGAGGGACAGGCCGAGCTCTTCCGTGATGGCCGTGCCGCCGGTCAAGGCAGCGATGTCACCCAAGTAGGCCTTGCGACGCTCGCCGAAGCCAGGGGCTTTGACGGCGCAGACGTTGAGAATGCCTTTGAGCTTGTTGATCACCAAGGCAGCGAGGGCCTCCCCTTCGATGTCCTCGGCGATGATCAGCAGCGGGCGTCCCGTCTGGGCGCCACGCTCGAGCACCGGCAGGAACTCGCGCACGTTGCTGATTTTCTTGTTGTAGATGAAGATCAAGGGATCGATCAGTTCGGACTGCAACTTGCTCAGGTCCGTAGCGAAGTAGGGAGACAGGTAGCCCTTGTCGAACTCCATGCCCTCGACCACGAGAAGCTCGGTCTCGGTGCCGGAAGCTTCTTCGATGGTGATCACGCCCGTGTCGCCAACCTTATCAAAGGCCTCGGCGAGCAACTTGCCGACCTCGGGGTTGTTGTTGGCGGAGATGGCGCCCACGTTGGCTTTCTCGGCCGTGGTGCGCACCTTGCGGCTGAGCTTGTCGAGGGAACCGCAAGCGGCCTCGACAGCCTTGTCGATACCACTGCGTAGGGCGATGGTGTTGACGCCCGTGGTGAGGTAACGCAGGCCTTCGGTGAAGATGGCCTCGGCCAGCACCGTCGCCGTGGTGGTGCCATCACCGGCCACGTCGTTGGTCTTGTTGGCGACTTCGTTCACGAGCTTGGCGCCCATGTTTTCGAAGGGGTCGGCCAGGTCGATTTCCTTGGAGACCGAAACGCCGTCCTTGGTGACGGACGGGCTGCCGAAGGATTTGGCCAGGATGACGTTGCGGCCAGCGGGGCCGAGGGTCACTTTGACGGTCTTTGCGAGCTTCTCGATACCAGTGCGCATTTTTTGGCGCGCCTGGTCGTCGAACATGATTTGCTTTGCCATGGGATTGGTTCTGTTTGGTTGTTTGTTCTAGATGAGTGGGTGCTGGGAGGAGGAAGTGGTCAGGGCTTAGAAGCCCATGCCGCCTCCCATTCCACCCATACCGCCCATGCCACCCATACCGTCCATTCCGTCCATGCCATCCATACCGCCGTCGTGGGCAGCGCCTTTCGGCTCGGGCTTGGCGACGATGAGGGCGTCGGTGGTGAGCAAGAGAGTGGCCACGCTAATGGCGTTGTTGAGAGCTGCCTTGGTGACCTTGGCGGGATCGACGATGCCCATCTTGAGCATGTCGCCGTACTCGCCGGTCAAGGCGTTGAAACCGTAGTTGGGGTTCGTCTCGCGCAAGACGCGGTGAGCAACGACGGCGCCATCGTGGCCGGCGTTCTCCGCGATCTGGCTGATCGGACGGACCAGGGCGTCCTCGAGCAGGTCGATGCCCATCACGTAGTCTTCGCTTTGGTTCTTGCGAAGCTTCTTGAGAGCGGAGCCAGCGCGCAGCAGGGCAACACCACCGCCGGGCAAGATGCCCTCGGCGACAGCAGCGCGGGTAGCGTGCAGGGCGTCCTCGATCAGAGCTTTGCGCTCCTTGACTTCCGTGTCCGTTGCGCCACCCACGTTGATTTGGGCGATGCCACCGGTCAACTTGGCCAGACGCTCTTGGAGCTTCTCGCGGTCGTAGTCGGAGGTGGTGTTCTCCATGGTCGCGCGAATCTGTCCGACGCGCTCGGCCACGGCCTTGGAGTTGCCGGCGCCGCCAACGATCGTGGTGCTGTCCTGGTTGATGACGATGCGCTTGCAGGTACCAAGCTGCTCGACCTTGACGTCTTCCAACTCGACGCCGAGGTCCTTCATGATGGCCTCAGCACCGGTCAGGGCGGCGATGTCTTGCAACATGGCCTTGCGGCGATCGCCATAGCCAGGAGCCTTGATGGCGCAGCACTGAATCACGCCGCGCAGCTTGTTGACGACCAAGGTCGCCAGGGCTTCGGACTCCACGTCTTCCGCGAGGATGACGAGCGGGCGGTTGCTTTCCTTGAGGGCTTCGAGCACCGGAAGCAACGACTGCAAGGAGCTGATCTTGGCCTCGTGGATGAGAATCAGGGGCTTCTCGAACACGCATTCCATGTTGTTCGTGTCGGTCACGAAGTTCGGTGACAGGTAGCCGCGATCGAACTGCATGCCCTCGACTACGGTGACGTCGGTTTCCATCGACTTGCCGTCCTCGACAGTGATCACACCGTCTTTGCCGACCTTCAACATGGCGTCAGCAATGAGCTTGCCAATGTTTGCGTCGTTGTTGGCGGAGATCGTCGCGACTTGCTTGATGCCCTTGTTGTCGTTGACCGGCATCGAGGACTTGGTGAGTTCCTTCGTGATGGCGGCGGCGCCGTCCTTCATCGCGTTGATCAGGACCACCGGAGCGGCTCCGGCAGTTACAGCGCGCAGACCGTGTTGAAACAGGGCGCTGGTCAAGAGCGTTGCCGTGGTGGTGCCGTCGCCGGCCACGTCGCTGGTCTTGCTAGCGACTTCACGCACGAGCTGGGCGCCCATTTGTTCGTAGGGGTCGGAGAGCTGGATCTCCTCAGCGACGGAGACACCGTCCTTCGTGACGGTAGGGGCTCCCCAACCTTTGTCGAGGATCGCGTTGCGGCCGCGGGGGCCGAGGGTCGTGATGACTGCCTTCGCGAGTTTGTCCACGCCGCGCTGAATTGCTTCGCGCGCGTCGGACTCGAAAACCATTTGCTTGGCCATGGATCTGCTTTTTCTTTCTGTCTGCGGATGGAATGCGGATGGGGCGCGGCCAAAGCGGCCTGGACCCAGGTCTCGGGGGACTCCACAGGTGGATGTGTCAGGGGGCCCGGGGGCCCGCGAAGGACGCGGCATCGCAAGAACGGTGCCGTCCCCACTCTCTGCTGCAAAAAAGTCCCTGGAGCATGCTCCAAGTGGGATTCTTGGGGGCCATCGAATGGGAGGATGGGAATGTCCTGCCAGCCTGGCAGGGCATTCCAGGGGCCAAGAACCCTTCTGCCATCCTGACAGCCAGTCCCACCAGAGCGCGTCTTGGTGATGGGCCTCCCGGGGCCTAAGCTGTGGCGACTCCGACCTCTAGCTGGCTGTTGATACAGTGCTTTCTTTCCAGAGTGCTTTCGTTCCAGAGCAACAGCATCCGTTTTTGCGCCGCCCGCCGGAACCGCAGCTGAATCCGTAGATTCAGCGAGGATCTTGGGGAGCGCTGCAGGACGCAGGACTCGGGCCCTGGGGCGCAATGACTTTTTCACCAGCTTGCTAGACCAGCCATCGATTCGCCCATGCATCCGATCTTCCTCGCGCTCCTCTCCATAAGCAGCATGTCCCTGACCAGCTCCCTGCCGGGGCTCCGTGGAGCCGGGCCCGCTGCCTCTCAAGGCTCCGTGGGATTGACCTTGGTGAGCGAAACGGCCTCCGGAGAACTCGCCCGCCTGAGCATCGGCGAGGCCTCCATGATGGATTCTGTGCTGGCCTCCAAGGCCGCCTTCCTGCGCTTTGAGGGGACCGATCAACTGCCCGCCATATTGGAGGTCGAGGTCGATATGGAGCTGCGCACCGTCGCCGGGGGCCTGATTCGTGGACTGCTGATGGGCGGAAGCGAAGACGTGCTCGACATTCGTTTGCGTTGTGGAGCGCGCTTGCCGCTCTCCTTGGAAGAGTTCAGCGACTTCCGCCTGCCGGGCCGTATTCCGGAAGCTTGGGCCGAGCCAATCGTTGCTGCTGAACAGGGAGATCGCCTGTACCGGCGCGGGGGCTCCGGGCTGGATCGAATCGATGGCACGGTGGAGTCCTTTGTTCCAGGGGAAGGCATCAGCATGGAGACGAGCCTGGGCAGCAAGACATTTCCATGGAGCGAGGTAGCCGCCCTATTCCTCGAGGTGTTCGAGGAGGAAGCTCCCGCGCAGCAGGGGCACCCAGTGGTGGTGGACCTCTTGGATGGCAGCCGGCTGCCCTTCGAGTTGCTCGATCTCTCCCGGGCCGGTTTGGATCTGAAAACAAGCGGGGGGCGCGGCTTGCGATTGCCCTTGTCCTCGATTTCGGAAGTGTTCCTGCCGGGCAGCGGGGCGCGCTTTCTCTCGGACATCAAGCCCCTTCATGATCTCGTCACTTCGCCTTTCGGAGACGACTTGGGCATGAGTTGGCCCACGCAACGGGATCGCTCAGCCAGCGGAGGAAGCCTGCGAGCCGGGGGCAAGTTGTGGACCCGGGGTCTCGGAGTTCACGGGCCGAGTCGCTTGGAATACAAGCTCTCCGGAGCCTGGAAAAGGTTGCGCGGGCACGTGGCCATCGACGACGAGGTGATCCCCTTGCAAGCCCGAGGCTCCGTCATCTTTCGTTTGCACGGAGATGGTCGGCTGCTCTGGGAGAGCGAAGTTCTGCACGGTGGCGACGCACCGGTCGCCATCCCCGGAATCTCCCTGAGCGGCATTGAAGTGCTCGCTTTAGAAGTGGACACCGCGGACGAGTTGCACCTGGGCGACCGCGCCGACTGGCTGCGGATGGTCTTGAACTAGAACAGGTCGGCCAGACCGCTAGCCGTTGAGGTAGTCCTGGGCTTTGCGGCGTTCGGCGCTGAAGGAAAAGGCTTCGAGTACGATCTGTCGCTCCTGCTGATCGAGTTGGCGAAACTCTGTTTCCAGTAGCTCGACCACTTCTCGGCGAGCCGGGTCAAAGGAGACGGTCTCCAAGAGGTCCCGCAGGGTTTGAGCGTCCAAGGGTGCCTCCACGTGCTTGCGAAGGTTGTTCAGGATCTCGATGCGTCCCGCGTCGAAACTCGCGAGGCTGACAAAACGGATGAGCTCTTCTCCCGTCAGATGCAGGCTAGTCTCCTGCCAAAGGGTCTCCAGGATCTGCTTACGGCCCGCGTCAAAGGAAGCACAACGCACGAGAGCCAAAGCGTCCTCCGCATCCGAGAACTGCAGCTGGGTGCGCAGGGCCCGCAAGATTCCGACGCGACCCTCGTCAAACCTGGCAGTCTTGATCAGGCTCAGGGCCTGCTTGGCCTCCACCGGGCCGAGCAGCGGGGCGGCCAGCTCAAGCGCCTCGACGCGACCGGCGTCGAAGCTCATCAAACCCACGTGTCGCAAGGCGGCGTCCGTTTGCAGTCGGTCGCGCCTGGCGTAGTCCGCCGCCAGGATCGTGCAGCGCCCTTCGTCGAAGCTCATGGCAGTCAGTGCCAACTCAGCTCGTTCGGTGCTGAAACGTTCCCGGGGAAGCAGGGCCGTGACGCAGAGTTCTTCGCGAATCTGGTCGACCTGGCAGGCCATCAAGGTCTGCTCGAAGTCCGCATCGGAGCCGTCATCCCAATCTTCCGCGTTGCCGAGTGATTCACAGAGTTCCACCAACGCATACAGACTGCCCTGATCCTGGGTGCGGCTCAAAAGCCTGCCGAAGTTCGAGGGACTGGGGTCACTGACCTTCGGGGCCCCCGCCAAGAGCAGCTCATCGATGGTCTGCGAGAATTTGCCTTCACTGCGAATCCACCATTCGGCGCCCTGCAGCGTGGTCCGTATCTGGACTTGACTGCCGGCACCCGTGTCCTGGGCGACCGCCTCCGTGAGCAGCAGCAGGTGGTCCGTGTCGATGGATTGGATCCCGCTCAGCAGGGCTTTGAGCTTCGTGTGATGATCTGCCGATTGCGGCAAGAGCACCGTGCGCAGGGTTTCGCGCACGCCCTGCACGTCTTGTGTATGGACGAGAACGGAGGCGTCAGGGAATGCCGTCTTGAAGGGAGGCCCTTCCCGCCTGCCAATCGTGGCAGAGCTGGGCGCCGTGGCGCAGGCACACAGGGCAAGAAGCGCTATGGTCAGGAATCGAACCGGTGCATTCATTGAATGAAGTCTAGTGAATCTCAGGTTGAGTTGCCCGTGGGGCGTGCGAACTCTCCCGCCAGGGTCGAGTCATGGACAGCCAGCGCAGAGCGACGCCGAGGCCCCCGAAGAAAACAAGGAATCAACATGGATTCGCGAGACCCTGGGCCCTGTGATAGAAGGTAGGCCCTGCTGGTGGGGCGACCGGTCTCAACCGGGTCAATCATTCGAGTCGGATCAGAGGCAGAAATCATGGTGAAGCACTACCCACTCGTCGGTGCAGTCTCGGGGCTCCTGTTGTGCACGAGTTGCGCGGTTCACGTGCACGGGATCTCCACTCTCGAGCTCCATAATGTCGGGGCCCACTCGGTTGAGGCATTTCATGAGCACGCGACCCTCGACGACGTGCGCGGCGGGACGGGCGCGGACCCGTCGGCAAGAGAGAGCCGCGACCGTGACAGAACGGGGGCGCGCTTCCTGTGGGGCAACGGACCCGTGCAGAGCTTTGCGCAGGTGTACCACGTGGACTGGACGGATGGAGCGGACCCCAACAACCGCTTCGAGGGCATCGGTTTCGGCGTCGGCCTCGGCGGGACCCCCGTGATCCGGTACGCGCCCGGGGGTGTGCATTGGATTCTCCCGTGGGAGGCCGGACTGAACTTCGAAGATGCCGCCAACACGGGAAGCAACCCGACCCGCGGCAACCTCAATCCGTTCGAGTACAACATGCAACTTGGGGTCGGCGTTGATTGGCGCGGCCTGCGCCCAACGGTTGGTGTGGCCTACAGCCGCCTGGTGGGTTCCTTTCGACCGAGCGGCGGGGCAAGTTCCGATGACAACGAGAGCCTGCGTGCTTCCAACTTTGGTGCCTACGCAGAACTCGAGTATCAGCCGAGGGGGTCGCGGGTCTACGGCAACGTTCGCTACCAGGCCTGGGAGTACGATGCCTTCTCCGTAGGGCTCGGCCTGCGCTTCTAAGGTGGTGGGCGCGTCCCCCAACGGCCCCTGTCCCTGCGGTTCCCAAGAGAAGTACAAGCGTTGTTGCCGTCCGTTGCATCGCGGTCAAGTCGCAGACGCTCCCCTGGCGTTGATGCGATCTCGCTACGGGGCCTACGCGCTCGGTTTGGTCGACTACATCGTGCAGACAACCGATGAGGGCTCCGATGTAGCGCAGGCCGACCCGGCCCAATGGCGCCGCTCGATCGCTGACTTTTGCGCGAACACTCAGTTCGAGGGACTCGAGGTCTTGGACACTTCGCAAGATGGGGATCGGGGGCGGGTCACGTTTCTCGCCCGTTTGAAGCAAGCGGGCCAGGACGTGAGCTTTCGGGAAGAGAGCGAGTTTGTGCGGCGGGCAGGGCGCTGGTTTTACGCATCGGGGCGCGTCACGCCGCTGGCTGACCCCGGGCTCTAGAGACCGGGCCGACAAACTGCTGCTAGCCCTGCGAATCCTGGATCAGCCAAGATCGATGCGCTCGTAGCTGGATTGTCCACATCGGGCAAGCGCTAGCGTCTTTCGCATTCGATCGTATGGGGTGGGCGCTGAATGGCCCTGGCTATCGACTTGCACTGCTGCGTATCCTCTCTCCATGCGAATCCTTCCGATGCGATCTGTGTGGGCGCCTCTGCTGGCCTTGGCCCTAACTATCCTGGTCGGCGCCTGCTGCGCGACGGGTCTGCGCTTGACCCATGAGAGGTGGCAAGTGATGAGCTTCAACATTCGTTACGGCAGCGCCAACGACGGATTGAATTCTTGGCCACTGCGCAAGGAGCTGCTGCTCGATGTCCTGGAGGATGCCAACGTGCACATCCTCGGGGTGCAGGAAGCCTTGGCGTTCCAGCTCGACGAGATCGAGGCACGCTGCCAGCAGTACGTGCGAGCGGGGGTAGCACGCGATGATGGCAAGCAAGCGGGGGAGTACTCCGCGATCCTCTATCACAGCGGCCGTTTGAAGCTTCTGGCGCAGGACACCTTTTGGCTCTCGGAGACTCCAGCAGCCGTGGCTTCCGCAACCTGGGGGAATCAGATCCCGAGGATCTGCACTTGGGCCGAGTTTGAGAGCCGGGCAAGTGGTGCACGCTTTCACGTTTTCAACACCCATCTTGATCACCAATCCCAAAGCTCCAGACTGGAGTCGGCACGTTTGATCCTGCGGCAGATCGCTGCGGTGGCCAAGGAGGGACCCGTCCTCTTGATGGGGGACTTCAACGCCGGGGAGTCGAATCCGGCCTTCATGGAGCTGGTCAACAACAAGCAAACGGTACTCTACGACAGCTTCCGTGATCTGCACCCGAACGAAGAGTTGGTCGGGACGTTCAACGGCTTCACGGGGAAAACAGACGGTGAGAAGATCGACGCCGTTCTTGTTTCCGAGCACTGGATCGTGGACTCGGCCGAAATTCTGCGGGCCAGCAAGGGACAGCGCTATCCCTCGGACCACTTCCCGGTGCGAGCCCTGCTCGACTTGCCCGGGTCGCGCTAGTGTCCCGTGGGTGCAGCGCCCCATTCCCGTGGGGCCGAAGTTCAGTTCGTGCGCGAGCGAAAGTACACGCCTTGGTTGCCGCCGGCGCGCTTGGCACGCTGCAGGGCATACTCCGCATGACTACGCAGCTCTTCCACGGACTTGAGGTCCTTGCCCGTGGTGGTCTCGAAGCCGATGCTCGCGCTCACCGGGAACTCCGGGTCTGAGCCGGATTGCGGCCCCGCGATCGATGCGATCGTCTGGCAGAGTCGCCGCACCGTGGACGCCGCTTCCGGCGCCGTGGTGTAGGGCAAGAGGATGGCGAATTCATCGCCACCGATACGACCCGCTACGTCCTCGATGCGCAGGCTGCCCTGGATCACGCGCGCCACCGAGGAGAGCACCCGGTCCCCGGTCGTGTGATCGAAGAGCTTGTTCACCTGACCGAAGCGATCGAGGTCGATCAGCAGCAGAGCCAAGTCCAAACCGTGTCGTTCGGAGGCGGAGTAGTGTTCGGAGAGCCGGGCCTGAAAGTACAGGGGCCGCAGAAGCTCGGTCAGGTCGTCGTGGGAGGCCCGATAGCGCAAGTCCTGGAGCTCGATGATCTGAGTGCGTTGGCGCAGCAGGTGTTGCAGGCGCAGGCGGAATTCCTCCAAAGGGGCGTCGGCCCGAATCACGTCCCAGACTTGGCCGGTCAGGATGCTGGAGCAGTGCAGAATGGCCGCCGGGTCCTCTGGATCACTGATCAACAGGATCGGGGTGCGCGGGGCATGGTTGCCCAATCGGACCAACTCTTCGATCTCTGCCGTACCCGCGCGGGCCAGGGGATCGATGATCAAGAGCTCAAAACGCTCCTCTTGCAATCGGTCACGGCTGTCCCGCAGATTCTTGGAGGCGGTGAAGTCGTACCCAGCCTCCCGAAGTGGCCTGAGGGCCTTCACGAGGCCATTTCCGTGGTGATCGCAGATGAGAATCATGGGGGACTCGGACCCCGGAACTCTCTGGAGCGGGGCGGGCGGGTTGCACAATACTAACGACATAAGAGACATTCCTGTTCCGAATCGCCCGTAATCACGGGAGATTCCAGCGATGGCCGGAGGGCTCTGGGACGAGCAGCGCAGCGCGCAGGTCCCGGGGGGGTGTTGCACAAGTCCCCAAAATAGGGTGCCGAACCCACTTGTGCGAGCCACAGGCGGCGATAGACTATTCGGCCTCTTTGCGGCCCGGAAGATTACTTTCGCGCCCGATAGAGTCGTTACCGCAAGCTTGTTTTTTTCTTCTGCTGCCCTGCCAGGCTGCCTCGCTGGTGTCCACGTTGGACGCCTATCCGAGGCGCCCGTAATAGGGGAGTCGACGAAGGACTTGTTCGCATTTTTCATCACAACCTTTAACTAAGTTTTAGACGTCCATGGAGACTGTCCAAGTCAGTCGGCTGATCGAAGCCGGCGTACATTTCGGATGCCGCGTGTCGCGGTGGAATCCGAAAATGGCACCGTACATTTACGGTCGCCGCAGCCTGATCCACATCATTGACCTGCGCCAAACGATGCGCGGGATCTTGCGCGCACAGAACGTGCTGTATCACTTGGCCGCAGAAGGCTCCTCGATCCTCTGGGTCGGAACCAAACGCCAAGTGAAAGGTGTCATCGCCGAAGTCGGCGAGCGCACGGGCATGCCAATCGTGACCGAGCGTTGGATCGGTGGAACCCTCACCAACTACTCCGTCATTCGTTCGCGCCTGCGGCGCCTGGAGGAGCTCGAGAAGGTCGAAGAAGACCCCGCTCAGCAAGCTCAATACTCCAAGAAGGTGCTGGCTAGCTTGCGGCGCGAGCGTCGCAAGATCATGCGCAACCTGGGTGGCATCCGCGAGATGAACGGCATCCCCGGCGCCATGATCGTGGTTGACCCGGCACGCGAGTACAACGCAGTTCGCGAAGCCCGCAAGATGGGCCTGATCGTGATCGGCCTGCTCGACACCGATTGCGACCCGAGCCAAGTGGACATCGTGATCCCCGGCAACGACGACGCGCTCAAGGCCGTGCGTCTGCTCATCGAGCAGCTCGCCGAGGCCGTGGAAGAGGGCAGTGCCAACCACCGCGAAAGCCTCGCCTCGGTTGGATCTGCGGAACGCCACAGTGCTGACGAAGAAGGCGGACCCCGCCCGACCCGTGCCATTCGTCCTTTGCCCAAGCTGATCAAAACTCAGACGGAAGACGAAGACGGTGCTGCGGAGGCTTCCGCATAGGCAGCTCCCGCCCCGGCGATCCCCGCTGCCGAGACCCCCGCCGCCGAGGCCCAAGTCGCGGAGGCTCCCAAGGCCGCCTCGAACGAAGAGTCCACCGAAGGCGCCTAAGACTCGGAATTGCTGAGGCAACCACTTGGTTCGCTTCGGCGACTCCTTCCTGAATCACGCGACGCGGCCCGATTGCATCGGGCTGCGTCACCATTCGCCCTTCCCCCTGGGAATCCACGGGCGACCCCTTTCACCCTGTGCGTCGTGATCCCGTTTTGGATCCGCGCGCAGGACTACTCACCATGGGACCGTGCGCGCTCGCGCCAGCTTCCCTACTAGATAAAGAACGAGACTAGGAACGATGGCAATTTCAGCTGCTGACGTGCGGAGCCTGCGGGAAAAAACCGGCGCTCCGATGATGGACTGCAAGAAGGCTCTTGACCTCACCGGGGGCGACCCCAACGCCGCCGAGGACCACCTGCGCAAGATGGGCCTGAAGGCCGCGGGCAAGAAAGTTGGCCGCGCTACGGGCGAGGGCCGCTGCTTCATGACCTTGAGTGAAGACGGCACCAAGGGCGCGATTGTCGCCTTGGCCTGTGAGACGGACTTCGTCGCAGCCACCGCGGACTTTCAGAAATACTTGGACGACCTGTGTGCCCACATCATGGCGAACACACCTGAGTCTGCTGAGCAGATGCTCGCACAGACCTGGGCCGCTGGCGGCACCGTTCAGGATTCCCTGACGGAGATCATTGGCAAGCTCGGTGAGAACATGACGATCGCAGCCGCCAAGTGCGTGATTGCAGACGGCGGTTTCGTGGGTGGCTACATCCACCACAACCAGAAGGTCGGTGTACTCAGCGCCATCAAGACCGAGGCTTCCCGCGAGGACACCGAGGCGGCTCTGCGCCAGCTCGGCATGCACGCGGCTGCCCTTCCGCCCACGGCTCTTTCTCGGGACCAAATTGACCCGGAGCTGATCGAGCGCGAGAAGGCGATCTACCGTGAAGAGGTCAAGGGCAAGCCCGAAGACATCCAAGACAAGATCATCGACGGCAAGCTCAACAAGTTCTACGCCAGCATCTGCCTGCGCGAGCAGCCCTGGGTGATGGACGACTCCAAGTCCGTGGAGAAGGCCATTGAAGGTCTGCTCGGCAAGGGCAGCATCGTCACCGACTACGCGCGCTTCAACGTCGGCGAGTAGTTCGAAGGCGCCCCCGGGCTCCACACATTCAGTAGGGGGGGGCGCAGCGGCTGATGCCGACGCGCCCCCCCCCGCTGTTTTGATCCGAAGAGTGCCCGACGCTTCGGTCAGAACGGGGCCCCAGCTTTGTTTTGAAAAGTGCTCCAGGCCTCACGGAAGTTTGGGAGCTTCCGAGGTCAATCTCAGTATCCTCACACCCATGACCTACAAGCGCATTCTGCTCAAGCTTTCGGGGGAAGCCCTCGGCTCCCCAGGGACTGGCCACGGAATCGATCCCGCCACGGTGCGTCGCCTCTCCAAGGAAATCAAAGCGGTCCTCGACCTGGGCATCGAGGTCGCTGTGGTCTGCGGTGGCGGCAACATCCTGCGAGGCGCAGAGTTCTCCGAGCTTGGCGCCGTGCGAGCCACAGCGGATTACATGGGAATGCTCGGGACGGTGATCAACGGCCTCGCGCTTTCCGACGCGCTGGAGGCCGAGGGTTGCGAGACCCGCGTTTTGACTGCCCTCGAGGTACGCGCCGTGGCCGAGCCCTACGTGCGGCGCCGGGCCCTGCGTCACCTGGCCAAGGGGCGCGTGACGATTCTGGTGGGCGGCCTCGGCACTCCACTTTTTACCACGGACACTGCAGCCGCCCAACGGGCCGTGGAACTGGGCTGCGACGTGCTGCTCAAGGGCACAAAAGTCGACGGGGTCTACACCGCCGATCCCAAGAAGGACCCCACGGCAACCCGCATTGACTCCTTGTCCTACATGGAAGTGCTACGGGACCAGCTACGCGTGATGGACGGCACCGCCATCACCTTGTGCATGGAGAATGAGCTGCCAGTGGTGGTCTTCGACATGTTCGAGCCGGGCAACCTAGAACGGGCCGCCAAGGCTCAGCAGGGGCTGGGAACCAGCATTGGCGCTTGAGAGACTGGACCTCCCCAGGAGCCCAGGAGTGCCTGGCAAACGCCTAGGAGTGCCAAAGCAACACAATACAGATCAACCCTCACAGCCCGGTCTTCCACGGGCGACCTGCATCACAATCAAAAGGAATTAAGATGAGCTACAACGAGATCATGAAAGAGGGCGGCGACCGCATGGACAAAGCCGTCAAGCACCTGCAAGACATGTTGCGCGCCGTGCGCACCTCCCAGGCCTCCCCGGCGCTGGTGGAGAACATTCGCGTTGACTACTACGGCACGCCGACTCCCATTTCCCAGCTCGGCTCGATCTCGGTTCCTGAGCCGCGTCAGTTGATGATCAAGCCCTTCGACATTTCGGTTCTGTCGGAAGTGGCCAAGGCCATTCAGAAGTCCGACCTGGGCATCAATCCCCAGAACGACGGCAAGGTTCTGCGATTGACCCTGCCCCAGCTCTCCGGTGAGCAGCGCAAGAAGTACGCGGTCAAAGTCAAGGAGATCTGCGAGGAGGCCCGCATTTCCATGCGCAACAGCCGGCGGGATCTGAACAAGATGGCCGACGCAGCCAAGAAAGACTCCGAGCTGACCGAGGACGAAAACAAGAAGCTACACGATGAGATTCAGGAGCTCCTGAAGACCTCGGAAGGACGGGTCGACAAGCTACTAGAGAAGAAGACCAAGGAGGTCCTCGAGCTCTGATCGCACGAATGGCGTGGATCCTCCTACTGTGGGGGCAGGGCGCCGCTGGCCCGGATTCGAACCCTCGTTTCCCCGGCCTTAGAAATTTGAACTCCACAGGCGAAAAGCTGCCCCTAGCTCTTTATCTGGGGACAGCATTTTGTATGCTTCGCACCGCAAAACGGGAGACCGGGGCCGCAAGCCTCAATCGGCCTGGTTTTGCGAACTGTGCAGATCGCTCAGCGAACTGCGCTAACTATCGGAACAAGGGTGGGCGCGTAGCTCAGTTGGTAGAGCAACTGGCTTTTAACCAGTAGGTCCCAGGTTCGAGCCCTGGCGCGCTCACCACCCGTTCCATGAAATGGCGCGCCCACATGTGGCGCGCCTTTTTTTGGGCAGCACTGGTGTGGCAGCGGGCGGGCCCGGGGATTGGCTTTCCATCGGCGAGGACCCAGGCGAAGAAGTTAGCGAAGACTCCAACGCGAACTCTTCCGAGCGCCACTCAGGGAATACTTCTGAAACTGCGTGGGAACCCTGAAACTGCGTGGGAACGATGTGGGCTCCGGACCGAGTCTTACTCCTCAGCCATCTGCAACGCCCCCTGGTAGCTTTCCACCGACTTGCCCCTCGGCGACAGCGGATGAATGCTGCGGTCTCCCCATATCTGCCTCCACGAAAGCAGCTCCCGAATCGTCAACGGCCGGTGCACAAACCCCATCAGTTCTGCCGGGGTTTCCCGGTCATGGTTGAAGCGGGTCTTCACTAGATTTCGAACCGCCATGTGCATTTGCAGAGCCAGATCCAGGAACCTTCGCTTCTTGCTCACCAGCCAGGACTGGCGACGCAAACGCCCGCTCATGTCACGCAGCCGCGCGTCCTCATGATTGATCGGAAAGAGCGGATTCCACGGCGTCCGAGGGACCTTGCTGTTCGTCTTCAGATGCGTGAGCCGGCTCTTGCCAAAGGCAGCCTTCGCAAGCCCGGGATAGGTACGCTTCTCGTCGGAGCGCAAGGTGATAGTAGTTGTCGAGCCCACAAGCTTTCGCCCTCGATCCAGCGTCCGTTTGATCGCCCGACGGGAGCGATCCTTGCGTATACCTAGCCGTTGCTCCTCGCTAGCGATGATTTCGAGGCGTTTTTTCGTCATCTTGCCCCGCGGCCGAATCGTCTCGGACTCGGCCCAGATGCAGTAGCGGCTGGGTCCATCCAACAGGACCGGCACAGAGAGTGGCCGCGTGTTTCGGCGGGTCTCGAACGTCTCCATCTCGTCGAACTGCAGCTGGTATTCGCGCTCCACGGGAAAGCGCAGATTCAAGTTGAGCTGTCTCAAGTGACGGCCAATTTTGCGCAGCTTGAGCTCGGTGCAACGCAGGCTCAGACCAAGCCGCCGGGAGCACATGCGAATGCCCACGCCCATGGTGGTGAGGTCCACCAGGCGCGCATTGAGATCGGGGCGTTTGTCGTGGTAGTCAGCGCGGAAGGTCTGCCTCGAGAAGGTGTGCCGACAGGATCGGCAGCGGAAGCGTGGCACGGGATGCGCTCGACACTTGGGCCAGTAGTGGCCGTGGCGCTGGAAGAATTTTGGGGACGGTGCGCGGTGCTGGGAGCATCGGCGACGGGGG
The DNA here is from genome assembly GCA_937905825.1 of uncultured bacterium. Lineage (GTDB taxonomy): Bacteria > Planctomycetota > UBA1135 > UBA1135 > JABACD01. Next base: position 204,148 of record CALCXM010000082.1, read on the forward strand.
CAAAAGGGGGGCGTGAACATGGGCAAATCTCCTGGCGGAGAGCGTCCTGAGGCCCTCCGACAGGGAGCAGACGGACGCAAGCTCTGGTGGTCACGCGGGTTCTGCGAGAACGGGAAGCGGGGATCCACATTCTCTGCACGCAGTTTCGAACCCATCACTGCGTCCTCCCAAGGTCCCCGATGGCATCCAGCCCTTGGAAACTTGTCACTCCTTGACCGGGGCCCGATGGTCGGTATCTCGCGGACCGCTATCTGTGGCGCTGGCTCCTAGCTACCGCCAGGAGAGACGAGCTCGATCTCAGGCCGACAAGCCTGGGTGCTCCAGCCACCGAGCGCCTGGTAGGCGCGCGCCCAGTAGCCCGCCCGGGTGACTCCTGCGAAACCGAGCAGGGCCATCGTGGCCAGCCCGACGACGAGGGTTTCACCCACAGGCAGGATGTCTCCGAGCAAGCTCAGCCCCACCGAGAGGACACTGATCGCCAAGTCGAGCATCAGGCCAACGGCGACCGTGCGCCCCGTGCTCCAGGGGTCATGCTTGGCCAAGCGCCAAGCGTGGGTCAAGGCCGAGGCGACGCCGCGCTTGTTGCTAGCCAGGCTTTGCAGGGCCAAGAGCTGAAGAATAGAGAGCAGCACCGCATAGATTGACAAAAAGGCGAGCCCAGGCAACAGCACTCCGAGCCAAATCATGGCCCCGAACTCCTTGCCGATGTTGTTGTAGAGCCCTTCCCAAAGGAACACGATCGGCAAGCACACGAGCGCGAGCACTGCACCCATCGTCACGATCAAGAGCACATTGAGTCCCCCGGCCGCGGCCGTCAGTCCGCGCCCCGCTCGCCAAGCGTGACGCAAGCGCGGGGGGCCGGAGATGCGACTGATCTCCGCCCAGACCGCCGGCGGCGCGATGCGCGCCAAGCCCGCTTGCAAGCGAAAGACGAAGAACAGCAACGGAGTCATCAGCACGAGGCCGAAGGCTCCGCCAAGCGTGTATCCAACGGTCTGGAACAGACTCTCCCGGTCGCCGGCCGCTACCAGCCCGAGGGCCGCATTGCCATCGACCAGCAAGTTGGCGAGCCCTGCCAAGAGGCCCAAACCGATGCTGGGGTAGAGCAGGCCCGCGAGCCACAGGCTGGAGGGCCGGCCCGCGTCCCGTGCGGCGTGGGCTAGGGCGTCAACCGCCCGTCGCAAGGACCAGGCCTGGGCCGGGTCTCCGGCAAAGGAACTCTGCGTCGGTGTGGGGCGCGAGTCGTGTCCTTGGTCAACCATCTGCACTCAATGCGTCGCGCGCTCCGGGGCATTTTGGGCGGTGAGGATTCCGAGTCGAGAATTCGCCACGGACAGTCCAGCCTGGTGTGACATCCAAGTCGCCCCTGCGGGCCCAATCCGGGACGCTCGCTTCAAAGCGCTTGGCAAAGGCCAGGAAGCGCGCGCCGGAGTTGGTGAAGTCGCGCTACAGGGCGTTCTCGAGCACGCTCTGTGCGCAAGCAGCCTCAACGTCTTCGATCGACTTGGGAATTGATCCTGTCAAGTTCTCGTAGCCGCTCTCAGTGACCAATATGTCGTCCTCAATGCGCACGCCGATCCCGCGCCAACGCTCTTCGACAGTCTCGTCATCCGCGGCGATGTAGATGCCGGGTTCCACGGTGAACACCATGCCAGCCGCCATCGGGCGGGACTCTTTGCCCACGGTGTAGGAACCGCAATCGTGGACGTCGAGTCCGAGGTAGTGACTGGTGCCGTGCATGAAGAAGCGCCGGTAGCTCTCGTCCTCGATCACGCTCTCCTCCGTGCCCTCTAGCAGTCCGAGGCGGATCATCCCGCGCACCAAAACACCCAATGCAGTCTTGTGCACGAGGTTGTGGGGCACGCCGGGTTTGACGAGGTTGATGGCCGCCTCTTCTGCTTCGAGCACGAGCTCATAGATTTGACGCTGCTCTGGATTGAAGGTGCCGTTGATCGGAAAGGTGCGCGTCACATCGGTGGCGTAGTAATCCATCTCTGCTCCCGCGTCGATCAGCAGCAAGTCCCCGTCCTTGAGCTCCATCTTGTTCTCCACGTAATGCAAGATGCAGGCGTTCTCGCCGCCCGCGATGATCGACGTGTAGGCCTGACCTGTCGATCCGTTCTTGCGGAAGGTGTAGTCGATGAATGCATCGATCTCGCACTCGTTCATGCCCGGCTTGGCGAGGCCCATGGCACCCGCGTGGGCTTGGTGCGTGATGGCCGCGCCGCGCCGCATGAGGTCCAGCTCCTCCGCTGATTTGAAGAGGCGCAGTTCGTGCAGGCTCGGGGAGGGATCCACGAGTTCGAGCGGAGCGAGGATTCCACCGCGCGCCTTGCCGCGCAGGCTGGCGAGCACCTTGAGGACTTCGCGATCGCGCGCTTCCTCTTCGCCAGCGCGGTACATGATTTGTTCGTAGCCCGAGAGCAGCCCGGGCAGGTCGTCCCAGAGGTCCTCAATGTCGCGGGATTCGTCCACCTGAAGGTGGTCCGGCGCGCGCTCAATTCCGAGGCGCCGACCATTCCAAGTCTCGAGCAAAGGGTCGCGATCCCGGAGGAACAGGACGCTGCGCAGCTCGGGCTTTTCCTTCGTGCCCTCGGGCAAAAGCACGAGCACACTGCCGGGCTCTTCAAACCCCGTCACGTACCAAAAATCGCTCGTGGGACGAAAGCGGAACTCACAGTCGTGGTTGCGCGTCCGGGGGGGCGAGGTCGGAATGATGGCGGCGGTGCGGTCTTCGCTGAGTTTCTGAATCAGGCGCTCGCGGTTGGCTTGGTACATCGTCATAGCTTCGGAAACGGGGCAGGCGGGTCGGTGCTGGGAGGGGGATTCGAGGAGGATGAATGGCGTGCAAGGGTACTAAACTGACTGGCATCAGTGTGGACCGGGGGGTGGGCACAGCTGAATGCCTGCCAGGCAATCGCCTTGGGGAGGGCAGTGAGGGGAGAATGCTTGGGGAATGCTGCCGCTCGTAGGCCCTCCGAAATTCATGGAGCAGTGCAAGCCTAGGCCGCACCTAGGGTTCCGCGAGACTGCCCCAGACCATTCCACAGCGTTCCCACGCAGTTCCAAACGCCTCCAAAGCAGCCGGCGAAGAGCGCAGTCCTTCCCACGGCACTCCGCTCCCGGGGAGGAGGGCTCCCGACATCAGGCGCGCGCCGACTCCTACCTCTGCTCCAGGGCGTAACGTTCCGCCGCGGAAGCGAGTGCCAGCAACTTGCGACGACCCGCGGCCCCCGCGGGCAGGTGGCAAACCGTCGGGGTCCAGGGCTCGACGAGGGGCGGGTTGGCAGCGGAGGTCAGTCCCACTGGCAAGTCAAAGACCCGACCTAGGGCCTTGGCGAACGACAGACTCTCTTGCTTGAGCTGCGGATCCTCCCCGCAATCGAACCACAGGCCGCCGTTCCTGATTCCGCGCGCCAAGTCTCCCTTGGGCACTTGGGGCAAGCGTTCCCCGACCCGGCTGTAACGCCCGAAGAGGTTGAGCTCCTCGGAGCCAGGCAGCAGTTGCACGGTCAGCGCTTGGTGGGGCACATCCTCCCGCATCCAGTCGATGTACTCGATCGTGATTTCGCGACCGAAGGTTTCCGGCAGCAGAACCGAGAGGGTCACGGCCCCTCCCGATACGTGCAGAAGATCCACTTGCACGCCGGAAGGCTCGACGGTGATCTGCATGTTGATCGTTGCGTCGGCGAGGCGGATGCCGTCGATCTTGGCGATGCGATGGCGCAGGCTCCCGCGTGGATCGCCGGGCAGAGCGGGGGGCAGGGCCGGGTGCAAGAGCACTCCGTCAGGCAAGGGTGCCGCCAGCCCGCCGAGTGCAGGACGCTCAGCCATGGAGATACCGGGGAGCAGGTACGGCATCATGGCCGCTGTCCATTCTGGAGATCCGCCCAAGCGTGAGAAGTGAGCCCAGGCGTCCTCCCAGCGATCTTGATCTGCGGCCAGGACCAAGAGGCCCGCGCGGCAGGGGAGTGAAGTTTCATCGGCGCCAGCTTCCAGGTGCAGCCAATCCGCCCAAGTCTGCCAGCGCTCCTGCGCGGAGGCCTTGGAGATCTCGACCAGCCAGGGCGCCGCAACCAGCAACCCCTCGTCGATGGAAGCGGGAACCGTCTGCGGCCCGACGGCAGCCCAGGCTCGGGCCGCTTCGCTCTCGGGCAATTGGACGCCGCTGGACAAAGTCTGACAGATCAGGAAAAGGGGAAGCAACATAGTCAGAGGTTCGGGGTCCGGGAGGGTCCCGTCAAGGACCCAGCCAGAGGGTCCTGTGCAAGGATTGGGTGGGAGGAGCGAGCGAGGAGGCCTTCCAAGCAGCAGGTCCCCGGGTAGAACGCAAACCGGGAAGCCAGGTTCACCCTTGAGCCCTGGGGAATTCGGAGGAGAATGATTCCTCGTGTTGCCTGAAGCCCCGACCCAAGCGAACCGTGATCGACAAGGACCTCCTGGCCATCCTGGCCTGCCCGCAATCCCACCAAGCCCTGACCGTCTTGAGCGCCGCGGGTTTGCAGGCTCTCAATGAACGCATCGCCGCGGGGGGGGTGAAAACCGCCGGGGGCACCAGCTTGTCCGAGGCCTTGGAAGCCGGGCTCCTGCGCCAAGATCAAACGGTGGTCTACCCGATTCGCGATGCCATTCCGGTGCTGCTCGTGGACGAGGGCATTCTGATCGGCGACTTGGGACTCGAGCTCTAGGGGAGCGAAGCACCGGCGCAGTCGCTCCGGCGACGTGCCAGGCGGCCCATGCGTTTTGAACATCCCGATCTCCCGGGCCGCGACTTGCGTCTGGCCTACTGCTTGAACCTGCACGGTGCAGACGACTTCGCCGGCGTCCTGCGCGGCATGGATGCCATCACCCTGCCCTTGCGCGATCGCTTGGCGGGAGACGGACTCTTCGGGGTTGGCATGTACTTTCCCGCGGCCATCGCGACCCACTTGGATTCCGCCCAAGGTGCCGCGGACCGCGCTCAACTGCGCGCGTACTTGCAGCGCGAGCGACTCGATCCCTTCACCTTCAACGCCTTCCCCTTCGGTGGCTTCCACGCGGATGGTTTGAAGCAATCCGTCTTCGCGCCGACTTGGTTCGAAGACGAACGCTTGCAGTACACCTTGGCTGTCGGACGCTTGGCCGCGGAGTTGAACGGGCCGCATGCGGGGCACGTTTCAATCAGCACGCACCCCGGCCGCTTCGGTCCTTGGGAGGGCGCGCAGTTCGCCGAGGCATGCGCGCGCTTGGAGCAAGTCGTGATGGCGTTTGCGGAAATCGAATCCCAAGGGGGAGCGCGCTTGCGCCTCGCCTTGGAAGCCGAACCGCGTGCCGTGGCGGGGGACATGGCGAGCTTGGGCGAACTTCTCAATAGCATTCGCGAAGCCTTGGAGCCGCGTGTCGGCGCAGAGCGCATCGCCGCGCACCTGGGCGCTTGCCTCGACACCTGTCACGCGAGCGTGGAATTCGAAAGCGCCGCCCAGGCTGTCTCCTCGGTCAGCGTTCTGCCCCTAGGCAAGGTCCAGGTCTCCAGCGCGATTCGCCTGCGCGACCCGGGCTCCCAGCCCCTGGCGCGCCGGGAACTCTTTGCCCTCGACGAGCCGCGCTACTTGCATCAAACCACCGGAATGCGCGGGACAGAATTCCTGCGCGCCACGGATCTGCCGGAGGTTGAAGCGGCCTGCGCGGACCCCAATTCTGCTTGGCTGACCTGCGACGAATGGCGCACGCACTTTCACGTTCCGATCGATCTGCAGCGCTTGGAAGGCAACGGATTGGAGACGACCCGGGACCACGCCCTGGAGACGTTGCAGGAACTTCTGGCCCATCCTGAGCTGTGGGGCGCGCCCCAATTGCACGTAGAAATCGAGACCTACACCTGGGACATCCTGCCCAAATCCGCTGGCGGCGGCGCCGACCTGGTGCAGGGCTTGGAGCGCGAGTACCGTCCTGTTTTGCAGGTCCTGGAGAAGGCCGGTTGGCGCCAAGTCACGGGCTGATTTCCCTCTTCGAACGGCTCCCGAGAAAAACTCTTTTGAAGCCGTTGACTTGCCCTTCTGAGCCCCGTATTCTCCCGCCCATCGAGGCAACGACCATTGCCCCGACGCCAATCGAACACGGTTGGCCCCGTCGTCTAGTCTGGCCTAGGACACCAGGTTTTCATCCTGGCGACTGGGGTTCAAATCCCCACGGGGTCACCACCTATTGCCGAAGCCTTTTCCGACATTGTCGGAAGAGGCTTCGGCTTTTTTGCGCCGCTCCGCTCCGCTTTTTGCTCGCCGTTTTGCTGCTTGCCATGGCGGGTGGCGCGGGGCCTGTAGGTTGGTTGCCGTCGTGCGGCGGCTGAACCGGGCGGGGTGTTGTCCGGAGCCGCGTTCTGGTCGGTTTGAAGTGAGAGCGGCCCTGCGAGAGTCCAGCGGCCGTGCTGCGGGGCCTTTGCGCTAGGTCCTCGAAAGTGCCTCGAGCTGCAGCTCGACGAGTAGGCCTTCGGCCTTTGCCCTATCGGGATGCTCGGACAGTTGGGAGGTCTTCAGCTTGCGTTCTAGGGTCGCGGTCATCCGCGCAGCGAGCTCCATCAGCTGCACGTACTCGAGCGCGCCATCTCGGATCCCGAGCAACCACTCGGCGTCGGGGCGCCGAACGATGACTTGCCCCAGGGTGAGAACCTCGTCGCCCATCTTGAGCAGTCGAATCAAGTGCATGGCGTGTTTGGTGTCGTACCCGTACTGTTCCTCGAGCGCCGCCCGGGACGGATTGCGGTCTCTACGCCAAGCCTTGAAGTGCTGCCAGTGCTTGAAATCTGCCTCGTGCGCCTTCTGCTGATCCGCGTCGGGAAAGCGCATGCGGCCGCCCACTTCCTGGGCGCCATAGGTGGCCGGGTCGGGGGCGCAGCTTGGGGGGCTCCGCAGCCAACGGTGGTGGCGTTCCATACGCTTCAATTGGGCGAGGGCATAGCCGAGGAAGCGCTGCCCCACCTGTTTTGAGAGGAAGCAATCTCGGTCCTGCAAGATTCGACGACCTGCGTCGGTGAGGAACAGGAAATCCTCGGCGTGGCAGTACAAGGATTCCATGATGTTTGGATTCCCTTTCAAGGCTAGGCGCACGAACTTCTCGAGCGAGTACGTGACGTGGTCGCCGCCCTCGCTCTCGTGCTGCTCAAATTGAGTCAAGCCGATCAGAACACGAGCTGGAGGGATGCACACACCGCGCGTGTCTGTGTCGCTGCCTTCCCTGGCCAGTCCGTGGGCCCGGGAACCTGAGAGAGTGCGCAGGATCAGGTTCGTCTCCCAGAACTCATCCACGGCCAAGCTCCAATCGGGCGCGAACGACGAAATCGTCGAGGGCCTCAAAGCCCGCCAGCTCTTCCGGCAGAGGGCTCTTTTCAAACTCCGCTTCGAGTCGCGCCTGCAACTTCGTTAGAGGCTCGTGATGAGCTTCAGCTTCACCGGGAGCCAGGGCGCCCTGTTCCTTGCCCGCGCGCTTTCTCTCGATGAGGTTCGTCACTTGGGGCTGGGGATAGAGCGCGCTCAGGTGCTCCAAGTTGGCCTCGATCTCCCCGCAGCGCAGCACGTGGATTCCCGTCAGGAGCACGCGGTAGCAATAGAGCAAGCGCTTGACCGTCTCGTCGCCCTGGCTCAAGAGCTGGCGCTGGTTTGTTGCGAAACCCTTGTAGTGATGGAACAGATGGCGGATGACGCAACCATGGCCGATGTCCCGCAGTTCGTCGAGCCAGTCGCCCCCGTGAACCACCAGGGGCGAGTAGAGTTGCTCGAGCACGTATCCATTGCGGCGGGTCATCAGGCGAGCGAACTTGGAGAGATCGTGGGCGACCCAATCGAGCTCCTTGCTATCGCGAACTTCGAACACCGCGAGCGTGTCCTCGTGGTCCCCGAGGCGCAGGACTTGGTCGAGGGGGGCGACGAAAGCACCTCGAAGATCGTAGTCGCTGTCGGGGGAATCAAATCCGTAGAGGTGCGCGCCACTCACCGTAGCGAAGAGCGGGACGGGGCCCTGGGCGACGATGGTTTGCAGCCAAGGGAGTTGCGCAGTGATGTTGTCCGTCATGGAATGAATTTGGGTCCGCCCTTGGCCCGCATCAACGCCGGGAGAAGCGACCCGCAGTCTATGCGACGGATGCAATGAGCGCGCTAGCTCAAGGGTTCATTCTAGACGCCTGCCCACAGCGCTCTCCAAATCGGCCAGGGCGGTGGCGGCTTCCAGTTGCAAGCCAATGCGCGCGGCGCGGGTGTCGAGCAGGGTGGCTTGGGCTTCGAGTAGGCCGTCCAGGTCGAGGGTTCCGCTGGCGAAGGCGGTCTCGGCCAGGGTCAGATTGCGCTCTGCCAAGGGCAGCCATTCGTCCTGGTGCAAGCGCAGGGAACGGGCGGCGCCGTCGACGCGCGTGGCTTGTTGGCGAACGGATTGGGCCACACGAATGCGGGCGCCCGCGTAGTTGTGTTGACTCTGCTCGAGCTGGAACGCGGCCCGGGCAATTTGAGCTTGGTTCTGGTCGAAGAGCGGCACCGTCAAGCCCAGCCCGACGCCGTGGATGCTTGTACCCTCCTGGGCCGGGCGTTCGAGGTAGCCGTTGGCGCTGACGTTGCCCCAGGCGTCGCGACCCTCGCCTTGCAACTCGAGTTGCATGGCCTCAATCTCGCGTTCATGGGCTTGCAAGTCGAGACGCGAAACGAGTGCCAGTTCGACGAGAGCTTCTGTGTCCGGGAGGCTCTCCAAATCGTTCGGGAGCCGGTCGAGCAGGGGCACATGCGCCATGGAACAGTGCGCGGAGAGCAGGACCGCCAGGTCGGCCATCGCGTGTTCCGCCGCCACCTGCGCGGCGATCAAGCCGAGTTGCGCTTGCAGGAGTGGCTGACGCACCCGGTTCACGTTGGATTCGTCCGCTCGGCCGAGCTCTTGCATGGCTTGCACAGCGGCCAGTGCGCGTTCGGCCAACACCACTTTCTGTTGGGCGAGGCCGACTCGTTCGGATTCGGCGCAGGCCAAGCGGTAGGCATTGCGCGTTTCCGCGAGGACTTCTCCTGAACGCCGAGCGATGTTCAGAACCGCGGCTTGCAAGCGTTCTTGGGAAGCCGCGGTGCGCAGGGGAATGCGCCAAAGCTCCAACAACTCCACGCTGAGGAAGGCCTCGAAGAGCGTGCGTCCACCGGCTTCGGGGAACCCGACCAAGAGGTCGAGCGAGGGATTGGAGAACAATTGCGCTTGGACCCAAGCGGCCTGGGCCACCCCGATCTCTTGGAACTCCGCTTGCAGATCCTTGCCGTTGACCAGGGCCAGACGCTGGGCCTCGGCCAAAGTCAAACCATCCCGCAGGAGTTCCTCCAGGTCCTCGTTGCTGAGCGGTGCAGAGTAGGGATCGTACAGCTCGGTTTGTCCGGTGCTCTCGCGCACCAAATCGTGGGCTCGTTGGATTTGCGGCTTGGGTTCCACTTGCACGCAAGCGGGGGAAACCAGGCCGGCACCAAGCAAGAACAGAACGGTGGGCTTCAGACAGTGTTGTCGTCGCATGCTAGTGAGCCTCCGTGGGGGAGCCCGAATGGGAGTCCGGAAGGGTCGCGAGATCCATACCAGGAGGCGGCGCCGCGAGCGCGCCGAATCTCAGAAGCAACGAAGGGATCAAAAGCATGTTGAGGGTCGTTGCCGAGAGCAAGCCAAACAGAATCACAACGGCCATGGGGGAGAGGATTTCCGTGCCCGGTTCGTTGCCGCGCATGGCGAGGGGCAAGAGTGCCAATCCGGAAGCCAGGGCGGTCATCAGAATGGGCGCTAGGCGTTCCATGGAACCGCGTCTGACCGCTTCAGCAAAGTCGGTGACTCCTTCCACGAACTGCAGATGACGCACGTGGGACACGATCATGATCCCGTTGCGTGCCGCGATGCCGAAGACCGAAATGAAGCCGATGATCGACGCGATGGAGATTACGCTGCCGGTCAAGCTGGCGCCCAGAACACCGCCGATCATGGCCAGGGGCAGATTCAACATGATCAGCATGGTGTCGCGCACGGTACCGAACATCAGGTGCAGCAAGAAGCCAATGCCGAGCACCACAGCGAGCCCCAACCAGGCCAAGCGCTGATTGGTGGCCGCGGCGCTTTCGAACTGTCCGCCGTACTCCACGTAGTAGCCCGGTGGCATTTGCAGGGAAGCGCGAATGCGCGCTTGGGTGTCCTCGACGACCCCTTGCATGTCGCGCTCAAAGACGTTGCACATGACGACGATCTTACGCTGGACGTTCTCACGCGAAATCATGTTGGGCCCGCTGTCTTCGTAGATGTCAGCGATCTCACGCAGGGGCACCCAGTAGCCTTCGGGGCTGTCTACCTGGACCTGACCCAAAGACTTGAGTTTGTCCCCGGGTCCACGATCGAGGCGAATGGAGAGGCCGTAGGTGCTTTCCCCTTCGAGGATCTCCGCCACTTGGAAGCCGTCTTGGGCGGCGGCTAGGATGCGCCCCGCATGGGACAGTTGGATGCCGTGCCTAGCCAGGTCTGCGCGACGAAACTCGACGCGCACTTCCGGCACATCAATTTGCTGCTCGGTGGAAAGATCGACGACGCCGGGAATGGTCTCCATCAGACCTTCTACCTCTTCTGCAAGTTCACGCAGCTGGTGCAAGTCCGGGCCGAAGATCTTGACCGCGATGTTGGCGCGGGTGCCGGATAGCATGTGGTCGATGCGATGGCCGATCGGTTGACCGAAGGTCGCCTGCAGGCCGGGAATGGCTTCTAGGTCCGCACGCAAGGCGCCTAGCAATTCATCCTTCGAACGTTCGGGCAAGCCAAGGCGTTCGGGAGCTTGCATGTCGAGGGTCACTTCGAGTTCCGTGGACTCGACCCCCAAGACGTGCTCGTCCTCTTCGGCACGACCCGTTCGCCGACCGATGGACACGATCTCTGCATGCTTCATCAAGGACACCTCTGCCACGTGGGCCAAGGCGTCACTTTCCGCGAGGGACGTGCCGGGCAGGGTCACGAGTCCGATCACCAGGGCTCCCTCATTGAACTCCGGCAGGAAATTGCGCCCCATGCGACTGAGCTGCAGTGTCGCCACGAGTAACAGGATCAAGGCGGGCAGGCCGACGACCCAGGGAGACTTCAAGGACCAACGCAGGGGCCGTTCGTAGATGGCCTTCAGCCAAGTGACGAGACGCGTATCCGACGCATGGGCCACGCTCGGGCTGTTGGGCAAGAGGTAGTAGCAAAGCGCTGGAGTCAGGGTCAGGGCGGTGAAGAGTGAGGCGGTCAGGGAAACACAAAAAGCGATTCCGAGGGGCTGCAAGAGTCGGCCTTCCACCCCAGATAGAAAGAAGAGCGGCAGGAACACGAGCAAGATGATGACCGTGGCAAACACGATCGAGCGGCGCACTTCTACGCTGGCGGAATAGATCACTTCCAAGATCCCGCGGCGCTTCTCTGGTGGCAGAGCTTGGTTGAGCCGCAAGCGGCGCACCACGTTTTCCACGTCGATGATGGCGTCGTCCACCAGAGCGCCGATGGCGATCGCCATGCCCCCCAGGGTCATGGTGTTGATGTTGGCGCCCATGGCTTTCATGGCCAGGACCGCGACCACTAGGGACATGGGAATGGCGAGCAAGGTGATGGCACTCGCCCGCAGACTGGCCAAGAACAGAACCACGACCAAAAGCACCATCAAGCTGCCCTCGATCAAGGACGAGGTGGTGTTGTAGATCGAGTGCTCGATGAAGTCCGCTTGCCGGAACAAACCGCGGTTGATGAGCATGCCTTCGTCGAGGCTCGACTGAATGTCGTCGAGCACCTCGTCCAGTTGTCGCGTGAGGGTCAAGGTGTTGGCCCCCGGTTGTTTCTGAATGGCGATGATCACGCCGGACTGGGTGATGGGGGTCCAGTCATCCAGGCGCGAGGAGGCGGCTCCCACCCCACGCCGAATGGTCGAACCGATCTGCACCAACCCGAGGTCAGCGACCACAACCGAGCGCTTGGGCCGCGCACTGACCACCGTGTTGGCGATGTCCTGCAGATCTTGAATGCGTCCAATTCCACGCAGGATCGATTCGCTGCCTGCATCCACCATGAAACCGGCGGAGACGTTCTCATTGGCCTCGCGCAGGGCCTCGACGACCTCGGTCACGCTCACCTGATAGGCCTTGAGACGGCCCGGGTCGAGCACCACCTGGAACTGCTTCTCCTCGCCACCGAGGGGCGTGACTTGGGACACGCCGGGCAGCGCCAGAAGCCGACGGCGGATACGGGTCGCAGCCGTGTTGCGCAGGGTGCGACCGTCGTGTTGGTCGGAGGTCAACGAGGCGAACAGAATCTCGCCCATGATTGACGACACCGGAGCCAAAACCGGTGATTGCACCTGCCCAGGAAGGTCTCCCGTGACCCCGGCCAAGCGTTCCGTGACCGTTTGTCGGGCACGTTGGATGTCTGTGCCCCACTCGAATTCAATCCACACCACCGCCAGTCCGACGGTTGTCGCGGAGCGCACGCGCCGCACGCGCCGGGCCCCGTTGACCGCAGATTCGATGGGCAAGGTGACGAGGGTTTCCATCTCCTCGGGTGCCATGCCATGGCCTTCGACGATCACGGTCACCGTCGGTGCCGATAGGTCGGGGAAGACATCCACTGGCATTTGGCGAGCGGTTTCTAGACCGACCACCAGCAGCAACAGGGAGACGAGCAAAACGGCCATGCGGTTGCGCAGGGACCACTGAATCAACTGATTGATCATTTTGTGATTCCGTTGCGCCTAGTGGGCGTGCCCGTGGCCGAAGGCGGCCGGGTCGGCGGAGGCCAGCTTCAGCAGGTAGGCACCTTTCGTGACGACCCGTTCTCCTGAGCGCAAGCCTTCCAGCACTTGAACGTATTCCCCCGAGCGCAAGCCCAGCTTGAGCTGGCGCTTTTGAAAGGCCTCTCCGTTGACCACCACAAAGGCGATCGGGCGTCCATCCTCTTTGACGATGGCTGCCACAGGAACCGAGGCGGCTTCGATGGCGCTGCCTGTCTCGATGAAAACGTCCGCTTGCATGGCGGCGCGCACCTGGGCGTCACGGTTGTCAAACTCGTAGGTCAAGGCGAGTGTTCGTGAGCGAGGGTCGAAGTTGGAGACCCGGCGAGGCAAGGGCTTGCCCAAGTCGTAGGATGCCTGGGAATTGGACTCAAACTTGACTCTTGCGACGGGCAGACTGCTGAGCTTGGAGAGGTCGAACTCGGAGACGTGGGCGGCAACCCAGACACGGTTGAGATCAAGAATCTCCAAGACGGTCTCTTGCTCACCGATTGCTTCTCCCGGGACGCGATCGATGTGCTGGATGATCCCAGTGATCGGTGCGCGCAGGCTCAAACTCGCTGGGGTGCTCGGCTCTCCAAGGTCACCGAGGGCCTGCAGGCCTTGCCCCAACTTCTTCAGGGTGGCCTGGGCTTCGGTGTAGGCCTCCTGCTGAGCTTCAAAACCGAGCAATTGACTGACGGCCAATTCCCGATCCCGTTGGGCGCTTTCCAATTGTTCCACGGTGCCGAGGCTCTTCTCCCGCAAACTCGTGATGCGTTGAAGGCTCTTGTTCGCGAAGCTCAAGGTGGTCTTGCCTTGAACGGTCTGTTGCATCAATTCCCTACGCTTGGTGCGCAAGTCGTAGTCGCGCAGGGCGAGCTCCATGGCCAAGCTCTCCTTGGCCACTCGGTTGCCGAGGGCTTGGGCATGATCGCCGAGAGTCATGGGAGGCTGGATGCGGGCCAGCTCTTGACCGGCCACAACGGATTCTCCCAGCTGTGGAAAGTTGCCCCCAGCAGGCGCCATCAGAATTCCCGCGAGAGGAGTGTTCAGTTCAGCGTAGGCATCGCTGGGCAGTTCGACCTGGCCATTGACCCGCAACTCCTCGCGCAACACCCTGCGTTCGATGGGGGCGGTGAGCAGGCCGATGCTCCATTGTTGTTCCATCAGGAACTGGATCGCATCGTCGGGGACCCCCGGACCGGCGTGCTCTTGCTCGTGAGCAGCAGCCTTCGCCGCCGCGAGGTTGGCGTGAACCAGCATGGGAGGAAGGGGGATGCTCGCGTGCACCGCTTCTGATTCGACAATCAGTTGCGCCGCATACTCTCCCGGATTCTCGACCGTCCATTCGGGAATGAACAGGCCATCACGGGTCGGTGCTTGGGCGCTGATCTCCTGGACGAGCTTGCCCCCTTGGGACAATTGAAGCCGGACGACACCGTCCCGCAAGGGTTCCCCGGCGTTTTCTCCCGAAGCCAAAAGGGTGAAGTGGGCGAGAAAGCGCGCGGCCACTCCCGGATGCAGGCGGGGGTACTCGAGGAACAGTTCCAACTCTTCCGTGAACAGGGTGACAACCAACGGTGCTGGCTCATCATCTGGGTTGCCGTGGGCATGCTCGTCGGCAGCCCCTTGGGTAGCGGCGGCCATGGAAGCCGTAGAAGCGGGAGTGCAGGCGAGGGTGCCGCACGTAAGGAGTAGCCCCAAGAGGAGGCTGGCTTGGGTGGCGCGCAATGGGTGCGCAGAATGCATGTTCATAGGGGTCCCCTGGTGCGCCTGCAATGGGCGCGCATGGACGGATCGCTCGATGCGATCGGGTTCTGTTGCCTGGTTTGACTCTCGCGTGAATGACGAAGGTTGAATTCGTCACGCTCGCTCACGCCCCAACAAATGGGGCCAGAGATGCGCTCAATGCGTTCAGGAACAGATTGGGGGAGCCCGCAGCCGCAGGCTGGGATTCGCTCGGTGCGCGGGAGGCGCAGGCTCGGCGTGGCCGGATGCTTGTCGGGCAATCCGCGGTGGGTGAAGGATCTTGTCGAAGCCGAGATCCAGGGCAGCCCCTAGAAAAACCTTCGCAACAGGCGACTTCGCGTGCAGCAGATCACCGAGGTGATTGCTGGTGGGATGCTCCGGGTGGTCGTGATCTTCCTCGTCGTGTTCTTCTTGGGAGAAGTCCTCGGGATGATCGTGGCCCAGGTGGATGTGGGCGTGGGGAGCTTCCCCTTCAATGACCTGAGCGCCAAAGGCCATGGCGCTCATGGTGGCGCCCCCCACGTGGGCATGGGCCACATGGACCGGCACATAGAACAGACGCAGGGCGATCAAGATGATCCCCAACAACACCACGATGGGTGCTTGCAGGCGTTGTTTGTGAGCGGCGGTCATCAATGGGGAGGGGGCCAGACTGGCTGGCGCGGGGGAGTCAAGCTAGCGGGTCGTTGTGGGAAAAGAAAGCGCGGGGCTGGAGTCCATGGATTCCTTAACCGGCAGCTAACCCCAGACCTGGTGAACTTCGTCGTCCTTGTCCCGGTCGGATTCCGGAGCCTCGGGTGGGTCGAAGGCCATCACGACCTGAACACCGTAGACGGGGTAGTCCACTTTGGCACGCCAGGCTCGGAACTCGTCGGGATTCCATCCGAGGCGCTTGAACAGTTCTGCTGCAATTTCCGGTTGGCGTGGAGAAACCTTGGTCTTGAGCTTGTCCAGACCGCTGCCCAAGTAGTCCACGGTTTCGATGAGGTCCACCCGATCGATGTCGCGGCTGATGTCGTTGACGTCGGCGATGCCGTTCTCGTGGGAGTTGTACAGGAGCAGTTCCGGGTCGCTACCGGGGTAGACATCCTTGTGGACGTGAACGTCGAACAACATCACCTTCGCGGGAATCGTCGTGCTCCCGTAGAACCAACCCCGGCGACCGGAACCGGCGGGCACCGTCTTGGGCATGGCGTTCATGCTGACTTCCCCGAGCAGGAGGTCGACCATGGAGCTTGGACCGTAGCCGGTTTCCCCTAAGACGTAGTGCAGGGCGTCGCCGCTGCGCAAGATTTCCGGCTCTCCTGCACCTTTAGTGGGAGCCTGACGGACGCAATCGAGGGGTAAG
>CALCXM010000083.1 GCA_937905825.1 uncultured bacterium
TTCAACAAGGAAGTGCCGCACGTCGGCCTTCGGCCTTTGTGCGGCACTTCCTTGTTGAAGAGCAACAACAGGGAGCCTGACACCGTATTGCCGCAACTAAGGCACCTCAACCCACCAGGCCCGTTCGGACCATAGCAGCTCGTCCACGTCCTGTAGAACCCAGGGAAAGCGTTCTCCGCGCATCTGCGTCGTGTCGTGGGCTCTGGCGATCACCCGGTAGCGCCCGGGTTCCAATTGCGACTTGCGCAGGTTCAGAACGTGCAGCCCCCCGCGACCCGGAAAAGTTTTCGCATGGGGCTCTGCCGGAATATTGTTCAAGCGACCGCGGGCTGAGCGCGGACCGATGTTCGACCCTCGGTTGCCGTAGCGCGCGCGCTCGGCAGCGCTCATGGGGCGCGCGGGTTGCGGCGCCTTGTCTTCGGGGACGATCCACCACTGCACCTCGAGCTTATGATCCATAGGTTCCAACACCGTGAGTTCGATCTTCATGCTGCTCTCGCGCATCACGAGGAACTCACGCATCTCGTAGGGCATGTCCGCCGGGCTGCAACTGTCGATGGGATCCACGTGGGAGTAGATGCGCAAGACGAGATGCTCGCGGCAGACTCGACAGAAGAACTCCGAGCTCGACATCACACAACCCGTTGCGGTCGGTTTGAACGCCCCGCGCTCCTGTCCCCCCGCGCCCTCGTAGATGTCCACGTTGGCTCCGCGCAAGTTCAACCAGTGCTTCCACGGCACCTCTTCAGGATCCTCCGTGGCGGAGACGTTGGGGGCCGTGCCGACCCCGTCGCGCTTGTGAGTCTCCTGGGCGTATTCGTCCCCTAAACGGCCAAAGGAGTGGCCAAACTCATGAATCGCGATCTTGGTGTTTTGGCCCCCGATGGTCGCCACGCCGCCCCCGCCGGTGCCGAGCTTGCCGCGCTTGACGAACACGATCGCTTGACCGTCGTGGGAGGGCAATTCGTCCAACATCTCGAACACGCGCTTGCGATCGACTCCCACGTGACCCGCATAGGTATCGCGCATGGCACCGTTCAAAGCCGTGTCGTAGGTGCGGCCGTAGCCGTCGACGCCTTCCTCGGCGCTGATCAGATTGGCGCGGATGAAATTGAAGTAGCGATAGTACTCCCCGAGCGTTTTTTGCCGTTCGAAGTAGGGCGGGATGTCCTGCGCGAATTTGTCCCAGGCTTTCTGGTGCTTGACCGTGTAGCCCTCGCCCATGAAGACCACGTCCACGCGATTCTCAGAGGGCCCGTTGCGCACCACATCAGTAGCGCAAATGAAGGCGCTCGGTTGGGCGCGGCGCGCGGCAATCTGCCCGGCCTCGGTCTCCGCGAAGTCCCTGGCCAACCGTTGGTAACGCCGGTGGGCATCCTGGTAGCGGCCCTGTTCTGCATCTCGCATGGCCTTCTCGAGGGCCTTCTGCGCCTTCTCGGCTTTCTGGTCGGCATCCTCATCGAGCACACCAAGGAAATCACGCGACGCGGTCGCTTCGGCGAAAAGGCCAGAAGCACGGGCGATCGGCGTGGCGAGCAGGGAGACGAGCAGCATCCGTGGGATCCACATGGCTTCAGGATAGGGATCCTGTTCAGATCTGGTAGTAGATTCGCGGCGGTCGACGTCGCTCTACCGGGATCTTTCAAAAGGACGAGTTCTGGCCAGATCCCTACAGCCAGGCCCAATCCAGGACGATCTCACTAGGTGTCCGCGGCGTTCCCCCGCCCCAAGCGGCACGACTCTTCCCACCTTCCGCTCCCAGCCTCCAACTGCTAAGCCATGAACTTGTCGTCAATGCGCTCCTCAAAGTACCTCTTCTCTTTCGGAGGCGGGCACGCCGACGGCAATCGCGACATGGGAGAGCTCCTGGGAGGCAAGGGCGCCAACTTAGCCGAGATGTCCAACCTCGGCCTGCCGGTTCCTCCCGGCTTCACGATCTCCACGGATGTCTGCGTTTGGTACTACGACCACGGGTTGTCCTTCCCTCCCGGACTTGCCGACGAAGTGCTCGCGTGCCTCGCGAAGGTAGAACGGGAATTGGGCAAGCGCTTTGGCGACTCCAACAACCCGCTCTTGCTCTCGGTGCGTTCCGGTGCGCGAGTCTCCATGCCCGGCATGATGGACACGGTGCTGAACCTCGGGTTGAACGACGAGACGGTGCAGGGCATCGCCAAACGCTCGGGCAATGAGCGCTTCGCATGGGATGCGTACCGGCGCTTCGTGCAGATGTACGGGGACGTGGTCATGGGCATTGGCGCCGAAGACGAGGATGGCCGCTGCCCGTTCAACGTGGCCCTCGATGAGCTGAAGCACAAGCGCAAGGTGACCGAGGACACGGATCTCACCACAGACGATCTCAAGCAACTGGTCGCGACCTTCAAGGACATCGTCAACAAGCGCACGCACATGCCCTTTCCCGAGAACCCCCTCGATCAGTTGTGGGGCGCGATCGGCGCGGTCTTCAGTTCTTGGAACAACGAACGCGCCATCGCCTACCGCGCCATGCACCAGATTCCCGGACGCTGGGGCACCGCGGTGACGATCATGGCGATGGTCTACGGCAACATGGGTGAGACCTCGGGCACGGGCGTCGCCTTCACCCGCGACCCAGCCACCGGAGAGAAGCAGTTCTACGGCGAGTACCTCATGAACGCCCAAGGGGAGGACGTGGTCGCTGGCATTCGAACTCCGCTTCCGATCGAGCACCTGAAAAAGAGCTCCCCCAAGGCCTGGCGTGAATTGCAACGCATTCAAAAGCTGCTCGAGCGCCACTACCGTGACATGCAGGACCTGGAGTTCACCATCGAAGATGGTCGACTGTTCATGCTGCAATGCCGCAACGGCAAGCGCACTGGTTTCGCTGCGATCCGCATCGCAACGGACATGGTTCGGGAGAAGCTCATCAGCAAGATGGAAGCCTTGATGCGCATCGACCCCGAAAGCCTCAACCAGTTGCTGCAGCCGGTCTTTACCGCCGAGAAACTGGCAAGCGCCGAGAGGAATGGCAGCTTCATCAGCAAGGGCCTGCCCGCCGGCCCCGGCGCCGCTAGCGGCCAAATCGTGTTCTCCGCGACCACCGCCGTAGAGTGGGTCAAGCGCGGCAAGCAAGTCATCCTCGTCCGCATTGAAACCAGCCCCGAGGACATCAAGGGCATGGAAGCGGCCAAGGGCATTCTGACCGCTCGGGGTGGCATGACCAGCCATGCGGCGCTGATCGCCCGCCAGATGGGCAAGGTCTGCGTGGCCGGCGCCAGTGATCTGGAGATCGACTACAAGAAGCGCAAGATGCGCGTGTTGGGCAAGCTCTACAAAGAGGGCGACTGGTTGAGCTTGGACGGCACGTCTGGACGCATCTTGGCCGGTCAGATCGAGACCGCCCCTTCGGAAGTGATGGAGGCCTTGTTCGGCAAGGGCAAGCGCGCGGAGCAAAAGCGCCGCGGACGGGTTTACCAGGCCTACAAACGTTTGATGAGCTGGGCCGACGACGTGCGCACCCTGGACGTTCGTACGAACGCCGACCAGGCCGACCAGTGCAAAACCGCCGTGGCCTTTGGCGCCCAGGGCATTGGACTGTGTCGCACGGAACACATGTTCTTCGGACCTGGCAAGATCGAGAAGATGCGCGAGATGATCCTGGCCGACTCCACCGAGCGACGCGAGGGGGCCCTCAAGGCCCTGCTACCCATTCAGCGCAAGGACTTTGAAGGCATCTTCAAAGCGATGGAAGGCCGCCCGGTCACGATTCGTACTTTGGATCCGCCTCTGCACGAATTCCTGCCCCACGAACCAGCCGCGATCAAGATCGTGGCCAAGGACCTGGGAGTTCGCGCTTCTGTCATCAAGGCCAAGGTCGAGCACCTCACGGAACTCAACCCGATGCTCGGTCACCGTGGCTGTCGCTTGGGCATCACCTTTCCTGAGATCACCCGCATGCAAGCCCGCGCAATCTTCGAAGCCGCTTGCAACGTGGCGAAGAAGACCGGCATCAAACCGCGCCCGGAAGTCATGATCCCCTTGATCTCGGCCGTCGAGGAGTTGCGCTTGCAAGCCGCCATCGTGCGTGAAGTCGCCGAAGAGGTGTTCAGCAACAAGGGCATCCGCATCAAGTACCTGCTCGGCACCATGATCGAGTTGCCGCGCGCCGCCTTGACCGCCAAGGAGATCGCGGAGGAGGCCGAGTTCTTCAGCTTCGGAACGAACGACCTCACTCAAACCACCTACGGCATCAGCCGCGACGACGCGGGCAAGTTCGTGCCCAAGTACCAGGAGCTGGGCGTCTTCCCCGACGACCCCTTCTCCTCGATCGACCCCGCTGGAGTCGGACGTCTGATGCAAATCGCCACCATGGACGGCCGCGCCACGCGGCCCGACCTCAAACTCGGCATCTGCGGGGAACACGGAGGCGAACCGCGCTCGATCCACTTCTGCCACAAGCTAGGCCTCGCCTACGTCTCCTGCTCCCCCTACCGCATCCCCATCGCGCGCTTGGCCGCGGCCCAAGCGGTGATCGCCGCGCGCATCTAGGGCAGTTTATCCGAGACGAAAGGAGACAACCGAGAACGACCGCCCTGCTACTCTCAAGGTTGGTAGGTCACCGTCCATCCGCCGCTGTAGTTGAAGCCTTGTCCAGAGCAGGTGTTCGCGACGTCGCGGTACAAGAACTGGAAGTTGCTCGGCGCGCCGACGAGGGCGACGGCCCCAAAGGGTTGGCCGGAGAAATCCGTGAACAGCGTGCCTCCCCCAACCGTGAGCTGGACTTGCGAACGCAGCATACTGCCGCCCACACATCGAATGCCGTCTGCCATCGGATTCGCAACTTGGCTGCCGGCCATCAACAGAATGCCCGGCTTGCCGTCGGGGACCCCGCTGAGTGCGAATTGGAACGAGTCGATCGCATAGCAGGGGTCGCCACTTCCCACGAGGCGCGCACCGCCGCTGCCCGAGGAGTTCAGGCAGCCTTCGCCGGCGTTTCCGAACCCTGCGCAAGGGCATTGCGCAGAGCTCCCATCCCCGAGGCAATACGCAAGGCCCGCGGAGACGCAGGGCGACGAACCAAAGGTGACCGTCACATTCGCGCTGAACACATCCAGCACTCCGCCGCTGGTCACGATGTCCCCAAGGTCCCAATTGATGGAGCCGCCGGGGCCCGTCAGTGGACCGATGGCCGACAGCATGTCCCAGTTCGCAAGACTCGCGTCAAAGGGACCATCGAGGAAGTCCAACCCCCCCAGATTACCGCGGGAGAAGCCAACCAGCTGCTGCGCCTGGTTGACAAAGCTGAGTGTCGGGCTCACGAAGTCGAACGCCCCGACGCCCGCGATGTCGACCGTCGCCGAGTTGTGCATGAGCAGGAATCCGTTGCTGAACGGTTGACGGTTCGCCAGATCGCCAACGCCGCGCAGTACGACCTGGGTCGGGCCGAATGGAACTCCGGCAAGAGTCCCGCTAAGGGATGCCTCGTGACGAAAAACAACTTGTTGCGCGCTTGCCGTGATCGGCACGCTGAGGCAAGCCGCGAGAAGGAAGAGGAGGTTTGGTTTCATGGGAAGGTGCACCTGATTGGTTTGAGTGAGGGGTGAGGTAATAGGAAGGAACTTGATTTCGGCACGACCGCTGGCGCGCGTGGGTGAGAGCTGGCGAGCGATGCATCCGACCGCTGGCTGCCCCACGGGGCATCCATCCGAGGCCTGATTCCCCGGGACTTGGAGCCTGGGTTTCAGCATGCGGAGCGTGCGCTGCCAATCCTTAAACCGCGTCCTGTGACGCCGGCCTCTAGCGCAACCGGAAAATACCTTCGCCGCTGGTGCTGGCGTACACATCTGAGGCACTCGAGCAAAAGCTCGACACGCTCGAAGGCAATCCGCGCGGGATCTGGAAACTGTGCGTGCCACCCGTGTAGCTGGCGAGCACGCGCGGGAACAATTGGTCGGCGACCAGTAGCAGTCCAGAATGTGTTGCAGGTTGGTGGGCTTTGAGGCTCCACTCGTATTCCGCGGCCATGAGGATCCAGTTCTGGCCCCCATCGTCCGTGCGGTACATGCCCTTGCCCGGAACGCAGGCCCAGGCTCTGTTGGCGTCGAAGCGATCCGCTTGGAGATCGCGCACAATCTTGGGGGGCTGCGTGCTTGCAGGAACCCAATTGGCCCCCCCGTCGTGACTGCTGTAGACGAGGCTACCGGAGGCGTGGATCACATTGGGATCCAGCGGACTGACCGTCACATCCCAAACCCAGTTTTCCGGGAAGCCAAGACTCGTGAAGCTTTGGCCACCATCGTCGCTACGCCAAACCCCTTCGCCCGCGCCGAAGATCACGCCACTGACGTTCGGGTGGGCTTCGATGTGCCAAAAGTACGGCCCGGTCGAGGGGTTCACGATTTGAAAGCTAGATCCACCGTCATCACTGCGCCAAAACTTGGAGTCATGCAAGTGCGCTTGACTGCGTGAGTAGGCGTAGAAACGTCCGGACAAGGTGGCGTCCGCGATCACATCGTATCCGCTGAAGCCCGCGCCCGTGACGGACTCGGTCCAGTTCACTCCGGCGTCTACGGAGACATACGCCGAGCCCCCCGTGCGTGCCACCAAGCGCGCAGGGTCGACTGCATCCATCGCGATCGATTGAACGTGCGCATAATCCTCGAGCCCAGCGTTGCTACGTTGAAAGGTCTGGCCGCCGTCCGCGGATCGAAACACACCTCCGCGGCCTCCAAGAAGGAGGGCACCCGGTTCCGCCAACCTCGGCAGGATGGCGTAGGGATGGCCCCCCAGGGCGTCGAGGCCCGAGTCCATGACCAGGGACCAACTTTGGCCCCCGTTGTTCGTCACCATCAAGCCTTCGTAGCGCGAGCTGGCGTAGAAACGCTGACTGTCCAGGGGATCAAACGCAACCGCATCGGTGCCAAGCGTCGGCCCCACATTCAACCAGGTCTGGCCGCGGTCTTCGCTCAGGTAGGTTGCATTGCCATCGGCGACGAGCAGACGCCGAGCGTCCCGCGGATCCACGTCCGAAGTGCCGAAGCCAGCCATCCCGCTAGGAAAGAGGCCCAAGCTCCAACTGCCCCCACCGTCGGCGCTGTAGTAGACACCGTTCTTGGGCACGATGGCGTAGACACGCAAGTGGTTGTCGCGCTCAATGAACAAGGCGGAACAGAGCGACGACGTGGCGCCCGTCGTGTCGAGCACTTGCACAAAGCTCAAACCGCCGTCTTCCGAGCGCCAAACACCCTTGTCCGAGCCGACGAAAAGCCGTTCCGGCACGACAGGATCGAAGGCCAAGGCATCGTAGGCGTCTCCATGCGGTAAGCTCGCCGGCGTCCACCAACTCATGCCCCCGTCCGCGCTGATACTGACGCCAAACGGTGCGCGTGCGATCGCGAGACGTTGGGGGTCTGTGGGCGCAACACTCAATTTTGGTGCGTACACCATGCCGTCGGGCCAGCGCGCTTGCAGCACCCAGCTGGCCCCACCGTTGGAGGAGTGCAAGAGCCCGGACATGCTGGAGGCGTAGATGTGATCTGGGTGCAGAAGACTCCCACTGAGTTCACGGATCAAAGACCCCGCACCCACAAGTGGCCCGAGCTGTTGCCACTCGGGAACTGGGGCCAAGCTTCCCGCAGCATTGGGAACCTGGGCAAGCGCTGGGAGGTTGAAAAGCGCAAGGGTTGCCGCGCCAAGCAGGCGGCTCGTGATGGATCGCAGGAGAGGAATCATGGAAGCTTGCGGTGTGAGGTGGAGAAGGTGGAACGCCGTCAATCCCCTCCACGCAAGCGCCCCTGCAAGCCCGCCAGTTTTCTCCGCACAATTTTCAGAGAGTGCAGTTCGGCCCCCCCGAGTTGAGCATCCAGGAGCAGCCTGCCTGCGGCTCGCGGGTCTTCGAGCGCACAGCGGTCGCGGCTTCGAAGCGTTCCCGGAAGGACACGATTCCGGAGAAACACGGCGCTCAGCCCGCCCAATCACCTGAGCGCGGATTCGAAAACACGAAGGCCGCGCGGAGTTCCACTCAACGGATGTCTTGGCCCCGGAAGAATAGCCCTAGCCCTCTAGCCTGAGGCCAGGAGCCGCCTGCCGTAACTCACTCCGACTCGCGCACGATCGTTGCCTGTTCCTGCAACAGAGCCTCGATCGCGGGAGCCCCGGGCCCCAGGCGTTTCCTTTCCAGCTCGAGCACAAACTCCATCTCGTCCGCTGCTTCGCGGAAGCGCTTGCAACCCCGCAGACAGCGGGCATAGCCGAGCCGCAGGATCGCCTGATCTTCTGCAAGCCAAGCGGGGTTCAAGTCGGCCGCAGCCAGGGCGCCTTCGTAGACTTCCAGCGCTTGCTCCGGACGCTCAGACTCCACCAAGTGCTCCGCCAAGTTCATCTGCATCCGAATGCGACGCGCGTCCCGGATCTCAAGCCAGGCTTCCGACCAGGCCAGGGCCTCGCGGAAGCGGACTTCCGCTTGCAGGGACTCCCCGCTGCGCGCGCTGGCAATCGCGAGATTGGAGAGCGTTGCCAATTGAGTGGGATCGCTAGCAGCGAGCTTCTCGCGCATCTCGAGCAGCACTTCGGAAAGCACTGGCACGGCCTGCTCCCAATGGCCAAGTCGCATCAAGGCGTAGCCATAGTTGCTTCCCAAGGTCAGAGTCGTCGAATCCTGGGGGGCGGCCCGCCGTTGGTATCCACGCCAGGCTCGTTCGAGCAACTCGGCGCCCGCTTGCGTCTCCCCCAAACCGATCAAAGCCATCCCGAGTTCGGCCGTTGCCTCGTGCAAGACCAGGTCGTCATCGACCAGCACTCGAACACTGCGAGCGTGCAAGTCAAGCAGCAAGACTTTCGCCTGCTCGCCTTCCCCCGCTTGCCGCAAGTAGCGCGAGAGGGCCAATTGGGCCTTCAACGCTTCGGGGTGATCTGGACCGAGGGTCTTGCGCCGCACCTCGTAGCCTTCCTTTCGAATGTCTAGGGCGCGTTCATCCCCCAAGCTTGCCAGGGCCACCGCCAAGCTCGACTTGGCCGTGAGCGTGCCGGAGTGTTCGGCTCCATCGCGCTGCTCGCGGATCCGCACGACCTCCTCGAGAATCGGAACGGCTCGAACCTGGTCGCCGTTCAAGATGTAGGAATTGGCCAGATCTCCCATGGCCGCCAGGGTGAACGGATGAGACTCACCAAAGACGTCGACCTCATCGCGCACCAGCTCTTCCTGCAAAGCGATGGCTCCCTCCAACTCGCCGATTCTCGAACGGATGCGCGCCCACTTGGAGCGCGCAACGAGAGTCTCCGCCGCCTTGGCTCCGTCGATGCGCTCCCGTTTGGAAAGCAGCTCGCGCGCCACCAGCTCGGCATCGGTCAATTGGCCTGCCTTGAGCAGTAGATCGATCAAGGTCAGTTGGAAGTGCAGAGTTGCGGAGGCGTCTTCCCCGAGCCAGCCCTGGCTGTCCTTCACGATCCTGCGCATGCGCACCAGGGACTCGGCCGGGTGGCCCGCGCGGTCCAACAACTTTGCGTCCAGCAGACGCAACGCCAAATAGGTGGCGGGCCCGAGCTCGGGCGGGAGGCCGGTTGTTTGCGGCAGATGTGCTTCCACGATTGCGCGGGCTTCTTGGTCGCGGTCCAAGAGCAACAGGGAATGGCCGAGGTGGTACGCGGTGTCGCCCAGCTCGCTAGAACTCAAATGCGCACGTAGATCGAGGGCGCGTTGCGCCTGTTCCGCAGCCTTCTCCGCCATGCCAAGGTTGAAGAAACTCTTGGCCAAGGTGCGCCTCAGGGCGGCTTCGACTTCCGGGTGACTTGCGGAGCGCGAGAGCCCCAGGGCAGCCCGGTCCAAGAGGTCCGCGGCGCGCACGGAAGGGCCCTCTTCGTCTGCGCGCACAGCCACGAACATGTCCGTCAACACACTGTTGATTCCTCGGAACTTCTCGTTCTCCGTTCTCGCACGCAGCATGGCCCCAAAGGAGATGGCGCCCCCCGTGGCGCTGATCAGCACGACCAACAGCGCGGCGGAAACCATCAGCCGATTGCGGCGAACAAATTTGCGCGCCCTCAAGAGTCGACTGGGAGGACCGGCTTCAACCGGGCGGTGCGTGAGGAAACGGCGCAAGTCACCGGCCAATTCGGATACCGATGCATAGCGTTGCCTTGGATCCTTCTGCAAGGCCTTGAGCGCGATCCAGCCAAGTTCCTGGGGGACATTCCCATCGAGTCGTTTCAAGGGAATTGGCGCGACCTCCCGAATGATGCGCACAACCTCGGTCATGGGCTTGTCGGCCAAGTCGTAGGGCAGGCGCTCGTAGAGCAACTCAAAGAGCAGAACACCAAGGGCGTAGACATCCGTGCGCGTATCCACCTCCTGGCCATCCATCCCAAACTGCTCGGGGGCCATGTGCGAAAGAGTACCGACGAGTTCGCCCACTCGCGTTGCCCGGGGACCCGTTGGGGACCCCGACTCCAAGGCGCGGGCGACGCCGAAATCGATCACCTTCGAATGGCCTTCACAATCCACCAGCACGTTGTGAGGCTTGAGGTCCCGATGCACGACGCCCCGCTGATGTCCATGATGCACGGCATCGCAAACCTCAACGAAGCCTTGAACCCGTTGCTGCAAGGGTCTACCGCTGGCCCAAGTGACGAAGTCTCTTGCGCCATCCACGAACTCCATGGCGAAGTAAGGTTGCTGGGATCCGTCCTCAGCAAGATGCAGGCCCGCCTCGAAGATGCGAGCCACGCCGGGATGCTCCAGGCGCGCCAGCAATTCCACTTCCGAACGGAAACGGCGCTCGCTGGATCCCAGCAGGAAATCCGTGCGTAGCATTTTCAAAGCAACGCGCCGCTTGGGGTAATCCTGCAGCGCCTCGTAGACCACCCCCATGCCCCCGGAGCCCAGCACTCGCTGCAACTGGAATGGGCCAATCCGGCGCCCCGCAGGTGATGGCAGCCCACTGGCCCCTATGGCCCCAGTCTGCGACCCTGGCTTTCCAGAGAACGGCAGCTCAGCTGGATCGAGAAAGCCGGGGTCAATTTCTGTCGAAAGCATGCTCGCCAACATGTCCTTCATATTTGGATCGGAACCACACTCGCGCTCGAGGAATGCATCCCGTGCGGCGCCCTGCAGATCAAGCGCGCGCTCGTAAAGAGAGAGGACCCGCTTGGAATCGTTCGCGTTCACGACAAGCCTCGGTCCTTCTGAGACAGTCGCGCGAAGAGCCAAGCACGCGCCGTGCTCCAGTGTCGTTCCACTTGGCGCAGGGGGATTCCCAGCAGACCTGCAATCTCTGGGTGTTGCATGCTCGCGAAGAAGCGTAGCTCCACGATGCGGGCCAGCTCGGGCCGCGCTTTCGCAAGTTCGTTCAACTCTTCATCGAGACCCAAGAGATCGCTCGAGCTGTGCTCGAGCATGTCGACCGCTTGGTCCAATTCGATGCGCACGAATCCCCCGCCGTGCCGTTCCGCTGCCCGGCGCCTGGCGCGGTCCACCACAATTGAGCGCATCGCTTTCGCAGCGACCGCCAAGAAGTGCTCTCGGTTCGCGATCGCCGCCCCCTCGGCACTCCCGATGCGCATCCAAGCTTCATTCAAGAGCGCGGTCGCTTGCAGGGTTTGGCCCGGTGGCGTCCGGGCCATGACCCGTTGGGCCAAGCGGTGTAGATCGTCGTAGATCAATGGAACCAGTTGATCTCCAGCTTCCTGGTCACCTTCTTGGTACCGCAGCAAGAGTGAAGTTAGCTCGCCGGGAACGGACATGGGGAGATTGTACTTGCTGCGGGGCGTCAGGCGTCCCCCCGCGACTGGAGAGGGGCCGGGTTTCCAAGTAGCCCTCGCTGGGAGTGCTTGTTCTTGGCCATCACGGGAGGGCCTGCAGCCGGGTTCGCGACCTTTCTGTGCCCGGAAATTCAATGCTCGGCAGACCGGCGACCCTGCCCCGGCCACAGCCCCCACCGCTCCCACCGCTCCCACCGCTCCCACCGCTCCCACGAAAGTGTTGCCCCATGGCTCGCGTGCACAAATCCCGAGCATTCTTCGGGAAAACTTGGCGGGGTCGAAGCGCCGACTTCGTGGGTGAAGCGGACTCGGAACGCTTTGCTGAGTTCAATCCTCCAGGACCTAGACGACGACCCCCGAACATTCCCATGGCACGCTCCGACTTCTGCGCCGATCCTTCGCACACTCAACGGGCTTCACGCACTCGGTTGGCTTCGCACACTCGACTGGCCCTGCGCGGCTTGCTCCTCGCGGTGCTCTGCACACCCCTATCCGCCCAGGGCAGCATCTCGGCCTGGGGCTACGACGTCGCAGGTCAGGTCTCGGAAGCGCCGACCGGTACCGGGTTCACTCAAGTGGCCGCAAGGGCCTACTACTCCCTCGCTCTGCGTGCGGATGGATCCATCCTCGCCTGGGGCAACAGCGGCTGGAATCCGTCGGACGTTGTCGACCAAGCCCCGACTGGAACGGGCTTCACGAAGATTTCGGCCGGAGAGGAACACGCACTGGCCCTGCGCGAGGATGGCTCCATCTTCGGCTGGGGAGTGGACTCCTTTGCGCAAGTCTCCGGGGTGCCAGGCGGCACCGGCTTCACGCAAATCGAAGCTGGCGACGAGGCATCCTTCGCAATCGCAGCCGATGGCTCGATCGTGGATTGGGGTTCGGCTTTTTCGGCCCTGCGCTCCGGAGTCCCAACGGGCCCGGGCTACGTGGCGCTTAGCGTCTCCTACTTTTTTGGTGTTGCCCTGCACAGCGACGGCTCCATCGTCGTCTGGGGCCAAAACTTCGGCGGCCAGATCACGGACGCGCCAACGGGGAATGACTTCCTGCAAGCGGAAGCCGGGAATCACAGCCTGCTGGCCCTGCGCAACGATGGGACGCTAGTGACTTGGGGTTACGAGTTGCACGACATTCTCGCCAACACCCCCACGGAGAACAACTTCGTTCAAGTCTCCATCGGGTACCACATCACGGGGTCAACGAACTACGCGCTACGCACCGATGGTTCCATTTTCGCTTGGGGGTTGTTCAACTCAGGCCAAGTCTCGGGCGTGCCCCAAGGAACAGGCTTCAGCCGTGTGGAGGGCGGCGGCTACCACGCGTTGGCCCTGCATCCGGAAGCTTCGGGCAACGCCTTTTGCTTTGGCGACGGCAGCGGGGCGACCTGTCCTTGCAATGCCACTGGCGGCAGCGGGCAAGGCTGCGCCAATTCGAGCGGCACCGATGGGGCCACTCTGCAAGCGGCGGGCTACGCCTCCCTCACAGCCGATAGCTTTCAGTTCACGGTGCACGGGCTGCCAAACAACAAGCCTGGAATGCTCTTGCGCTCCAACACAGCCTTGGCGGGTGGCAGCGGTTCGCCCTTGGGAGATGGCCTGTTTTGCTCTTCGGGACTCGTCGCGCGTTCTCAAGTTCAATTGAGCTTGGGTGGCAGCACGACCTTCACTCATTTCCAAGGGTTGCCCTTTGGATGGAGTTCCTATGGCCTCAACACCACGACGAACTACCAGTGTTGGTACCGGGATCAGAGCAACCTGTGCTCTGGAGACGGCTTCAACTTTTCGAATGCATGGACCGTCACTTGGCTCCCATGAGGTGAACAGCCCGGGCGAGGTTCCCTTGACGATGCTGCGGCCTGCGCTGCGGCGGACGAACGGCTCAGAGGAGACTGAGGCCTGTTCGTCATCAGAAGGGAAAGCTCCAAGCCCACAGGAGACGGAATCCCTGTCGGTCCTGACTGGGCCGACAGGTTCAACCAGAACTAGAGATCGTGGCGCGCCAGCCACTGCTTCAAATCCGGGGCTTCCCATTGCTCCATGCGGGTCAGCAGGGAATCCAAGTCGTCGTCGATGATCAGGAGCTCGCGCACGAAGGGCGTCAGGAAGCCCTCCTCCAAGGAGTGATTGAGCATGGCAATCATCGGATCGTAGTAACCTGCGACGTTCAACAGACCGACGGGCTTCGCGTGGTAGCCCAGTTGCAACCAGGTCAAGGTCTCGAAGAGTTCGTCGAAGGTCCCGTGGCCCCCAGGCAAGGTGATGAAACCGTCGGACATGTCGTGCATCAACTGCTTGCGAATGTGCATGGACTCGACCACGTGCAATTCAGTGCAACCCTTGTGCTGGACCTCCAGGTCGCAGATGGCCTTCGGGATGATTCCGAAGACTTCGCCGCCGGCCGCCAGAGAAGCGTCGGCGGCGGCTCCCATCAAACCCACTCGTCCCCCGCCGTAGACCAGGCCCACGCCACTCTCGGCCAACTTGCGACCGAGCTCGGCGGCAGTCTGGGCGTAGGCCTCCAGGCGGCCGGTGCTCGATCCACAAAACAGACAGATACGTTGCATACTCACTGATCCTTTCCACCGAGGTGAACAGATTTGGAACGCAGAAACTGCACGGTGGATTGCCGCATGCGTTCGAGGAAGGGCGCCATCTCGGACTCTTCGGCGCGCTTGAGGTCATCCATGTTGGCTTGGCACCATTGACACTCGATCTCGTCAAGGTGGAAGTCGATGAAGGACTTGGGCCCCTCGGCCAAGTTCTTCGCCACGTGGCGGGCGAGCCAGTAGCGAGCTGGGCAAGCGACCCGTCCCATTTGCCAGGCGTTCTTGACGTTGATGTCCAAGTGCCCGCTGCCGTCGGCGGTCACGTCCGCCAGGGCGGGCAGGGTTTCCCCTTTCGGATCACGGCGTTGAGCGATGTCCCGCAGACGCTTGAGCGCGCGGAACTTGATGCCGGCCACGGCGGTTTCATCACGCAAGTCCAAGCGCTCCCAAGTGTCGCGGTTGCGCCAGCCTCCACTGAAGAGGGCTTCGATCACCATCAGGCGTTTGAACTCGCCCAACTGCCAGGTCTCTTGCACCCAGTCGCGCAGCACGTGCAAGAGCAGCTCTTGCCCATGGGTTTCCATGTCCTTTTGATGCACGATGGCACTGGGCGTCGTCTCATCGCGGGCCAAGTCTTCCATGCCCGGCAAGCTCTCGGAGCTGTCCGCCGGCTCGCCGATGCCCACCGACTTGCGCCGGCGCAAGTGATCGATGGTGCGGTTGCGGCAAATCCCGAAGAGGTACTGCTCGAAGGTGTAGATACGATCAAACTTCCCGATGCCACGCACAGACCCCAAGAAGGTCTCCTGCACGATGTCCTCGCGGGCCTGCACATCGGCGACGCGACGGGAGACGTAAGCCATCAATCGGCCGCAGTAATTGCCTTCGACGCGCAGCCACTCTTCGTTGTCGAAGGCTTGCAGGCGGTCGATGTCCGGGGTCCAGTCACTCATGGGGATCGAATACGTTTGGGCTCGTCACTTCAGGATCTCGACGGCCACGTTGAGCAGAACGAGTCCTGCGATGATGAGGAAGAGATAGAAGAAGACATAGCGCGCCACTAGGGCGAAGCGATTATGGCTGCGGGCGCGCATGCGCTGGTGCCGCCTTTTCAAAAAGGATCCCAAGCCCTTGAAGATCCCGCGCAGCAGGCTGAGGAAGACCTCCACGGCGAGGCTCAGGCCAGCGGCCGCGGCGGCCAGGGCGCCCCCAGGCGAGCGCGGCGGAACGGGAATCGTTCCAGGGGAGGGGGAGCTTCCCACGGGAGTCGGGTCTGGAGTGGGTGTCGCAGCCCCGGCACTGGGGTCGGAATCGACTCCCGGCGATGGTGTCCGTTGGGTGGCGGGCACGGGTCCAGGGGCGGGCGTTGCGGCAGGCTTCGGCGTCTCCTCCTGCACCACACTCGAAGGGCTCTTGGCCGTGCGCAGCCCGTCCCAAACGCCGCGCGCCACTTCCACGGCCCCGCGCGTGAGCTCCGCCGCCGTGCTGCGCAACTCCCCCGTCGGGCTGCTGCCAGCTGCGGCCCCCTGGCGCGCGCGATTGACCTCCGCAGCGATCCGTCCGGCTGCACTCTCGGGAAAGCCAGGCTCCACGCGAATCGAGTCCCCGCGGCGCGCCGTCTGCCCCAACTCCGTCAGCAAGTCCTCCACCGAGTCGAAGCGATCCTTAGGATCCAAGCGCAGGCAACGCTCGATGATGGCTCGCAGGTGAGCTGGGAAGTCCGCGCTGAATTCCGGCGGAGCATCCGTTTCGCGCAACACAACCCCGGCGTTGCTCTTCACATCGAAGGGCACGCCGCCGCTGATGCATTCGAAGAGGATCACACCCAAGGAATAGATGTCCGCACGATGATCCGCGCGCCCCTTCAACATCTCGGGGGCCATGTAGTGTGGCGTCCCGCGACCAAAGCTGAGGGTCATGCGGCCTTCGGTCATCAGTTTTGAGAGGCCATAGTCACCGACTCGTGCGACGTCCCCGTGAATGAACACATTGCCGGGCTTCAAGTCGAAGTGCACCAATCGCCGGTCGTGCAAAGCGAGCACACCGCGGCAGGTCTGAACGAAGTAGGACAACGCTTCCTGTTGCTGGAAGGATCCCTGGGCGATGCGGCGAGCGAGGGTCATCTCCCCCGCGTAGCCCATCACGAGGTACGGCACGCCCATCACCGATCCCATGTCTTCGATCGAGACCAAGTTGGGATGATCGATCGAAGCGAAGTGCCGAACCTGTTCGAGTTCGCGCTCGATCACCTTCTGCTTGGTGCCCTCCTCGACCTTCAGGAACTTGATCGCGAAGGACTTTTCGATCGAGTGCTTGTGGGCCTTGTACACCTCACCAAAAGCACCGCCCCCGAGGCGGTGCTCTATCTCGTAGCCGGAGATGAAGTCCGGCTCACGAAAGTGGTTGTAGAAGGCTTCCCAATCCATAGCTGGCAGCACCCTACGGGTTGCGCGGCGTGACCGTACGTGCGCGACCCTCTTTGCCTGACCAGGGCCGCAGGGCGAAGCCGAAGGGAGGACCGTCCTTGTCCCCTTTTCCCACGCTGAACTGCACGCGCACCTGGGGTGGACAAGGCACCCGCAGACCACCGGGGCCGGCCTCGGAAGGCGCCACCACCTCAGGCTCCAGGCCTAGGGTAGACAGCTCGCCTTTTGTCTCCACCACCAAATCCTCCCCGTCGAGCCACAGGATGATGTCCTCGTCCACGCGCCGCGCCACCAGGTGTCGTCCTCCGCGATTGCCGATGCGCACGCGGCCCGCGCGGCTGGGGGCGAAGAGCAGGATGCGCGAGGCTCCGCAGCACTCCACCCCGTGCAAAAGTTCGAGAACTGCCGAGCCGCTGGCCGCTTCGGGCCGTCTGAAAAGGAAAGCGACGTTGGGGCTCACTTGAACCACGTCCCCATCCGTCAAGGAGGCACCGCCCCCATCGATCAACTCGCCGCCGATCGCAATGTTCTGTCCGCGACTGGCCTCGATGCGCCAGCCGGGGCCCGAGTGGAAACTCTCCGTCCGCATCAGTGTGGCTTGGATCGGATCTAGGTCCGCCAGGATGGGCAGGTCCGCCTGGGCCGAATGGGCGTGGCCCAAACTCACCTCCGCGCTGAGGGCCACCAGAAACTCACCGATGTCATCCACCGCAAAGAGGAACGTGCGCTCCCCGCGCTCCCGGGACCGTGTGCGAATCTCTCCGGAGTCCAGGGCGCCAGGAAACTCGTTGAAGCCCCCCCCGGAGCCGTCCTCGCCTTCGGGAGTTTCAAAGGTCGAACTGGCAGCCCGCTTGGCGCGCAGCTCTCCCAGGAGGTTTTGCATCGCGTGAATCATGCCCGGCTCGCGGGCGCGGCGGATGCCAGAGGTATGACTCACTTGGCTTCCCTGGGCTTCGTTGGCCAAGCGTTTGCGCCAAGCTCGGGCCCGGGGTAGATCGTGGGGAGCGACCACGGTCAGGAGCCGCTCGGACTCCTCGAACTCGCCATCCTCCACGCGCTGGGCAGCTTGGCGGCAAATGGCGTCGAGCACGCGCTCCAGCAGAGGTTCAGCTTCCGAAGCCCCGCGCAGACTGTCGTCCTGCAAGCAAGCCAAGGCCTGCTCCGCCTCCCCAGCCAACAGCAGCCGGCGGGCTTCAGAGAGCCGCAAGCGGCGGCGGAGGAAGGAGGGTAGCTGCGGGCTCATAGGTCGAATCCCGTGGTCGGGTGGCCCTCCTGCGACCTGCGGGCCCGGACATTTTCAGGTCCGGGTCCGATGGGGATCAGGAATGGCAGGCCACTCCGCCCCCGTCACGACTGGCCTCGGCCTGGGCATCGCGGGCCATGCTGCAGAGGTCTTCCCGACGCCGGATGTCCGGGTGCGGGCAACAGGCGATGCCCACGGAGATCGTCAACACGTCCCCCACCAGGTCGGTCAGGTTTTGCTCATGGGCCATGTTGCCCACGCGCATGGCCATGACTTCCGCTCCGTCCGGGCCCGTGCGCGGCAGGAGAAACATGAAGGTGCTCTCGTCGAAGCGGCCGAGCACGTCCGTGTCCCGGGAGGCTTCGAGAATGATTCCCGCCAGGCGACTGAGCACATCCGCGGAGGCTTGGCCGTCGAAGCCGAGCATCACGCAGGAGAGGGGCTCCTTCCAACGTTGGGCGCGCTTGAACTCTTCGTCGAGCTTGTAGTTGAGGAAGGCGTAGTTGAACAAGCTGGTGTCCGGATCCGTCAGGGCGCCGACCAGGCTGTCGTCCCGGGAACCGTCGGCGATGCTCACCAGCAGCTTCTCGGGAAATTCGGCTTCGGAATCGCTCTGGTCCCGGGAGTCCTGGGGCAGGGGCGGGCGCGGGCCTGCGCTTTCTTCGAGGACGGCTGCGAGACGCTTGGCGGAGAGTGGCGAGTGCAACACGCCGGTGGCCCCACAGAAGTGGGCGATCGAGTCCCCCACGCTGTTCTGGTGTTCAGCCACCAAGTACGTGCGGCAAGCGGTCTTGCCTGCGAGTTGTCGACAGACCTCGTAGACGTTGTCGCCACGCAGGAACTTGTCGATCAGGATCACATCCCCCCTCGTCGGAGGTGCGTTCAAGAGAGCCTCGATGCTGTCGACGCCAGCCACCTCCCAACCCTCGAGGGGCTCGATGGCCACCTTGGCCTGGTTCAGTAGCAACGTGTCCGTAGAAACGACGCGAATGGTTCGAAGTCCGTCACCCATAACTCAATCGTGCTCCAAATACTGCCCCCTCAGATTGGAGGGGCAACTCCTCTTGATTTTGATCAGTTCGCGTCCTGAAAGACAGGGTTTCTCTGAGGGTTCCCGGCCCGAACCTTGCGGAGAGTCACGTGCAGGACTCAAAGGGGCTAGGATTCCCCGGGTCAGCGCCCTGCGAGCTTGGGGTAGATAACCCATGGGAAGCCCGACCCTTCGGGGTTCGAAGGGAACTCCCCGCGCACTCTCTCGTCGTTCCATGAGCCCTTCGCGTTGGGCCGCGCCGCGCGCGCCGGACGCATCCCGTTGCACCGAGCCGCACGCGGGACCTGGAACCGCAAGTTCAGCGGTTCCCAGCGACTGGTCTCAGCCCTGAAGTTCCGTCAGCCACTCTTCGGGAATGTCGTAGTTCGAGTAGACGTCTTGCACGTCGTCGTTGTCCTCGAGGATTTCGATCAGCTTGAGCAGCTTCTCCGCCACGCCCTTGTCGTCGATCGTCACCGTGTTTTGCGGCACGTACCCGATCTCCGCAGATTCGACGTTCGCGCCCGCGGCGTCGAGCCCTTCCTTGACCGTCATGAAATCCGTGGGGTCGGCGAAGACCGTGGAGTACTCGTCGCCGACTTCGACGTCTTCAGCTCCGCACTCGAGGGCCAACTCCATCAGAGCCTCCTCGTCGCGCTCGCCGTTCGCGATCACGAAGATCGAGCGGAAGTCGAACATGAAGGCCACAGAGCCCGGGGCGCCTAGGTTGCCCCCGCGCTTGTCGAAGGTGTGCTTGATGTCCGGCGCCGTGCGATTGCGGTTGTCCGTCAAGCAGGTCACAAGAATCGCCACGCCGCCGGGGGCGTAGCCCTCGTAGAGCTGCTCTTCGAAATCAGCCGCGTCTGCATCGGCGCCCGAGCCCTTCTTGATCGCACGCTCGATGGAGTCGCGGGTCATGTTGGCGGCCTTGGCCTTTTCGACGGCGAGACGCAACTTGGGATTGGTCTCGAGCTCGCCGCCCCCTTCGCGCGCTGCGGAGATCATGCCTTTGGAGAGCTTGCTGAAGAGCTTGCCTTTCTTCGCGTCCACCGCGTTCTTGCGGTGCTTGATATTGGCGGAGTGTGAGTGACCAGCCATGGATTCAGTGGGGGCTTTTCGGCTGCGCGTGGCTGGCCGAAGACAAGACGGGGGGACGGAGCAGGTGATAATAAGAAAGAGGCGCTCGATGAGCGCCTCTTTGTATCGTTGGGACCCAAAAAGTCCCAGGGAACCTGGCGGACAATGAGTTCTCGGCCCGTGCCGAGTGCCCGACCAGCGCTCCCCAGCGATTAGCGCTTCGAGAACTGGAAGCCTCGGCGCGCACCACGGCGGCCGTACTTCTTACGTTCCTTCATGCGGCTGTCACGGGTGAGCAGTCCACCGTGGCGAAGCACTTCGTCGTGACCCGGGTTGATCGAGTTGAGGGCACGGGCGAGGCCCATGCGCACGGCGTCCGATTGGCCGGTGATGCCGCCGCCGTTGACGTTCACAAAGACGTCGTAGGTCGCACTCGTTTCGGTGGCCTCGAGGGGAGCCTTGGCCCGCAGCTGCGTTTGCAACGTGGGGAAGAAGACTTCCATCGGCTTGCCATTCACGATGAAGGCGCCAGCGCCGGGCTTGATACGGACACGGGCAACAGCGCTCTTGCGACGACCGAGGCCCCAGGTGTACGGATTGATAACTGCCATGGTTCTTTGAAGCTCGTGCGCTTAGAGGGTTTCGATGAGGGTCGGCTGCTGGGCGGTGTGCGGGTGCTCATCGCCAGGGTAGACCTTCAAGTTGCTCAGCATGACCTTGCCGAGCTTGTTCTTGGGAAGCATACGACGCACTGCCAAAGTGATGATGTCGTTGGGACGGCGCCCACGCATGTCATCCGCGGTCAGCGTACGGCGACCGTTCGGGTAGCCAGTGTAGTACTGGTACTCTTTGGCGCTGTTCTTGGAGGAAGTCATCACCGCCAAAGCGGAGTTGATGACGACCACGTGGGTCGCGCCGTGCTCACTCGGGGTGTAGGTCGGGCGGTCTTTGCCAATGAGAGCGGTGGCAATTTTTGCCGCCATGCGACCGAGAGTGTGCTGTGAAGCATCAAAGAGCATCCAGCGCTCTTCGACGTCGGCAGCTCTGACGTGGGATGTCCGCATCGGAAATCGTCGTAAGGAAATGTAGTGTCCAAGAGGTATCGGGCACGTCGGTGTGCCGAATCCGCTCTCGGGTTGAATCTTGTGAAAACTCGTGGGCGTAGGATGAATCTGTGATCCGTGAGTGCCGATCATCGCGCGAAACGCGTTCGCTCGATCCCACAAAACACGTTCAGCGAACGGGCTTGAGGGCTCGGAACTCGCAGTCCAGGCCTACGAGGGGCGAAGATCCTATCCGCCGCCCGGCAGGCCATCAATGCCAAAGATACGAATCCTGCGTAGATCCTAGGGTGCGAGCTCGAAGCCGACCAGACGCACCCAGGCGCTGCCTCCGGCTTCAGGCTCCAGCTCCCCGAGCAGCACCCCCACCCCCTGGGGCAGCCCTGCGACCAACCAACCCGGGGGGCCGGGGTCCCCGGCGATGGCCTCGGGGAACCCTTGCGACACGGGCCAGGCCCCATGGGCGCTCCAGCCCTCTCCCGGCCGGCGCAACCAGGTGCGCCGCATGGCGCGCCGGCCCGGGCCCTGAATCCCGGGCTGCGGGTGGCGGCTGGTCTCGCACATATAGTAGATACGAGCCCCCTCAAAGCACGCGGCCCAGGTGCTGCCGGATCCCCGCTCGAGCTCCAGGCGGCCCTCCGCATTCGAGGGCAGACGCCGCAACCATCCGGGCTGAACCCCTTCGATGCTCAATCGATCCTGGGCGCCGCGCACTTCCAGCCAACGGCCGGAGGGGGCATCTCCTTCGAACAGGGTCACCTGCGGAGCTTGCGCGGGAGCCGCGCTCGGCAACAGAAACAGACTGCCCGCCAGGGCGCTGCCCAACAGCAGGGCCCGATAGGGACGCCGGCGCAGGGCCGCGACCAGCAAGAGCGACATGCCGAGCCAGGCCCAATGCAGGCCGCTGATGCTGGGCGAAGAATTCTCCAGGGGCGAAAGCGATCGACCTTGCAAGGAATAGGGCAAGCTGCCCCAGGGAGCCGGCCAAGTCACCTTCGGCTCCATCCAGGTCACGCGGTCTTCAGCGTCGGCGAGCTCCCCCATGGAGAGTTCCATGGATTGCCGACGGGCCAGCAGCGGCACGCGCAATTGCGCGCTCTCGCCCGATCCAAGTTGCACGTTGACCTCGGTGGTTTCCCAGCCAGCGGCGGCTCGGAAGGAACCGAGCGCCCCTTCGACCCGCGCCCCCAGGGTCCCCACGGGATCCTGCACCAGCGCGAGGGCCTCAGCGGGGAATAGACAAAGAGCCAGCCAACACAAGAGTCGTGAGATCGGGATTCGGCACTTCATCGGGCGCGACCCCCGGCGCTCCTGCGAGCCGCCGCGGCGAAGCCGACGGCCATGGCCACGCTAACCAGGCTGGCTGGGCAGAAGAGCGCGGAGTCTAGGCCGCGCCGGGCCAGGTCCCCCTCCGCGGGCTGCACGTCACGCCAGAGAGAGGTGACCGGTGAGAAGGCGCCCAGGGCCCCAAAAGGTCCCCCATCGGAGACCAAATTCCCGCTCCCCCAACTGAGGGCCAGGGCCGCGGCGGGCAGGGCGCCCAGGCACAGCAGCCAGAGCAAAGCGTAGGCCCGCGGGGCGCTAGAACTGGCCTGGGTGCGCGCTTCCCCCAAGCAAATGGTCATCAGCAAAGCAGCGGCTAGGGTCGCTTGCAGACGCCCCGGGCCCAAGTCCAGGCGCAGGTCCAGCCAGCCAGCCAGAGCCCAAACGGGCAAGGCGAGGCCCAAGGCCAAGGGCCAATCCCGCGCCACCGGGTTGCCGCTCGGCCAACCGGCGATCACCACCCAAGGGGTGCAGGCCATGGCGAGGCGGGAAGCATCACCGAATAGTTCTGGCCACGCTTGCCCTAGAAAAATGGGCGCGACGGAAGCAGCCAGGGTGAGCACAAAGGCGGCCAATCGCCAGGCGCCGATGGCCCCACCGCTGGCGGGAGCGCCGGCCTTGGAATTCACTGGTAGCCGGTGCGCGGACGGAGGGTGGGCGTGTCCCAGCGCGCGTCCAACAGATCCCAATCCTGAATCTGTCCATGGGGCCGCAGCAAGAGTTCGACCGCCTCCATGATGCTGTGCCACTTGTGCGCTTCGGGCAATTCGCCCGGGGAGTCGTAGCTCGGGGGCAAGCCGAAGTACACGTCCCGAGCGTCCGCCAAGTACAGGTGCGTGCCCGCCACGTTGACTGCGGCGCGCGGCGCGTCCGTGGCATCGATGACCACTGGGCCCAGGGCGTGCAGGTCCTGCAAGCTCAAATGTTCACGCATGGAAACGGCCACGGAGAGACCGTCCAGATGACGCGCCTCCTCCAAGCGATCCCCGGGCATGGCGTGCTGAAAGGTGCGATCCACGGGCCCGATGACCGGCAACAAGCCGCGCCCGAAGTCCGGGGGCTCAGGCCAGGAACTCGGGAGGATCATGCCGTCCGCCGAAACGGGCAGGTACTGATCCCCCAAGCAAATGCAGGCGACGGGCTCGCGCAGGCGAACGTCCACGGAAACCCCATCGGGCCACAAGACCCGGGCGCCGCCCACCTCGCGAACGAAGGGCAAGGCAGCGATTTCGGCGCAGATGCGATCCACCAGGACCTCGTCTTGAATCGTGAGCTCCCCGAGCCGTGAGAGCTTGACGGCCAACATCTCGGTCCAGTCCTTGGGCAAACCCCGGGTTCCGGAAGGCAAACTTAGGGACAAGCGGGAGGCATCGAGCTGCGTGAACCCCCGTTGGCTGGCGTCGGCCTTGAGGTTGCCGACGACCCACGAGAGCCCCACCAAACAGAGAACCACCGGAAACCAAATAGGCGAAGCGCCACGCTTGGAGCGCTGCCCTTCGACTCGGTTTCGCAGGCCTCGATTGCGGAGGCTATGGAGGGTTCCCTGGCCCATGGGGGTTCGTCGACTAGTTCGTCGAGGTGACCATGCGGGTGTTGCTCTTGGCCGCGCCGGCCGCTGAGTTCATCCCCAGGTGACTGCGACCCGCTTCCTCGATGAAGATGTCGAGGGTGTTCTGGATTTCGAGCACCGATTCCCGGCTGAGGGTGATGGCCTTGGCACTGCCCTGGGAGTGCAGCTCATGGCCCAGCAGCCGGGAGACCAGCTTAAGGCTAGAGAGTTGGCGCTGCATGGGATTGGTACTGCGGTTTTGGCTCGGAGCGTCCATTGTTCTGATTGGGGGACTCGAGGATTGGGAGGGAATACCGGGCGCGCCAGATCCCCGATGGGCTCGTGCTGGAGGAAGGGCCAGCGACCCACACCTTTTAATTGTCCAGCGACAGTGATTAGATACATCTATGGAACCCCGGTCTCAAGCAAGTCCACGAACATCCGAGCGACAACTTCCCATGAACGGACCTGGGACCCCCCGACGCGACCACAGCGCATGAGCGATCGCAAAAAAGCACCGGGAGAAAACCCCACGACTGTCTGGAAGGGATTCCAACTCTCCCGCTTCCAGCAGGAAGCCATCGCGGCCATCCAACAGGGTCAAAACGTCCTGGTCAGCGCGCCCACCGGCGCCGGCAAGACGCTGGTCGCGGAGTACGCCATCGTGGATGCGGTCAAACGCGGCAGGCGCTGCATCTTCACGGCCCCCATCAAAGCGCTCTCCAACCAGAAATACCGGGACTTTCGGGACGATCCGGAGATCGACGTGGGGCTTATGACTGGGGACGTGACGATCCGCCCTGGCGCGCAAGTCTTGATCATGACCACGGAGATCCTGCGCAACGCGATCTTCGACAGTCCCGAAACCCTGCACGATGTGGAGTACGTCATCTTCGATGAGGTGCACTTCATGGACGACCGCGAGCGCGGGACCGTTTGGGAGGAAAGTTTCATTTTCGCCCCGGCGGACATTCGCTTCATCGCGCTCTCCGCCACCATTCAGAACCTGCAGGAACTCGGGGATTGGATCGCTGAAATTCGCCACCAGGAAGTCGCCATCGTGCACTCCTCCGTGCGCCCGGTGCCCCTGGTGCATCGCTTCTACACAGAAATCTCGGGTAGTTTCGAGCCGGCCGCCCTGCGCGATATTCGGACCACGGAAGAGGCGATCCAGGCCAAGCTGCGCAAAAAATCGGGCGGGGCCAAACGGGGTCGCCGGGGCGGACGGGGTCGCGGTCGCGGACGGGGCGCGAATGGCCCAAGCCCCAACACACCCCCGCACGCCATGGGGCTCTTCGAGGGACTGCACAAGCAAGGGGACATGCCCGCGCTGATGTTCTGCTTCAGTCGCAAGGACTGCGAGCGGCTGGCGCGCAACGCCATGAAGCGCGACTTCTTGAACGACGAAGAGCGCCAGCGCATGTTGGCCCTGCAGGCGGAGCTGATCGAGCTGTTCCAGATGGACGCAGGCATGGCCCGT
This sequence comes from uncultured bacterium, assembly GCA_937905825.1. Taxonomy (GTDB): domain Bacteria; phylum Planctomycetota; class UBA1135; order UBA1135; genus JABACD01. Next base: position 25,465 of record CALCXM010000083.1, read on the forward strand.
GGCGAGATCTTCCAGATGGCGCGCCTCGGCATCGGCTACCACCACGCGGGCATGTTGCCGGCGCACAAGGAGATCGTCGAGCGCTTCTTCACGTCGAGCCTGATCAAGCTATTGATCACCACCGAGACCTTCGCCGTCGGCATCAACATGCCCGCGCGCACGGTGATCTTCAACGCCCTGCGCAAGTTCGACGGCATCAACTTCGACTACATGCGCACCCGGGACTTCCTGCAAATGGCGGGACGCGCGGGACGCCAGGGGCTCGATGACGAGGGCTTGGTGTACACCATGCTCAGCCCGCGGGATCTGCAAGAAGCTCCGGTGGAGCGCTTGCTCGCGGGCGATCCAGAGCCGGTCGAAAGCCGTTTCCGCCTGAGCTTCGCCTCGCTCCTGCACTTGACCCGGCGCTTGGGCCAGAAGCGCGTGCACGAGGCCTGGGAAAAGTCCTTCAACCAGTTCCAGCACCGGGACGCCAGCAAGAAGGAGCAGGGTCGCAACCGGCGCCTGCAAGCGCGCTTCATCAACTCGCACCTGGACTACCTGAGCGAACTCTCCTACCTGCGCGGTGACGACCTTCTGCCCCGGGGCAAGGTTGCCCAGCACATCAACGGCTACGAGTTGCAGGTCACCGAGTTGCTCTTCCAGGGCATCCTCGAGGACCGCACCGCGGAAGAATTAGCGGTGATCTTTGTGGGTCTGATCCATGAAGAGCGCCGCACTTTTGAGCCGATTCGAGTCTCCCGGCGGCTCCACGGAGACCTCCGCCGGGAGGTGGACGGGGTCCTGCGCCGGCTCTTCCGGGTGGCCCAACAATTCGACCTGCCCCAGCCGCCGAAACGGGCGGAATGGGGCCTGACGGGGGCTGTGATGGACTGGGTTCGGGGTTGTCCCTTCGAAGAGTTGGAGGGCGCTGGCCCTTCCACCCCCGGGGACATTTGCCGCTCGTTCCGCCTAGCGATCCAGCTCATGCGACAGGCTCGACGGGTCACAGACAGCGATTTGGACCTCTATGCCGCCCTCGGTGAGGCGATGGAGTGCCTAAACCGAGACGAGGTCGACGCACGCCAACAACTTGAGGTGGGCTAGAAAAAACCTGGTTACCAGATTGGTCTCCAAGGGTACGATTTCGCAGACGAGGTGGTCGCGCTGTGCTTTTTGGTGCGCCACCTTTGCTATTAGCCCCCGGGAATCGGGGGCCCCCCCCCACGCGCTTTGACCCGTAGAAATGCGGATTGTGCGCCCTCACCCTTCATTCTCACGCACACAGCGCCAAGAGCCCCCTAGGGCGAATGGCGCTCGTCGGACTCCCCATCCCGCGACGATGATCAAAACGACCCACCTCGCTGCTCTCGTAGCAGCCTCCCTGACCCTTCACGGGGGATCGGCTGCGGCAACGTCCGCTGCCCCTTCCGCTGCGAAGACCTTCTCCACCCCCAGCACCCCGCTCGCGACGAGTTCGCCAGAGCTGAGTTCCCCTGAGGAAGAGAAGGAAAATTTCGAGGTGGTCAATTTCAAGACCCGTGACGATCAGGCGATCAGCGCTCGCCTCTACATCCCGCGCAAGAATGGTCGCGCCCCCGCCGTGCTCCTCGTGCACGCCGCCGGAAGCAGCGCTGAGCCCCTCGATGAGTTGGCCGCCAATCTGCAGCGCAAGGGTTTCGCCGTGTTGATCCCCAACCTGCGCGGGCATGGGCCGAGCGTGTCGGAGAACTACAACTGGGCCAAGGACACGGACGCCGACGTGCGCACCAAATCTTGGTCCCTCGCTGTGCGCGACTTGGAAGCCTCCACGGACTTCATGCGCGGGCACGACAGCATCCACAACTCCAACCTGTCCATCGTCGGAGTCGGCGCTGGCGCCCTGCTCGCCACGCGCTACGCAGTGCAGGACGAGAACACGCGGGCCATCGCCCTGATCGCCCCCGATCCCGAAAACTACGGCTTCAACATCCTCTCGGACCTCAAAGAGCTCGGCGGCCTGCCCGTCCTGATCATGAGCGAGTCCTCGGGTCGCGGCGACAACGTTCGCATCGCGAATGCCTCCGCCAAATCCAACGACGGGATCGAGTTTGTCGAAGTCAAGTCGTTGAAGCCCAAGAAGGATGGAGATCTCTTCTCGGACAAGCGCTTGAACTCGGAAATCACCAAGTTCATCGAGAAGCAGGCGAACCCGAAGCGCTAGCTGGCGCACGGTTGCCCTAGGCAACATTCCCCCAAGCAACATTCCCCCGCGATGGGACGCACTGGAGTGCCTCTGGTGCGTCCTTTTTCGTGGACTGCGCGCCACAGAGAAGACTCTGAGCGGGTCGCGGCGTACCGCCCTCGCTAGATCGCTCCGGCGCGCCCTTCCCCATCGTTCGTCACCTGCCAGTACTTGCCCGACTCGGTGTCCAAGCAGGTCAACCAGCCCCCGCGACCCGGGTCTGTGTCGATGCACACCGCGTGACCGAGGTTGATCGGCAAATGCGGCGCCTTGAGTGCCGTGTGGCCACAGACCATGGTCTTGCCCGACTGGTGCGGCTTGGGCTTGCCAAACTTCTTGTGCAGCAGGGTGAAGGACTGCTGCAGGGCGAGCGGGACGTCCGCCTCTAGGTTGGCGTGCACGAAGATGTGGCTGTCCGTTTCAACGTAGGGCAATGCCTTGCGCAGGAACTCCCAGTGCGTTGCGGGCACATCCTTGAAGCCGCTTGCCCCGTAGGATGCGAGAGTGTCCCCACCGCCCCAGTCATCGAGCCAATGGGCCAGCTCGCCCTTGTTGATGTTGGCGAGCAAGAACTTCTCCTCGTGGTTGCCGATCAAGCAGGTGACATCCAAGTCCGGCGGCAGGTTGAGGATGAACTCGATCACGCCCTTCGAATCGGGTCCGCGGTCGACGTAGTCCCCGAGGAAGATGATCCGATCCTGGGGCTGCGGATCAACGGCCCGCCAAAGGTGTTCAAGAGCGGCCAAGCATCCGTGGATGTCGCCGATGGCTAGTGTTCGCTTCATAGGAGTGAGTCTGTCTATAGCACATATCACGGGGCCTGGCTGCCCTCGGCGAGTCGCAGCCCCTCGATTGGCTAGGCCTTGCGCAAGAGTTCGACGAATTGCGCGGCTGCCGGGGAGAGGGGCCGGTCGCGCTTGCGCAGGATGGCCATTTGGCGTTCGATCTTGAGCCCGGTGACGGGCAGCACGCGCACGCCCTCGGGGTCTTGACCAACGCCCAGCTGACTGACGAAGGCCAGGCAATCCGTGGCCCCCACCATGCGCAGGATGGCGGGGATCGAGCGCAGTTCCATCACCACGTGCACACGCACGCCGGCCTCCTGCAGAGCACCATCGATCAAGGACCGAATCGCGCTCGGGGATTCGAAGCCAACCAAGTCCTGGTCCTCGAGGCTCGTCACGTGAATGCGACTCTTGTGGGCCAAGGGATGCTGCTTCGAAACCACGAGCACGATTCGGTCCCGACGCAAGGGCAAGACCTCCACCGCGTCCGAGGAGACCGGCAGGGTCACGATGCCCAGTTCGATGCGTTCCTCGAGCACGTCCCGTTCCACGTCACGACTGCCCGCTTCCTTCACCTGAAACAGAATCCCGGGGTGACTGCGTTGGAACTGGGCGATGGCGGAAGGCAGCAGAAAGGAAACCGCGGTGGCCCCGCCCCCCAAGCGCACGATTCCCGTGTCCATGCTGGAGATGGCGGAGACCGAGTCCTTTAGGTGATCCCAACGGTCCACCAGGTCCGAGCCCAGCCGTTGCACGAGACGCCCCTCCTCCGTGAGTTGCACCCCCTGGCGTGAACGCTGGAAGAGTTCTGCGCCGAGATCCGACTCCAATTGCTGCAAGCGCCTGGAGAGCGCTGGCTGGGTCAGAAACAGTCGGCGGGCCGCTGTTGTGATGGTGCCGGAGTCAGCCACCTGCAAGAAGGAGCGAAGTAGGGATAGGTCGGTCATGCGTATTTCCTATGGCGTCGATGCAAAAGAACGATTTTGTGCATGGAGGAATTCACTCTACACTCTTCGCCGGAAAGCCGAAGGAGCTGGGGTGCAAAGCCCTCAAATCCTCTGAGCAGCACCCGCACCGCGCCCAGTACAGCGAGCAAGCCTCGCACGAGAACGCCATGACCAACGCCAACGAATTCCTCGCCAAGTATCGCGCCCACGTGGCCGAACGGGCCGAGCAGAGCATCCCTCCCCTGCCCCTCAGCGCCGACCAAACCGCCGCACTGGCCGAACTGCTGCAGGCCCCTCCCGCTGGCGAAGCAGAGTTCCTGATGGCGCTCTTGGAGGACCGCGTGCCCGCTGGAGTGGATGCGGCCTCCCAGGTCAAGTGCCTGTTCTTGAGCGCCATTTGCAAGGGCGAGAAGCGCTCGCCTCTGATCTCGAAAGAGAAGGCCGTGGAAATCCTCGGCAGCATGCTGGGCGGTTACAACGTCGAGAGCTTGGTGAGCCTGCTCGAGGACGAGGAGCTCGGTGAACTGGCCGCAACCCAGCTAAAGCACACCCTGCTGGTAGCCGACGCCTTCGCCTCCATCGAGGCGCTGGCCAAGGCCGGCAACGACAACGCCGCCGACGTGCTCGACTCCTGGGCAAACGCGGAATGGTTCACCAGCCGCATGCCCGTGCCCGACGAAATCACGTTGTCGGTCTTCAAAGTGGTCGGCGAGACCAACACGGACGACCTTTCCCCCGCTCCAGACGCCTGGTCGCGTCCCGACATTCCTTTGCACGCCCTCTCCATGTTGAAGATGCCCCGGGAAGGCATCACCGACGCCATCGCTCAGATCAATGAGCTAGAAGAGTCCGGCAACGCGGTGGCCTACGTGGGCGACGTGGTCGGCACCGGCTCCTCACGCAAGTCCGCCACCAACTCCGTGCTCTGGCACATCGGCGAAGACATCCCACACATTCCCAACAAGCGTGCCGGCGGCGTTTGCATCGGAGGCAAGATCGCGCCGATCTTCTTCAACACCATGGAAGACTCCGGCGCCTTGCCGATCGAGTGCGACGTGAGCAACATGGCCATGGGCGACGTGATCGTGGTCTGCCCGCACGAAGGCAAGATCCTGAATGAAGCGGGCGAGACCATCACCACCTTCGAACTGAAGACGCAAGTCTTGCTCGACGAAGTGCAAGCGGGCGGACGCATCCCGCTGATCATCGGTCGCACCCTGACGGCCCGCGCCCGCAAGAGCTTGGGGCTGGAGCCTTCCACCGAATTCCGCAATCCTCCGCAAGCACCGGACACGGGCAAGGGCTACACCCTCGCACAGAAGATGGTCGGCAAAGCCTGCGGCGTCGCTGGCGTGCGCCCCGGTTCCTACTGCGAGCCGCGCATGTCCACGGTGGGTTCCCAGGACACGACCGGCCCCATGACCCGCGACGAGTTGAAAGAGCTCGCGTGCTTGAAGTTCTCCGCGGACCTGGTGATGCAGTCCTTCTGCCACACGGCTGCGTACCCCAAGCCGGTGGACGTGGACACCCACGCGACCTTGCCGCACTTCATGCACATTCGCAACGGAGTCGCCCTCAAGCCTGGCGACGGCATCATCCACTCTTGGATGAACCGCATGTTGATGCCCGACCAAGTGGGCACCGGCGGAGATTCGCACACGCGCTTCCCCCTGGGCATCTCGTTCCCTGCGGGCTCCGGTCTGGTGGCCTTCGCGGCTGCCCTGGGCATGATGCCCCTGGACATGCCGGAGTCGGTGCTCGTGCGTTTCAGCGGTGAGATGCAGCCGGGCATCACCCTGCGCGACATGGTCGGCGCGATTCCTTACGCCGCTATCCAACAGGGCCTCTTGACCGTGGCCAAGGCCGGCAAGAAGAACGTCTTCTCCGGTCGCATCATCGAGATTGAGGGACTGCCGGATTTGAAGGTCGAGCAGGCCTTCGAGCTTTCCGACGCCACCGCCGAGCGTTCCGCTGCGGGTTGCACGATCAAGCTCAACCAGGAGCCGATCATCGAGTACTTGAACTCGAACATCACCATGTTGCGCTGGATGATCTCCGAGGGCTACCAGGACGCGCTGACCCTCGAGAAGCGCGCCAAGGAAATGGAAGCTTGGCTCCAAAACCCGCAGCTGATGTCTGCGGACGCGGACGCCGAGTACGCCGCCGTGATCGAGATCAACATGTCGGAGATCACCGAACCGATCGTCGCCTGCCCCAACGATCCGGACGACGTCAAAGTGCTTTCCGACGTGCAGAACACCAAGATCGACGAGGTCTTCCTGGGTTCTTGCATGACCAACATCGGCCACTTCCGTGCCGCGGGCGAGCTTTTGAAAGCCAACGCCAAGGCGATCCCCACCCGCCTGTGGGTGGCGCCCCCCACCAAGATGGACGAGAAGCAACTGACCGCGGAAGGCCAGTACAGCAACTTCGCTTTGGCCGGCGCGCGCACGGAGATGCCTGGTTGTTCGCTTTGCATGGGCAACCAAGCGCGGGTGGCGGACGGCGCCACGGTGGTTTCCACCTCCACGCGCAACTTCCCCAACCGACTCGGCAATGGCGCCAACGTCTACCTGGCGTCAGCGGAGTTGGCAGCGGTCGCTTCGATCCTCGGGCGCTTCCCGACGCCAGCGGAATTCCTCGAGCGCGTGGCCCCCTTGGAAGGCAAAGCCGACGACGTGTACCGCTACTTGAACTTCGACAAGATCGAAGAGTACGTGAGCTAGAGGGCGAGCTTCCGTTCACCAGCTGTCCAACGACGCGCAAAGAGAGCCGGCCCACAGCACCCATCAGTGCTGCGGGCCGGCTCTGTTCATGCTCTCCCAGCACGGCCACAGGGCCAGAGGGAGCGGTTTATCAAGCGGAGGCTGTCCCGGCAAGCTTCGCAGCTTTCCTGCGCTCCATGCCCTGCTTCACGATCTCCCTCGACCGCTTTGAGGTGGCACGCATCAAGCATGCAATCCAGACCTCCAAGCCCAAGAACACGACCAAGTGAAAGCCATAAGCAGACAGGCCCCGCGAGCCGGACATCATGACCTGAGTGACGTCGTACCCAAACAAGAACATGGCGCTGATCGGAACCACGAACCCAGAGAAGAAGATGTAGTTGGCGATCTTTCTCAGTCGAGGGCCCTTCACCGGATCTGGATGCCAAGACCAATACTCATCAAAGACGAGCGGAAGAGCGAAGATGCCAACCAGGTACAGCACGATGGGAATCACGTAAGACCGGGGATCTCGAAGCCCATCCGTTCCTGACCAATCCACCACCAAGAAACTCAACGCTGCCAGCCCCGCCGCCGCACTGGGAACCCACTTCCAAGGGGAGCGTGAATGGCGACAGGCCACACCACTGAGCAGGCTGAAGAGCGCCATGCGGCCCCAATACCACGCGAGTGGAATCTGGGTTGGATACCAGGCGAACATAACCGTTGTCACCAACAGGCCGGGAGCCATGGCGTCCAGCTCGTCCTGACTTCTCGACTCCATTTCCGCCCTGTACTTCGCACGCTCCCGCCGGATGCTGACGTGAAGGAGGCCGCCGATCAGGCCGCCGAGCAAGATAAAGACGGCAACGAGCACGACGGCCCAAAGGATGCCGCCCTTGAGCCGGCGCTTCGAGCTGCCTTCCTCGAGCCCTGCCAAGGCCTTTCCTTCGGCCGCTGAAAGCGGCGCACCGCGCTCCAGGACGCGCAGCAAGAGAGCCTCCTTCAAGTCCGCGTCTAGACGGCGGAACCCGGGCAACTGGGTCAATGCCTCGCGCTGGGCAGGGGTCTCCGCTGTGACCCAATCATGCGAAAAGGCGGTGGCCCGGAGATCGGCTGCGCTTTGCCAAGCCACCGCGTCCCAATCGGAAGAGTCCTGACTCGAATCCAAGAAGTGCAAGACGAGGAACTCGTTCAACAGCTCGGGGCCGCCCGCCTCGCGACGGAAGGCCAGGTTGCTCGCCGTGTTGATCGAACCTGGCAAGCCAGCCCGAAGTGAGTTGCTGCCCTTGGGGGAGAGCCCCGTCCCATTGGTCGCAACTTGTGGTGAATCCCAAGACAGCCGCAAGCCCCCCTGCCCCCAGTCCAGTCTCCCGGACAGTTCCACCTCCGACCAGGAGGCCCCGTTGTGAAGTCCCAGGATGTCCAGAATCCCATCCCCTGGTTTCTCGCAGAGCGCTGGAACAGGAACCAGCACTTGGACCCGCCACGGCTCTCCCACGGACACCTCGAACTCCTGAACGTGACGCAGGTGTGGTAGCGCTTCGGCAAAGTCATAGCGGATCGCAGCCAGTCGAATCCGGCGCTTCCCCTGCATGCTGTCCGGGGCCAAAAGAGCGTGCCAGCGATTCGCCAATTGTGCTGGATCCTCTCCTGCCCAGATTGGAGGAAGCACTTTGCCGGCCAAGGCATCGTCCGTGAGCACGAACCGCAATCGCTCGTGCGCAACTCGACGCGCGCGCGCTGAACTGGCGCTGTCCAACCCATTCACTGCATCCGTGACCGCTCTGCCAAGGGACTCGGTTCGGAGTTCCGCGCAGTGTTTGCGCACGCTCTCAGAAAATCGCTTCCTGACCTCTTCGGCGGTCCCGCTGCGGGGATCCACTTGCGGGGGAACAGCGCCCGTCACGTCCTGCAGCCAATCCAAGAGGGTCGTTTGCGAAATGCCTCCGTTCGTCAAGGAGAATTTCAGCAGATACTCTGCGCGAGACGGCAAGTCCTGCTGCGGCGCGTACCCTTCGGGATCGAGCAGTCCGCGCAGCTCAGTGCGGTCCTCCAGGGGTGTCGAGATGTCGGGCAACTCGAGCACCACTCGGCAGAGTCTTTTGACCCGGGCCAAGGCCGCAGTGGACAGATCCGTGCGGCTGAGGCCCTGCATCAACACCTCCCGAAGCCGGTAGGTGTCGCAGTGGCCAATCGCTTCAACCCAACCGTCGGACTCCCAATTCCGACCTCCGAAGGGCACCTCATCCGACTTCACCCAGATCGAGTTTGGGGTGGCTGCGAGGACGGCCAGGAGAACGTCGGGGAGCTTGTCAGCGCATTGCTCGAGCAGCCCCCGCAATTCTGGCCCGGCCTTCCAGCGGCCCATCCTTGCACTCAGCCCGGCACTCCACAGTCTGACAGCCCGCTCGTGGTGAGCTCGATTCCTGTCCAATAGATCGGGAATCAGGGCCCGGGCAAGCCGGGTTTCCTTGCTGCCAGGCGCCTCCCATACGGGACGAGGCGAGCGATCTGCAGAGGAGTCCCTACGAACGTAAGCTGTGTCCTGTTCAAACTCCTTCCAGTGGTTCTCGAACTGGCTCTCGTCCTTCAGGTACGCACTGGCTTCGACAGCGCGGAACTGCCACTCCGCTAGAAGTTCGTTCACCTTCGGGTTCGCCCATCTGCTCTCCCGGGAGATGCGATCCTTCGCGCGCTTGACGAGGGAGAGCACTTGTTCCGCGCGCTCCACCAACTGGGACTCCGCACCGGATAGATTCGCCTCCTCGCACAGAAAGAGCAAGGCATCGCAGTAACCGAGTCCAATCGATCCAAGGGCAGCGCCCTCCATGCTTTCGGGGAAGTAGCGCTCGAACATGCCCACCGCTAGATGGGGCTGATCCGCAAGCGCCAATTCCTGTGCCTCGGCCAAGAGCCCCTTCTCGAAACGCATCCCACCCAGGGGTCCCAGCAACAACAGACCGAAGACGACCACCATGACGACGACGGTCCCGACCGCCACGCGCATGGAAGGCAAGTTGCGCTGCCAGACGTCCCGGGCTTGGTGCAGGGCCGAGGGCGGGCGGGCCAGCACCCGGCGGCCGGCTTCGAAACTCTCCAAGTCTTCGAGCAGCGCACGCGCCGTGGCGTAACGATCCGCTGCCTCGCGACTCATCGCCTTCAAGCAGATCAGTTCCAAGCCCGCGGGAACCTTGCCGTCCACTTGCGAAGGGGGCACGAACTTGCCACCGGCTACCGCGTGAATGACTTGCACGAGAGTCTGTCCGGAAAACGCGCGCTTGCCCGTCAAGCACTCGTAGAGCACAGCACCCAGGGCGTAGATGTCGGCGCTCTCACCGACGGCTTCCTTTTGCCCGCGAACTTGTTCCGGAGCCATGTAAGCGGGAGTTCCGAGGAAGTGCCCACTCATGGTCAAGTCACTGGAAACCTCCACGTCGCGCGCCAGTCCAAAGTCCACCAGGCAAGCGTTGTCTTCCTCATCGATCAAGATGTTGGCGGGCTTGATGTCGCGATGGACGAGGCCGTGGCTGTGCACGTATTGCAAGGCGCTCGCCAACTGGCGCGTCCAGCGACTAGCACGTGACGGCGTGACGGCACCCTCTTTCAAGAGACTTGCCAAAGACTGCCCTTCGATCAGATCCATGGTGAAGTAGACGCGTCCTTCGCATTCGCCCACCTCGTGCAAGCTCGCGATGTGCGGATGGCGCAAGCGGGCCAGGCTGCGCGCTTCCCGTTTGAAGCGCTCGATGGCGCGCCGCGCTTGCATCTCGCCGGGACGCAAAACCTTGAGGGCCAACTCGCGATCCAAGCTCACCTGATGCACGCGGTAAACCACTCCCATGCCGCCGCGCCCAAGCTCGCCGCGCATCAAGTAGTCCGCCGGAAGCTCGGGCGGCGCGAGTGTTTCTAGGGCGGCGGGCAAGTCATGGCCTTCCACTTCTTCCTCGTCGAAGAACAAGAGCTCCAGCCCGCGGCGCACGCGAGCCACCTCCGCTTCCTCCAAATCGAAACGCAAAGCCCAAACCGAATCCGTGTGGGTGTTGCCCGCCTCGAAGCTCGCCTGCAATTCCTCGCTCAACTGGAAGAGCCGTTCTTCCCGTGCGCCCTGCTCGTCGGGAGTCGTGTCCTCAGGCTTCATCGCGGAGCTCCAAGGCAGCGTCTCCAAGTCGAACGGTGGCGCGCGCCATCAAACGACGAGCGGCGGACTCGCTCATGGCGAGTTCCTGCGCGATGTCTGTCACCGTCATGCCCCCGAAGAAGCGCAGCATGACCGCCGCGCGCTCGTCCTCGGGCAGACCCTCCAACTTCTGCTGTAGCAGTCCTTGCTCCTCCTTGCGAGCGGCGGCGGATAGAGGTCCAGTGGCGGAGCGCAGCAGTCCCTCGATCACAAGCGTGATCCCCTCCTGCCGCCCGAGTGCCTCGCGCTTTTGGGCCCCGTGATAGTCCCGGGTGTCACGAATCCGATTCTCGGCGACCGCGCACAGCCAGCGCGAGAAGGCCCCGCGGCCCCGGGGTTCCAGGGAGCCAATGTCCCGAAAGGCCGCCAAGCCGGTCTCCTGCAGGATGTCCTCCGGTTCCACGCGAGCTCGCAGAGCTTTGGACATGCGCATGCGGATGTAGAGCAAGACGCGCTCGGCGCAGGCGCCAAAGAGCACTCCAAAGGCCTCGGAATCACCGCCTTGGGCGCGCTGGAAGAGAAGCTGATTCTCAGCTCGGGTGGGGACAGATTCGGTCATCGCAGGAAGGAGAGGATAGCGGGCTGGGCTCCGCCGGGTCATTTGCAGAAAAGTTCCTCGGAGAAACTCAATCGCCCGCGAGCAGACCCAAAAGAGTCCCTAGAAACCGGGGCCCGGCATGCTTCAATCCGTCTCAACCACAGCATGCAGGCCTGCACCTTGACCACATCCAGCCCAGATCCCGTTCCCGTTCCCGCCGAGTCCACCTACGATTCCGACCCGGATCTGGCTGGCGCCGCTGAGTTCGCGGCCAACGAGGGAGTCGAACCTTCGGAGGGCCAGGGGAGTGCGTACGAGACCGACTCCGGTGAATCCACGGGAGCCGACCTGGCCCTCGCGCAGGAACCGCTTGCGGCTCCGGCCCGGTCCCGAAAGGGCACACAACACCGCAAGGTAGAGGGCGACCTCATCCTGCCCCCGGAGGCCTTGGCGGAGGAACGTTACGGCGAAGTCTCCGAGGCCGTGCGGCGCACGTTCGGTTTCGAGAGCTTGCGCCCGCTGCAAGACAAGGCGATTCGCGCGGCCCTCGAAGGCCAAGATGCTCTGGTGGTATTGCCCACGGGCGCGGGCAAGAGTCTGTGCTTTCAAGCCCCGGCCATGGTGCAGCCTGGACTCGTGGTGGTGCTCTCCCCGCTGATCGCGCTGATGAAGGATCAAGTGGACGGCCTGCTCGCCAACGGCGTGCCCGCGGCCATGTTGAACTCCACGCAGACCACCGAACAACGGCGCGACGTTTACCGCGCTCTGGAAGAGGGCAAGCTCGACCTGCTCTACATCGCGCCAGAGCGGCTAGCCATGGAAGGCTTCATCGACAAGCTCGACGCCTTCGGCATGGTGTCCATGGCCGTCGATGAAGCGCACTGCATCAGTCATTGGGGTCACGACTTCCGTCCGGAGTATCGACAGGTGGGTGAGTTGCGCGCCAAGCGTCCCAACTTGCCAATCCAAGCCTTCACGGCCACGGCCACGCCCGAAGTTCAACGGGACATCTGCAAGCAACTAGGCTTGCGCGATCCAAAGATCCTGGTGGGCGACTTCGACCGCCCCAACCTGACCTACCGGGTCAAGCCCCGACGTACCCTCGCGGACCAGGCGATGGAAGTCATCAATCGCCACGAGGGCGAGGCGGGCATCATCTACTGCCTCTCGCGCAAGGCCGTCGAGAAGCTCAGCGACGACTTGCACAAGCGCGGCGTGCGCTGCGAGGCCTACCACGCGGGCATGACCCCGCGCCGGCGCAACGAAGTGCAAGACCAGTTCCAATCGGAACAGATCGACGTGGTGGTCGCGACGGTCGCCTTTGGCATGGGCATTGATCGCACGGACGTGCGCTACGTGATTCACGGAACCTTGCCCAAGGGCATCGAGCAGTACAGCCAGGAAACCGGGCGAGCTGGGCGCGACGGGCTGCCCGCGGAGTGCGTCCTGTTCCATTCGGGATCGGACTACCACAACTGGAAGCACTTGATGGAGCGCTCCGCCCAGGAAGCCGTGGAGCGCGGCATGGCCACGGCCCAGGAAGAGCTCGACTCGAGCTTGGCGCGTCTCGGACACACCTACGGCTTTGCCACGGGTGCGCGCTGCCGGCACCAGTTCCTGTTGGAGTACTTCGGCCAAGTCCCCGGCGAAGAATTGGTCAAGAACGGCTGCGGAGCCTGCGACGTGTGCCTCGGGGAATTGGAGAAGGTCGACGACGGGCAGGTCCTGGCCCAAAAGATTCTCTCCTGCGTCGTGCGCTGCGAACAGCGTTACGGGGCCGGTCACATCACCGACGTGCTACGCGGTGCCGACACCCAACGCATGCGCGACTGTGGCCACGACAAGTTGCCCACCCACGGGCTCTTGAAGGAGCACAGTGTGGGCGCCGTGCGCGGCTGGATCGAGCAACTGACAGGACACGCCCTCTTGGCGGTGACCGGCGGCAAGTACCCGACCCTGTACCTGACGCGCACGGGCCTCGAGGTGCTCAAGGGCGAACGCTCGGTCGAGTTGTTCCTCTCCCAAACGGTCAAGAAGGAGAGCCGCAAACGACGCAAGGCCGCCGTGGCCGACGCTCTCGATGCGGGACTCGAACCCGACGAGGGCCTCTTCGAAGACCTGCGCGAGTTCCGGCGCGACTTGGCCCGCGAGCGCGGCGTTCCCCCCTACCTGATCTTCAACGACCGCACCCTGGCCCTGATGGCGGCAACCAAGCCCCAAGACACCGAAGCCCTGCTGCAACTCAAAGGGGTCGGTGAAAAAAAGGCAGCGGACCTGGGCCCCCTCTTCTTGGAGCGCATCGCCGCCTATGGCCAGTGACTCCGGGGGATTCCAACAGTCCGCCGTCACAGGGCGTAAAGACCTCCGTAGTTTCGCGCTCATCCCAAACACACTCTCAAAACGAACCATGAAAACACTGCTCATCGCCAGCTCCCTGCTGCTCGCCGGCTCCCTCTCCCTCGCCACCTTCAACAGCGCACAAGCCAAGGCTCCCGCGGCCGCGCCCATTGTTCCGGTGGTCGGTTCCTTCGCAGTGGACGCCGGGCACTCCTCCGTGCTGTTCAAAATCAAGCACAAGAACACCGCCTACTCCTACGGACGCTTCAACGAGATTTCGGGAACCGTGGACTTCAACGAAGCCGATCCCGCGAAGAGTTCTGTGACCGTCAAGATCCCCACGGGTTCCGTGGACACCAACTCCAAGAAGCGCGACGAGCACCTGCTCGGGCCAGACTTCCTCGACGCCAAGCAGTTCCCCGAGCTCAAGTTCACCAGCACGGAAGTCAGCAAGTTGGGCGACACCTGGCGCGCCAAGGGCAGCCTCGATTTCCACGGCACGCGCAAGTCGATCACGATCGACTTTGAGAAGACAGGCGAGTCTGAGGGTCGTGGCGGCAGCAAGGTGCTCGGCTTCCATTCACAGTTCACCATCGACCGCACGGACTGGGGCATCACCTACGGCCCGGGCGCGCTCGGCAATGACATCGACGTCACCGTGAGCCTGGAAGTCGCCGGCCAGTAGCCGGAACAGGCCCCATGGACCCCATCCAGATTCTCCTGAACGGGGTCCTCGCCCCGGCCGTGGCGGCGGGGCTCTTGTTCGCCATCGGCTGGAAAGCATGGCGCAAGACCGGCGACGAGGCGGACGGCCGCTGGATCGGATCCCTGGCCGTCGCGGCGGCCTTCGCTCTGGGCTTCCTGCTGATGCTCGGCACGCCGGCCAGCTTCTTGCCGGACTCGGAGCACACACCGACCGGGCTCGATTGGGTGCTTTGGTGCAGCCTGCCTTGCGCCCTGCTCGCGCCCTTCCTGGCCCGACCTGGAATCCCATTCCAACTGCTGCGGATGGTCCTGGGAGCTGGCTTGGTGCGCTTGGTCCTCAGCAGTCAATTCGAGTCCACCTGGGTCGGGCAAGCGGGCTTGAATTGGCTCGCGGGATTGACGGCCCTGTTCCTCGTGCTTTGGACGCTGCTCGAGCGCCTGGCGTCCGCGCGCTCAGGTCTGCACGGGCCTATCGTCCTGTGGCTCTTCGCCGCGGGCTTCGCGATCCTCGCGGGCCTCACGGGCAGCGCGAAGATTGGTCAGCTGGGCGGAACGCTGGCCGCGGCCCTGGGAGCCGCCGTGGTGATCGCTTGGCGCAAGCCAGGATTCCAATTGGCCGGAGGGGCGGCAGCGATGGTTTCCCTGCTACTCTTCAGCCTCGGGCTGAACGCCTACTTTTACAGCTACACCCCCGCCATCGACATTCTGCTGATAGCGAGCGCGCCGCTCTTCGCCCTGATGCCCGTGCTCTTGCACAAACATTGGAGCGTGACGAAAAAGACCATCGCTAGTCTGGCACTCAGCTCCCTCCCAATCGGCATCGCTATCGGGCGCGCGGTCGTGGAGCTGCTGAACGAAGTGGACGAGTACGACTACTAGAGGCCCGGGGCTCGGCGCTCCTCAAGCTAAATCCAGCCCTCCCCTGGTCAGCGCAAGCTCGGCGCCCGCGGCACTCAATCGAGGCGCTCGACGCGCACCTTCGCCGGGTCCACGCTGCGCCGTTGCAAGCTATGGGTGTCCTCGATGGTGAGCTTGACACGCCCTCCGTGCTGATCGACCCGCAGCACCTGGCCGAGGCCGCGGCCCTGGATGCGCACCCAATCCCCACGCTGAAAAGCTTCTTTGGCGGGCGCACTCGAGGACCCGGCTCCAGCGCGACGCGGCTGCTGCGCAGCCTTCGGGATCGCGCTCTGCCGCGCATCGCGCGCAGAACTCGTCGTCCCATGTTCCCCACTCGGACGGGCCTCGAAATGCCCGGCGCGCCAGGCTTGGGGGTCCGTGCAGACGTCGCAGGCATCGCAGGTTTCGTGCTCCACCGGAAGTCCAAAGTGCCGGTTGAGGCTTAGCCGCCTGCACTCCAAACCGGAGGCGAAGCGCACCATCCCAAGCAGGCCTTCCAAGTCGCCCCGCAACTTGCCCTCGCTGCCCACGAATTCGGGCAACTCGTCCATATCCAGATCCTTCACCAGGCGCAGGTTGTGGTTCTCGAAGGCGCCCTCGATCACCCCCAGAACCTCGAGCCACTTCAAACAGATAGCGACCCGGTTGTCCCCGCGGTTCTTGATCAGCAGCTCGTCGCGCAGGTCATCCAGGTCCTTGGCTTGCAGGCGTTCGCCCCAACCCCGCAAGGTTTCATAGACCCCCACCAGGTACTCCCGGGACGGGTTCGCCCAGTTGATGAAGTTCTGCTGGATCGCCACGTCCTCCTCGAAGTAGATCAACTCGCAGAGCGCGGACTCGCCGTCGCGCCCAGCCCGTCCAACCTCCTGAGCCCAGGCCTCGAGTGTGCGTGGGATTTGTGCGTGCAGGACAAATCGAATGTCAGCCTTGTCGACGCCCATGCCGAATGCATTGGTGGCCAGCACCACTTCCGAAGGGCTTGCCATGAAGCGTTCTTGCATGCGTTTGCGTTCGTGGCTCGACAGCTTGCCGTGGTACACCAAGCTGTGAATTCCCCGCCGTCGCAGCTCTTCGTGCAGGTGCTCCAAATCGCGAATAAGTGCCGAATACACGATTCCAGGCCCTCCGATGTTGCTGATTCGATCCGCTAGCAAGGGCACCTTTTCCTCGGCGAGAAAGACCTGAGTCGCCGCCATGAACAGGTTCTCGCGTTCGATGCCTCCGAGATGCACGAGGGGCTCGCGCAGCTTCAGGGACTGACAAATGTCCTCGGCCACATCCGGAGTGGCCGTGGCGGTCAAGGCGATTGTCGGCGGCGAACCCAAAAGCTCGCGGTAGAGTCCCAAGCGGTGGTAGTCGGGCCGAAAGTCGTGGCCCCAATGGCTGATGCAGTGAGCTTCATCCACGGCCAAGCGGGTCACGTGCATGCGCTTCAAGGCCTCGAGGAACGAGGGGCTTCGAAAGCGTTCGGGAGTGATGAAGAGCAGGTCCAACTGACCTTGCTGGGCCGCTTCCAGTCGGCGCCGCCGGTCCTTGGGAGAGAGCGCGGAATTGACCTCCGCGGCCCGAATTCCCAGGGCCCGCAAACCGTCCACCTGATCCTTCATGAGGGCGATCAAGGGGCTCACCACCAAGGTCAGACCCTCCAGCAGAATCGCGGGCAGTTGATAGACCAGGGACTTGCCACCCCCGGTCGGCAAGGTGAACAGCACGTCGCGCCCCTCCAGCACCGCCCGTACCATCGATAGCTGGGCCCCACGAAACTGCTCGTGGCCGAAGTGTTTTTTCAGAGCGGCGCGAAGATCGGAGTCGGTCAGATTCATGGGAGTCCGGGAGCCCTGACGGCACGCACCCGCGTTTTTGGGGGCGATAACGCACGGTATTCCCCAGGGGCTGGGGATGCGATCTCTTAGTGTGCACCGGGCGTGGAGCATCTTCACCAGATCTTCAGCAGATATCTCCTACGGGCAGCATCCCCCGACCACGGAGATCAGGATAGAATTTCGCCCGGCTACAAGATCCCCGAGATCCTGCCGTTTTGGGCGAATGATCGGTCCCCACCGCCAGGTCATTGTGCGGGTGGACTGCCCACCCCCGTGACCAGCGCCCGAGTCATCTACGTCCCCAATCTGTCTTCCCGAGACCACCACATACGGTTTTTAGACTCACCATGAAAAGCGAAATTCGAAGAGCGCTCCCCGTCCTACTGAGCGCATGCGCTCTGTCAGGCTCCGTCCTGGCGCAGGATAGCACCTCCATTCTTACGGCTTTGCCCGGCGACTCGGTCGATCCCAAGTCGACCAGCGAGCAAGTCAACGACTACACCGTGGACCTCGGCGCCCTCAAGTCCACCTCAGGACGGGTCTATGGAGTTGCCCCGCTGGCCAAGGCCAGCATGGACTACCTGAACCCCAACTTCTTCAACGCCGGCATGAGCGCTCAGAGCATCAGCCGCAACACCCTGCAGGCCGTGCCCTTCGCTCGCAACAGCTACAGCAGCTGGAACGCAGCAGGCAGTGGCATCAACAACGACCCTCTGAAGAACAACCCGGGCACGGCGGTCAACACCAGTGCCTCGGTCGGCAATCAGTTCGGCTACGCCTTTGCGCAGTTTAGCTACGACCACCCGGACCTCCAAGCCATCGCGTTCAACGGCATCATCGGCGGCGTGGTCAACTACGAGAGTTCCTCGCCTTCGCGTCTGTACGTGACCCGCGTCCAGGCAGCGGACAACGACACAACCTGGTTGTGCAACGTCTCCCAGTTCGGCATGGGTTCGGTTGACGCCAACGGTTGGGTCGGCTTCCGCGCTGACGGGTACAACACCGTCGACTGCGGTGGCGACATCGCACTCACCGGAGACAACCTGTTCCTGGTCAACACCCTGGCCCGCAACGCTGCGGCTCACAACTTGATCTCTGATGCGGGCGCATCGGACACCGGCATCCGTCTCCTGACGAACAGCGGAACCACGCACAGCCCGATCAGCATGATCCCCTCCTCGATCACCGGCGGCACGCCGATCGCGATGGGATCTAACTTTTCCAGCCAGTACGTCTACGGCAACGGAACCGGTGCTCTGACCGCGACCTCCGCGCACTTCGGTGGATCGGTCAGCGATCACCGCGGATTGATGAGCTACTCCAGCAAGACGTTCCCCGGCATCTTCGGTGCCACGGCAACGGCTGGCGTCGGCGCCAACTTGGGCGTTTCCTCAGGAACGAACAACTTGAACGTGTTCGGCGTGGCGGCCACGGGTGCACCTGTCGCCCCGATTGGTCTGACCTACCCGGGCAACGCTTCGATCTCCGACCCCAGCACGGGCTGGTCGCCTGCGGCGGGTAGTGCATCCTTCGCCAACTACTACAGTTCCACCGCCTTCCGTGGCGGCACGGGTCAAGTGGCCGTCGGTAAGGATCAGGCTGGCCGCCTTTTGGCAGCAGGCATGATGCACCACCCGAGCTTCGGTTCCTCCACCGAGCCCAGCAACATGATTGCCGTGGCGCGCACCGCAAACGGCACGGCCATCGAGTGGGTCATCGCTGCCTACAGCGACGGCTCCAGCGGCAAGCCGGTTTACGGCGACTTCGGCGCCAACGTGGTCGGTACCTTGGTCGGCTACGAGCCCGGCTCCACCAACATGGCGGGTCCTTCGATCACTTCCCCGATGATGGACTCGGTCGGCAACATCTACTTCAACGGCCGCGTGCTGATGAACGGTGAAGGCTTCTACCGGGACTCCCTGGTGCGCGCCGTCTACAACCCGACGAGCTTCAGCTATCAGCTCGAGTTGGTTCTGCAGGAAGGTGACGTGGTCAAGGGTGGCAACTCCAACACGAACTACGAGATTCAGTACCTGCAGATCAGCGGCAGCACGGGCACCGTGCCCTCCGCTCCCTGGTCCCAAAACATCAACCAGTCCACCTACAACGGTGCGGACGCGCAGACCCTCGATAGCACCACGACCCAAGGTCTCGGTGGCATCGTGATTGCGGCAACCGTCATCTACGACGTGGACGGCGACGGCGACTACGATCGTCAGTCCTTCGACCCGCTTTCCTTGGACCAGGACTACGCAACCTTGCTGTACGTCTCGGCCGCTGCGGACTGCAACAACAACGGAATCCCGGACGACCTCGACATCGCGGACGGCACCAGCACGGACACCGATGGAAACGGCATCCCGGACGACTGCAGCGTCGGCGCGAGCTTCTGCTTGGGCGACGGCACGGGCCCCTTCTGCCCCTGTGGCAACTTCGGTGGCACAGGCCAAGGCTGTCAGAACTCTAGCGGCATCGGCGCAACCCTGACCTCTACGGGGACGGCTAGCATCGGAGCGGACGACTTGGGCTTCAACGGCGTGGGTCTCCCCACCAACAAGCCGACTCTCTTGTTCACCGGCAACGTCTCCACCTCGGCCCTGCTAGGCGACGGAGTGCGCTGTGTCGGCGGCCAGATCAAGCGTTACCCGGTGCAGCTCTCCAGCGGCACGGGCACCGGCAGCTGGGGCCCGGCCCTGCAAAGCGTCGGCGGCTACAGCAGTGGCGACACCCGCTACTTCCAGCTCTGGTACCGCGACCCCGTCGGCGGCCCCTGCGGCTCCGGCTTCAACCTCTCCTCCGGCGTCTCGGTGACTTTCGTCCCGTAGCGTTGAGCGGACCGCTCAGCAGCTCTCCCGGAGGCCTGCTGAGCCGGTTCTCATTCAAATCGTCCGAGGCGCCTTGTGCGCACTCGGCATCATCGAGTCGGCCGCTTGCCTTGTGCAGGGGGCCGACTCGATCATTTTTTGGCAGATGAATGCCGGCTCGTTTTCAAAGCCCGTTGCCGTGCGCCCCTGGGGCTGGCTGCTGGTGGACCTGCTAGAATCGCAGTTGGGGCTGAGCGCTGCACCCAGATGCATCGCCAGGAGTTGCCTCCTGTGACGTTTGTCGTCGAGTCCGCTAAGGGCTCCATCCCCACTATCAAAGCTTGATCATGAGCCGACAACAACAGCGCACTCGCACCATCGCCCTCTCGCTATTCGCAATCCCGGCCCTGTCCTGCGCCGGCCTGGGCCAAGTGCCTGGCGCCGCTGGGACCAGCCCCCCGGCGGCCCTGTCGCTGCCTGCAGCCCCCCCAGGCAAGCTCGCGCTCATGCGCGTCGCAAACCGCGCAGAGCCCAGGCAGATCGATCGCGACCACGAACTTCGCGCAGCCTCCGATCGGCCCGCGGCCCCCGTTGAACCCGGGCCCCAGGAGTGGACGCGCATCCCGGAAGGCGATCCGGGCAAGGCGGAGATCTCTTTCCCCGCGGGCGCCGGCTGGCAAGGGACCCTCGTGATCGACAACGGCGGCGTTGGAATCTGGACCCTCGGCGTCATGCAGGTGTTTCGCACCTACGGCTGCCCTGAGATCGTCGGCCTCGACGACAAGGGACGCTGCCATGTGCTCTGGGGCTACAGCGGCAAGTGGCAACCCGCGACCACCGTGCATGATGGCAAGTGGCTCGGTGGCCTCGCCCAGGGGGACGTGGACCCGCGCGTCGAAGGCCCGGAGGTTTATGTGGGCTCCCAAAGCGGTCACCTCTACCAGGTCGTTTCCTACCCCGGTCGGATCGTCGACAACCGCCGGGTCGCGAGCCTCGACGGGCGCGAAATCCATAGCCTGGTAGCGGGTGAACTCGACCCGCGCTCCGAGGGCCCCGAAATCATCGCCTTCTGCCTCCCGGGCTCCATGTACCGGATCAAAGCGGGTGCTCCACACAAGGACGGCTTCGAGGTCGAACTGCTGGCCGAGATGGACGGCCGCGTGCGCCAAGCGGAACTGCTGCCCCAGGCACCTGGCCTGCCCGCGGAGATCGCCGTGGTGATGCGCACGGGCCACTTGCAGATCCTAAGTTTCGGGAAAGACGGAGCGAAGTGGGAGCCGGTCCATGCGCTCCCGATGGGAATGGGTCGCTTGGCCATCGCAGGTGATGCGCCTCCCTCGCGGCCGGTGGTCTACAGCACCGTCGACGATGGTCGTGTTTACCGTCATGAACGCGGCGCCGATCGTCAGTGGAAAAGTGAGCTAATCTACGCCGGCCCCCAGGGCATGCGCGGCATCGCCTGGGGTCACTTCAATGCTGACCGGAGCGTCGAGACCGTAGCTGTCTATGGCTACAGTCATCGTGTGGAACTGCTCTCGCGGCAGCAGGGAAAGTGGTCCCGGGAAACCCTGTTCGTCGACATCGACAAAGGGCACTGGCTCGAGGCCGGTGAACTTGACGGGCGCAACAACACTCACGAACTGGTTTGCTCCGGCTACTCCGGTCGCGTTGTGCTGCTCGCCCGGCCGCCCGGCTACGGACTCGATGGTGTGCTGGCGGTGGATTCACTCAGCCCGGATTCAGTCGCGCAACCCAACACGGGCAAAGCCCCAAGAGACTGAGCGCTGCAGTTCGGGACTGCGCGGAAGGTCAGGGTCCCTGCTGAGCGCTTCTCCCGCAGAGTCGCGGTCGCGATCGGCGCGGGCTTCTCGCTGGCCGACCGCGACCGTCTGGTGCAGCGAAGGGATCGCCCTTTGCCAGCCGCAACCTCAGAAGCTCAGGCGCAGCCCGACTCCGATGTAGGCCTGACGTGGGTTGCCAGCAACCTTGCCTCCGCCGAAGAAGCCGCCGCGCGAGTGCAAGGCCCACTCCTTGTCGAAGAGGTTCGTGACCCCCGCGATGAGGTTGAAGCTGCCCGCGTCTCCAACGTGGAAGTCCTTGCGCGCCTGAGCATCCCAGAGAATGCGCGAGGGGTTGCGGCCGATGTTGCCGTTCTCATTCTCCGCCACAGTGTTGGCTGCGTCGGAGTAAGAGTCCCCCACATAGTGGCCTCCGAAGGAAACCCCGGCTGTCTCGGAAAAGGCGTAGCGGGTTCGCCAGGCAGCCTTCTGGCCCCATGCATAAGGCACATCATTGCCTGCATTCGGACCGCTCTTGACTTCGATGTCTTGGGCAGTGATCGAGCCATGCATGGAGAAACCATCCAAGGCGTGGACGGCATCCCCGAGCTCCCAGTCGGCAACGAGGTCCACACCTTGCGCTGCGGTCTTGCCGAGGTTCTCGTAGAAGCCCGAGTCGAACACGAGGAAGTCTTCATAATCGTTGCGCCAGAAGACGAGCTTTGTCGCAAGGCCATTGTCAGGCTCGATCCTCGTGCCCAACTCCCAGCTCGAAGCCTCTTCAAATTCGATGTCCGCGTTCGCCGGGTCGGGGGTTAGGCCGAAGCCCCACACTTGGGGAGCACGAATGCCTTCAAACCAGTTGGCGAAGATCGACCAATCCTCACGGATTTTGTAGGAAGCGCCGACGCCTGGAAGGACCTTGCTCAAGTCCTCATCAAACTCATAGGCCGTGCCAACGGAGTTCCGATGCCCCTCCGCCGTGGGCACCCACTCGAAGCGCGCCCCGAGGGTAACGGTCAAGTCATCGGTTGGGGAGATGCTGTCGTCGATGTGGACGGAGTAGGCCTCGATCGTGTACTCCTGTTCATCCGTTAGAGTCGCGGGAGCGCTACCGTCCGCTGGAGCGGAGCTCGTCGTCCAATGTGGAATCCACTCCCGCTGGTAACGGACACCGGCGAAGATCTCATGATCCATGCCGAGCGCATGAAAGCTCTTTCCGGCGCGCATCCCGAGCCCAGTCACGTAGCTATCGTCCAGCCAATCACTGATCGTCAGCGGATCGCCGGGAGCAGGAAAGTGAGGCCGCTGGGCCACCAAGTTGCGTTGGGTCTGGGAGCCCCAAGCGAATGTCTCGAACCAGGCGTCGTCCTTGAGGTCCTTGTGCCAAAGCAGATCCGCTACGCCTCGAAAGCCAGCGAAGCGGTTGTAGGGTCGTGCGTTTCCGAAACGATCGCTCTCAAACTGCGAGAGGGTCAGCCCGCCGGGTGCCTTGTGCTCGTCTTCCATGTAGCTAAAGGATCCGGCGACAAACTCTCCATCGCCCAGGTCTTGACGCAGCTTCAAGTTGAAATCCTGCTGATCAAACCCGCCGTCTTTTCGGTACCCATCGCCACGTCGATCGACGTAGGTCATGAGGTAGCCGAAACCGTCCGCCGTGCTGGCACCGGTCGTGACTTGGCTGCTCGAGTAGTCGAAGTCGCCGAAGGTCGAACGCATCTCGAACGTGCGCTTCTGCGGGATCGGTTGGGTGATGAAATTCAAGACACCCCCGACCGTGTTCGGGGAGTAGCGCACCGAATGCGCACCGCGGATGTAGTCCAAGGCGTAGACCCTTTCGGGTGTCAGTGGAAAGAAGGAGGGCGCCGTCCAGCCATAGGGAAGCGGGCTGGCCGGAACGCCGTCGATCATCAAGTGGATGTATTCCGTGAGCCCGTCATCCGGTAGACCACGCATGGAGAAGCTGGGCGCCGCGGCTTCGCCACCGTTGTAAGGGCGCGTGGACACGGCGGGCAAGTTCTGCACGAGGTCGTTGATGTCCCTGGCCCCGGTCTCGCGGACCTGCTCGGGCCCAAAAACATCCCGGGACCCCACGCTGTCGATGGGCACGACCGGCACGCCGTCCGCCGTGCGGCGGCCGATCACCAGCATGGCGGGGAGCTCGACGACGGCCCCTTTCGCTGGCTCCTTGGTGTCCTGCCCCTGCTGGGCGGCCAAGGGCATGGCGAAAGCGAGGCCGGAAGTGCCCGCCAGCAGCATCTGACGGATTGGAGCGGACAGGGCGCTCCCAAGGAAAAGGGGGGATTTGGACATCGCGGATCTCCTGATGACGACTAGAACGGGGAGTTTGAGCTTCCTCGAAGTAGCTGCCCTGGGGCAAAGCGGAGGAAGTTGTCCTCATAGCCGTTGCCCTTGCGACCTCCTACAGCGCGCATCCGAAGGGATGGTTTCCCGGTGGTTCGCCAGCCCCCGCACGCCCCCGCCCTGGCTGTTGGAGTCCGGGACCCTAAGGGCTTGGAGAGCACCACGCTCGAGCGGGCCCCTGCCCCCCCGGGCCTCTAGGGCAGGAGACGCCCCAGATCCACGTAGCGGTGCTCGGGATCCAAGGGGGCGGGCGCCTCGCTGAAGGGCTCCGGACGGCTCCAAGGAGCACCCGCGGGCGTGTAGCCCGGGTCTGGAGTGCCAACGGGGGCCTGCGCCCCGAGATCCAGGTAGTGGTCGGTTGGGATGGAGTGCAACGCGACGGGAGGGCGCAGCTGCTGGGCTTGCCGGGCGCCGAACGCTTGCGCCGCGGCGCCGGTCAGGCTGACGCACGCCAGGCACGCGGCCAGGGCGCAGAGTCCAATGGGGCTTCGATCTCTTTGGAAGCGGGCGGTCGAGCGGGCCGCTGCGTGCGCGGTCGAGCATGGCGCTCCACGAGCCATTAGAAGGTCACCTCAATCGTCGCCGCCTGGAACGCCGAATCGTTGGCGGGGTTGGAGTCGAGCGGACCACTGTCCACCACCACGATTCCGCCCACGTACCAGAGGCCCACGGTCACTTCAGGGGGCAAGGTGATGGTGGCCGCTCCCTGGGATTCCGCATCGATCGCCAGACCCGGAATGGGCAAGCTCGTGCCCACGAGGATGTCCGCGCTCGTGATCTCGTTGTCCTGGGACATGTAGTAGTCCACGTGGCTGGCGCCAGCGTCCAGGTTCCCCACGTTCCTGACCGTATGCGAGAACTGCAGATCCGTCTCGATCACAAGGCTCGACTTGTCCACGGCGATGCTGTTGATCTTCAAGTCCGGAGCGGGCGGCGGCGGAACGTACACTTCGATCATCCCGGGGATCACGTAGGAGTTGTTGCCTTCATCGGACTCAACGACGAGCGAGGTTGCATCGCACAGGGCACCGAAGTGGTACTCCCCCAAGGGAATGGCCGGGTCCAAGTTGTAGAAGAACGACTGAGCTGAGCCTCCGCCGATGGCGAGCCCCGTGATCGTGCGCACTCCGACGAGGTAGTCCGTGACTTCCATCACGTCGTCCACGGACAAGTAGAAGTGCACCTTGAAGAGCCCTGCGGAGAGATCCCCCTCGTTGCGAATGGTGCTTTGAACGGAGAGTTGTCCGCCCTCTTCGATCTGCGTCGGCCCACCGGTCAAGAGCTCGACCACCAAGTCCGCCTGGGCCTCCACGCTACCGGCCACGTCGAGCAGGCCCGGGGCGATCAAGCGGTTGTTGGCCTCGTTCGGTTCTTGAATCGCTTGCAGGTCATCCGCAATCACTCCGAGGGTGTAGGACGCGTTGCCAATGCCGTTGGGCAAGGGATAGACATTGACCGAATCACTTTGGGCACCGAGCGCGAGGGCCGAGATCGTGCGCGAACCGAGCAGAATGTCCGAGGTCGTGACCGAGGGATCGATGGAGAGGTAGGCGCTCACGCGGAAGCTGCCCGCATCGGCGGTGCCGTTGTTGACCACGCGCTCCACCACGGTGATCGACGCGCCAAGCTGGGCGACGGTTGGGTCAAAGGAAACCGCGGTAACCGCCAGGTCCGGCAAGGGGGGCACGAAGATTTCGACGGTCCCCAAGGCCAGGATGCTGTTGTTGTCCTCGTCCTCTTCGATCAGGGTCCCCTGGTGATCAGCGATGGCGCCCACGTAGAACGTGCCGGTGCCCACGGTTGCTGGAACCACAAGCGGCGCGGAGACCGGGGAGGTCTCCCCCACGCTCAACCCACCCAAGGCTCGGAAGCCCAAGAGTGCGTCCGACGTGGTGATCTCGGGATCCAAGGAGAGAAAAATTCCCACGCGAAAGGGACCGGCCGCCACCAACCCCTGATTGGTGACCGACTCGTTGATCAGCATGGACTGACCCGCGTCGAGTTGCGCCGGGCTAAAGTCCAGGGAAACCATGCGCAAGTCCGGCAGGGGCGGCTGGGTGACCGTCAAGCTTCCCGTGGCCAACAGCGCGTTGTTGAACTCGTCGGATTCTGTTTGGGCGCCGTACACGTCCGCCAGCGCGCCGATGTTCCAAACTCCAGCGGGAGTGTTGGCGGGCACGGTCAGTTGTGAGTTGAGGAACGAGGCCTCGCTCGGAGCAAGCGACGGCACGCTGCGCAATCCGAGCAGCACGTCCGTGGCAGTGATGTTGCTATCCGCAGAGAGATAGATGCCCACTTGAAAACCGCCGGCGGCCCCCACTCCAACATTTTGAACGGTGTCCGTGACGCCCAGGCTTTGGCCCGCTTCCAGCACGGTCGTGTCGAAGGTCACTTGGGTCGGCGTCAAGTCTGGGGCGGGCGTCGACGAGACCGAGAGCTGCTGCTGAGCCGCCATGGAGTTGTTGCTCTCGTTGGCCTCGGGCACAGCTCCCCCGGGATCCACCAAGGCTCCCACGTACCAATTGCCTTCCGCCGTGGACTGCGGCACGCTCATGAAGCCCGAACCGTTCGAGACAGAATTCGGAGCGAGCACTCCAATCGAGCGCGAGCCAATCAAGGTATCGGCGGTGGTGATGAAGCCGTCCGCGGACAAGTAGATGCCCACCTGAAAGTTGCTGGCTCCCAGCGCGCCGCTGTTCTTCACCGCGTCCATGACGTGGATGAGATCCCCGGCGGCTGCCTGCGAGGGACTGAAGCTGATGGAATCTAGGGAGAGTTCAGCTGTACCAGAGCCGCCGCTTCCCTCGCTTCCGGGGTTGCCCCCGAAGCCTCCACCCGCATCACTACCGCCCCCGCAGGCCTGAAGCGTCACAAACAGCAAGCCTGTCGTTAGAGCACGAAATCCGCTGAAAGGGCGCCTCGCTCCGGGGCTCCACTCTCTTCCGTTCTCCGCTTGCTGTTTGTGAACCATATAGGTGCTCGACCGATTCACTTTCGAGCATGCCTACGTGTCCGAGGCAGCCCCGCCGAACGGGGCAAGAAAGAGGCAGACTTTTGGAAACTTCTGCGGGGGGCCCCAGCTGGGACCCACCCGCGGCACTCACTCCTTCTTCGGCTCGGACTCGGACGCGGGCGCGGGCTCCGGCTCGTGCTCGGCCGGCAAGGCCGCTTTGTGGGCCGCCCAGGCGCTGCGCTCCGCTTCTTCCGGGTCTTCGCTCCAGTCCAAAACGCTCTCGACCTCTTCCTCCGCGCGTTTCAGCACGAAGGTCTTGGCGGCTCCCGCCATTCCCAATTGCTCAACAATGCTGGAGCGCGAATCCACTGCGACCCCGTTGATGGAGACGATCAGGTCCCCTTCTTGCCAACCAGCAGCGGCCGCCATGCCGCCGGGGCTGACGCTGCCCACGATCGTCTGCTTGTCGCCGGCCAGGAAAACGCCCATGCGACGGGGAGCGGGCTCGCGCATCATCGTGCGGTCGATCAAGTGGTCCAGGTTCGCAAAGCGCAGGGCGGCCAAGGCGACCACCAAAGAAGAGTGACGCTGGTCCTCGTGGTTGACCTCTTCGATCGTGTCGTACTGGGTGTGGTGCAAGCGGCGGTAGCCCTCGTGGGATTGTTCCCAGTGGAAGCCTGGCACGCCAACCGCCAAGAAGGAGGCGTGGTCGCTGGAGCCGCCCTTCAAGCCGTCCACCTCGTGGATCTTGAAGGGCCGTGCCGGATCGAGCTTCATGATCGGCGCGAAGACGTGTTGGAAGTCCTCCAGCATGGCCGCCGTCGCTTGGATGCCGGAGAGGTAATTCGTGCCATTGTCGTGGTTCAACACGACGCTGATCTTGTCCAGCTCGTCCACGTGCAAGTCAACGAAGCCCCGCGAGCCCAAGAGTCCCTGCTCCTCCCCCGAGTAGAAGATGAAGCGAATCGTGCGCTTGGGCTTGATGCCGTTGGCGAGCAGCATGTGGGCGGCGCTCATGGTTGTGCTCACGCCGGTGCCGTTGTCGCAAGCCCCTTGGGCTCCGTCCCAGCCGTCGATGTGTCCTTGCACGATCACGTACTCGTCCGGCCACTGGGTGCCTTTGATGTCGACGATCACGTTGTGTTGGGGTATCGGCCCGTGCAGGAACTGGTTGTGAATCTCGAACTCGAGTTCCTTCTGCTCGCCGGCCCCCACGCTCTTCAACAGGGACTCGAACTGCTCGTACAGCAGGGTCACCCGTGGCAAGCGGGGCAGTTTGTCCCAGGTGATGTTGCGACTTCCGCCGGTGATCAGTCGACCGTCCCGGGATCCGGGTTGGATGTAGCCGGCGGCACCGACTTCCGTCATGAGCTCCGTGCGCTTTGCGCCTTCGCGCCGGGAGACCGCCGGGTTGCGCAGGACCCAGGCACCCTTGTACTCCTCTTTGCGCTGCTCCAACTGCTCGAAGCTCTCCAGTTCGATCATGACCTTGCCCCGGGAAATCCCGTCGGTTCCCGCCGACCAAGCGGGGGTCGTGAACTGCAGCTCGAGGGGCGTTTTGCCAAGCAAGGTGCCCTTGCTAACGGAACGCTCGAAGCCCACTTCCACTTCCCCCCATTGCTCCAAGCGCGCTTCCACGTCCCAGCCCTCGAAGGACTCAAGCACCCACATCTGCGCCATCTTCAGATGGGGAGAGCCGGTCAGGCGATGGGGAAAGCGTTGGGTGATCAGTTCGATCCAGAGCTGGGCCTGATTGGTCGTGCGCCCTTCCTCGATCAAGTTGACCTCGTCCGCGCTCTCCACCAGCTCATTGGCGGGGATCAGCTGCGGCAGGGCCTCGGGTTCCTGGGCCAAAAGGCTCGGGGAGCAAATCCACAGGGCCGGCACAACGAGAACAGAAAGCAGGGAGCGAAGAGGACTGATCGAACGCATGGAGGCCGGGGGGCTGGGGATCCAGGGAGTGAGGTCCGCGCAGAGTAGCAGATCTCACGGACGCCTAGGACGCTGGGCTTCCGACTGGGTTTGACTCGGGCCTTGCGATGAAACGCCTGGCGGCGGACACTCTGGGCATGACGCCCTCCCTAGGATCCCCAACGCTGCTGATCGTCCCGACACAACTCGAACTCGCCAGGCTCAAGGACCTCGGCGGATTCGGAATGGGAACCTGTGTGGTGGCCCAATGTGGCTTCGGCCCAGTGGCGGCCGCGGCGCGCACGGCTCAACTCATCGCAGAGATCGGCCCCAAGCGCGTGCTCTTGGTAGGCATTGCTGGCGCCTACGATTCCGAGAGCCATCCGATCGGCACGGCCATCGAGTTTGGTGAGGTTGCCTTGCACGGGGTCGGCGCTGGCGAAGCGCAAAACTTCGAAGGCCCGCCCTCCCTGGGCTTCCCCCAATGGCCAGGCTCCCCGGGCACCTGCGCCCATCCGGTGGTGGACAACCTGCCCCTAGGCGTTCCAAGCGGAACGCAATTCGGGCAACTGCTCACAACCTGCGCCGCCTCCAAGGGCGAAGTGGAAACCGCACGGCGACGTGAGATGTTCCCTAAGGCAGTCGCGGAAGACATGGAGGGCTTCGCGGTGGCTTTGTCTTGCGCCTTGAACGAAACCCCCCTGCGCATCGTGCGCGGCATCTCCAATCAAGTTGGCGACCGCGAGCCCGCGAACTGGCGCATCCCCGCTGGCCTGGCGGCGGCCCGCGAACTTGCAATGGAGCTCTTGAATGAGGGCGATTGGGTCTAAGGCCGCGCTCCCCATGGTCCCCCCCTTGCGTCTGGGCATCTCCACCTGCCCCAACGACACCTTTGCCTTCCACGGCATTCTGAGCGGCAAGACCTCCACCGATGGTTTGCAGTTCGATCTCAGCCTGCACGACGTGCAAGAGTTGAACGAAGGTCTGCGCGCTGGGATCTTCGACGTGGCCAAGGGCAGTTGCGCGGTGGGCTTGGAACTCGCCGGGGAGCTCGTCATGTTGCCCGTGGGTGCGGCCCTCGGATTTGGCAACGGTCCCTTGGTGCTGGCCCCTAAGCAGCCGCGACCAGCGGGCGGACCGTTCGTCGTGCTCGGGCCGGGTCGTGACACGACTGCCGAGCTGCTCTTCCGCTTGTTCTACCCCGAGCAGACGGCGCCCCGATCCGTGGTCTTCTCGGAGATCATGCCCGCCTTGCAAGCAGGCCGCGCAGACCTGGGTGTGTGCATCCACGAGGGCCGCTTCACCTATGAAGAGGCCGGACTCAAGTGCGTCGAGGACCTCGGTCTGCGTTGGGAAGCCTTGACCCAAGGCCCCCTGCCCCTCGGTGGACTCTTCGCGAAGAAGTCCCTGGACCCAGCCATCACACAAAAGGTGGTGGACGCCATCTCGGAATCCTTGGCCTACGCCCGCGCCCATCCCGACGAGGCCCTGCTCTCCATGCGCCAGTACGCCCAGGAGCAGAGCGACGAGGTCCTGCGCTCCCACGTGGAGCTTTACGTCAACGAGCACACCACTCAGCTCGGCGAACTGGGCGGTCAGGCCTTGGCGCGCCTGGAAGCGGAGGCGCGCGCGGCAGGGCTCTTGCCCGGGGACGGGCCGGCCCTGCAAGTGTTCGGCGCTTAGGCGCGGCTCACTGGGCGCCGTAGCGCAGTTCCACGCTGGAGACGCAATCGAGCTCGCCCTCCCGTTCGACGAGCGCCACCACGAACAAACGATCGTAGGCCGTGTCCGGCAAGAGCGCTCCGTGCCGAGGATGCTGCTCCACCTCGGCCGCATCCTTGCCCGAGAGACTCTTGTAGAGCCCGGGGGTCGTGTTGGAGTGACCAGCGATGACCGCTACGCTGCCAGGGGGAAGCTGCTTGATGCTGGCCATGAAAGCCGGCATGTCGCGTGGGTCGTACTCCGCGATCTCTAGGCCCTGGGCGCTGGCGAGGGGAGCCAGGGTGGCCCGTGTGCGTTTGTAAGCGGTGGAGAAGAGATGGCTCACCTTGGATTCGCCAAGCACGCGCGCAAGTTCTGCGGCGCGCGCTTCCCCAGCTTCGGAGAGCTCGGGGTCGCGCGGGTCCTCCGTTAGCTTTTCCCCGTGGCGAACCAGGATCAGCGTGCGGGCGAGGGTTGTGGCCTGGGAGCTCCGCGTCTCCTGAGCGGAACCGTCGGAAAGCATCCAAGAGCCGAACAGAAAAACCAGAAGAGTCGTGAGGATCGTGTAGCGCTGCATGGCCGGTATCGAAGGGGCGTCGGAAACGGGATACAAAGAAGCAAGACCGCCGTGTCCGGACGGACGCGGCGGTCTTGCTTGAATGAGTCGGAGGGTCGGCTGACTACTGCTTGCCGCCGGCGTCGCGCAGTTCGAGCATTTCCTTGCGGACGTCCTGAGCGGCCGCCTTGAGGTCTTGCATCGCCTTGCGAACGCGGGAGGTTGCTGCTTTGTTTCCGGCCTCTGCTTTCTCAACGTCGCCACGGGCTGCGTCGAGGATGGCGTTCAGCTTGTCGAAGTTTTCGCTCATAGTTAGGTGCTTCTTGGTCAATCGTGGGGATGTACCCAGCGCGTGTCTCAGGGCTGGAATCAAGTTCTGAGTGGGCTTTGAGGCCCTCCCGGGGCCCCTAGTTAAGCAACGAAACCGCCAAAGGATCAAGCTCGCCCCCCCGCCCCTGGCCTAAAAAACCGGGGTGGGCCGTTCCTGGCCCCGACTCCAAAGGACACAAACGGGCTGTAAACCCTGGTTTGTTGGGGCCTTATGTACGCAAGAGGCCCAAGTCTCGTCCCCAATCAGCGACCGTTCTTTTTGGGGCAAAAACACACTCGCAGCCAAGAAACAGGCCCTGGGCGCCCCCTATGGCCTACCTCTCCGGAGCCCTTCGGGACCTAGGCGAGGTCCGAGTCGGCCAGGGTGAACCAGCCATGTCGATGGATCCATGCGGGATCCAAGCGTCGATCAAAGCTGCGTATGAGCCAGTGATAGGGCGTGGGATGCACGCGCCAACCCTGCCCTTGAAACCAGTGGAAGGCGCCCGCGAACGGTGGAACAAGGGTGACCACGCGGTCCAAGCCCAGTTCCCGTGCCGTCTGCTGAACGGCCCCTTCTAATTGCGCGGCCACGGCGTGCTCCTCAGAAGGAACGAGCCAATCGCAGAGCGCCAAGGCCCCCGGCCAATGCCATGGAGTCTCGCGCACGACCGCCACAGCGCGCAAGATCCCGTCCGTTCGTACAGCGAGCAGGCGATAGTTCACGCTGGGATGCTCGAGGAAGCGCGCGCGCATCCATTGCGCGTCACGAATGGCGGAAAGCCCCCACTCCCCCGCACAACGCTCCCAAAGCCAACGGAGCTCCTCTTCCCACTGCACGAGGTCTTCGGCCCTGAGGCGCAGGACCGCAGGATCCGCGGGCGGAAGCAGTTCAGGCACCTCGCGTAGCAAACACAACTCTTCACGCACGAGTTGGTACCCCAGGAAGCGTTCTCCAAAGCGTCGTGCCGAGGCGATCGGCCAACCGTGATGCATCAAGTCACCGGCCGCTTCCCCGTAGCGCGCGAAGAAGGCTTGGGCGACTTCTGTGTGCAAGCGCTGTCCTGCGAGGCCGGTGCGCTGGGCTGGGTGCACCATCAAGTCCACCCAATGCACGCAGGTGCGTTCCTGCCCGTCGAACCAAGTCCTGCTCGGCATGCCGACGCAGGCGGCGAGGACCTGGTCCCCTTGAATGGCAAGCACACCGCGGGTTCCAGGGGCTTCTGCTTGAAGGCCGTGGTCTCCCCCATGGAAAAGGTAGGCCCACTCCGCGCGGGTCTTGGCGCGCTCGTCGCTGAAGCACGCCCGTTGGCAGGCAAGCCAGGGCTCCGCATCTTCCGCGCGCCATTCACGAATCTCGTAGGCGCTCATGGAAGGTTCAATAGGTGGCTCAAGGGAGGTTCAATAGGTGACTCAGGAGAGGTCCGTGTCTCCCAAGCTCATGCGCCACTTCTCGCGCCAGAACTCGGTGGAGTAGGTGCGATCATAACTTCGACCGACCAAGAACAAGGAACTTCCTCGCACGTGAAAGCCCCGGGCTTGGTACCGGCCAAAGGCTCCGGAGTTGGGCGCGAGCAGGGCGATTAGCTTGGGCTCCGACTGCTCGCAGGCGATCCCCCAAGCAGCTGCGATCAAGGCACCTTCGTCCTTGTCGCGGGTGACCAATTCACACAGGAGCGTGCCGCGGGTTTCTCCAAGCTTGCCGCGGGTCAAGAGCGCATAACCGATCAGCTCCCCGGCATCCGTGCGTTGCACGAGCAGTTGGTAGGTACGGCTTGGATGCTCCGCGTAACGCCAAGCGAGGGTCTGCGCGCTGCGATCGGCCTGGACCCGGTCCCCCGCGAGCAGGCTTTCGTTCAAGGCATCAAAGCTCGCCGCCTCCTCGTTCAGCAGCGCCAGTGCGGCTCGTTCCACTCGAGCTCGGGGGGCAGCGGCGGGTGCTCTAAACAACTGCAAGAGTGGTTGCGCTCGAAAGCCTTGATAGCCGAGAAAACGCTCGCCAACGCGGCGCGCCCTGGGAACTGGGAAGCCCCACATCCAGGGATCCCCTTGATCGCTGACTGCGCCGTACTGACGAGCAAAGACTTCACCGGTTTGCACAAAGGCGCCCCGTCTGCCAAGTCCGCGCGCGTTCAGACTGGAGAAGGAATCGACCCCTTGGGTGATGTTCGTCCACTCACCGTCCAAGCAAATGCGTTGGGGCAGACCGGCGTATTGAGCGAGGACCTGACCGCTTTCATCCAAGCCGATGGTGGCGCGCAAGCCGCATGGGTTCTCGAAGAACTTCCAACGCCAGTGTGCGGGTGTCAGCGGCGAGTAGTCCGGGTCCGAGTGGGCATTCGCCTGGTGGAAGGCCGGCAACAACAGCTCCTCGTCGGACAACCGAACTTCACGGATCGAAGCGATGCGGGGCCTCATCATGCGAATTCGGGGTTGCGCTTGCGCAAGGGACTGCGCAGATTGCCGCTACTTAGAAAGGATGGCGGGAGTGCATGGGAATCGAACCCACCGGTCCCGCTGTTCACGGAACCCAACCGGCTTTGAAGGCCGGGCCGCACACCAGCACGGATCCACTCCCCTTCCTAGGGGCGCAAGCGTAGATCCGATCAATAGACAGGTCCAGGATCAGGTTTTGAAAACATCCCCACGCGAGCAGCTATCGGGGGATAGATCGGAGGATCGTGGCTGCAACGGCAATCGGAGATCAACGACAACAAGGAATCCGCTGGACTCGATTGGATCCGGGCCAGGCATCCGTCCTATCCGCGCTGTCCTGGCACGAGCCATCCTGCGTCGCCGCTGCGGGGTTCGGCGGGCAGGCCCCCCGCCCAGCGCCTGAGTTCCTGGGCGCCCCCGCCAGCAGGCCGCCCCCAGAATCCACAGGAGAAGGCAACCCCGCGCTTCAAGTCATCAAAGCCTGCGGGCAAGGGAATGCGCACCACCGCACCGCCGCTCCATGTTTGGCCGTCGAGTCGCGCGAGCGCCCGCACGTCCTGCAACCCACCGGCGTTCTCGACCCGCAAGACGATGGAGTCCACTCGGCGCAGAACCGTCATCGAGGCGGCGGCTTGGCCCGGCCTTTCGCGCAGCATCTCGACCCGTTGCGAACGGCCATCGGCGCGCGCCTGGCGCACCCGGCGCAAGGTCGTCTCGAGCAGCAAGCGTCCCGCTTTGCGACCAGGCCCTGGCCCCCATTCGAAGAGCCCGAGGATCAACGGGTCGCCACCGGGACTGAAGGAGCCGCCCTTCAATTGAAACTCGAGGGAGCGACTCTCCCGCGCTTGCAGTTCGAGGAGCACGGGAAGTCCCTGCGCATCAAAGGCACCGCGGCGCACGAAGAGCTCCAGCGCCAGGCGTACCGGATAAGGGAACGGATTGCTCACATGCAGTTCGGGCTTCCAATCCCCGAGCCAGTCCCCGGACCCCGCCCGGTTCGTGCCACTCGCTACGGGCAACTCCGAAACCCGCAAGGGATACTCGGCGAGCCCGTCGCCGCACAAAGCCATCAAACGCCGGATGTTCTGTGCGCGGGTGACTTCACTGGTGCTCAAGGCATTGATCCCATGGCCCATGACCGCGAACAACTCCTCGGCGGATTCCGCGCCCAGGGCCCAGCGTTCAAAGGGCCAAGACTCCTCCGCCGGAACCTGACTCCAACCATCGGCAACGGTCACCGCCACAGCGCTCAAGCGTTCATCCCGCGCGAACAATAGATCGGACTTGTTCGCCCGCCGCACCATAAGAACGCTGGCCAGGCCCGCATCCCGCAGTTCCAGGCATTGATCCCGTCGCACGCTTCCTACGCGCAGGGAGATCGGTTGCCCCAGGGACTGCTGCGTGCGGCGCAACTCACCGATCAGTTCGCCGTCGTGCAGCTCCACGAAGTGCATGGGCCAACCACCGTAGGATCCCTGCAGGGTGAGCACTTCCTCGAGGTAGGGAACCGGCTCCCCCACAAAGTCCTTGCTGAACCAAGCGCCCACATCCAAGGCAGCGAGCTCAGCAGGACTCAACTCCGCGAGAGCCCGCGAAACCTCCGCCGTGCGCAGACAGGTGGAGTCGCGCATGACCACGGGTTCTCCTCGGCCAGCGGCGCGCAGGTCGTAGTGCAAGCCATCCGCACCCAGTTCGAGGGCGCGCTCAAAGGAAGCCAAGGTGTTCTCCGGGGCTTCCAGGGGCACCCCGCGCTGTCCGAAAACCCACGGGGGCCTCCCGCTGTCGGGCCCCTCCCCCCTTGGATTCATCCCCGAATGTTCAAAGCGCCTGCCATCCATTCGGTGCGGGATTTAGCGGAAGCGAACAGTGGTTGCAGCGCCGCCTGCCTCGACTTCACCGATGCGAGCCACCAGTTGATCACGGGCGGCCAGCTCGCTCTCGAGCTGCTGCGCTTGCGCCGCGGGCACAAGGATCATCAGACCGCCGGAGGTCTCTGCGTCGAACACCAAGTTGACCAGTCCATCTTCCAACCCCTCGGCGACCTCCACGAACTCCGCCAAGCCAGCGCGTCCGCGCTTGGCACCACCGGACGTTCCACCGGCCGAGGCCAGCTCGAGGGCCCGCGGGAAGAGCGGCAGGCTGCTCGTATCAAAGGAGAGCACCACACCGCTGGCCTTGCCAATGTTGTGACTGTGGCCAGCCAAGCCGAAGCCCGTGATGTCCGTGCAAGCGTGGGTCGTCACTTGGTTCATGGCGAGGGCCGCCTTGTCGTTGAGGGTCGCCATTTGCAAAGCAGCCGGCTTCATCTCCTCCCAAGTGATCTTGTTGAACTTGGCCGAAGTCGTCATGGTTCCCATGCCGAGGGCCTTGGTCAGGTAGATCACGTCCCCCACTTTTGCTCCGCTGTTCGCGGTGACCTTCGCACGGTCGACGATGCCCGTCACGGCGAAGCCGAACTGAGCCTCGGCCGACTGAACCGTGTGTCCACCGGCCACGATGGCGCCCGCCTCTGCCACCTTGTCGAAGCCGCCGCGGAAGATCTCCGTGATCCACTCCTGGGGAAAGTCCTTGGGGAAGCCAGCCAGGTTCAAGACCGTGAAGGCCCGTCCGCCCATGGCATAGACATCCGACAGGGAATTCGCCGCCGCGATGGCACCGTACAGGTACGGATCATCCACCACCGGCGGGAAGTAGTCGACGGTTTGCACCAAGGCCACGGAGTTTCCAGGCCCCATGCCATCGCGCTCATCGAGCAACACAACTCCCGCGTCGTCGATCGAGGAAGGACCGACGATCAGGCGATCATCTTCAGGTTTGAGTACGCCGCGCAAGACCTGCGCGAGCTGCCCTTGGGGCATCTTGGCAGCTCAGCCAGCGCAGTCAGCGTAGTCGGTGAGTTTCTTTTGAGGAGCGTTGTTCATGGGCGCAGTCTACTCGCCGCAGGCCAGCGAGTTCCAGTTCGTGATGGAAGTGAGCGGAAATCTGTTTCCCGTCGGGAGCGTGGGAGCTTGACGGAGCTGGCCGCGAGCTGTGACCGAACTTCATGCCTAACCAGCGGATTCATGGCCCAACTAGCCCCTTGCGCTCGGCTGGAACGGGCACGTCGTGACGAATCGGGCAGACTACACCCGTCCGGCCTTGGAGGTTCGCCGGCCGCGACGCGCATCCAACCAGGCGGTCAGCAGGGGAGCCGCACTCTCCGCGGGCAGAGTGTCGAGGATTCGCGCTCCAGAGTGACGCAGCACACTCAGGCATTCACTGCGCTCATTCGCCAGGGCCATGGCCACGGCGCGCTCCGCCGCACTCGCTTCCAAAGTGCCCTCTTCAATCTGGCGCAGGGAGGGATCGTCCAAGGTCGCGAGCACGATTGCATGGCGCTTCGCGCCGGATTGCAAAGCCCGGCGTTGCAAGGAGATCGAGAGCGGATCCGCCACGTCCGAGATGACCACCAAGAGGGCTCGCCGGCGATGCAGGACGGAGAGTTCGCGCAGGGCTCGGGCCAGGTCGGACTCCAAGGCCGAAGGCAACTTGTCGAACACAGCCTGCTTGATGCGGCCCAGGTGATGGGCGCCTTTCAAGGGTTGCATGTAGCTGCGCAGGCGCGAATCAAACACGCCAAAGCCAACCCGGTCCCCCGCTTGCAAAGCGACGGCGGCCAACTCCAGACCCACGTCAAGGGCGTGATCCATCTTGGTCCAATTCACTTGGCTACCGCTTGTGCTGGTGGCACCCATGCGACGTCCGCCGTCCACTAGGATGACCAACTCCTGACCGCGTTCCTCCTGAAAGTCGCGCACCACGGGAAAGCCTCGACGGGCGAAGGCCTTCCAGTCGATCAGTCGCGGATCATCGCCGATCACGTACTCGCGCAGGGCCTCAAACTCCGTCAAGCCCCCGCGCTTGCGCAGTCGACGAACGCCCAGGTCTTGCCAACGATTGCTGGCCGCCAATTGCAGGATCGTCTTGAGGTTCGTGAGCGGCGGCTCGATGCGAATCGTCTGCAAACCACGCACCACTGTTTGGCGCTCCAAGAGGCCCAGGGGACCGCGCAGGGTTAGGCGCAGATCCCCAAGAGTCAGCTCCCCGCGCACGCCGGCAACGTAGGTGCGAACGAAGGAATTGACGCCTTCCGCAAGGATGGCCACATCCGGACCGTGGGTCGGATCCCCGGGAATCGTGGGCCTGCCCTTTTGCCCATCGACGGTGCGCGCGCTTGCCTGCAACTCGGCGCAAAACACTTCGCGCAATTCCAAACGCAAGCCTTGGGCACCCTTGGGCGCTTGGATGCGCACCACTCGCTCGAACTCGCGGGAAAGTCCAGCCCGTTCTGGCACGCGCCGGCTAACCCCCAAGGACTGTGGATTGGGAGTCAGCGTGCGTTCGAGCAGGCAAACGAGCACGAGCATACCGTCCAAGGCCCAGACCAGCATGCGCAGGGGTTCGAGCCAAACGCCCAGGATCGAAAGACCCAAAAGCACAAGGCAAACTTGCAGGAGACGGGCGGTGGGAATCAGCGCGGAACCTCGACGCGGTCAAGCAAGGCCAAGAGCACTTGGTCCGTGGTTCCCCCTTCGATCTCTTCGGCGGGGTCCAGCACCACCCGGTGACGCATGGCGGGCAGGAAGACTTCCTTCACGTCGTCGGGCAGGACGTAGTCGCGCCCCTCGATGGCGGCGATCGCTTTCGCCGCGCGCAAGAGCATCACGCCAGCCCGCGGGCTGGCCCCGAGCACGAGTTGGTTGCTGTCGCGGGTCGCGCGCAAGAGGCGCACCACGTAGCCGGGAAGATCTTCACGCACGCTAACCCTGGCCACGCATTCCATGAAGCGCGTCAACTGCTCTGGGTTTGCCACGGGGCGTACGCCCAACTCCGTGGGATCCGCAGCCGGCGGACGACTGTGCACCTCACCGAGCAAACGGGTTTCCAATTCTTCGCTCGGGTAGTCCACGATCACCTTGAACAGGAAGCGGTCGAGCTGCGCTTCGGGCAAGGGATAGGTGCCCTCGTGCTCCAAAGGGTTTTGAGTGGCGAAGACCAGGAACGGTTCCGGCAAAGCATGGGAGACTCCGTCGACCGTCGCCGAGTGTTCCTGCATGGCCTCCAAGAGCGCAGCTTGGGTCTTGGCGGGCGCCCGGTTGATTTCATCGCACAGCAAGAAGTGCGCGAAGATCGGACCCTTCTGAAAGACAAACTCCCCTTCGTTGGGCCGGAAGATGCTCGTGCCTGTGACATCCGAAGGCATCAAGTCGGGAGTGAACTGAATGCGTTGGTAGGTCCCGCCCAAAGCAGCTGCGATGGAACGCACCAGGAAGGTCTTGGCCACCCCGGGCGGACCCTCGAGCAACACGTGCCCCCCGGCCAAGATGGCGGCCAAGGCGTGACGCATCTCCGCGTGCATGCCGACCACACTCTTTCCGACCTGCTCAGCCACCTGCCCCGTGAAGCGTTGGATCTCTGCGAAGAGCGGGTCGCCGGCGGTCTCCGGCGGCTCAGCTTGGGGCTCCCGTGGCGCGGAATTCTCAAGGGACTCTGCAGCAGGAGGAATTGGGTCGTTGTCGTTCGTCATGATTCCTTCGAGGAAGAGTTCGGGCGGTTGGTGCGGGCGGCCTGGACCCATTGCTCGAAGTGACGCAAGTCGCTTCCGAGTTGTTCCAGGTCCTGTTTGGAGTCGATTGCCGTGGCAGCGAAGAGGGTTCGCCAGGGGCTTTGATCGAGTTTTGTGGGGAGTTGCAGAGCGACTGAGTCGAGGTCCACTTGGAGCCGTTGCGCGGAGGAGAGTTTGCGCTCCGCCGGGCGCGATCCAAGCCGCCGCAGCATGCGCGCGAGCACGCCCTGGCGTAGGTCCTGCGCCAGAATATCGTAACGCCCAGCCCGTTGCAGCCAGGCGACCTGCGCTTGAACACGCAGCCGCGGATCGAGTCGCGGCCTCTTCGGGTCCCGGTGAAACTCGCGCACCCAGGCGTAGAGCAAGACGAAGACCAAAGCCACCAGGAAAAGCTGCACGGTCACCGGCAGCAGACTTGGCGATGCGACGAGATCAAGCTTCGTGCGAGGCACCCACAGTCCCAGGGCGAACTCGTCGAACAGGAACGGAGACGGGCCGCGCAGGGCCTCGGCCAAACGCACGAGCAGGATGGCGTTGTCTTCCTGATCCAGTGCGGAGTTCAGGAGCCAACCGTCTCCGGCCAGCAACACCACACGGCCATAGCCTTGGGAACTCCAAGAGATGAACGCACGATCTTCCCGGTCGATGGCAAAGTCGAACCATTCGGACAAGGGGTCGATCTCGTACTCCACCAGAGTGGACTCCGTGGCTTCCTCCACTTGCTGCTCGCCGGCCTCTTGATCGGCCTCTGGCACGTCAGCGACCGATTCATCCCGGTCAGTGGGACCACTCGGCTCCGAGTGCACCGACAGGGTCTCCCCGCTATCGAGGCTCACTTCAAAGGTCTCCGTGCGCTCGGTCGGCTGCCAATCGGGAACGATCAGCGAACAGGATTCGCGCAACCAGGCCAGGCCACTCGGGCTGTAAGGCAGAATCAAACTCCCGCCGGCTCGGACAAACTCGCCGTAGAGTTCAGGATTGCGGGGATCTTGACTGGCGTCGAGCTCTCGTTGCGGAGGCACGCCGTGGCCCTCAACAGGCACCGCTGGCATCCACAGGACGCCCCCCGAGTTCGGCAGGAATTGGGGCGCCTGCACCCACGCCTGCGGTTCGAAAGCGAGGCGGTCCAGCACGTGGTAGACCCCGGCACGACCGTCCGGCATGTAGGACCCGACACTCTTCGGGAGCCCTTCCTTGGGCCCGCCGACATGACTGAGCCAAAGTGCCGCGATGAGCAACAGGAGCATGCAGGCACCGAGGACCCGCTCAGCGCGACCGGACTTGTTTTGCCGCTTCATGAGCCTTGCACCACCAGCAGTCGTTCACATAGCTGCGCAAAATGGCGCACTTCGCGGTGTTCCGTTTGTCGCTCGCCAAAGCTGTGGGCATCGAGTTCTCCGACGAGCGGACGCAGCAGCTTCAACACGTCTGGACGTGGGTCGCCGCGCTCGAGCAGCTCCCGATTGGTCCAAGCTTCCTTGTACTCCAACTCCCCCTGTTGACCGAGGCCAATCACCAGGGCGAAAAAATACAGACGCAGAGCCAAGGTGTAGTCACCGGCCAACTCGGCCGCCTGGGCTTGCTCGCGCAGTTCCTGGACTCGCACTTGCAACTGCAATTCGCGGCCCTGGCGTGGTTCCGATCGACTGTGTTGTCCGGCTCGAATCACACGGGCGATGAGCAGACCGAGGTAGACAACAACCAGGGCGATCAGCAGCACCCAAACGACGGTCATCGACATTTCCCAGGCGCCCTTCGAGGGCGTGAAGCCAAGGCCACTGAACAGATCCCAGAACCACTCGAGGAACTTGTCAAAGGCTTCGCCCACAGGCCCCGGCTTCTGGGGAAAGGGCGCCTGGGAAAGCACCTCTTGGGTGGCTTCGCGTACGCGCTCCCCAGGAATCTGTTGCATGCCAGTCATTCCACCCGGTCCCAAGAGATCAACCGATGGCGCTCAAACGGTCGAGACGCATCAAGAGATCCAACCCGTCTCGGCGCATGCGCAGGTCCAAGTAGTAAACCGTCTGAGCAGCGGCCGAGAAGGCGGTCGCCAAGCCAGCCAGCAGCGCACTGATCAGCACAAAGATCAGCTCGAGCGCGGGCCTGGGCAAGGAGAGTGAATCCATCAGCCAATCCCGCGCCTCGAGGGTATCCATGCCCCCAA
This sequence comes from uncultured bacterium, assembly GCA_937905825.1. GTDB lineage: Bacteria > Planctomycetota > UBA1135 > UBA1135 > JABACD01. Next base: position 67,169 of record CALCXM010000083.1, read on the forward strand.
GGGTCATGGAGAAGCCCAGCATCATCACGAAGGTCAGGAAAGAAACACCCACCCAACGCCAGAAGCCTCCCTGGCTCAGGTCCCAACTACGCCGCATGGACTGCAGCACGCCCAGCTTCTCGAGCACCAGGACGGAGGGAGCCACGGCCAGGCGCCAAGACATGTAGAAGTAGGCGACGAAAGCGACCGGGAAGAAGATCGGGCACAGGAAACTCACGACGAACAGGACGCCCATGGTGAGCATCAGAGCAAGCGCTGTGCAGATCAGCACACCGGCCAGCCGCGGCAGCTGCTTGAGCGCCCCCAGGAATGCAGAAAAGACCTCGATCGAACGCCCCACGAGATCCCCGTACACAAACAAAGTCACCGTGGCCATGGCCATCAAACTCGCCAAGAGCTGTCCAAACAACTGACCGAAGAGAACCGGGAGGAACAGCAAGGAAGCCTCCAGGCTGCCGCTCGAGGCGCCGCTCTGAAGTTCGCTCTGCATTCCGAGCACCAGGGGCGTCAAGGCGCGCAAGGGCAGCCAGATCAGCGCGCAAACCCCCACGATCGGAACGATGCGCTTCATCAAGACTTCCACAGCGAAGTCAAGAATCTGGGCGGTGCCGCGCGGGTGCAGCTCCAAGGCAGCTTCGAGATTGACCTGATTGCCCGCGGAGTCCGCCCGCTCCTGGGAGGACATGTCGACGAAGCCGTCGCCTTTTCTCGGATCAGGCATGAGTTCCTAGAGGTTCCCCAAGCTCACGGCATTCGTGGGACAGTTGCGGGCGCAAGCGTGATCGCGCGTGCACTCGTAATTCATCAGCTTGCGCACGGAGGCCTTGTCCCCGTTGGTCATGAAGGCGTCGGTCTCGCAGACCATCTCGCACATGCCGCAGCCCGTGCAGAGCGCGGGGTCGATGTGCACGCTCACGTAGTCTCGGGGCCGCGAAGGACAGGTCAGCCCCTCAATGATCTCCGTCGAGCTGACCAAGTTGCGCGTGGCGGCGTGGGAAGTCAGCACGCGCATGGCCGCGTCTTCACCGATCTTCGAAACGCCCTTGACGTCTTGGAAGTCGAAGCGCGCCAAGTGACCAACCTTCGGTTGAATCAGCACCGTGCGGTAGTCCACGTGCATGTGCAATGCCTGCTCCACCAGCACCTCCTCCACGATCTCGAAGGAACGATAAAGGGTCGAGAGCACGCGGCTCTTGTAGTTGGGCGTCTTGTAGGTGGACTTGATGGACAGATCCACCGCGATGATCATCTCTGGCCGCAGGGTCTTCGCGAAGCGCAGGGGCACCGCGTCCACAATGCCCCCGTCCATGTAGTTGAATCCGTCGAGTTCGAAAGGCTCAAACACTCCGGGCAGAGCGCAGGAGGCGTAGACCGCGTCACGCAAGGAGATGTTTTCGAATCCGGGTGTTCCGAAGAAAACGCTACCCCCAGATTCCAGGCGAACCGCGTTGCAATAGAACGGCACCTTCAGATCCATCATCCCGCCTTCAGGCAAGATCTCTGTCAGGCGCTCCCGGAAGGTTTCCCCCCTGAACATGGAGGGCGCGCGCGTGCCCTTCATCAGGAACTTGAGGAAGTTCAAACGGAAGTAGTCCCCCTTCTGAACGTCGGCGACGGTCTCTTCCATCTTCTCGATGCTGTAGCCGCTGGCGGCCATGGCACCGATCAGTGATCCGATGCTCGTGCCGACGATGGCGTCGTACTTGATGCCGAGGGTCTGCAAGGCCTTGAGGATGCCGATGTGCGCCATGCCTCGCATGCCGCCACCCCCCAGCACCAACACCGTTCGGGGTCGACGTTCTCCCCGGCGTCCGGGCAAATTGAGGGAGACTTCTGAACTCGGAATTAGATCCAAAGGAGGCTCAGGGAAAAGCAATTCGGTCGACGACATAGCCCGACGGGCCAATCAACATCTGATATTCAAGGCATTCGGTGTGGACTTGTCCACGTTGACCCCGGAGCATCCTGGAATCCTGTGGAGATGTTCCCTAGATACGGTCGCCGATGCGTCCCAAACTGATGGCTCCAGTGCCCCCCGGCTGAGCGAGTTCACCCATGACCACCTACAACTTCGAGCCCGGCAGCACAGAGATTGTGCTCGCAGCGGGGCTGCGCACGCCCCAGATGAAAGCCGGCGGCACCTTCGCTGAAGAGGACGCCGGCCACCTGGGCTCCGGATTGGCCCGCGAATTGTTTGCCAGACACGGATTGGACGGGTCCGAGCTGGACGAAGTTCTCATCGGCTGCGTCGGTCAACCTTCCACTCAGGCCAACGTAGCGCGAGTCATCGCCCTGCGCGCCGGAGTGCCCCACCGGGTCCCCGCTCGCACCCTGGCGCGCAACTGTGCCAGCGGCATGGAAGCGGTGACCTCTGCGGTCACGGCCATCCAGGCTGGACAGGGCAGCGCCTACCTGTGTGGAGGGGTCGAGGTGATGAGCTCCTACCCACTCATCATGGGCAAGGCCCTGACCAAGATGTTCGCCCGTCTTTCGCGCACGCGCTCGATGCCCGCGGCTCTGGCTGTGGCTTCGAGCTTTCGGCCCTCCCATCTCAAACCACGGATCGCCCTGCTCGAAGGCTTGAACGATCCGGTGGCGGGCATGCTGATGGGCGAAACGGCGGAGCTTTTGGCCCGCGAGTTCGGAATCCAGCGCGAAGAGTCGGACGTCTACGCCAGCCGCAGCCACAACCGCGCGCAAGCGGCGCGCGACGCTGGCGTCTTCGAACGTGAAGTCATGCCCTGGTTGCCCTTGGGCGCCAAAGACGGTGCCAGCTCCCGGCACCACGACGACGGCATCCGCGACGGACAAACCCCCAAGGCTCTGGCGCGCATGAAGCCCTACTTTGTGAAGCCCGATGGCACCGTCACCGTGGGCAACTCCTGTGGCATCACAGACGGAGCCACCATGTTGATCGTGTCCACAGCGCAACGGGCTGAAGAGCTCGGACTCAGCCCCTTGGCGCGCATCCGCACCACCGCCTGGGCCGGACTCGATCCGCGGCGCATGGGACTCGGGCCCGTGTTCGCGACCCACAAGGCCTTGCAACGTTCCGGTTGCCGCTTGAGCGACTTCGGTGCCATCGAAATCAACGAGGCCTTCGCGGCCCAGGTCCTCAGTTGCGAGAAAGCCTTCGCGAGCCGTGAGTTCGCCCAGAAAGAACTCGGCGCCAACGAGGCTGTCGGTTCGATCGATCCCGAGAAGCTCAACAAGAACGGCGGTGCAATCGCCATCGGCCATCCGGTGGGAGCCACCGGCGCGCGCTTGCTGCTGACTGCCGCCCACGAACTCGAACGCAGTGATTGCGACATGACTTTGGCAACCCTTTGCATCGGAGGCGGCCAAGGCGGCGCCGTGATTCTCGAACGGAGGGCATCATGATGGACATCGCTGGATTGCCCATGCCGGATGGAGCTCCGGCCGCCGGGGCCTGCGTCCGTTTGGAACGACCGGAGCCGGGCCTGGTGGTGCTCGTGCTCGACCCGCCCCATCGCAGCTTGGCGGTGCTCGATGTGCCGCTGGTGCGCGACCTGTCAGACGCCTTGGACGAACTGCGTCTGATGCCGGACTTGAAGGGCCTTGTGATCACCGGTCGAACTCCCTTGGCCTTCGCCGCCGGGGCAGACATTTCGGTCATCGAGGAACTGCGCGACGCGCGCCTCGCCAGCCGACTGGTGCTCGCGGTGCACAGCGTCTTCAACCAGATTGAAGCCTTCAAGAAACGCGGAGTTCGAACGGTCGCCGCCGTTGGCGGGCCGGTGCCCGGAGGAGCTTTCGAGCTCTCCCTCGCCTGTTCACGCATCCTTTTGGCGGATGACCCCAAGAGCCGCATTGGCCTGCCAGAGACCAAACTCGGCATTCTGCCCGGTTGGGGTGGCTGCCACCGGTTGCCCCGCCGCATCGGTGTGCCCGCCGCATTGGACGCCATCTTGAAGGGCAGTCTCATGCCCGCCAAGGTGGCCTACCGCAAGGGGCTCGTGGATCGCTTGACTCCGCCGGAGTACCTGGTGCGTGTGGCCTGCGAAGTCGCTATGGGACGCACGCCGTGCAAGCGTCGCGAGCGCGGTATCTGGCGCTGGCTGGTGGACCGCAATCCGCTGGCCTTGGCCGTCATCGGAAACCAAGTGCAGAAGACCATTCAACGCCAAACAGGGGGCCACTACCCGGCGGCCTCCATGGCGGCCAAGATGGTGACCTGGGCCGCGCTGACGCCCCTCAAAAAGGGCACCAAGAGAGAGGCCGAGGCCGTCTCCCAATTGGGCACTGGCGACGTCTGCAAGAACCTCGTGCGCATCTTCCGCATGATGGACGGCTCCAAGAAACTGGGCAAGCGCAGCGATGGTTCCGCGCCGGACCCCATCCAACATGGGGCGGTCCTCGGGGCAGGCGTGATGGGCGGGGCGATCGCGAGTTCCATGGCGGACAAGGGCATCGCCACGCGACTCTTCGACATCTCCCCCGCCGGCCTCGACGCGGCGCTCTTGCAGCATCGCGCGGAACTCACCACGCAACTCAAGCGCCGGCGCTTGGAACCTCACAGCCACGACGCGGCCCTCGACCGCTTGGATGTGAGTGCGCAGATGGTTGGCTTCGGACGTACGCAGTTCGCCATCGAAGCCGTGGCCGAACGCATGGACATCAAGCACAAGGTCTTCTCCGAGTTCGCCAAGCACGTGGGCCCCGAGACAATCCTCGCCACCAACACCTCTTCGCTTTCCGTGACGGAGATCGCCTCCCCCATTCCAAACCCTGAGCGGGTTGTGGGTGTGCACTTCTTCAACCCGGTCAAGAAGATGCCCTTGGTGGAAGTCATCCGCGGAGAACAAACTTCCGATGAAGCGGTCACGGCCGGATGTGCCTTCGCCTTGCGCCTAGGCAAGACTCCCGTGGTGGTCGCCGACGTGGCTGGCTTCCTGGTCAACCGCCTCTTGGGTCCGTACTTGGATGAAGCGCTGCGCTTGTACGATGGCGGGGTCGAGCCCAAGCGCATCGAAGCGCTCGCGAAGAAGTTCGGCATGCCCATGGGGCCTCTGCGTCTCTTGGACGAAGTGGGTTTGGACATCGCCGCCCATGCGGCTGAGTCCCTGAACGCCGCCTATGGAGAACGCATGACTCCGTGCAAGGTGATCCGCCCGCTCTTGGAAGCGGGGCACCTCGGCAAGAAAACCGGCGACGGCTTTTATGTGCACCTCTCCTGGACCAAGAAGGTCAGCAAGAACTTCTCGAGCGACCTGCGTCGGCTTGCGCCGGCCCATAGCGCCCAGGAAGAGTTCCTGACCGATCAGGAAGTGGAAGACCGCATGCTGATGGCCATGCTGGCGGAGGCCGCGCGCTGCATCGAAGAGAAGGTTGTACAGAGCGCCGCGGACCTCGATTTGGCCACGGTTTTTGGTATGGGCTTCCCCCCCTTCCGTGGCGGATTGCTGCGCTGGGCCGACGAACTCGGAGCCGCGGAGATCATTCGGCGCCTGGAACACTGCTCCACTGCGATCTCCACGGGCCTCGACCCCGAGCGGCGGAAACGCTTCGAAGTGCCCGAAATCCTGCGGACGATGGCCGAAGCCGGCTGCGGTTTTCACCGCTAGGGGCCGCTTGACGGGCTTTTCCGGGGGGTGAACCCCGGGAAAGCAACTTTGGTGACGAATTGGGTCCATCTAGGGCGGCGATGCTGCCGACCTAGGTCAAGCACCAGCACCCCATGGCTGGCCTCCCCAATTCTGATCTGAAACACGCCCCTTGAGTCCTCCCTCCTCACCGCAAGTTCCGCCGCCCAACAGCCTCGGTCAGCTCCTGATTAGTCAGGGATTGATCAGCCTCGAGGACCTGGACAAGGGTCTCAATCACAAGCGCACGAGCGGTACGCGGCTCGGGCAAGCATTGGTTGACTTGGAACTCGTCACAAACGAACAGGTCACCGAAGCCTTACGCAACCAGGGCAAGCTCACCTGTGTGGAGCTCTCCCCGGCGATTATCAATCAGGACACCGCCCGCCACCTCGGAGAGGAGCTCTCCCGGCAGCACAAGGCCTTGGCCATCAACTCCATCGCTGGGGTCACCACGGTCGTGATGGAGGACCCGGCGGATGTGTATGCTCTCGATGAGCTGGCCCTCAAGCTGCGCACGAAGGTCCTGGCGACCTTCGCCAACAACGAGCAGATCGCGCACTGCCTCGACCAAGTCTTCCTGGGCAGTGGCGCCAGCGTCTCCGACGCAGACGAAGAGGGAACGCTCAACGAGATTGAAGACCTCGTGATGGAGAACGAGGTCGACCTCGAGTCCGGTTTCGCCAGCCCCGAGGATGAACCGGAATCCGAAGAGGATCTCAATGGCCCCGTCATCAACATCATCCAGGCGATCCTGAAGGAGGCCTTCGAAGCAGGCGCCTCGGACGTTCACTTGGAACCCAGGGAAAAGACATTCGTGGTTCGCTTCCGAGTGGACGGCGCACTCTTTGATCGCATGACCTTGAAGAAGGTCTGGGCCCGCCCCTGCGTAGCGCGCATCAAGGTCATCTCCAATCTCGACATCGCCCAGCGTCGCCTGCCCCAGGACGGACGAACACAGATCGCCGTCAACGGACGCAAGATCGACCTGCGCATCGCGACCATGCCCACCTTGCTCGGCGAGGGAGTTGTCATTCGTATTCTCGACGGCGGCCGCGGAGTGCCCAATATCGATGGTCTTGGCATGCGCAAGGAGCAGATCGAGCGTTTGCGCAGCATGATCGAAGGATCCGACGGAGTCGTTTTGGCGGTGGGCCCCACTGGATCGGGAAAGACGACCACCCTGTACTCCCTGCTCGGAGAACTGAACAAGCCCGACACGAAGGTCATCACCCTAGAGGACCCAGTCGAGAACCAGATCGAGAGCATCTGTCAGGTCAACTGCGACGCGAAGATCGACATGACCTTCGGCCGCGGTTTGCGAGCTGCCATGCGTCAAGATCCGGACGTCATCCTGGTCGGTGAGATTCGCGACTACGAAACCGCATCGATCTCGGTGCAGGCAGCGCTCACGGGGCACATCGTGCTCTCAACCCTGCACACCATCGGTTCCGCCGAGACCATTTCGCGCATGAAGGAGATGGGAGTCGAGCATTACTTGCTCGCGGACACCCTGCGCGGCATCGTCGCCCAGCGCCTGATTCGCGTGATCTGCCCGATTTGCAAGACCGAAGACGAGGTGCCCGATTCCCTGCGCAAGCAACTTGGCCTCGATCCCAATGAGAAGTTCTTCAAGGGCGCGGGCTGCCCGGATTGCAACGACACAGGCTACAAGGGCCGGCGTGGTATCTACGAGGTGTTGACCCTGGACCCCAAATTCCGAGACGCCCTGCGTCAAAACGCCAACGTGGATGACCTGCGCGATCTCGCCATCCAGAACGGCATGACGACGCTCCGCGCTGAGGGCATCTACTACGCTCGGGCTGGACAAACCACGGTCTCCGAAGTGATTGCCAAAACTCCTGCGACCCACTCATGAAGAAGATCTACTACCTGCACGACGATCAAGAGGATCCAAGCAACCGGATCAACTTCCTCGAAATCGCCGGCTTCGACGTCACGGTCATGCAAGACGCGCGCAAGTGCCTCGCGTTGCTCGAGAACGAAGTTCCGGACATGATCATTTCCGACGTGCTGATCCACGGCATGACGGGATTTGAGTTTTGCTTGGCTGTGCGCCAACGCTTCTCTCCTTCACGGGTGCCGTTCCTGTTGTGCTCCGGCATCTACAAGGGGTCGACCTTTCAGGAAGAAGCCCTGCGCATCGGAGCACAGCACTACTTGATCGCTCCGGTTCAATTGGATGAGCTGATCCGCGTCGTGCACCAAGCCGCAGCGAACGCGGGCGAAGCGGACGCCGCCTAGGCCGGCGCTAGCCGCCGCCGTGGGTCAACTGAGGGCCCACCACAGGAGCGCCAGCAGGCCGACGAGTACGACCAAGATAGCCAGGAAGAAGGGCATCAGTGCCTTGGCGTCGCTACCGTGAACCTGGTCGATCTCCACCCAATTGAACATCATGCGCACACCGCCGCCGAGTTCCGCACCGCAGTGTGGGCAGTTCTCCGGCGCTTCGCCCTCGCGGCTTTTGGTGGAATCGTATTCCAGGGGGATAACCCCGTGGCATTCCATGCAGTAGTGATTGCGTAGGGCGCCGCCCTCGGCCACGCCGGGGGCTTGGGACTTCTGACGCAAGAACTCCAGTTCCTCTTGGTTGAGGTCCTTGCGCGACCTGGACCAGTGCGAGTCCCCGACGTTGCCAAGACTCTTCTCCGTGCGCACCCGCTCCTGGTCGTAGGCCTTCGGCAGGGCCGGATCCCCCGCTGCTTTTGAAGAGCCAGCTTGGTTTGAAGAGCCAGCTTGGTTTGAAGACTCCCCCGGACCCGCTGGCCCCTTGGGCTCCGGCTGCCCGCTCTCCCCGTCCTTCAAAGGCTTGGTCATTCGCGCAAGGCCTCTTCCAAGGCCGTGCCCGAAGCGGTCCCCGCATCTCGGTACTTGGGGATGATCGCACAGTCCATGCTCAGGCCGCGCTCGCGAGCCCAGTCACCGTTCGCGGGTCGCGTGCCCGGCACCACCACCGCATCCGCCGGAATCTCCAAAGGTGTTTCGCGGGTTCCCGTCCACTCGCGCTCGTGCACCAAGTCATAGACCTTGGTGGTCGCAGTCAACACCACACCGGCGGCGATGACCGCCCCCGCGCGCAGCAGCACGCCTTCGTAGAGGCCCGAGTTGCCCCCCACAAAACAGCCGTCCTCGACGATCACCGGTCGCGCCCCGGGGGGCTCGAGCACCCCTCCGATTTGAGCGGCCGCGGAAACGTGCACGCCCACGCCGATCTGCGCACAGGAACCGATCAAGGCGTGACTATCGATCATGCTACCGGCCCCCACAAAGGCGCCGATGTTGACGTACATGGGAGGCATGCAAACAACCCCTTGCCCGAGGTGTGCGCCACGCCGGACCGCCGAACCACCGGGCACCATGCGCACGCCGTCGCGCTTTGTGAAGCGCCGCACCGAGAGCAATTCCTTGTCACGAAAGGGCGGCGCTTGCACGTCCAGGGACTGGTAGCTGCCGCGGTTCAACTCGTTGCCCATGGGAACGATCTCGCAACTCTTGAAGATCTCCAAGATGGCTGCCTTGACCTCCGTGTTCACCTTCCAAGAACCATCTGCTTGCGGCTCGGCCACGCGCAGTTCACCGGACTCGAGGGCTTCGAGCAATTGAACACCCTTGGGAAGCGCGCTCATGCTGGCCCCGCCTCGATCAAGCGCTTCACGGTTTTCACGTAGTTGTGCACGGCCTCTTGCAATTCACGTTTGCTGACTTTTTCCCCGTCCGTGTGCGCGTCGAGGATCGAACCGGGGCCACATAGAAGCGCCTTGCCCCAACGCTGCATGTGAGGTGCATCCGTTCCAAAAGCCACCACCTCCGCGCTCTCGCCGGGGGGCACTTCGAATTCCACCGGCGCGTAGCTCTTGTACTCGCCCTTCAGTTGCACATGGTCGTTCAGGTGTCCGCGCAAGCGACCGAGGACAACGTCGGGCTCTTCCACCGTTCGAATCAGGACGTCCGCCGTGGCGTGGTCCGCAACCACGTTGGCCGCCACGCCCCCCTGGATCTGTCCGATGTTGAGGGTTCCCTGGCCGAACACCGGGTGGTTGCCCCAGGTATCCGTAAGCAACCGGTGACTGCAACCCACGAGCTCGTGCACGGCGGAAGGGCCCACGTTTTGCGAGCTATGGCCCGCCACTCCGCGGGCTTCCAGGGTGACCTTCACGATGCCCTTGTGACCGCGGATGAACTTATTGCTCGTGGGTTCCCCCACCAAGACATGGTGCGGGTGCCAGGGTTCCGCCAAGCGTTCGTTGGCCAGGCGCGCCCCGGCGCTGTCGGTCTCTTCTCCCGCGGTGAACAGGAAGCCGAAGTTCGTCACGCCCTGCGCGAGCAACAGGCGCGCCGCCTCGACCATGGCCGCCGCCTGGCCCTTGGCATCGCAAGCACCGCGGCCGTAGATGAAGTCCACGTCGCTGCGCGAGCCGAAGTACGGGGGGACCGTATCCAGGTGCGTGCAGAGCACGACTTCCGGGGCTCCAGCGCGCGCTAGCAGGTTGAAGCGGCCGGGTTCCAGCTCCTGGAGCTCGCAATCGAACCCGAGGGCTCCCACGCGCCTGGCGAGGGCGTCCCCGTAGTCCCGTTCGTCTCCGGTAACAGAGGGGATCTCGATCCAGTCCAACAGGTCATCAATGAGGCGTTCCACGAAGGAGACGTTACCATACCGGCTCACCCTCCCACTCCCCTCTCCAAGCCCGAAGGCCCCATGTTCTTCACGAGTCTCCTGCTCAGCGCCCTCCCCGTTCTCTCGACCCCCGCGCCCCAGAACGCGCGCCAGGAAGTTGCGCAGCAATACCACGCCCTGGCCGACGCTCAGGATGCGGAGGGCTTGGCCAATCTGTGGGAGAAGAACGTCGGTCTCGTCCTGCAAACCATCGACGCCGACCTGGAAGGCAGCCTCACCCTTTGGGAGAACGATCCGGAGAACCCTCCCACCGAAAAGATCGCCGCCCTGCACAGCCGCGCCTTGTTCGGTGCGCGCGTGGCGAGCCAAGCGCTCAAGCAGCCGATCTTCCTGGACTACACCAGCTCCTTCGTCGGTTGGAACGACAGCCAAAAGCACGCCTTCCGCAATGGCCAGCAGCTCTACGGGCGCGCCATGGCCGAGCTCAAGAAGGAGGAGTACGACCTGGCCTACGAAGCCGGCAAAGAAACCGTCGAACGCGCTAGCGCCCTGGGCGACTGGTGGGGCACCGCCATGGGCTACGGAGCACAAGCGGCCGCCGCACAGCAGATGGGACAGTTTGAGGACTCCCTGCTCGCCTACGGCATGGCACGCCAAATCAACAATGCTTTGGGCCTGCAGTCCAGCGAGTACCGCAATCTCCAGGGTATGCTGACCGTCAGCATCGCCGCGGAGTTCAATTACCGTGCCCTCGCCTGCGCGGGAGACCTGGCCGACATGGCAGAAGCACTCGGCGACACGAAGACCTTGAAGGGCGCGCTCGAGAGCAAAGCCAAGCTGGAGACGCAACTCGGCATGCCGGCGGAAGCCGCGAAGACTGCCGAGCGTCTCGGAGCGCTTGGCAAGTAGGCGCGAGGCTCGAGCCCAGGAAGATCCCGCCGCTCCGTCCATCACGGTGCGGCGGGATCTGCTTGCTTCAGGGCCCTTGAACAGCGATCAACCCATCGATCACCGCTGAGCAATGCTCTTCAGCGCTCGCGATTCCAGAGGAGAGTTCTAGCACCTGGTGCGCAGGCAGTTCAGCGGGTGGCTCGAAGCGTTGCAGCTCCTGTTGGTAGACCTCAAGCCCAGCGTCGGAAACGCAGTGAGGATCGTTCTCACGGACCTGCAGGCGTTCGCGGATGATCTCGTCGGCGGCCTTGACGTGCACCAAGAGGCACTTGAAGCCCAGGCGATTCGCGGCTTCCAGGAATGGAGCGCGGTACTGACTGCGCGAGAAGGTCGCGTCGAGAACCACGGAGCGATTCGCTTGCAGGAGTTCCACTGCGTTCTCGAGCAAGGAGTCATAGGTGCTGGCCTTGCGCTGCTCGCTGTACAGGCCCTTGCCGTACTGACCGTCTTCCTGTGTCCCTCGCGCAACATCCGGCATCCGTTTGCGGCGCACATCGCTCCGCAGCAGCGAGGCTCTTAGGGGCCGCTTCAAGCGTTTGGCCAACCAACTCTTGCCGCAGGCCGGCAACCCGCACATCAAGATCAGAACGGGCGGCAAGTGATACCCGACGGCCAGTTGTAGATAGCGCATCGCTTCGAGTCGCAGCTCTGCACGCCGCGCCGCACGGATCGCCGGATCCGACGCGGTCAGGGCAGTGACCTTGCCGCGCACGACCGCCCGATAGCATTTGTAGAAGGGCTCGAGTTTTTCCAGCTCCGCGTCCCCACAAATCTGCGCGTAACGCTTGACCAGGTACGTGCCGAAGCTCGGGTACCCGCGGTAGTCCAGGTCCATGGCAAGGAAGGCGAGCTCGGAAGCGACATCCCCGCAGCGAAAGCGGCGACTGAATTCGATGCAATCGTAGGCGACAATCCCGTCCTCAGCGAAGCAGATGTTCCCGGCGTGCAGGTCCCCGTGACCTTCTCGAACTCGATGCTCATTGACCCGGCGCAGCAAGAGTTCGCGCTGCTCCGAAAAGAAGGTCTGGGCATTGCGGCTTAGGAATTCGTGCTGTGCAGCGGAGAGCACCTGCAAGGCAACCGCTGGAGAACGATCCGAGTGGGCGACGTAGTCTTGCAGCTGCTCGAAGTTCTCCTTGTGGTTGCCCTCAATCACGGCGGGCGCCCCGTAGGGATCCACGTCCTGCCCGGTCGGGCACGACCCGTGAAACTCTGCGATCAGGGACGCCAGGCTGTTCATCTGTTGGTTGTCGATTTCGCCGCGCTCCAAGAGACTGGAGAACATGCGGTGTTCCGGCAAGCGCACCATCTCCACGGCCCACTCCACCACTTCCCCAACTCCATTCACATGCAGAGTTCCAGCGGACGAGCGCGTGATGGGCACGACCCCCAAATAGATCTCCGGGGCTAGCCGCCGGTTCAAGCGTACTTCTTCGTCGCAGAACAACTTGCGCTTGGTCAGGCTCGTGAAGTCGAGAAAGCCGAAGTCGACGGGCTTCTTGATCTTGTAGACGCGCTTGCCCGCAAAAAAGAGCAGGGAGATGTGTGTCTGAAGGAATCCGATTTCGTGCTCCAACTCCCCGTAAGCACTTGGGCGCTTCAAGCACTCCGTCAGTCGTTCGACGCCGAGCGACTCGCCGCTGGGTGTTGCCTTGTCGTCCATGATTCGGTTCGCTGCTCGCTACTCCAGATTGCACTGCACGCGCTTTGTGGCCCATCGAGTACGGCACCATCTGCATGGCAGTTCAGACCTGGATTAGACCTCGAGGCCGGGAACTCGACGAAGGGATTATGGAGCTCCTGCGCGCTTTCCTGAAGCGCCAGAAGTTGAAGCGCGGGCCCCTTGTCCGAGCCCGCGAGGAGGCCGGAACTCGATCGCGTTGTTGGCGCTCTGTCGCTGGCCTGGACGCGCGGGCCGCGAACGACTCAAGTCGCAGGTGAACAACCCAAGGGGCCGCAATCTGATCTTCACGCGAGCGTCAGATCGAACTTCGTTTGCGCCCCCCCCGGCGACGAGACGCTGCGGCGACGCAACCGACACGCAAGAATCCACTGCTCAACGCGCGCCAACAAGCTGCACCGCCCGAAGAATTGCTTGTCGCGAAAGAGGGCGAAAAGCGCATCTCGAACCCCTGGGAGAAGCGGCTTAGGTTGCGCGTAGAGAGCGGTTTTCGCTACCTTGAATCACCCGTGCTGCAACGGGTCTTCCGACACGCATCAAAAAAAAATTGGAGGTCCACATGTCACTACGCAACCCGTTTCTTCCGTTGCTCTTGATCGGTGCTGCCGTTGCCCCGGCGCTCCTGGCAGCTCCCCAGGAGCCTGCGGCAGAGCTCAACAAATCCGCAAACGCAGCGCTCTTGGAGTTCATGCGCTCCGAGTCCGCCGATTCCGTGTGCGCCATGATCACGGTCGCCGGTGAGCCCATTTTCCAAGGCGGGCTGGGGTCCGCAAAACCAGGAGGAACAAGGGCACCCCACGTCGGGACCCCCTTCAACGCCGCGAGTCTGGCGCACACGTTCCTCGTGACGGCGGCCCTTCAACTCGGCGCCGATGACAAGCTCGACTACGAAGACAAAGTCGCCAGCCATCTCCCCGACTTGCTTCCGAAGGACTGCGGCGTTCGCGTCAAAGACTTGATGTCCCAGACCTCTGGCCTGGCCGACTACCGCGACTTCGCCAAGGCCGACGTCCTTGCCAATGGACAGCCGACGTACCAAGCACTCGCCCAGGGAATCCTTGAGGTGGCGCCTGTCACCGCTCCCGGTGAATGCGTTGCGATCACGGGGACCAACAGCCTCTTGCTCGCCGCTCTGCTCGAAAAAATTAGCGGTCAGAGCGCGGATGAACTGCTGCAAGTGAAACTCTTCGACCTGTTGAAGATGGAGGACACTCACTACGGATTGGGTCCTGCCATTCGAAACGCTTCATCAGGAGAGGAGCCGCAAGCCACCCCCGCCTTCCTCGGGCGCGGACTCTCCTCGACGGTCGCCGACTTAGGCAAATTCCAGCGAGGACTCTTGGAGCTCCGCCTCTTCGATTCGAACACCCTCGAGCGCATGGGAGACCTCGTTCAGCTTGGCGATGGATCCGCCTCGAACTACGGTTTTGGTGTGCGGCAGGTGGAGCTGCACGGTTCTGCTGGATTGGTTCTCGGAGAACCGACAGGAACAAGTGCGGGGGCCTGCCAGATCGCCCACTATCCAGAATTTGATCTCAGCGTGATGGTCATGGCCCGCGGCCCGGAGCTTTCCATCGAAGAGCTCTCCCGGGACTTGGCCCGGCTGATCATTGAGAGGCCCGAGTCCACGACCCTTGACCTCTTGTTGAGCCAGGCGCAGAGCAAGCCCTACCTGGGTAGCTTCCAGATTGGATGCACCACCGTCGTCATTGGAGCCGAGGGAGGACGGGTGGTCATGGACGAACTCGATCAGGACCCGATCGTCTTCCTCTATCAAGGCCAGCACCGGTTCATCGCCCGCGATGATTCGGACATCACGATCACCTTCCAGCTGAACGGCGACTTCGCCACCTCCTTCATGCTCGAACGCCACGGGTTCGTCACCAAGGCAGTCCGCCTATCGCGGGGTTGAGTTCGAGCGGGGCCCGGATCCTGCGCCGCCCTTAAGGCGCGACGGAGCACGTGCAAGTTCGGCCGTCCCTGGGCCGGGCCCGCACGCTTCCAGGGCAACGGCGCGGATCGTTGGCACAGACTCCGTTCGCGCCGCCAGCCACCGAACCCCGCTCCACCCGACCTGCCTGGCTCCCCTCGACCTGCTCGATGCGCAGGGCAGCCTGTCGGTCCGCGCTTGGCGCCGCAAGTGCCTGGGAAAACAGCCCCCCTACAAAGTGACTCGCCCTTGAGAGCCGTGAAGCTCTCAAGGGCGAAGTCGGATCCCCAGCGCAGCTCTCAGCTGCTGACCCACCTCAGCCGGGGGATGCCGAAATCCGAACGGCGGGGATGGAAGTTTTTTCCAGCCTCCCCGTGCCTTGGGAAGAAACCGACCCTGAAGGGCCCCCACGGTCGATTTCGAGGGCAAAGAAACTCAAGCAGAAAACCGCTGGAGCAGGCGCCCAGTCCTTACTCGCCTGCTGCTTCCTCGGGGGAGGCCAGCATCACGAGTTTGGCGCCAGCTCCCACGGCCTCGCCTTGCTTGACGTGGATCTCGCTCACCACCCCCGCGGACGGCGCGTCGATCTCGTTCTGCATCTTCATCGCTTCCAGAATCAGGAGCGGTTGGCCGGCCTCCACCGTTTGACCGGGCTCCACCAGGATGCTGACCACGATTCCGGGCATCAGGCTCTTGACCAGACCCCCGGACTTCGAAGCAGCGCGCTCGGCCGCGTTGGCCGCGCGCTCGCGCTCATCTTCGATTTGGACATCGTAGAGGTGCCCAGCGATCGTGATGCCCACGCGGTTGGCGTCGCCTTCCACACTGACCCCGTAGCTGCGCCCTTCCGAATGAACCATCAACTGGCCCAAGTTGTCCACGTCCTCGTAGCTGAGCTGCACGGACTTGCCATCCACGGTGGCGGAGAGTTCCCCGAGTCGTTCGGTCAACTCGACCTCGCGCTCGCGACCATTGACTTCAACGTAGTACTTCATCGTTCTTAGGCTCCAAAGCGCCCGGCGCGGCGCCGGTAGTCACTGGTGGTTTCACGGCTGCGGGCGACCCAGCCTCGGCGGTCCCCTTGGTCGCCAGAGAGGGCTCTGCGTCGCGCTTGGTGGTGGCGATGCACGGCGGCCAAGGCGGCGGCCAAATCTTCATTGGGCCCTTCGATTGAACTCAGGTCGAGCCCCTCCAGGAAGTGCGTGTCGTACTCTCCGGCACGGAACTTCGGATGGGCGAGGACCGCCAGGGCGGCGGGTGCACTGGTGCGCACGCCTCCCACGTTGAGTTCTTCGAGAGCGCGCTGCATGCGGTTCATGGCAACCTCGCGGTCCGGCCCCCAAACGACGATCTTGCCGAGCATCGGGTCGTAGTTCAGACCCACTTCCAAGCCGCGGTACATGCAAGAATCCACGCGCACCCAAGGTCCCCCGGGCAAGCGCAAGTTTCGAATGGTTCCCGTGGCGGGCAGGAAGCCCGCGGGCACGTCCTCCGCGTTGATGCGCACTTCGATGGAGTGGCCGCGCATCTCGATGTCCGCTTGCTTGAGGGTAAGCTGCTCGCCGGCGGCCACCAGCAACTGCTCGCGCACCAGGTCGATGCCCGTCACCATCTCCGTGATCGGGTGCTCGACCTGCAAGCGAGTGTTCATCTCGAGGAAGAAGAACTCGCCCTTCGAATAGAGGAACTCGACGGTCCCCACTCCTTCGTAATTCACGGCGCGCCCCGCGCGCAGGGCCACTTCCCCCATGGCTTCGCGCAGAGCCGGATCCAAGACGCAGGCCGGCGTCTCTTCCAACAACTTCTGGTGCCGACGTTGGATCGAGCACTCGCGCTCGCCCAAGTGAATGTCGTTCCCGTGCTTGTCAAAGAGCACCTGAATCTCGATGTGCCGCGGGTTGTCAATGTAGCGCTCCACGTACAGCCGGCCGTCGCCAAAGGCGCTGAGCGCTTCCCCCGATGCGGTGCGGAAGGCGGACTCCACTTCGTCCAAATCGCGCACGATGCGAATGCCCTTGCCCCCGCCGCCGGCCGCGGCCTTGAGGGCCACCGGCAAGCCGATCTCGCTCGCGACACGTGCTGCTTCCTTGGCGCTTTCACAGGCGCCCGTTTGTCCCGGGACCAAGGGCACACCGGCTTCGGTCATGGCCTTGCGACTTTCGATCTTGTCCCCCATCACAACGATGGCTCCGGGGGGCGGGCCGATCCAGACCAAGCCGGCCTCGACCACAGCCTTGGCGAACTCGGCGTTCTCGGAGAGGAACCCGTAGCCCGGGTGAATCGCTTGCGCTCCCGAGTCCTTGGCGGCCTTCAGGATTTTCTCGGGGACCAGGTAGCTCTCGGAAGGCAAGTTGCCACCCAAGGGCACGGCGATGTGTCCCATGCGCGTGTGCAGCGCTTGGGAATCGAAGTCGGAGTAGACCGTCACGCACTCGATGCCCATTTCGCGAGCCGTTCGAATGACGCGCAAGGCGATCTCGCCACGGTTGGCGATCAGAATTCTCTTGAACATGAGCAGCTCCTAGAGGGGCACGTTGCCGTGCTTGCGCACGGGTTTCTCCTCGTGCTTGGTCTTGAGCAATCCCAGGGCTCGAATCAGGTATGGGCGCGTTTCCCGGGCTTCGATCACATCGTCAACGAATCCACGGCCAGCGGCCATGTACGGGTTGTTGAAGCGTTCTTCGTAGTCCGCCGTGTGCGCCGCCTCAGTGGCTGCGGGGTCGGACGAAGCGGCGATGTCCCGGCGGTGGATGATCTTCGAGGCGCCAGCGGCTCCCATCACGGCCACCATGGCCCCGGGCCAAGCGATATTGAGGTCCGCGCGAATGTGCTTTGAACCCATCACGTCGTAAGCGCCGCCGTAGGCTTTGCGCGTGATGACCGTCAGCTTCGGCACGGTGGCCTCGCAGTAGGCGTAGAGCAA
This sequence comes from uncultured bacterium, assembly GCA_937905825.1. GTDB lineage: Bacteria > Planctomycetota > UBA1135 > UBA1135 > JABACD01. The sequence goes on from CALCXM010000083.1 coordinate 84,893, forward strand.
CTTGGCCCCGTGGCGAATGATGCCCCCGTGCTCTTGGGCCGTCCCGGGCAGGAAGCCAGGCACGTCCTCGAAGGTCACGATCGGAATGTTGAAGGCATCGCAGAAGCGGATGAAGCGCGCGGCCTTGACGGAAGCATCGATGTCCAAGCAACCAGCGAGCACCGCGGGCTGGTTGGCGACCACCCCCACCACGTGCCCACCGAGGCGCGCGAAGCCCACGAGGATGTTGCGCGCGTAGGCTTCATGCACTTCGAGCCAACTGTCCTTGTCCACCACACGGGCGATCACCTCGTGCATGTCATAGGGCTTGAGCGGATCCTCCGGCACCAGAGTGTCGAGCTCCTTGTCGCAACGGTCCTCGGGATCGTCCGTCGGGAAGAAGGGTGCGTCTTCCGCGTTGTTGAGCGGCATGTAGGAGAGCAAGCGGCGCAAGAGCGCCATCTGCGAGCGACCGTCGGGGCTTGTGAAGTGCGCGACACCCGAGACGCTGGCGTGCACGTCTGCGCCGCCGAGCTCTTCGCTGGTCACGACCTCGTGGGTCACCGTCTTGACCACGTCTGGTCCTGTGATGTGCATGTAGGAAGTGCCCTCCACCATGCAGACAAAGTCCGTGATCGCCGGGCTGTAGACCGCGCCACCTGCACAGGGCCCAACGATGCCGGAGATCTGCGGAATGACTCCTGAAGCGCGCGTGTTGCGCCAGAAGATTTCGGCGTAGCCCCCCAAACTGCAGACACCCTCTTGGATGCGTGCGCCGCCCGAGTCGTTCAAGCCGATGATCGGAACCCCGACCTTCATGGCGGCGTCCATCACCTTGCAGATCTTCTCCGCGTGGGTTTCAGAAAGCGATCCGCCGAAGACCGTGAAGTCCTGACTGAACAGATAAACCGGCCGGCCGTCGACCCGCGCGTGCCCCGTGACCACCCCATCCCCGAGGATGATTTGGTCCTGCATGCCGAAGTCTTGGCAGCGATGGGTCACGAAACGGTCGAGCTCCACAAAGGATCCCTCATCCACGAAGAGATCGATGCGCTCGCGAGCGGTGAGCTTGCCTTTCTTGTGCTGAGCCGCGATGCGCTCGGGACCGCCCCCCGCGAGGGAGGCTTCACGCATCTCGTGCAGACGTTCGGTGGGTGTTTTGGAAGTCATAGGGCCATGTTTGGGGTCGAATTCGGGGCAGAGTCTAGCCCGCGGGCGGACAGGGACGGTAGGGATCGCTGGGCTGAACTACTGTTGAATTGACTGCGCCCCAGATCCGGCTAGGCTTTGGCCCCCATGACACGCTCCAGACTCGCCTTTTTGCTGCTCTTGGCGCCGCTCCTAGCGCCCTTCAGCGGCTGCGCCAAGCAGCGCCCCAAACCGAATGTGCTCTTGATCGTGGTCGACACCCTGCGGGCCGACCACGTGGGCGAGCGCAACGGGAAGCCCAGCTTGACCCCGAACCTGGACCGCTTCGCGGCGCAGTGCTTGGTTTTTGACCACGCCCAAAGCCCACGGGCCAAGACCACCCCGGCCGTGGCGAGCTTGATGACCGGGCTTTACCCCCACGATCATCACGTGCGCGACCTGACCACGCCGCTCGAGGCGGACGTGCCCCTGTGGGCCGAAGCGTTCAAAGCAGGCGGCTATCGCACGGGAGCGATCATCGGCAACTACGTGTTGCAGGACAAGCTCTCGGGACTAGCCCGGGGCTTTGACCTGTGGGTTGAGGACCTGCCCGATGAGAACGGCGTGCCCCCCAGCAACGTGCCCATGCGCGGTGCCACCTCGATCACGGACGGCTTGCTTTGCGCCCTTGGACTCGCTGAGCCCTCCGCGGATGGGGCCGGGCCCCACAAGGCCTTTGCGCGGTCGGGACAACCCTGGTTTTTGTGGGCGCACTACATGGATCCTCACGGTGCCTACGAGCCCCCCGCTCCCTATCGCGAAGCCGCCCTCGCTGCTGTACAAGTTGGAGCCCAGCCGATCCCCAACACGCCGCCCGCCGAGGGCGCCCTGCACAAGCGCTGGGTCGCTGAGTACAACATCCCGGACGTGGCGCGCCTGGCGGACGGCTCGATCGACGGAGGCGTGATGGCCGCCCTCTACGGCGGCGAAGTCAGTTACGTGGACGCGCAGATCGGCAGGCTCTTGGACAGCCTGCGCGCCGCGGGCCAGTTGCAGAACACCCTGGTGATCATCACCGCCGATCACGGGGAGAGTTTGGGAGAACACGACTACTGGTTCGAGCACGGGCGCTACGCCTACGAAGCCACCTGCCGTGTGCCCCTCATGATTCGCTTTCCCGATGTTCAGCAAGACGCCCCCCAGCCCGGCCTGCGTCATGGGGACATTTCCTTGGCGGACTTGCAGCCGACCTTGACGGAGACTTGTTGGTTGCCCCGCGGGCGCATGCTGAACGGTCAGCTCAGTCAAGTGCGCGGTCGCTCCCGGGCGAGTTTGATGCGTGAGGACAAGGCGGCCGGAGCTCCGGTGTTTTGCGAGAAGGTCGAGCGCGCAGAGAAAACCGGCACCGTGCAGGCCAAGGCCGTGCGCATCGGCGATTGGAAGCTGATTCGGCGCTACACGCATGTGCGCCAAGGCAACGGCCGCGATGCGGAACGGCGCCTCGTGATCCTCTCCGAAGAACTCTACGACCTGAGGGCGGATCCCGCCGAAGCCCACAACTTGATTCAAGCACCCGGGGACGCGCCCCTCAAACGGCTGATCGCTTCCCTCTTGGAGTACTCCTCCGCGGATCGCGACTTCGCCGAGTTGGCCAGCTTGCTGCAGAAGCGCCGGGAGGACTTGGGGCGCGAGGATCCGGAAACCCTGCGAGCCTTGCGCGCGCTCGGCTACTAGGTTCGCCGGAAGACCACGGCACTTCGGCGAATCGCATCCGGCGGCGCGAGTGCAACCCTTCGCGCGACCGGAACCAACCGCGGGCGTGCAGCCGTCCGCGGGACCGGATCCAAGGGCCCAAGCGGTGGCTTGAAGCGACTCGTCTGATCCCTCAGCGAACTGCAGACCCCATGCGCAACTCCAAGCCCCAGTCCGTCCCCGGGGTTTTCAGTTCGATTGAGCAACCCGCGACAACCGTGCCCCCATTGCCGCGAATCGGGCGCCAGGAGTCTTGAGTGGGCCGGTCCACCACGAGGTCCTTCGCCAAGCCCTGCACGAAGAGCCGCTCACAAATGGCGTCCGGCGATTCTTGTGCTGTGAACTCGGTGCTCACCAAGACTCTGCCGGTCTTGTGGGTGTGCGGATGCAAAGTGGTCGTGTTGGTGAGGATGCTGCCGGAACCAGGGAAGGCATCGGCACGCAGCACACGCACGCGCGTCGGCGCGCTCTCGCAAGCGGTGACCTTCGAGGAAAGTCCCGGGGGCAAGCGCAGGCGCAGGACACTCGTGTGATTGACGAAGACGTGGGTGGCGCCACTCTTGGGTGCGCTCGGACCCGGGAAGATCCCGGCGATGTTTTGGGCCTTCAAGCGTTGGGAAAGCAACTGCCCGAGGTCGTGGGCGCTGGTCCCCTGGGCCAGATGCAAGCGCAGGTTGACGGCCCGCGGTTCCTGGTCCGGAAAGGTGGATTCCCAAAGGATCTCCACCATGGCTCCTCCTTCGGGTGAGATGGCCCCCTCCAAGCTGAGCTGCACGAGGCTCTGGGCACGGGCCGAGAAGCCCGAAAGGATGAAGAACACGAGGATGAGCAGTTGGCGCAGGATGGGCAGCATTCGATTCTCTCCGGAGTAAGGTCATGACGGGGACGACTGCGGGGCGCGACCCTTCCATGCTTCTAGGAAACATCTGATTCCCGTCGGGAAGTGGCCGGGCCTCTAGCCTGCTCCACGCTCGACGGCGGGGATCGGGGGATCTTCGACCCTCACCCTTAGCTCTCACCCTTAGCTCTCAGTAGTAGGCTGTTTCGGACTCTCAACTTGACCCGGGCGCGCGAAAAACGCTCGGGAAGGAGAGTGGTTACCCCGCCAGGACTCGAACCTGAAATGTCTGGACCAAAACCAGATGTGTTGCCAATTACACCACGGGGTAACTGAGGGGCGAGAGCATATCAACGAGGGCGGCCCTGTCGAGTGTTTGGTGAAAAAATGCGCCCGGGAAAGGACTCCCTCAGGGATTTTTTTGGGTGCCTGGTCCCGCCAAGCGAGCCACCAGTGCACGGCGGGCCAACTCGCAGGCGCTGGTGGCTGCCCAGTCGCGAATCAGGTCCCGGCCGCGGTCGGGAAAGCGCAACTCGTGGCTCTGCACGTACCCGTCGATGGCGACACCGATGTAGACCAAGCCCACGGGCTTTTCCTCGCTGCCGCCACCGGGGCCGGCGACTCCCGAGGTGGACACCGCCAGGCGCGCACCGCAGGCCTTGGCGGCCCCCAAAGCCATGGCTTCCACCACCGGGCCCGAGACGGCACCGTGAGCATCCAGGAGTTCCTGAGGCACTCCAAGGCGATCGCGCTTGGCGTTGTTGGAGTAGGTCACGAAGCCTTCGAGGAAGACGTCGCTGATGCCCGCTTGAGCCACAAGCCGCGAAGCGATCTCGCCACCGGTGCAGGACTCGGCGCAGGCGAAGGTCACGGACTCCTTCATCAAGAGCTGCCCCAAGGCCAGGGCCGTGCTGGGGTCTTGTCGGGAGAAGATCGCGGGGGCGAAGCGCGTCTCGAACTCGGCCACGCGGGCCTCGAAGACGCGCATTGATTCGTGGCCGGCTGGGCCGGAGTCTTCGATGCGCACCTTGAGCACGCGACCGCTGGCGCAGACCCCCATGCGGGGCATCGCCGCCCGCTCCATCCAAGGTCCCACCTCCGCAGCGAAATCGCTCTCGGACACGCCAAACAGGTGAAAGCTCGCCATGCGCGGTTCGGGGACCGCGGGGAAGGTCGCGCGCAGGAAGGGCACGAGTTCTGTTTCGAACATGGCGTGCAACTCCCGCGGCGGACCGGGGAAGCTCGCCATCCAGGCGCCCCCGGGATGCTGTATGCGGAAACCAGGGGCCGTGCCGAAGTTGTTCTGCAAGACGGCGGCTCCGGCGGGGAAGAGCGCTTGGCGTTTGTTCGATTCGTTCATCGTGCGACCGAAGCTCTCGAAGAGCCGCGTCAACCAATCGACTACCGCTTGATCGAGCACGAGCTCCACGCCCATGGCACGCGCCACCGCGTGGCGCGTCAGGTCGTCCAAAGTGGGACCCAAGCCACCCGTGGTCAGGACCAGATCCATCTTGCGACCTTGGACTGCGAGGGCCTCGACGATTTGGTCCTCGTGGTCCCCGAGCAAGGTGATGTTGACCACCTCCCAGCCAAGGGCCCAGAGCCGTTCCGAAAGCCAGGCGGAGTTGGTGTCGAGCTGTTGGCCATTCAACAGCTCATCGCCGATCGCGATCAGGGCCACCTTGGGGCGCGGGATTCCGTCGGTCATGTGGAGGTCACTCCTGTTTCCTCCGCATGCTGCTTTGCCGTCAGCTTGGCCAGCAGAATGCCGACCTCATAGAGCACGGCCATGGGACCCGCCATCATGATTTGGGTGTAGGGATCCGGCGGCGTGATGACCGCCGCGATCACCAGGGCCCCCACGATGAAGTGGCCGCGATAGGTGGAGTAGAACTTCGGCTCGATGATTCCAGCTCGACTGAGAGCCATCATCAGGATCGGCAACTGGAACACCACCCCCATGCCGAGCGCCAGGCTCGTGAGGAAGGTGAAGTACTCAGAGACTTCCGCATCGTGCCGCAAGAGCTCCAACCCCATCTTGGAGATGAAGTAGTAAGCGTAGGGAACCAAGTAGATGTAGCCGAAGATGGCCCCACCGAAAAACAGCCCCACGCTCGCTGGGAAGTACTTGTAGACCGCGCGCTTCTCCTCCCGATACAGCCCGGCTGCGATGAAGCCCCATACCTGCCAGAGCACGAAGGGGCCCCCCAGGAACATGGCCGCATAGCCGCAGGATTGGAGATAGAAGAAGAAGGTGCCCGTGCCGCTGTTGACTCGCATGGTCTTGACCGGGTCCCTCATCTTCGAGAGCTCCACCTCCCCATCGAAGAAGCGTTCCTTGCGCGCATCCAGGGTCGGCTCGCCATTCGCGAAGAGCTTCGTTTTCTCGATCTCAAAGAGGTCATCGTTCAGCCAAGGCCGAGCCTTCTCTTCGAAAGGAGCCAGGGCGATTTCCACCACCTCGTTCTGGAAGGTCCAGGCGAAGATGAACACGGCGGTGAAGGCAATCGCCGAGCGAATCAATCGCACGCGCAACTCGTCCAGGTGCTCGCCGAGGGTCATGCGGCTGTCGTCTAGCTCTGCGTCGTTGGGATCAGGCTGGTCCATCAGTCGAGGTGGCAAACGAGGTGGTCCATCGAGCGCTGAGGATCGGGGCGGATGCAGCCCCAGAATTGCGCAGCGAAAAAGGAGATGGCGGGCGAAGCCCGAAGACTTCGCCCGCCATCATGAACGATCAGGTCGGTCGGGGAAAGGGCCGCAGCCGTCCCGTTCGACTTGGTCTCTTAAGATCCAACTAGTTCGACTTGCGGAAGTAGTCGGTGACCAACTTGAGAGGCACGATCCGAACACCCATGGCCTGAGCTTCCTTGTAGATAGGACTGTCAGAGGGCTGCAAGGGATCGTCGAGGGGCTCGCCGTCAGCGTCGGTGTACATCTCGGCGCCCACGATCAGGTAGTCCGTGGTCTTGTCGAGCCGGGCCTGAGCGTTGATGTTGATGCCTTCGAGCAGAGCGCGCAGCTCAGCTTTGTTGTAGGTGCCGGTGAAGCGACCGAGCAAAACCGCGTTGCGCAATCCCGTGGGATCGTACAGCGGGTTGAAGATGACGTCACCAGCGGTGGGCGGATCGAAGGGATCGCGAACGTCCACGATCTTGACTTCGCTCATGCCGTCCATGACGTTGAGCACTTCACAGTAGGCCTTGACCGTGTTGTCCCCGGTACGACCGTCGACGATCGAGAAGCGCATGCCACCGTAGAGGCGATTGGACTTGCCGAGGTTGATGTAGGCCAAACCGAGTTTTTCGGAGACGTCCAGGATCTGGCCGTCGGCGCGCTCGGGCTCACGGGACCAGGCGAGGCGCCTGGTCATCGTTTCGAGGCGTGTGGTGTAGACAGCGTCGCGGTCGCGTGACTGCTGCTTGATCGTGCCCACTTCGCCGCTCTTCGCGGTCAGCTGACGCAGGGTCTCCTGAGCAGTCGCACGAGCGTCAGCGAGCTGGCTCTCGAGCCCGTCCACCGTGTCGGCAGCGGCCTGCGTGTCGTCGGAGATCTGTCCCCGTAGACGCTGAATCTCAGATTCCTTCTCCGAGGAGATGGTCGCCAAGCTGGCGGCACCAGCGGCGATCTCGCCTTTCATGCCCTCCACCTGTGCTTTCAGGGTGCGGACCTCAGCGATGAGTGCATTGCGCTCTTCGCCGGCGCGCTTGATCATGGACTGCATGTCCGTGACCGAAGCCTCGTTGTTGTTGAAGGCGTCCTTGAACTGAGTCAAGCCCTCTTCAGCCTCCGCGACGATCGTGTGCGGGGAAGCCAAAGTCTTGTCGTACCAGCCCAGGAGCTTGGAGAGCTGACGGCCGTAGTCCACTTCTGCGTCGTACTTGGTGTCGGCAGACTGTTTGGCCTCAATCGCGGTCACGACTTTCTTCTTCTCGACCTCTAGTTCACCGTCGAAGACGAACACCATCGCGAGGGAGGCGAAGAAAGCGATCATCACGACAATAATCCAGGTGATGCTGACGCGGGCTGCGCCGCGGCGGGTGCGGTTCATCATTCGTGGGGTTCTGTTGGCACTGGGCAGCACACTTGCGCTCCCGAGGCGGGGTGTCTCGATGAAGTGAGAGGGACAGTCGAGGCCGAGAATCTACGACCATCAATGAAGCGGGAGAGCTGGGGGCCATCTCGCGGGACAAGGTGATAACCGACGGGGAGGGGGGGCGGCAAGGGAAATTAGCGACCTTGACCCGTCTCCATCGTCCCGTAGGCTGTCGCCAGTGGGGATGCAGTGCCTACCCGGACCCCCCGGACGGGTTTCGCTTCCATCGCAGACAGCCTTTCGAATGAGCACCGAAACTTCAGATTGCCCGTCTCCCCCGCCCGCCGTGATCGGTGTCCTGGGAGGCATTGCCTCGGGAAAATCCTACGTGGCGGAGCTCCTGGCGGGGTCGGAGGGCCTGGTGCTCAACGCGGACACGATCGCCCGGGAGGTGCTCCTGACCCCGGAAACCTCCACGTGGCTCGCCAATTCCTTCGGGCCGCAAGTGCTCGGCGTGGATGGCCGGGCCAATCGCGAAGCCCTCGGCGCCCTCGTTTTTTCTGATTCCGGGGCTCGAGAAAAATTGGAAGGGTGGATCCTTCCGGTCGTTCGTGAAAGACTACGCGCAGGCCTAGCCGAGGCGCGCACCACTGGGAGCTCGCCGATCGTGCTCGACGTACCTTTGTTGCTCGAACATGAAGCGGACCACGGCCTGACCAAAGAGTGCGACTTTTTGGTTTACATCGAGACCGATGCTGAAGACCGCGACCGGCGTGCGCAAGAGCGCCGAGGGTGGTCCGCCGGCGAAGTCGCCCGCAGGGAACGTGCTCAAATCCCCCTCGAGGAAAAGAAAGCCCGAGCCCAATACGTCGTCGAGAATCGCGCCGGAATCGCGGAGCTGCAAGCCCGCGTGAGCGAGATCCTCGAAGCGGAAAATCTCCCCCACTAAGCCCGCAGCAATCGTCCGAGCTGATCCAACCAGTCTCGGCGCGCACCGCGATCTAACTTCTCTCTTCATTCATCCATGGCCACCGCGCACAAGAAACGTCCCTTCCAGAAACGCAACTTCAACAAGAAGAAGCAATACCAGAAGGCCAACACGGGGACCTTTGACGACGGCATCCTCCGCATCGACTACTCCCAGCTGCCCGCGGATCTGGACGAAGAGGGATTGGAGGAGCTCGAAGCTTCCTTGCCCAAGTCGACGCGCAAGACCAAGCCGAAGAAAGCAGAGCTCTCCGAACTGCAAGCCTTGGACATCGAGGGCATGCTCGAGACGGCCGCCAAAGAGAAGGTCGAAAACCCAGGCCACACCCGCAAGTCGATCGTCTGGGCCATCATCGTGCAACGCCTCGGCAAGCGCGTGCCCGTCATCGCCGAAGGCACCGTGCAAATCGTTGCGGAGGGCCACGCTTTCCTGCGCTTCGGCTTCAACGACTACACGCCGAGCATGGAGGACATTTTCGTCCCGCCCTCCGTGGTCGAAGCCAACGGCCTCGTCACCGGCATGACCGTGCGCGGCTTGCTGCGGGCGCCCCGCGAGGACGAGAAGCTGTTCTGCCTCCTCACCGTCGAAACCATCGACGACGAGAAGCCGGCCAAAGTGGCTGCACGCACCCCATTCAAGGAATTGACGCCGATCTATCCCATCGAGCGCATCTTCCTGGAAGGCTCCCCGGACAACCCCATGGAGATGCGCATCGTGGACCTCGTGACCCCCATCGGTTTGGGGCAACGGGGCCTGATCGTCGCACCTCCGCGCACGGGCAAGACGGTCATCCTGCAGATGCTCGCGAAGTGCATCGCGCACAGTCAGCCGGACGCGCACATGATCATTCTCTTGATCGACGAGCGCCCGGAGGAAGTCACGGACTTCCAGCGGACCTTGACCGGCGGCAGCCACGAAGTGATCAGCTCGACCTTCGACGAACCTGCCGCCCGTCACATCCAAGTGGCGGAGATGGCCATCGCCAAGGCCAAGTCGATGGTCGAGGGCGGCCGTGACGTGGTGATCCTGCTCGACTCCATTACGCGTCTGGCCCGTGCTTGCAACATCGAGGCACCCTCCAACGGCAAGCTGCTCTCCGGTGGTATCGAAGCCACGGCCCTGCAGATGCCCAAGCGTTTCTTCGGCGCCGCGCGCAAGATGGAAGACGGCGGTTCCTTGACGATCCTCGGCACGGCCCTGATCGAGACCGGTTCCAAGATGGACGAAGTCATCTTCGAAGAGTTCAAGGGCACCGGCAACATGGAGATCGTGCTCGACCGCCGCATCTCCGATCGCCGCATCTTCCCCGCCATCGACATCAACCGCTCGGGTACGCGTAAGGAAGAGTTGCTCTTCAATGAAGAAGAGATTCGCCGGGTCTGGATGTTGCGCAAAGTGCTCAACGAACTCGACCCCGTGGAAGCCATGGAGATGTTGCTGCAGAAGATGAAGAAGACCCAGGTCAACGGCCAGTTCCTCTTGAGCATCGGTTCTTAAGCGGGACGTAGCTTGCACGTCCTCGTCGTCACGGACCGCTGGGATTTGATCGGCGGTTCGGAGCGCTACGCCCGCGATGTCGTGAGTGGCCTCAGGGCCCGGGGCATTCGGGTGCGCGTGCTTTGCCGGGCGGGGGCGAACGAGCCAGGGAATGATCTGCCGGTCCCCGGGGGCCCGACCGCGGGCAGCGGCCTTCTCATTCCAGTGCTCACGTGCCCTGGTCTTGGCGAGGCGGGGCTTGGCAAGCGAGGGCTGCGCCTCGAGCACGTGATCCAAATCCGCGAGGCCATGGAAGGCTGCACTCACACGCTGCTGCTCTCGCGGGTTGCCATGGGCGCCCTAGCCCTCTTGCTCAAGGGCCCACCTCTGTTGCGCTTCGTCCAAGACCACACGCTGTTCTGCCCGGGCCTGAACAAGCTGCGAGCGGACCATCGGGCCTGCGAGGAACCTTTGGGGCTCGCCTGCTTGCGAAACTACTGGCTCGCTGACGGCTGTTCGGGGCAGCGGGTCCAGGGAATGCCTTCGCTCTTGCGCCCCTTGAAAGCCCTGCGACGCGCATGGCAGGAATTGCTTTTGCTCAAGGGAGCGCGGAGTTTGATCGTCGCCTCTGAGTACATGAGCAGCGAATTGCAACGGGCTGGGTTGCCCGCGGAGCGCATCGACGTCATCCCGTACTTCACGCGCTCAGGCACGGCAGCGATCGAACCAGCGGGGTTGTCCTTGAAGGTCGCGGCCTTCTGGGCGGGCGCGGAGACCTTCAAGCTCTTCACTCCCGCGCGGCTTGTGCTGCCCGACAAGGGAGTCGACTACTTGCTAACGGCGCTCGGCCAACTCCCCCAGGAAGCCAAGCTCGTGATCGCCGGCAACGGACCCGCCCTCGCGTGGCTCGAGCGCAAGGCGCATGAAGAAGGTTTGTCTGGGCGCGTGCACTTCAACGCTTGGACTTCCGCCGAAGAGATCGAGGGCCTGTACGCCGCTTGCGACTTGGTCGTGTTCCCGTCTATCTGGAATGAGCCGTTCGGGCTCGTCGGCATCGAAGCCATGGCTCACCGCAAGCCCGTGGTGGCCTTCGATGTGGGTGGCGTCCGCGAATGGCTGCGACCGGAGGAAACAGGGCTCTTGGTGACGGTGCGGGACGCGCACGCCTTGGCTTTGGCGGTCGATGAACTGCGCAGGGATCCAGCACGTCGGGAACGCTTCGGCGATGCGGGGCTTCGGCGCGTTCAGAAACTCTTCTCGGCGGACGCGCATTTGGACAAGTTGGAGCGGCGGCTCGAGAGTTTGGGCTAGCAGGGTCTGGATTGGGACCAAGCTTGCGCACAGTCTCTCTACCTATCGAGCTCATGGTCCCTCTACCTACCGAGCTCATGGTCCCTCTACCTACCGAGCTCACGGTCCCTCTACCTACCGAGCTCACGCTCGAGGGCCAATGCCAGCCAAAGCAGCTCCTCGCGCTCCTCGCAAACCGTGTGCTCGAGGGCGCATGCCGCAAGTTGATTGAGGTTGGCTTGCAAGTCTTCCGGCCCAAGATGCTTCCAAGCGAAGAGCATCCGATTCCTTTCGATGGCGGCGCGCACCAAGGGGTCGGGCACGTGCTTGCCGAGCGTCCCGCGATGATGATGTTCCGCCACGGCGCGTGGATCCACAAGCACCTGGCGCCCCGCCCGCAGGGCCGTATGGCCGTGATCCACATCCTCCCAATAGAACGGCTCGAAACGAACATCGAAGGGCGCTTTCAGGAACTCGGCGCGCCGCAGCAAGCAGGCCCCGCCCAGAGCAAAGGCCACGGGAATGCCCGCGGGATAACGGGGATGCGCGTGACCGGGAAGTAGTTCGAGCGCCATGCGCTGCAAACGGGGAATGCCCTGCTCCAGCACCAGTTCCGGCAAGGACTCCGCCGTGTCCGTTTCCCCGTTCAACAGGACGTAAGGCGCCACCGCCCAGACCTTCTGGGATTGTTCCAGGGTCTCTTGCAGAAAGTCGAGGCAACCCGCTCGCAAGCGCACATCCGGATTCATCAAGAAGAGCAACTCGTGCTTGGCCGCTTTGGCCCCAGCCAGTGCTGAAGCTGCGAAGCCCATGTTTTTGGGGTTCACGATGTGCTGGGCCCCCGGCGCGTTGAGCGCGATCCATTCAGCCAGCGCCCCAGAGCCCGTGTCGTCCACCAAGAGCACTTCGTCGCCCGCCGAACGGGATTGCAGTTCCGCGGCCAAGGACCCCAAGGCCCCGTCCAAGAGGTCTCCGTCCGCCAGGGTTGGAATCACGATGCTGATCGGTTGACTCATCTTTCACCGCCTGGTTGTTCTTCTGAACGGAGCGGCTCAGCACTCCCCTCCCAAGCGGAGAGTCGCTTGCCCAATCGGCGACCGAAGAATCGCAAGGCGATGCGTTGGCTCTCCGCCTTGGCTTCGCGCATTTCTGTTCGCCGCCAGTCCAGCTCTTGCGCGAGCTCCGCCAGTTGTTCGCCGCTGGCCTGCGCCTGTTGGGTGAGGTCCGCGAACTCCTGCGCTCGCTCCGTCAGTTGTTGCTCGAGGAATTGCTCATGGCAGCGAGCGGCGCTGCGCTCCCCTTGCAACTCTGCGTGGGCCTCCAGCAACTCGTCGAACTCTTCCTTTAGATAGCGGTCGTTTTTTGCCTGCGCCTCGAGTTCCTGGTGGGCCCGGCCCAACTCTTGAGCCTTGGCACTAGCCAACTTCTGCTGTTCGTCCAACAGGGCTTCCGCCGCTTGCAACTGCTCCACTTTCTGTTCGAGCGCCAAGCCCATGGCATCCCGTTCCGCCGCCACTGTGGCAGCCTGTTCCCGCAGCCATTGGTTCTCTTTCCAGGAACTCTGTAGGGCGCGGGTGCCCTCCCGTTCTTGGCCGCGCAACTCTTCCAGGGTTCGTTGGCAAAGGCCGAGCTCGGCACCCAAGGCATCCAAGGTCGCGTCGCGGTCCTGCAGTTGTTCCTGCTGCCAAGCCCCACGTTCCTGTTCATTGTCAACCAGCGCTTCGAGTTCTCCGATTCTGGCCAGAGCACTCGCAAGCGCCCGGGCCTGATCCTCGGCGGTCTCCGCGCGCCAGGCGAGGGCGCGCTTGCCCTCCGCGATTCGTTCGCGCAAGCCCGCGCTCTCAGGCAGCCAAGCCCGCGCGCCCTTCAGCTCCGAAAGCCCGAGCCCCTTCTTCTCGGCCAGGGCTTGCAGACCTTCCAGCACGCGCTCGGACAGTTCGCTGGTCGAAAGTCCCTGGAGCTCCTGGTGGCTTTGCGCAAAGCCCCAAAGGTGTTCGGGAAGCGCCTCGCGGCGAGCTTGCGCGGCTTCCTGCTTGCGCTTGATCAAGGGCTCATAGATCTCAATCCACTCGGCTGCGTCCTGGAGAATCGACTTCGGCTCGCGCACGGATTGCTGCAATTTGAAAAGGGCCTGGCGGTCCGACGCCAAGCTTTGCAGGGCCGCGCGCCAGGCGTCCACGTCCCCTTGAAGCACAAACCGCCCGTCCACTTCCTCGGCGACGCTCTCGCGCAGGGCCGGCGTGTCGCTGACAAGCACGGGCACTCCCGCAGCAAAGGCCTCGCGCAGGACGAATGGTGCGTTCTCGGGCCAAAGGGAAGGAAGCACGAGTACATCCGCTGCGTGCAGCAACCCGGGCAACTGCTCGCGATCGAATGCACCGCCCAGATGCACGGGCCCATGCTGCGCCAGACCTTCCAAGTGCTGCAGGTACCCGCTGCTCCCCCCACAACCGCGCAAGTGGACTTCGACTTGTGAGCGCAGAGTCTGCGCGGCCTGCAACAGAATGTGCACGCCCTTGTGCTCGAAGTAACCTCCGAGGTACAGCACGCGCAAGGGTCCCAGTGCTTGGTCTTGGCCCGCCGGGTCGCTGCGCTGCTGCGTCCGCCGCAGGGGCGCGCTGTCGATACCGCAGGATCGAACCTCGACCTCGCTTCGCAGTCCCATGCCTTTCATCCATTGCGCCAAGAACTGGGTCGGCGCATGAATGTGATCCGCGCGGTCGACGGCCTCCAGGCGCGCGCGCAATTGCCGATCGAGTTGGGTAGCGAGTTCATCCACCCGCGAGCTCGACTCCCCCAGCACCTGGTCCATCTCCCGACGCAATCCTTTGGGCACAGCCCGAACCGGCATGTAGCCGTCATGGGCGGCCAGTGCTTTGTCCAACACACCACGCGCCAGACGGCAACGGGCCAAGGCCCGGCGATCTGCGGGATCCAGGGGCTGGAAGTCTGGCGTGATCAAGGTGTACTCATCGCACACCGCAAAGCCATCGTGGGCGCTGAACACAACCGGGATGAGTTGTTGACGGGCGACATCGATGATCTGCGCCCCGAAGCCCAGGAAGTGTTGGATGTGCAGGACGTCAGGTTGTTCGCGCCCCAACCAGCGGGCACAAGCGGCACTCGCTCCAGGGCAGGTGCGCCGCAGGTCCTCGTCGTCCAAGGACTGCGCCAGGCGCAACCACGTCACTCCAAACCCAGCTCGTTGCTCCCGGCGCTGCTCGAGGTGCAAGCCTGCGCGCTCTCGAAAGCAAGCGAGAACCTCTACCTCATGGCCCGCAGCGGCGAAGGCCTTGGCGAGTGCTTCGGTGTACACCTCGACACCGGTCTGCGAGCGGGGTGGGAAGGCATGAACAACCAAAGCAATGCGCATGGGCCAAGCCTACCAAGCACGCAAACAAAAGCGATGGGAACGTCCCTTCAACTCGACGAAGCGGAGACGCACGAAGAACCGGACCTGTTTTTCAACCTCCCGAATCGCCCATCAAGACGGGCTTGCGGAGGAACCCCAGCCAGGTGCCAAGGAGCAGCAGCGATGCCGGAGCCTACAGATCCCGGCGCCCCCTAGGAGCCTGTGCCTAGTTCTCTTGGGAGTCCAGCCAGCGCTCGGCGTCGATGGCCGCCATGCACCCGGTTCCAGCAGCCGTGATCGCTTGACGGTACTCGTGATCCATCACGTCGCCCGCAGCAAAGACTCCTTCCACAGAAGTGTTCGTTCCGTCGTGAACGACGATGTAGCCGTTCTCGTCCAGCTCCAGGCTGTCCTTGAAGATAGTGCTGTTCGGGGTGTGACCAATGGCGATGAAGACGCCCTGGGTGGGAACTTCCGAGCGCTCCCCGCTATCGGTGTCCTCCACCACGACCGCGTGAACCGGCTTGCCGTCCTCGGCGAGGATGTCGACCACGGTCTTGTTCAAGAGCCACTCGACCTTGGGGTTCTTCTTGGCGCGTTCGAGCATGATCTCAGAAGCTCGGAAGACCTCGCGGCGGTGCACGACGGTGACCTTGCTAGCAAAGCGCGTGAGGAACTGGGCCTCCTCCATGGCCGTGTCGCCGCCGCCCACGACCATGACTTCCTTGTTCGGGTAGAAGGCCCCATCGCAGGTCGCGCAAGCGGAAACACCGCGGCCCATCAGCTTGCTCTCGCTTTCCAAGCCGAGCAGGCGCGCGCTTGCGCCAGTCGAAATGATGATCGACTTGGCGTGCATTTCGCCGAAGTCCGAAGTGATCTTGAAAGGACGTTTCGAGAAGTCCACCGAGTGCACGGTCTCCATACGAATGTCCGTGCCGAAGCGCTTGGCCTGGGCTTGGAACTGCTCCATCATCTCCGGCCCCATGACGCCTTCGGGGTAACCCGGGTAATTCTCCACGTCCGTGGTGATCGTCAACTGGCCACCGGGCTGCATGCCCTGAAAGAGGACCGGTTTCAGGTTGGCGCGGGCGGTGTAGATGGCGGCGGTGTAACCGGACGGACCGGAACCAATGATGACGACGTCGTGAACTTCAGACATTACAGAATTCAGAAACTGGGGTTGGATGCGCCTGGCACCAGGCTGCGGGGCGACCTAGTTTAGCCAGCCCTCCCACGAACTCCGTCTCAAATCGTGACCCGATCTTCAGCGATGCCCCAGGACTGCCCCGGATTCTCCCCTGAACGTTGGCTTCCCGCCCTGCGCGCTCTGGCGGGACTCTTGCGTTTGGCCGCGCGGGACGATATGCAGCGGGCCCTGGCCACTTCTGAAGTCTCGCGAGCGGTGGGACAGGGGGTCGGCGATCTGACCTACGCCCTCGACGAAGCGGCCGAGAACGCCCTGGCTTGCTGGTTTCGGGAACAGGCCAGCGCGCAAGCCCTGTCGCTCTTCAGCGAGGATCGCGGTTGGCTGCATCTCGGTCCGGACGGCGCTGGCGGTGTGCGTCAGTTGCCCGGCTTCGACCACGGGGGAGCGCGCCTGATGATCGATCCGGTGGACGGCACCCGCAACTTGATGGCCGACCTGCGTTCCGCTTGGAGCGTGATGTCCCTGTGCGGTCCGGGCGCCGGGGAACCGCGGCTTGTGGATGTGCAAGTGGCCATGTTGGCCGAGCTACCCGATTCTCGGGCGGCTCGCTACCGCGTGCTGGGTGCCGAACGGGGAGCGGGTGCTTGGATCGAAGAGCGCGAACTCGCCAGCGATCACTTGGTCCGACGGGCTCGACTCGTGAACGATGGCGACGACCGAGTGGACCACGGCTACTTCAGCTTCTTTCGCTACACGCCGTGCATGCGACCCAAGCTAGCGCAAATCGAAGCACAATTCTTTGCTTGCATCGAGCAGCACGAAGCAGCGGACCTGCGCAATTGCTTCGACGATCAATACATCTCCAACGGCGGGCAATTGGTGCTGCTCGCCCTGGGTACCTATCGCTTGATCGCGGACCTGCGCGCGCACCTCGCCACTCAGTTCGAGGTCTCCGTCACAACCTCCAAGCCCTACGATTGCGCTGGCGCCATCCTGCTCGCCCAGGAAGCCGGCTGCGTGGTGCAAGACTCAGCAGGCGCACTCTTGGACTTCCCCCTGGATGGAAGCACGCCGGTGTCCTTCGTCGGCTTCGCGAACGAAGCCACGGCGCGACGCCTCGGATCGCACTTGAGAACGGCCCTGGGTTGAGCGACGCCACCTTGCGGCTTGGCTTAACCTTGATCGCGGGCCACGTCGAAGCGCTTGAGCATGCGCCCTCCCGCGTGATACAGGCCATAGTCCACGAGCAAGAGCACATCAAAGCCACAGGCCATGGACAGCCACATGGCTTCCTGCTCCCCTAAGCCAAAATACTCCGGCCCGATGTTGTACACCAAGCCAGCGCAGATCCCCACCAGACCGAGAACAACGGCCATCAAAAGCAGGCGCAGCAAGACCAGCACGATGGCCCGCCCCGTGTGATGCAAGGAGCCTTCCTGCCCGGGCACGTAACGCACCGGAGCGAACAAGTAGACGATGTTCTCCACAGCCAGCCAGGCGAAGGTCAAGAGCGGCAACACCAACGGAATCACTTCCGCCACCGGGTCGTGCAAGCCGAGCAGTGCCAACCGCAACCAGATCGCTGCGCCCAACATCACTGAGATCAGGGTCACCACCGGCAGGAGCGTGCCCAAGAAGACGCGCCGGGAGGACACGGGCCAAGCCTTGATTTGCACCATGCGATCGAGGTCCGCGCGAAAGTCAAAGCGCAAGGCCCCGCACAGGTAGAGAATCCCCACCATGGCGATCAGGCTCGATCCCACGAGCGCCTCTCCCGGGTTGCTCATCCCTTGGTCCTGTCGCAGCAGGAACGTGACGCCGACGCTGACCCCGACGACGATCAAGAGCCCGATGATCAAGGTCCCGCGCGCTTTGCGAATCATCGAGACCCATTTGATCCAAGCGACGGCGCCCATGGGGCCACGGCCGAAGATCTTCGGCAAGCGCCAGCCAGTCGTGCGACTCGAGGCCTTGCCACCGGAGAACAGCCCCCCCCGGCGCACTTGGCGCAGACGTGTGGCGATGCGGTCCGAGGTCTCGAGGGCCATCTCGCGGTAGTCGATGCGCAAACGGGCGGTCACTTCAAAGAGCGCCAACCCGATGAACAGGCACGTTGCGGCCCAAGTGAGAAACTCGGGCCAATTCCCTGCGGTCATCATGCGCGCCCAAGGCAGGGCCGGGGCGAGTAGACCTTGGGAAACGGGATGCGCCAAGAGCTCCTCCAAACCTCCGACGAAGTGCACGCTGCCGAAGATCTTGCCGAGCAGCTTCTCGCCCATCACCACGAACATGACCAGGCCCCAAACACCAACCCCCACCACGATGCGCATGAACAGCATGCTGCGTCCGCGCAAGAAACGGTCGAAGCGATTGCCCGCACTCGCCATCAAAAGGGAGAAAAATTGGCGCAAGATCCCCGTGCTTAGAACGGTCAACATGATCCCTAGCACCCCGAAGAGCGGCTTGGGTAGACGGCTAAAGGTCACCGCGCCGAGCACCAAGGATCCGAACAGCCCGCGGCCGAGGTCCACTAGCATTCGATAGCGCAAGATGTTCGCGCGACTCACCGGGGCTGCGAAGAGCCGTTCGATGTCTTGCTGGGGCATGTACACCCCACGCACGGAGGCCGCAGTGATCAGGCTCAGGCAGGCCAGCACGCAGATGCCGAACTGCGCGATGGGCAGGATCTCCTCGGGGGCCATAGGCTCGCTCTCGAAGGCTCGGCGCCCGATCAACAAGGTCGCCAACCACCCCCCGGTGAGCAGCAAACCGATAGCCGCGAAGAGGCAGCCCGAGAGGGTTTTGAGCTTACGCGTTTGCCGTCGCAGGGCTCCGCGAAACTTCATGGCGATCAATCGCCGGAGGGCGGGCGCGCCGAGAATCACAGCTCGCGATCCAGGGGCAAATCCAGAACGTTGTCTTGCTCGGTCACGCGCAGGAAGATCTCTTCAAGTCGCGAGTCCCCATCCCCCGCCAGGGTTCGGCGCGCCTCGCTCAAGGTTCCGTTGAAGACCTTGCGTCCGCGGTTGATGATCAGCAGGCGGTCGGCCAACTCCTCAATCAGTTCCAGCAAGTGCGAGGAGATCACCACGGCCGCTCCACTGGCTGCTACCGCCCGGATGGCATCTTTGGCCGCACGAATGCCGCGAGGGTCGAGGCCCGAGAGCGGTTCATCCATCAGGATCACGAGCGGTTGCGAAATCCAACTGCAACAGAACGCCAGCTTTTGACGCATGCCACGGGAAAGCTCGCCGCCCAGGGCGTCCCGTTTTTCCGTCAACTCAAAGCGTGTGAGCAGCTCCTCCGCATGGGCCTGCCAATCCACCACGCCATACAGTTGAGCGGTGAATTCCAGGTGCTCGTAAACCGTCAAGGTGTCAAAGGGCGTGGGATCATCGGGAACCCAGGCCAAGCACTTCTTGGCTTCCACCTCTTCGTTCACCAGGTGGTGCCCACCCACGAAGACTTCCCCCTCTTGCAAGGGCAGGACCCCCACCACTGAACGCAGGGTCGTCGTCTTGCCCGCACCGTTGGGGCCCAGAACACCGAGGATCTCACCCGCGCGCACATCAAACGAAAGGTCATCCACCGCCACCATGTCCTGATAGCGCTTGCTCAATCCGCGAACGGAAAGTTGCACCTGGCCGAGTGCTTCGCTCTCGACACCCATCAGGTCCGAATCCTGGGGCAGGTCGCGGGGCTCTTCTGTGATCTCATCCACGCTGGCACCTATCCCCTTGCGGAACCCGGCCGGACATTCCATTCCTCATTGCGTCCCGAGCAAGCGGGAGCCCCGTCGCGCCCACCAATATCTCGCGCGCAGTCCCCACGAGTTGGACCGGCGGAAAGGGTGGGCGTCCGCGTTCCGGCGGGCTGGCGTTGCACTCCAAAGACATAGGGCTATCCCTGTGGGTCGGGTCAGTCGGTTTGAGGACTCGCCATCTTCCATCAAGCAAGGGCGCTAGCAAGTACGGAGGTGCTGCCGAAAACCGGTCACGGGTTTCAGCTCCCCGAACTGCCCTGTGCCTACGTGGATTGGCGAAGGATGAGGTTCGGCAGAGAGTACTTCGGCGCCTGGCGCAGCACCACTCTGCAGGGTGCATCCCGAATCGTCTCCCGACACAATTCCCGGTCCTCAGCGCAGCGGTTGACTTCCAGGGTCCCGATCGGCGAGATGAGTGGCGGCCCAACCCCACGAATCCATGATCAAAATCGACCAAGCAGAGCCCCACTACGACCTCGTCGCCCACCGCGGCTATCCCCATAAGTTTCCCGACAACTCCTTGTCAGGAATCCGGGCGGCCCTGGAAGCCGGGGCCAAGTTTCTGGAGATCGATGTCCAACTCTCCACCAGCGGCACCCCATGGCTCTTCCACGACGAGAGCTTGGAACGGGTGTGCGCCATGGGCGGCAGTCTGGTCGACATGGACGACGGGGCAATCGGCTCCCTGCGAGCTTCTGAAGCGGCGCGCTTCGGGGCGCAATTCGCGGACGAGCCCATCGCGCGGCTCTCCCAGGTGATCACCCTGTTGCAGGAATTCCCCGATGCCTTTGTCTTCGTGGAAATCAAGCCCTGCAGCGTGCAACGTTCCGGGGCAGAGCAAGCGGTGGCGGCGGTGGCTCGCGAGCTCGAGCCCATTCGGGGTCGTTGCACGATCATCTCCTTCTCCATCCCCTGCCTACGAGCGGTAGCGGCCAACACGACCCTACCCCACGGAATCATCCTGGAGACTTGGGAGCAGCTCAAGACCGACGCCCAGGAGTTCAACAACAGCCACATCTTCATCAACTACAAGAAGCTGCCCTGGGACGGTTCGATCGACGTGGGCACCCAACTCGCGGTCTACGAAGTCGTGGATCCAGTGATCGCCCGCAAGCTCGGCGCACGCGGTTGTCACTTTGTGGAGACCTTTGACTTCCCGGGACTCAAGGCCATCCTAAAAAAGTGAGCGCCAACGACTACGACTTGACCGTCATTGGAGGTGGTATCCAAGGGGTCGGTGTGGCCCAACGGGCGGCGGCAGACGGGCTGAAAGTTTGCCTGCTGGAGAGTCGGCAGCTGGCCGCGGGCACCTCCTCC
The DNA here is from genome assembly GCA_937905825.1 of uncultured bacterium. Lineage (GTDB taxonomy): Bacteria > Planctomycetota > UBA1135 > UBA1135 > JABACD01. The sequence goes on from CALCXM010000083.1 coordinate 105,956, forward strand.
AAGTCCAGCAAGTTGATTCACGGGGGCCTGCGCTATCTGGAGAGCTTCGAGTTTGGGCTCGTGCGTGAGTCCCTGCGCGAGCGCGCGCTGTTGCTCAAGAACGCGCCGCAGTTGGTGCATGCTGTGCCCTTCTACATCCCGATCTACAAGCAGACCTCCCGGCGCCCCTGGCAAATTCGTGCGGGGCTGGCGCTCTACGCCCTGCTGACTTCCTTCGCCGAGGAAGGCAAGTTTAGGAGCCTCGGACGCGAGCGTTGGTGCGAGCTGGATGGATTGGAAACTCGCGACCTGCAGGCCGTTTTTCAATACACGGACGCGCAGACCGATGACGCTGCTCTAACTCGTGCGGTGATGGCTTCCGCTCAAAGCCTGGGAGCTGAACTGATTCATCCAGCCGACTTCCAACAGGGCGCGCGCTTGGAGACCGGCTATCGCGTGAACTACTTGCAAGACAACTCAGAGCGCGAACACACGACCTCGGTGATCGTCAACGCTGCCGGGCCTTGGGTGCAAGAGGTGCGCTCGCGGGTGCTACCTGAACCCGATGGATTGGACGTGGACCTCGTGCAAGGCACGCACATCGAATTGCCCGGAGAAGTCACCCAGGGCATCTACTACACGGAAGCCCCGAGCGATGGGCGGGCGGTGTTCAGCATGCCTTGGAAGGGCCACACCCTGGTGGGCACCACCGAGAAGGTTCACGAGGGGCCTGCGCAAGACTGCGCCCCCAGCGAAGAGGAGATCGAGTACTTGATCCAAACCTACGCCCATCACTTTCCGGGCAAGGACACCGCGGTCCTCAGTGCTTGGGCAGGCTTGCGCGTGCTGCCGGCGGCCAGCGGTTCGGCCTTCAAGCGCACCCGGGAAACCCAATATCGCATGGACGACCCGAAGCGCCCGCGCTACCTCGCCATTTACGGGGGAAAGCTGACGGGTTACCGCGCGACCGCCGACGCGGTGCTCGACCTGTTGCGTCCGACGCTTGTGAGGCGCAAGGCGCTTGCAAGGACGGAAGAGCTGCCCCTAAGTCCGATCGATTGACGCGCACGTGTCCCGTCTCTCAAGCATGCCATCCGTTCTTCGGACTCTTCGCGTTGCTCGTCTGCAGTGCCTGCCACGCACAATCCACCTACGTTGGCTGGAACGTCAGCCGGCCGGAATTCAACCAGGTTGAAACCACCCTGAGCGGACCGCTGATCGGTTGGAACTACGCCCTGCACGACGACAAGAGCACCTTTGCGGAACTCGGCTATCAGCGCAACGGGGCGGACAGCTTGCAACTCAGTTCAATCCGCTCTGGACTCTTAGGTCCCACCATTTCTGCGGGCCAGCTCGACCTCCGAGGACGCATGGACTTTGGCTACAGCGTGGCGCGCTTCGTTCTATTCGAGAATTCAAACAGCCTGTTCTCCTTCGGGCTCTCCATTCAACCGACCTTGCACCTGACCGATGACCTAGCCTTGACGGGCCTCATCGGCTACCGCTTCTATTACGACCAAACCAGGAAGAGGCGCTGCGCGGACGGATCCCATGCGGACGGTGAGGGCGCAGCAACCTGCTTGGATCACGGGGGTATCGAAGAGGACTATCCAGATCGCATCGGCGACGCCCATGGCCCCGAGTTCACCATCGGAATCCTCTACCGTCACTGAGTGAAGTTCCCGCTCCCGATCTCTGCGTGACCTGCAAGATGGACGGGCAAGCCTGCCGCTGTTCGAAGCCCCGCCCTGGCGCGGGACTTACTGCACGGGCGCCGTTAAGCGCGAGAGCTTGACGGCGAACTGAAACCAACGGGAACGACTTGATAGGTTCTCGATGCCAACCTCATTGGAACGGGCGAAGTCCGCTTCGAACATGGCCTCCATTTGAGTCGCAAAGGCCCGGTTCGCCACCACCATGGTGATTTCAAAGTTGAGTCGGAAGGAGCGATTGTCCAGGTTCGCCGTGCCCACCACGGAAAGGTCGTCATCCAGCAAGAGCGCCTTCTGATGCAGGAAGCCAGGCTGATAGCGATAGATCTTGATCCCGTAGCCCTCCAGGTCTTCCAAGTATGAAAACGAAGAGAGGTAGACGAGCAAGTGGTCGGCCTTTTCCGGCAACAGGATCCGAACATCGACTCCACGCAAAGCCGCGATTTGAAGGGCGGAGACCACCGATTCGTCCGGCACGAAGTACGGGGATGCGATCCACAGGCGTTGCTTGGCGCAACCGATCGTGTGCACGAAGAACAGGCTCGCCGACTCGATCATATCTGCGGGCCCCGAGGGCAGCGAGAGAACGTCCATGGCCCCGTGCTCGGAGGCCTGGGGCGTCCAATCCATGTCCGGAATGCCACCTGTCGCGAAGAACCAATCCTCCAGGAAGCTGAGTTGCACGCATTGCACCACAGGCCCTTCCACGCGCAGATGCGTGTCGCGCCATTCCCCCACGTCCGCGTCCTTGCCCTGGTACTCGTCGCCGATGTTCGCGCCCCCCACCCAGGTGGTGCGACCGTCGACGATCACAATCTTGCGATGGTTGCGGAAATTGATCTGGAAACGATTGTTGGGCCCGCGGGTCGTCAGGAACGAATGCACGTGAACGCCCGCCCTGGAGAGCGTGTCCAGGTAGCTGTTGGGCAACTGATAGCAGCCGATTTCGTCGTAAAGGAAATAGACCCGCACGCCAGCCTTGGCCCGCTCGATCAGACAAGCCTGGAACTCCGTGCCGAGTTCGTCATCGCGCACGATGTAGAATTGGACCAAGACGTACTCCTCAGCGCTTTGAATCCCTTCTAGGATGGAAGGGAAAATCTCGCTGCCATCGATCAGCAACTGAACGTCGTTGGAACTCGTGAAGGGCATCTTGGCCAAGGACTCCATGGCCTTCATGCGATCGCCGGTGTCGGGCAACTGGCTACGAAAGGCTTCTTCAAAGCTGCGCAACTCCAAGCCCATGGAAGCGACCTCCGAGACACCCGAGCGACGGGCGCGCATGTAGCCTTGGAACTTGCGACGCCCGAACACCACGTAGAGCGGAACGGACAGATAGGGCAACAGCACCAAACTGACTACCCAAGCGACGGCGCCCTGGGCGGTACGAGTGTGCACGATGGCCCGGTACGCGCAAAACATGCCCGCCAGGTGCACGAGCGGGATGAGCGCCAGCAATTCCAGGTCGATCCCAATCGGGCCAAGCTGTCCGAAGGGTCCAAGCAGCCCCAGCGATTCGAACATCCCTAGAGGCGCAAGCAAACGGGTGGGGTCGAGCAACACGACCGAATGGAGCGAGCTAACCAATTCGAGTAGGTGCTGGAGCAATGAGAACAACATGGCAAACAGCAGGGCAGGTTCCAACTAAACAACCGCCTGCCAGCGCAGTGCATCCATCCCCGCCCGCGGGCGGGTCGGTCCCCGTGCATGGGGCCGCGTCGCCAGATGCGGCGCGCAGAGTGTCTTGTTGCCATTCCTGATCACAGGGGAAAGACTACGAGTTCCGAGCACGAGGAAACAGGTCGGGCTCAGACGATTCCCCGCGCTCATCACTCAGCGCTCCAGGCATCATGAGCTCATGAGTGAACCACGAATGATCCCCGCCCCCATCGACTCGCGCGGGGATGCGGCTAGAATCTCCCCATGAAAGCCATTGGACCCCCGGAACGCCCGGCCTCAATTCCCCTGCCAACCCAGGATTTACCCCGGGCCAAGAGCCACGGGAAGGGGCTGCGCCTGTGGTTCGTGCGCCATGCGGAAGTCGCCGCTCGCTACCACGAGATGGCCTATGGTTCCATGAACGTGGAGCTGAGTGAAGAGGGCCAACAGCAGACGGCGCGCATGGGCGAGGCCTTCCGTCACATTCCAGTGGCACGCATCTTGAGTTCGGACTTGGATCGGGCGCGGGTCATGGGCGAGGCCATTTCTGCCGCCACGGGCGTCCCCGTGGAAAGCCATGTGGGCCTACGCGAAATGAATCGCGGAGACTGGCAAGGCATTCCCAAGGTCGACTTCATCGAGTTTTGGCACAAGCAGGCCGCGACCTATTGGCGTGATCCCTATCGCTGGCACGCGCCCGGCGGTGAGGGCGACGAGTTGCTGTTCAAGCGCGCCTACCCCCTGCTCGCTGATCCCATCGAAAGCGGAGCCGACGGCATCCTCGTGGTGACGGCCCACGGCCAGTTGATTCGCGTGCTGCTCTCTCGCTTCCTGGGACTCAGCGTGCCGGAAAGCTACGACTACTACCCCGACCCCGCCCACGGCACGTGCCTGGTGGATGGGCCCGACGGTTGGGAACTGGTGGCGCGCAACCTAAGTCCGGAACAAGTGTCCCAGTGAGTCGAGTTCTCTTCTTGGCGCCCGCGCCTCCCTGGCCCGGGGACAACGGTGGCCGCATTCGGACGGCTGCTTTGCTGCGCCAGCTTTCCAAGGACCACGAGATCACCCTCTGGTGCGTGGCCAAGGAAGACGGTTCAACCACTGGCGAAGAAGTCAGCGCGGAACTCTGCGCGCACTTGGAGATCTTTGCCCGAACGCAGCCCTCTTGGTTGCAGCAATTGTCCGGTCCGATTCAAGAACAGTGGTTCGCTTCGGAGCCCCTGCGACGCCGCTTGCAGGACATCTCCTCGGCGCAGTTCGATCTCATTCATGTGGATGAACTCTGCCTGATTCGCCATCTCCCGCCCAAGCTCTCCGTTCCCGTGGTTCAGCACCACCACAAGCTCGACTACGAGTTGGCTGGAGCCCTGCGGCCCCCCGGTGCACGTCGCAAGCTAGAGCTGGAACGCTGGCAGCGCCTGGAACAAGAGAGCGTCGCGCGCACCAGGCATCATGTGTTTTGCTCGCAAGAGGACGCCCAACGCTTTGCCAAACGTCACAGCGCCGTTCAAACGCTCGTGGTTCCCAATGGCGTCGACACACACTTCTTTGACGGCCCTGGTCCGCCCCGTTACGCGGCTCGTCTCTTGCTGCTCGGCGACCTGGAGTACGAACCCAATCGCCGCGGCATCCAGTCCTTTCTCGATGAAGTTTGGCCCAGCTTGCGCGCGGCCCGCGGGGACCTGCAACTCTCCATTGTTGGCCGAGGTGCCGAGTCCCCGGATGCCGCGCAACTTCCTGCAGGAGTCCAATGGATCGGCGAGGTGTCCGACGTGCGCCCTTGGCTAGCCCAAGCCAGCGCATTGGTGGTGCCCCTCGGAGTCGGCGGCGGCACGCGCCTCAAAATTTTGGAAGCGGCCGCCGCGCGCTGCCCGGTGCTCACCACCCGCGTGGGACTCGAGGGCCTGCGCCTCGTCCACGGGGAGCACTTGCTGGCCGTGGAGAGCATTGCCGACTTGCGCGCGGGGGTTCTTGATTGCTTGAACTATCCCGAGCGTGCGGCGGGCCGAGCGACCTACGCCAAGGAGTTCGTGCGCAGGCACTACGAGTGGCGCGAGATCGCGCGAACTCTGGCGGATGGCTGGCGCAGGTTTAGCGCGGGCTAGGACGAGCTTCCATTTTCGCGCAAAGCGACTCGCGTCAGGCCTTGTCTTCGACGAAGCGCTTGAGCGCCCCCTTCCAAACGTCGGCGTCCCCCGCCGCGAGCGCGTGCCCCGGGGACTCCTGCAACCCTCCGCGATCTGTGACGAACACGGGCAAGCCCGCCAGCGCCGCTTCGTAGGCCACCAGGCCAAAGACTTCTTCCCACAAGGAAGGCACGCAAACCAAGTCGAGCCCCGCGAAGATCAGCGGCAAGTCGGATGGCCCGTAGGTTCCGTGCCAGCGCACGCGAGGCTCTTCCCGCAGCAGCGACCGGAACGCGTCCCCGTAACTTTCATCTCCGTGGTAATCCGAAAGCGGTCCGTAGACCTCCAGGGAAAAGGGCTCTCCCAAGTCCGCCACCCAGCGCGCGAGCTCGAGCACGCCCTTGCTCGGTTGCACGCTCCCGAGCACACCCACGCGAACATGGGAGGGATCGAAGGGGCGGCGAGGCGGGAGCCAAATGGGCTTATCGACGACGTTGGGCTCGACCTGCAACTTTGCAGAAGGCACACCGCAACGCAGGAACTGCTCGATTGCGCCTTCGGAAGGAACTAGCACTCGCTCGCAGGACTCGATGGCCTTGACCATAAGAGCCTGTCTGCGCTCAACGGCTTTCGAAGCTTCTGTTGCTGCTCCAAGCTGCGGCCAAGTGCGCGACCAACAATCGGCGCAACGCGGCAAGTCGATCTCGGCACACGCCTCCCCGTCCACGGACCACATCTGCCCGCGGGGACAAACGGCGTGGTAATCGTGCAAGGTCCAATCAAAGGAGATGCCTTGCTCCCGCAGCAAGGGCGGCAATCCGAGACCGAACGCGGAAAGGTGTTGCAGGTGCAAGTGCTCGAGAGCATGGAGCCTTGTCCAACGCAGCACCTCCTGTTCCTTTTGTGGCTGCAAGTTGAGGGAATCAAAACCACGGCACTCGGCGTCCTGCGGCAAGCAAGCCAGTCGCCGCACGCACACGCCCGCCTCCCAAGCTTCCGAAGCGTCGGCTCCCGCTTTGCCCAAGGCGAGAACGTGAACCTCCCTGCCCTGGCGCGCTTGCGCTTGAGCGAGGCGACGGGTGACCCGTTGCACCCCTCCTGGAAAATCCCAATCGAGGCCCACCACAAAACCGATCCGGTGTGGCCCGGCGTTCACAGGGAGGGAACCTTCTCGCGCGCGGGGTTGTGCTTCGGTAGCGTCACGATCGAACTGCCATAGATCGATTCGATGCGGTCCAAGTGATCTCCGTAGCGCACCAAGGGATCGACCTTCACGTGCTTCAGCTCTCCGGCGATCACTCGCGACATGGCGCGCGCCAGGTCCTCGGGGTCCCCCGCCTTGAACAGCAACCCGTGCTTCCCGTCTTCCAAGACCTCCGCGACTCCGGGAACATCGCTGGCGATCACTGGCACCCCTGCGCAACGTGCTTGCAAAATCGTCAGGGGCGCGTTCTCGATCCACTCGGAAGGAACCACCACACAATCGGTGTTCGCCAAAACTTGCGGAGCGCGCAAGGGTTCGAAGGGACCACAATCGGTCACGCGCCGGGGCAGGTCGGAGAGCAGCGACCGGGCGTACATGCGATGACGATCCCGGCCCCCGTTGCCGTGCAATTGAACGCTCCACTCTTCGACGGATTCGGGCAGCTGCCGTTCCAATTGGCGAGTGGCGTCCAAGAGACAGGCGAGGCCCTTGTGGGGCATGTACTGGCTCATGTAGACAAAGCGCGAGCCGCGAGTGGCAACGCGCGCGCGATCGTAGAGATGTTCGTCGATGCCATAGGGCAGGCAAGTGGACGAGCCCAGGGGAACGCCGGCGCGCAGTAGCTCGACTTGCATGGAGCGCGTGGGAAAGATCCAATGATCTACATGGCGCGCGGCTCGCATGACCTGCGCGCGGCGTTCGTCGATGTCCTTGGCCATCACCAGACGCCCGGCACCACCAACCGATGCCAAGCCGCGCACGGCCAGTCGCCGCAATTCACTGGGCAGCATGGGCGCATCCCACTGGCCGGGTTCGCGAATGCAGCGAGCGCAAGTCTGCGCGTCCGGGACCCCGTCGCAACGCAACGATTGGTTGTTGAATAGTTGACCCCGATGGCAGATCAAGCCGAGGTCCGTGGGCGTCACCAGGGTGCGCGCGCCGCTGGCCTTGGCGATCGCGGGCAGACCGATCGAAAGCCCCCAAAGCAGATGCAGGAAGTGAACGACGTCCGGCTGCTCCTTTTCTACCAGCTGTGCGAAGGCGCGCTCGACGCCCTCGCATTGATAGCTATCCCGAAAGGACTTGCGCGGATCCCCGGCGTTGGCCACTTCGAAAATCGAGAGGCCCTCGCGCTCGATGCGCTTGACTTGAAAGCGTTCGCGATCGCCCGTGCGAACCGGGTAGAAGACCCCCACCTGCGCCCCGCGTTCCAACAATCCATGGGAGAGTTGGTGGGCGTAGTATTCCGTTCCCCATTGCCCGCTCGGCGGAAAGCCGTTGCAGACCAAGAGCACCTTCAAGGGATCGTTGGCAGGGACCGGCCTACGCTCCCTTGTAGACCAAGCGTTGCACGGCCTTGCCGCCGATGAAGTGCTCCTTGACGATCTCCGGAACATCTTCCGGGGTGACGTGCGCGTAGAAGGTGCCTTCGGGGTAGACGACCATGTTCACGCCGTCGTCACAGGGACCGAGGCAAGTGGTGCCGTTCATGCGCACGCGTCCCATCAGGTCATTCTCCATGATCGCAAACTGCATTTGCTCCATGACCTTGCCGGAGCCGATGTTCCCGCAGGAGCCGCCCGCTTGGGGGGGCCGGTTGGTGATGCAGACGAAAACGTGGAAGTCAGGGATCATGGACATGGGAACGAATCGGACTGGAGACCTAGCCAGGGCACCACTCGGAGCACTGCAGCCGGAGGGAATAGAAATGTCCCTCGATCATCGCCAGCTAGCCAGCCCGATGCAACACCTCTCAGCGATTGAGCGGGAAGAGGTCCAGGTCCTCGATCCAGCCCCGGCGTTTGCCGTCCACTTCCACCTCGATCCACCCGGGGATTTCATCCAGCTGGCGCAGAATGGTGCCCGCGTCGAGCTGCTCCACGCGCGTCGCATCGGGGCGCGGCTCGGCCCGTGCTGAGCCGCCCTTCTCGGCGATCACGAGGACCTGACGATGCCCCTCCGTCGCCTTGTGGCGGACCCAGGGGCCGAGGGCCAAGAGCCATAGCAGCAGGCCGAGGAAGACGAAGGCCTTGGAACGCCGGCCGCCACGCAGGGCCTCGTAGCCCAGGGCCAGGGCCAGGGGCAAGCACCCCAAGAGCGCCAGCAGCGAACTCTCCCCCGCGGTCCAGGTGCTGAGCAGTCGGTCGATCGTCGCCTTCAGATCGCCGCGGTCGGCCGCCTCCAAGCCCGCTTCCAAACGAGCCAGTTCAAGATTGGCCCAGGTGTCCTTGTCCCGCGGACGCAGGCGCAGGGCGGCGCTGTACCAAGCCACGCCGTCCAAGTGCCGGCTCTCGCGCAGAGCGAGTGTTCCGAGGTTGTAGCAGAGCCGCCCGCGCTGGCCGTCGTCTAGTTGCGCCGAGTCGTCCGCCAAGAGCTCCTCCCAAAGGTTGCGCGCGGTGGACAGATCTCCGGAACGGTAGGCGGCGGTGGCCGACTGGTCGCGGTCCGTAGACGGCAGACTGTTTTGTGCTGCGGCCCCTGGAGCTAGGCCTGCAAAGCACAGCACCAAGAGCAGCCAGAGTCCTGACAGGTGGTTGCGATTCAGCACTAGAGACCTCCCTTCACGAGTTCGTCCGCGACCTTGACCAAGCGATTCGTATCCAGCGGTTTGTCCTCTCCCGCCCAACGACTGGCGTCCAAGTCGCGGCTGAGGTCCGTCACTTCGCGCACGGTCGCTTCGGGCAGGGACTGCTCTTGCACTTGCAGCCAGTTGGCCAGGTCGCGTCCCTCCCAGGCCGCGAAGCTCTCGGCACTGCGCGCGCCGAGAAACTCTTGCAAGGCTCGCGCTTGATCGGTGGCGCTCGACGCATGGCGCAGGTCCTTGCCGAGCCGCGCCCGGGCTCGCCGGCGGCGACGGGCTTCCGGTGCGTTCGGGTCTCCACGGCGTCGAACGGCGCCGCGTGCCAAGAGCCAAAAGATGGGAAGGCTGATCCAGCTGCCGAGGATCAACGTGCTGCTTAGCTCCGAAGTCTGCGGCTTGTCGTCCTCGCTTTCTTGAATGTCGCGTGCCACCAAGGGAGGGCCCTCGTCCCCGCCTTCCGCGGTCAACTCGGTCACCCCTTCGGGTGCCCGCACACGAATCGGAATGGGACGGGTGCTGACCGTGCGATAGGCCTCCAACTCGGGATCAAAAACCACCAAGGGCAAAGCGGGGATCTCACCGACGTTCGCGTTCTTCGGCGCTAGGTCGTACACCACTCGCCGACGGTTCCCGTAGAAGCGCTCATTGGTCATGCCATAGACGCGGAAGTCTTCGAAGGCAGCCAAGCGCCCGGGGTTGGGAAGATCAAAGAACTCGAGATTCGCATCCCCCGTCCAATCCACCGTGAGCTTGACGGACTCGCCCAGGTCGATGTCCCGACGATTGACGTCCGCTTGCACATGGAAGGTTCCTACCCCGCCGGAGTACTCCGGGGGACGGTTCGACTCGGGCAGTACCTTAACCGCCATGGAGAAGGCGGGGGCCCCCACGTGATAGGTCTCCCGGCTTTCGCTGAAGGCGCGACGACGCACATGACCGAACTCGAGCCAGCTGGCGGGGAAGTCCAAGGTCCCCGAGCGCGTGGCGACGAAGCTACGGGAGAGTTGCAGGACGCGGAACTGCTTGCCGCGCAGGGTTTGCTCGCCAACGTCGAGGGCGCGCACCCGTACGCGCGAATTGACCTGCACTTCGACCATGGGCGCGGCATTCACGCCCTCCACAGCGCTCTCCACTTCCAGGGTTCCCGGAAGCTCGTTCCACCAGGGCAGAATCAGGTTGGCCATGTTCACCCGCGAATCGAACTGCGTATCCCAGCCGAAGTTCATGCGCACCGTGAAGGGCTGGCCCTCGAAGACAAACTCCGGCAAACCCTCGAACTCCAGATGCCCCAACTCTTGCCCGGTGAGGTCCTTGACCACGCTCAAAGTCAGTTCACGGGTAGTGACCAGTTTCCCGTCGACCTTCAGGGTCATGGGCGGGATGATGAACTCCCCCTCCTTGTCCGGTTGAAAGGTAACCGCCCACACGTGAGTGCGTTTGCGGCCGGTGCGGAAAGAGGAGAAGCTGTCCTGAACGCTCGGGCCAGAGACTTTGATCAAGGGCAAGCCGACCACCTTCGGCACGTCCTCGAGGCTCGCGCGGTTGGCGCCCTCCACCTGCACCATGCAGGTCACGTCGCTCTTGATGGTGGCCAAGCCCGTGCTGAGTTGCGCGGTGACTTGGGGGCCCGTTTGCGCGGAGCTCGGGGTGTTCGCATGGAGTTCCGCAAGCCTGCCACAAAGCAGAACAAGCAAGAACAACGTGAGTCTTCCAATGATTTCCATTCGACCGTTCATTACCAATCTCTCGCCGTGGGACGTCGGCTCTGGCGCTTGCGCTCGCGCAGTTGCTCGCCTTGTTCTTCGTGTTCCTTCAAACGGTCGAGCAAACGCTGCACCTCCTCTTTGGTGAGGAACAACTCCTGCTGGGGTTCAGCGGGTTGCTCATCGGGTGCTTGCTGTTCGTCGGGCTCCTGCTCTCCCTCGGAAGGATCTTGCTGTTCCTGCTCGTCTTCCGACGGTTCCTCGGGCTCTTGGGGCTCTTCCGAGTCCTCGGGCGGTGAGTCTTGCTTGTCTTCGGAGGAGTCGCTCGGTTCCTGGTCCTCGGGCTTGTCCTGTTTCTGCTTGTCGTCTTTCTCGGACTCAGAGTCTTCGGACTCTTCGTCCTTGTTCTCGTCGTTCTGCTCTTCCTCTTTTTGCTCTTCGCGCTGACGTTCGATCTCGTCCAACTCGCGCAAGCGGCGCATGACGAGTTCCATGTTGGCGCGCGTGTCCGAGTCCTTCCAATCGATGCGCAGGCGCAGAATGTAGCCTTCTTTGGCGGCCAAGTAGGCGGCGCGCGCTTCCTCCAAAGGATCAGGCGCTTCCTCTTCTTTCGTCGGGGCGGCCCCCGGCGCGGGCGGAGCGGATGGCCCCGGCGTGGGCGGTTGGCCGCCGAACTCGGGCATTTGGGCGCGCCAGGCTTCGCCCGCGAGCAGGGCCAAGGTGCCCACGTTGTACGTCGAAGCTTGCCGTAGCCTGCCTGGTCCGGCCAGAGCATTGGCCTTGTCGAACTTGCGCTTGGCCGACTTCGCGTTCTGTTCCGCAAGGCCCACCACCCCCAAGGCGTAGTGCACGTGAGCCTTTTCTTCGCGGGTGAAGCTGAGCTTCAAGGACTCCGCGGCCGGCTCCAGCAGATCGAGCAAGGGGTTCCACCAGGAGTCGTCTGCCAAGTCGAAGCCCGCCACCCAAGAATCGTAACTGCGCAGGACGAGCAAGCTCTCCCCCACGCGCGTGGCCTCCGCGTAGTCTTGCGCTGCGCTGAGTTCTTCGAGCTTGACCAAACCATCCAAGAGTCCGAACTCGAGTCCGAACTCGTGCTCCGCGGGAGCTGGCGTGGCCGCTGGCGAGGCAGGCGCGAGGGTTGCCTGCGTCGATGGCGCCGGGGTCTGCGCGCTGGCTAGCCAGCAGCAAACACACGCCAGTAGGATTGGATGAATCCGGTTCATGCCACAGCTCCTTTGCTTTCCGTTCGTTCGCCCGTGGTGTCCAGGGTTCCCGTGCTCCGCGTCCCAAGGGAAGCTTCTTTGCGCCCGCGCAAGGCGCTCTCGAGCAAGAGGCAGCCCAGGGCAACCACCAAGGGCCATTGAAATCTGTCGTGGGGAATGCGCTCGCGACCGGCCCACAGGGCGCGCGTCTCCAAACGACTCATGCGCTTCTCGTAGAGTTCTTCCAAGGGCAACGCGATCGTCGAGGCCGCGATGTACGCGCCGTTGGTGGTCTCTGCGATGACTTCGAGGCTCGACCCGTCCATGGCCGAAACCACTTCCAAGCGCGCTTCATCGCGTACGAAGCCGCCGCCATCTTCGGGGATCTTGCCCCCTTCCAGGGTTCCCATGCCGACCACGTAGATGCGAATGCCGCGGGCGGCGGCATCTTCCGCGACCTTCAGGCCTTCTCCGCTCAGGTCTTCCCCGTCGGTCAAAAGCACGATCGCTTCGTTCGAGCCCGTGCGCCCATCGAACAGCTCGAGGGCCGCGGCGAGGGCGGCACCGATGTTGGTTCCGCCGGTCAGGTTGTCCTTGGTCGTGATGGTCGAGATGAAGCTCGAGAGCGTGTTGCGGTCGTGGGTCAAGGGCGCCACCTTGCGCACGTCCCCGGCGAAGGCCAAGACCGCCACGCGATCGCCCTTCAACTTGTCGAGCAACCCACGCATCTCGCGTTTGGCGCGCTCCAGACGGTTCGGACGCAGGTCTTCCACCAGCATCGAGCGCGACGTGTCCAGGCAGAACACAAGGTCCAAGCCCTTGCGCTCCACATCCCGCAGGCTGTAGCCACGCACGGGGCCGATCAGGGACAGCACCAAGAAGAATCCGCCAGTGGTCGCGAGCAAGACCCGCAAGATCGGCCGGTACTTCGAAAGGCTCGGAGCAAACTTGCCCAGGTGCCGGTCCCCCACGAAAAGCCGCAACTCACGCCGCCGGCGACGGAGGCTCCAGTACCCCATGACGAGCAGCAGCGGGACAACCAAGAGCCACAGGCCGTCCGCGGGACGCAACCAACTGAACCCCAAGACTTCAAAGTCCATCATGGCAATCTCCGGGCCCAGGTGCAGAAGCACAGCCATGCGGCGGCGTACAAGCCAACGGCCGCGAGCAGGAATTCCCGGTACAGGTCAAAGTGTTCGACGAAGCGCTTTTCCTTGCGAGGTGTGCGCTCGAGCTTTTCGATCTCCTCGTAGGCCTTTTCGAGTTGGCGCTTGTCCCCGGCCAAGAAGAAGCGGCCACCTGTCATGCTCGCCATCTTTTGCAGGTCCAAACCATCCACCCGCGGATCGAAGGCACGAATCTGCCCAAAGGGATCCGAGACGTATCTGCCAGCGAAGACCGTGTAGACCTTGACTCCTTCTTCCGCTGCCAGTTCAGCGGCGTCCAAGGGCATGATCAAGTCCAGGTTGTTTTCCCCATCGGTCAAGAGCACCACGACCTTCGACTTGGCTTCGCTCTCCCGCAACACGGCCACGGCTTTGGCCAGGGCGATGCCGATGCCCGTTCCGTCTTCGGCCCGATCGCTGGCCAGTTCGACCTCTTCGAGGAAGCCTTGCACCGCGTCCACGTCCATGGTGAACGGACAGAGTTCCTCGGGATAGCGCGCGAAGGAAAAGAGAGCGATGTAGTCGCTGGCCCCTTCACGGTCGGTCATGCGCCGGGTCGCAAACTCGGACACCACGTCCTTGACCACCTGCAAGCGCGTGCGGTTGGCCTCCAAGTCCTTGTGCTGCATGGAACTCGAACGGTCGATCAAGAGCGCCAGGTCCACCCCTTCGGAGACGGAGTTGGTCTCCACGTTGCCGCGCAGGGGCCGCGCCAGGGCAAAGACCATCAGGACCAAGCTCGCCACTTGCAGCAAGACCGGCACCCAACCCAAGCGCTGGGCGAGGGAGCGAGGCAGCTCTTGATTCAAGAGCACCGAGAAACGCGCGGCGCCGCGCGCCTTACGTGCGCGACCATAGGCGACGCACAGCAGCACTAAGGGAATCAAGGCCAGGAACCAGGGATCGGCCAAGAAGAGATCGCCCCACAGGTGCAGCTGCCCCTCCGCGGCACTCTTCACGGCTTCCTCGGTTTGCAACAGCGCAAAGCTCATGCCTGGGCCTCCGCGGGTTGTTTGGGGTTCTGTGCGGCCTGGGCTTGTGCGTCTTGGGCAGTCTCCGCTTCCTTGCAAATGGCCTGGGCTTCTTCCCAAGCCTCCGTGGCCGCCCAACGGGTCGGTGTGCTCGCGCCATACTTGACCTCGGCGCACTTCAGCAGCAAGACCTGGGTGCGTTCGACGATGGGTTCCGGCAAGCGCTTCGCCGCCCGCAGAGATTCAATCCACTCCTCATCCGTTTTGCCCACTCGTAACTCGTGCCCGGGACCGTCCAGGGCCCTGCGTGTGAGTTGCGCCAAGCTGTAGTGCAAGTCGCGTACGCCAGCCTCGTCACTTGGATCCAGAAGCGCCAGTTGAGCCATGGGCGTTGGACCGGTAGCGATACCAGGTGACCGCTTGCGCTTCAGAAACCAACGCAACAGCAACCCGCAGAGAATCGCGAAGAACAAAAACAGCGTGCTGAAGAGCACGAGCGCGATGGTCCCGAGGGGACTCTCTTGCACATCGGGCGCAGGCAAGAAGCCGACCATCGGCCGCGCCAGGTCCTCCCCTTCCGCCAGTTCCGGCTGCACATGAATGCTGGCCATGCCCGAGTCGATGCGCTGGACCGCTCCAGAGGTCAGGGCATCGGCACCGATCACGGGCAGCGCCAACTCACCGGGTTCCAGTCCGAACATGCGCCAGCGCACTTGGGTCAGGGTACGCCCCGTGCCGTCATTCAAAGGCAGATGAACCACCCGCCGAGGCTCGATCACAACCCATGAGTCGCCGAACTGATCCGCTTTCCCACCCCCATCCGGCGCGTCCAACAGCACCCGCAGTTTGGTGTCGTGAACGATGTCCAGGAACAGGGTGAAGGGTTCGCCGATGGCGACTTGTTCGGGAGTGCAGTAGGCGCTCGCCGTGGACTGCTCAACGGCCCGGGGAATTTCAGATCGGTAGTTCGAGTTTGCACCCCAGGCCACATCCGGAAAGAACACGCAGAGCGCGAACCAGATGACCAGGGCGAAGCAACAGGTCTTCAACAAGAACTTCATCAGCGCGGCCCCCGACGCGCCCGTTGGCGGAACAAACTCGCCAAGGGATCGGCGATGTCTTGATCGGTGCGCAACTCGACGGACTCGACTCGGGCCCGTTGCAGCACGCTGGTCACCCGGCGCTTGCGTTCCTCGGCCGCATCGGCCCAGGCCCGGCGCACGCGCGCGGAGCTGCTGTCCAATTCCATGCGCCGGCCGGAGGTCGCTTCAAAAGCATGAATGCGTCCCGCCTTGGGCAGCGTCTCTTCCAAGGGATCCACCACGCGCACGGCGATCAAGTCGTGGCGCGTGGCGAGGCTGCGCAGGTGGTCGCCCCAAAAGCCCGCGTCGCCGTCCTCGGGACCCGCTTGCTCGCGCACACCCAAGAAGTCGCTGATCAAGAAGACCATGCCCTTGCGCTTCAGGCCGCGCGCGCTGTGCTCCAGCATGGAGGCCAAGTCGCTGGGTCCCTGGGTGGGTCGCGCGGCCATCACTTCGCGAATCACGCGCAACACATGACGATTGCCCTTGCGCGCATCCAGGTGCAAACCGGGCTCGGGACCGAAGAGACCGAGTCCCACGCGGTCCTGATTGCGCATGGCCACGAAGGCCACCAGAGCGGCGAACTGGGCCGCCGCCTCCCGTTTGGTGAAGCGCGCGCTGCCGAAGTCCATGGAGACCGAGCTGTCCACCAAGAGGTGCACCGTGAGCTCGCGCTCCTCCGCGTATTTCTTGATGAAGGGCTCGCCGGTGCGCGCGGTCACGTTCCAGTCGATGGCGCGCACGTCGTCGCCGGGCTGGTACATGCGCACTTCCTGAAACTCCAGGCCCGTGCCGTGAAAGGTGCTGCGGTAGCTGCCCGCCAGTGCGGTGTTGACCAGCTTGTGCGTGCGCAGGTGAATCTGCTGCACGCGAGCCATCAACTCGGGCACGAGCATGCCGCTACCTACCTCGCCGGAAGGCTCGGGGCGCGTCGTTCCCTGGGGCTTGGGGGGAGAGGCTGCCACCGGTTGGACCGACTAGGGAACCGGGACGGTTTCGAGCACGCGCGCGACCAAGTCGTCCGAGCCGAGCCCTTCCGCTTCCGCCTCGTAGGTCGGAACGATGCGATGGCGCAGGACTTCCGGAGCGACCGCCTTGATGTCCGCCGGGGTCACGAAGCCGCGACCGGAGATGAAGGCATTGGCCCGGGCGCACAAGGCCAACCAGATGGTGGCGCGCGGTGAGCCACCGTATTGGATGTGACGCTCGAGTTCCGCGAGCCCTGCTTTCGCCGGCTCGCGGGTGGCGAGCACGATGGCGACGATGTATTCACGCAAGCGTTCGTCGATGACCACTTGGTCCACGAACTGACGGGCGGATTGAATGGCGCTGAGGTCGACCACTTCGCGCACGGCGGGCATCGGTGCGGTCTTGGCCATGCGACCGAGGATTTCCAATTCTTCCGCCGCCGTCGGGTAGTGCACCAAGACCTTGAGGGCGAAACGGTCGAGCTGGGCCTCGGGCAAGGGGTAGGTGCCCTCCTGCTCCAGTGGGTTTTGGGTGGCCAGCACCAGGAAGGGATCCGGCAAGCGAAAGGTCTCGCCACCGATCGAAACCTGGCGTTCCTGCATGGCCTCGAGCAAGGCCGATTGAACCTTGGCCGGGGCGCGGTTGATCTCGTCCGCCAGCACGAAGTTCGCGAAGATCGGTCCCTTGCGCACGCTGAAGCTGCCTTCCTTCGCGTTGTAGACCTCGGTGCCGATCAGGTCCGAAGGCAAGAGGTCCGGGGTGAACTGCAGGCGAGCGAAGTCGCCGCGCACAGATTGGGCCAGGGCCGAGACCGCCAGGGACTTGGCCAAGCCGGGCACACCTTCGAGCAAGACGTGGCCACCGCTGACGAGTCCGATCAAGAGGCCGCGCACCAGGCCACTCTGGCCCACGATCACCTCGCTCATGGAGCTTTCGAGCTCGCGCATCCAGGCGCTCTCGCGTTCGATCAGTTCAGCGGCGGGGGGAGAGGCTACTTGGCGAGTCATGGGTGCAATTGCGGGGTTCAGCATGGGCAGCCGTACGGGTCCATTTACAGTGTGTTGGAACACGGGGCCGATCCGGAGCGATTTTGGCGCCAAGGATAGCGTCCAGGCCCGGGTCTGGAGAGCACGAAGGGGCGCCTCTGACGCAATCTGTGCGAAACGGCGGGACCTTCCGTACCCTCAAGGCGGGTCGGAGCCTACAAGAGGGTCCTTGGGCGCTACACAATCGCAACATTCGCTGTGCCCGGGCCATCGCGTTCCAACTCGCCTCTCTGCCCCCCGTACGACGCCAGCATGACTCGCAACACCCTCGCCGGAGGAATCCTCGCCGGCCTATTGCTGCTGCTCTTCGGCCTCTCGCAGGGTCCGTGGGAGAGCGAGGATTCCAACGGGCTGGTTCCCAGCCCACGCGCGGTGAATGCCCAAGGCACGCCGACGGATTTGAACTTGCCCGGTACGCCCGTTAGCGCAAGGGGTTCCGAACGGGCGCCCGTGACGAGTGGTCCAGGGAAGGGGTCCGGCCAACAGGCTCCAAACCACTTGGGCCTTGTCACGGAAGCTTCCGGCGCACAGCTCCCATCGGCAAGTGGCCGCGTGACGCTGGCCCGTTATCCGGCCGCGAGTGTCAGGGTCAGTGCTATTTTCACCGCGGGGCGCTCCGTGGCCGTCGCATTCCCAGGGATGAAGGTCGAACAAGGCAATCAGTTCGTCGATCCGCACCTCAGCCCCTTGGGACAACTCAGGGCCGAGAATCGGGCCGCTCCCCCATCCGTCCCGAGGGAACCTGCGCTAGAGACGCGAGTTCAAGTGACCGGCGCAGACGGGCGGTTTGAGTTCAAAGGTCTGCACCCCGGGCGCTACGAGTTCACCTTTGAATATCCCCTGAAGGACGACGGCGACCGGCGACGTGCGCAGGGCAAGCATCGAGTCCTGCGCTACGTGCGACTCGGCCCCACGGCGCAGTACAAGTTCACGGACATCGTGTTGCCAGACGAGGAGGAGTACCTCCGCATTCGAGACTCCAGCTCGATCCAGGCCGAGGTCCTGGTGCGCTGCGGCCGCCCTGGCATGATCGTCGAAGTCGAAGAGCACGGGACCCAAAAGAACACCGCCGTTGGACTCACCAACTCTTCAGGAGAACTGGCCTTCATTTGGGACGAGTCTGCACCGACGCGTATCGGCGTGTACGACTCCAGCAAGCACCTGCTCGGTTCCACGGAGGGCTTCGTGGTGCTGGCGCCCGACAGCGTGAATGTTTTTGAGATCCCCGCGACTCCTGGAATGTTGCGCGTGCACTTGCCCCCGGAATGCGAGCCCCAAGCGGACGAAGCCGTGCAGTACAGCGTGCATCGCTTGCCGGAGAACCAAGCCTCGCACCAGGTGGAAACGGTGTTTGCCGGGGCGCCCGCAAGGTCCACGGCTCTCTTGGAAACCACCCAACGGAGCCTCTTGCTCAAGTCCGCTCGGTCGGGAGAGTACAGGGTGATCGTGCGCCTGTTGTCGGAACAAGCGGATGGTCGTTGGTTGCCGGTGGGTGTCCCGCTGCAAGCCGAGGCTGAGGTCTTGCCCAACAAGACGACTGAGTGTCATCCGCGTTAACTTTCCCCTAGCCAATCCGTTCCCATGAAATCCTCTTCGCTCGTTTTCGGATTCCTTGTCGCCCTCTTGCTGGCGTTGGGGCTCTTCCAGTTGCGCGGCGAGACGGGCGCCCGCGAAGTCGGAGCGGGGATCGCGCCGGGCTTGACGGAGCTGCCTGCAGAGCACGGGGGCATAAGTCAGGCTCTGCCAACAGCCGATCCGCTGCAATCGAATGTGCAAGCCTCGCATCTCGCGGAGGATGGCGCTGTGGGACGGGAAGCTACGCGTTCTGACGCGCTCGACACGCTCAAGCTGGGTTCCATAAGCGGCCGTGTGCTGCTCGCCGGGCAACCGGCCGAGGGCGTGTCGGTCTCCCTGAGATGGACTGGGCCCGCTCCCACCCCACTCACTTCCGAACAGAGAGAAGAACTCCAAGCGACGCTAGAAGACGACAGCTTGGACGACGAAACCATGGTCCGAATGCTCGAGCGACTCGGACAGGGACAGGGATTGATCATCACCAGCTACAGCGACGCGACGTCCCAATCCGACCTCCCTGCGGAACTCAACGCTCCCCTGCAACAGCGGACGCAGAAGGACGGGGAGTACAACTTCGAAGAGCTTGAACCTGGCGTTTACACCATCACCTACGCCTTCCCCTTCAAGGACAACTTCGAACGGTCGCGAGTGAACGGGAAGTCCGAGGTCGAGAAAACCCTCACCATGATGAATCCCATGGATGTGCGTTTGACGGACGTCAGCCTGCCGAACGAAGCGGAGTACTTGCGAGTGCGAACGACTCCCGCGATCAACGCTAGCATTCGGGTCCGCAGCGATCGGGAAGGCCTGTCCGTCTACATTCTAAGCGAGAGTTCGCGCGGCAGAGAACTCATAGGCCAAACGGGTCCGGACGGGGAACTCAGCTTCCCCTGGCACGAGCAGGAACTGGTCAGCCTTTCGATCAGTGATCACTACCGCGTCCTCAACTCAACGAACGCGAATGTCATCCTCGCACCCGACGGAGAAACCGTCGTCGATCTGCCCTCGGTTTGGGGCAGCCTACGGATCCTACTGCCCGAGGGCACGCAAGCTGTCGAACACGAAGCGGCCCAATACTCCCTGTGGAAGTCGAGCGAAACCGAGGACCGGGCAACCGTGGAAACCGTCCAAGGCGGCGCTGCCCCGCGCGAGACGGCACAGGTCAAGTCCGCTCCCAATAGTCTTGAGTTCCTGTCACTGAGCCCGGGAAACTACCAGGTCGCCGTGCGCTTCATGGTGCTGCAACAAGATGGCCGCTGGCTGCCCTCAGGCACTCCCCTGCGAGGAAGCGTTGAATTGAAAGGGGAAGCCATGACGGAGTGCTACGTCAACTGAGCCTCCTCGGACTCGTCGCGCACAGCGTGCGGTCCATGTTGGGCGAGAAACGGACAGCCAGGCGAGGGTCCCCGATCAACGTGCTGCGCTCACGGCTCACCGCTCCCCAGGATGATGTTGCCGCGCTTGCGAAAGTTCTCCGCATAGCTCAACACTCGATCCGCGTAAGCCAAAGTCGCGGAGTCGCCGTCACGACGTTGCTTGGCGAGCCAAGCTTCGTAGCCCCCCTCCTTGCGCACCCAACGTCGCAACTTGGTTCGACCTGCGTTGTAAGCCACCAGCGCGCGTAACGGGTCGTTCTCTTCGTGCTTCAGAGTCCACGCGAAATGCGAAGCGCCCAAACGCAGATTGAGATCGGCGTCTTCGAGCAACTGCTTGCTCGTGGGAACCTTCACGCCAATGCGCTTGGCGGAATCCGAAGCCGCGGCGGGCATCAGTTGCAAGAGCCCCAACGCCTTGACCTTGGAGACAGCCCCCACTCGACCGCTCGATTCGGAATACACCAGGGCGGCCAAGAGGTTCGGATCGAGGGAAGACTCGCGGGCTGCGAAGCGGATCCCGGGAGCGAATTTCTCCACGCGCCGCATCACGATCGGGTCCGCCAACTCGCGGGCCACGGCGCGCACCGCGTCGGGCCAAAAGATTCCGACCACGAGCGAACCGCCCAGCAGACCAACCAAGGCCACAGCCAACAGGACGGTTCGGCGTGCGAAACCAGGCCCCCCTTGGGACGGGGAGTTCACCTAGGACGCTGGGTTGAAATGGCTCGCGTCCCGCAGTCTGGCGGCACAGCCCGCGCGGGATTCACCCACGGAGAGCGTGCCAAGGACAGCAGCAAGCGACGGGAGCAGGATGGCCAATCAGCTAGGACTCGAAGCGCTTCAAGATCGTCTCGCGCAGAGCGAGCAGCCAAGCGGCGCGTTCCGTGGCATTGACCGGGATATCGCCCAGGTCGCCACCCAAAAGCTTGGACAGATCGCGGCGTGCGCGCTCGGCCAAGTAGTCCTCTTCACTGCGCAGCAACGCGAGCAGCAACAGTCCGCCTTCCCGGGCGCCAGGGCCGGGCTTGAAGTTGGCCGCTGGCGGCATTGCCATGCCCTTGCGTTCCAGGGCGGCGATGAACCAAGCGGTGGAGTCCTCGTGGGTCACGTCGTCGTACCACTCTTGCCAATTGATGGCCGCATCCACTTCCCCGGAGAAGTCGACGCAAGTCAAGACGGCCAACTCGAAGGCCATCTCGCGATCATTCGGACGACTATTCAAGAGCTTGATCATGGGATTCGCCACCCAGGGATCGCCCATCAGAGCCAACAACAGGGCGCACTCACGGCGGGTCGAGTGGGCCTCAGAGCTCACGGTCCGACGCAGCTCGCGGCGGGCGTCCTCCCCCAAGGCGATCAAGCCTTTGCGGGCCGTTTCGAAGGTGTCCGACTCGCGTCCTTGTCGGAGCAGCGAGATCAGAATCGGTGTGGATTGCGGGTCGGCCAAGATGGTCAAGCCCTCGGCGGCGCCGCGCTTGACTTCCGGATCGCTGTCCGCGACGCCGGTCACCAGCGCTTCGAGAACATGATCGCCGCCGAGTTGGGCCACCGCGCGCAATGCGGAGGCCCGCACCAGGGGCGCGGCGATGCGCGCGCGCAACAGCAGTTCGATGCGCGCTTCCTCCACCTTGGCGGCACCCAGGGCCGAAGCCGCGGAAGCCTGCACCAAAGGTTCGATGTCATCGAGCATCTCGATCAGGAGCATGCGCTCCTCTTGATTCGGATTCACCGCCAACTGAGCTGCGGCGACGGCCCGCTTCATGGGCTGGGGATCGCTCGCCAAGTCCTCGACGAAGTCCCGACCACAGGCTGCCGCGATGCGCCCCATGGCTTCCAGACCCTTGGTCGAGAAGCGCGCCATGAGCAGTTCGACCAACTGCGTCGCTAGCTTGCGGTCCAGCTCCCCGAGGGATCCGTCCGCTTGGGCTCGCGCGGCTAGGATGCCCAGGTCCACCAGTTGATCGGCGCGCTCGGTGAAGAAGCCTTCATCTCGCAACAGATCGAGCAGCAACTGAAAGTCAGTCCCAGCGGGAACGCCGGGTGTGGCGTACAGGTCCGTCAACTCGCGCAAGGCGACTCGGCGGTAGGATGGCGGCATGTCTCGAACGCTGCGGAACACCAGGTCCTTGAGGCGCAAGGCACGCTCGGTCACGTCGCGATCGCCGGCCCACCAACCGGACTCCTGGTCCCAAAAGGTGAGGGCATCGGGATAATCTTCCGTAGGCCGATAGCGTTGCCAACGGTTGCGCGCGCGCACGTCTGCCATGGCTCCTGTGACCCGTTCGAACCAGGGAGAGATGCGACCCGCGCCGAAGACAAAGGACTTGCCCTGACCATTGATCACAACATCCAGACCCCTTTCGCCGAAACCCTTGTTGCCGCGCACGCCCGGAGCTAGTTCTGGTCCGAGCACTCCTTCGCGCTCGAGCAAGGCGATCAAATCAACGCACTCGCGGTGGTTGAGAATCAACTGCTCCCCGACCTGGCCTTGCCGCTTGGATGCCGAAGCCCATGAGTCCAAGCCGTAAAGGGAGAAAGCTCCGCCTTCCGTTCCAGTGCCGCGGAAGTGCAATTCGAGGGTGCCCTCCCCGTCCCGTGGAACCCGCAAGAAAGCTCGGTGCGCGTAGAAGTCGGAGCGATGCCCAATCCACCAACGGGTCCATTCGGGACCGTCCGTGCCGAAGTTCTCGCCGGTCAACAAACGCAAGCGCCGCAGCACCCGGGGCTGCATGACTCCGAAGTCACTGAAGAACTCACGGCCCGAGATTGAGGCAATCATGGTTCCGGTCACTTCGCGGTCCAGCCATTCTGTGGCGTCGGGCTGGGAGCTGCGGAAACCGATTCCGGCCAGAGCAGCCGCGCAGGTGCCGTGCACCAGGGTATCCCGGGAGCGCAGGCCTTTGAGCAAGAGCTCCGCGTGACGGTCATCGAAGATCGGGCGCAGCAGTTCGTCTTCGCGCTCGACGATGGCGAGGATCGCAAAAGCATGCTGGCGCAGGATCCAATTGCCGTTCAAGGCCCGAGCCAACAAGGTGAGGTCCAAGGCATCATCGGGGTGCGATGCCAAGGCCTTGACCACCACGTCCGCGACCCGCGCGGAAGAGTCGTCCAAGTGATCGAGCAAGATCTCAAGCACGGCGGGGTCTTCGATGCGCTGCACCAATCGGATGGCCGCCAAGCGCGTGTCGCTGCGCTTTGAGGACATGGTCTCACGCAGCTGGGGCAGGATCGCGGGGCTCAGCCGATCTTCGAGCAGTCGCTCGGCCTTGGTGCGCATGAGCTTTTGCTTGTGCTCTAGCATCTCAACCAAGAAGTCGGGGGAACCGTGCACCGGGTCCCGTTGCACGAGCTCCTCCAACAGGAAGGCCCCGCTCTTTGATGGCATCTGCGTGCGCAGGCGGGCGACCACTCGCTCTGCGTCCTCGTCCACGCCCCCACGCACCAGCACGCGACCGGCCGTCAACGCCACCGCGGGATTCGTATCGTGCAAGACGATGCGAGAGGTCACTCGCCCCTCTTCCTCCAAACCGATCAAGGACTCGACCGCCTTCTCCAGCTCCGTCCCCTGAATGTGTCCGCGACTACGCACTTCGCGAATGATGAAGTCCGCGGCGGTGTCCCCATAGCGCGCGCTGCCGGAGCCACCTGTCGCCCCGCTCGTAGTGGACTCGGCGCCGGACGGACGGGGAGCTGGCTTGCCCGACGGCAGGTTCAAGCGGGCAGACTCTGCCACCGTGGCGGCGCGGCTATGGGATCGATCCCGGCCACACTTCGCGCACCAGGCGATGTAGGTCCCGCCGGGCTCCGGACGGTTCATCCTGCTCACGTAGTTGTGCTCTTGGCACTTGGTGCAAACCAAATGAGGCACCACACCATTCGCCGCCGGCTTCGGCTTCCCCGAGGGATTCAGGGTCGGCAAGTTGGATCCTCCGGTGTCCTTGACCTTTTCCTTGGGCAGCTTGAGCTGCGCGCTGGCGGTCGGGACGAAGAGCAGGAGGCCCACCAAGACGGAGGCGGGGGTACGGATGGATTGCAGCAATCGCAACATTCGGATTTGGGCTGAGCGAGCCGAGGGTGTGGGGTGGGCCGAAGATCTCGACCGCAGAGGTACCCGATGGGACCGCGTAGGATACGGAATATCGGTGAATGCCGGGAGGGGTGGAGGGCCGAGACCGCCCCAAGACTGGAGTTTCGGAACTGCCTGGGAAGGATGTGGAAGCGGCCTGTCCACACTCGCGGAACCCCTGAAGGGGCTGGGGTTTGTGCTCATTACACGGGGGTCAGAGGGCCTCTGCGCGGGCTCAGCCGAAGGAAGCCCCGAGGCAGCCCGGGGTTGCGGCGCTTCCCGTGTTCCCACTTCCACACGCTTGCCAGGCAGTTCCGAAAGATGACTCGGGTGCGGTTCGGGGCTGGAACCCCAGTCGGGATCCGCGCAGGATCTGCCACCTGCCCCCTATCAAAGGGCCCCCGCCCCCCCGAACGAGGACTCCCCCCATGCCGCTCGCGGTCGTCACGATCCCCCTCAGCTCCCTGGCCTTGGCCTTCCTGCCCGTTTTGGTGGTGCTCGTCATCCTCTTTCGTTGGTCGAGCGACGGGAAAACCGCGGTGTACGCAGTCCTGCGCATGGTCGCCCAGCTGACCTTGGTCGGCTATTTCCTGCGCTACCTCTTCGAATCAGATGCCCCCTGGCTGATTCTGTCTGTGTTGACGGTCATGCTGCTCGCCTCTTCCTGGATCGGGATTCGGCACTTGAGGCAGAAAAGCAAGCAGGCGTACGGGCGGGCGCTGGTCGCCGTCGCGATTGGGAGCATCCCCACGCTGCTGCTGATCGTGCTTGGCGTTATGCGCGCCGAAAGCATCGACGCGCGGCTGATCGTGCCCCTGGGCGGCATGGTCTTCCCGCCTTCCATGCACGTGGTCAGCTTGATCGCCGAGCGCCTGCAGGCGGAACGGGATCGCGGGGTGACCTTCCTGGAAGCGCGCGAGGTCTGCTTGCGGGCGGCCCTTACGCCGGTGACCAACTCCCTGCTCGCGGTCGGGCTCGTCTCCCTGCCCGGGATGATGACCGGCCAAGTGCTGGCGGGGGTGCCCCCGATGGAAGCCGTGCGCTATCAAGTGATGGTGATGTGCATGATTTTCGGAGCCTCCGGGATTTGCGCGGCGATTTACCTGCACCTCTGCTCCGCGGAAGGACTCACCGCCGAGGGCCCGACTGCCTCGCGGGCCTGAAGCGCAGACTCTGAGTAGAGCCCGCGAGGGTTGCGGCACAGGCGAGGGTCACCCAATCAGCCCACCAGAAGCTTGAATCCATCGCCCCCTGGACTACGCTGTTTCTGTTCCTGACACCCCCGTCCCGTTAAGCGCATTTGCAGCCATGACCTTGTACAAACGAATTCTCGTCGGAGTGGACCTCAACTCGAATGGAGTCGGCCTCACGCGCGGTGCCAAGGACGCAGCCGCCCGGGCCATTCTGGAGGCCAAGGCCGCAGGCGGGACCCTGACGATTCTGCACTCTACCCGTCCAGACGAGACGCGCACCAACTTGACGAACGTCGCCGGAATCGTCCACGAGGGTCTCAGTGACCAGGGCCGCAAAGCCTTTGAGGAGGTGCTTGCGCAAGCCAATGCTGCCGGTGTCGAAGCCCAACTAAAAATCACCGATGGACGCCCCTGGATGGACGTGATTCAGTTGGCTGCCAAGGGCGATGTGGACCTCGTGGTTGTCGGCAAGCGCAACGAAGCGAGCCAAGATGGTCGCCGACTTGGCAGCGTGGCGAGCAAGCTCTTGCGCAAGTGTCCATGCCCGGTCCTCGTGATTCGGCCCGACCACGAGCCCGCCAACAAGTTGGTGCTGGCGGCCACCGACCTGTCCCCCACGGGCGACAAGGTGGTGCGCGCCGCGGCGTTGATGGCGAAACGGCATGGCTACACTTTGCACGCCGTGCACGCCTACTCCACGCCCTTCGCCGAGCAAATGGAAGCCGTGCGCTTGACCCGTGAAGAACTGAAGGAGCAGCGCAAGAAGTTCGGCGAGGAGATCGTTGATGAAATCGAGCAGGCCCTCGGAGAGAACGCCGGCGAGCACAAGATTGACATCCACATCGGACGCGGGGCGCCTTCGAAGATCCTGCAAGAAGCGGTGGATCATCTGAAGCCCGCGCTGCTCGTGATTGGAACGCTCTCCCACACGGGCATCGCAGGAATGTTGGTGGGCTCCACGGCAGAACGCATGCTGGAGAGCGTGGATTGCTCGATTCTGGCCTTGAAGCCGGATGGCTTCGTCTCGCCAATCAGCGCTTAGGCGGCCTCCCCGGCGAAGCCTTCGCCACGCAAACGATTCGCCCTTCGGGGGAGCAGGCAGCTGCTTCCGCGAAGGGCGATTTTCATGGGTGGACCTGGATCAATCGAGGTTCAGGTCCATCGCTTTAAGCATGGCCCCCATGTTCCCGAGATTGCCTTCAATGATGACCCGCTTGTCTGCGCCCTTGAGCTTGCCGAGGGTTTCGATGTAGCGTTGCCCAAGCTCCAACTTGACAGCATTGCGACCGCCCTTGCCGTCGATGGCGGCGGCCACTTGCCGGATCGAGTTGGCCGTGGCCTTGCCAATCGCGAGGATTTCTTCTGCACGTCCCTGGGCCTCGTTGATCTTGCGTTGCATTTCCCCTTGGGAGAGGTTGATTAGCTCAGCCTTCTTGCCTTCGGAAGTGTTGATCAAGGATTGCTGCAGTCCGTGGCTCTCCTGCAGGATCGCCCGACGGTTGCGTTCCGCCGTGACCTGCTTCTCCATGGACTTGCGGACGGACTCCGGCGGTGTCAGGTTCTTGATCTCGAAGCGGTGAATCTTGACGCCCCACTTCTGGGCCGCTTCGTCGAGCACCGAAACCACCTGGCCGCTGATGGCTTCGCGTTCTTCGAAGGTGCGGTCCAAATCCAGGGTACCGATGACGGCCCGAGTGGTCGTCTGGGCCAATTGAACGGCAGCGTAGCGACAGTCCGTGATGCCGTAGCTGGCGCGCACGCTGTCGATCACCTGCATGTAGATCACCCCGTCCACTTCCACCTGGATCTCATCCTTGGTGAAGCAACTTTGGGGCGGAACTTCGATGGTGTGTTCCTTGAGATCTTGAGTGAACGCTACGCGATCGATGAAGGGAAAGAGCACGTGAAAACCAGCCCGCAGGGTCACGTGGTAACGCCCAAAGCGTTGGACTAGGAACTCGGTCTGGGCCGGCACCATGCGGATGGAGCGAAAGAGGCCAACCAAGATGAAGAGAAAGCAGCCGCCCATGACGACGGAGAAAAGGATCAGATCGGGTGACATGCTGACTACTCCTGACTCAGGCGGAAGGTGGACGGGGCGGCTTTGCTCTTGAGCTCTTCGACGACCCCTTTGAGGGTCGCTAGGCCGGCCGGGAAGACCGCGACATCGCCGGTCTCGATGATGGAGCCGAGCTCCTGCACATAACTTTCGATCAAGTTCATGCGAACCGCTTCCGTGCCGCCGGGGGCCTCGATCGCCTCGCCCACCAGGCTCAGACTCGTGGCTGTGGCTTCGGCCACAAGGCGGATGGACTCCGCCCGGCCCGTGGCTTCGTTGATGCGCTTTTGTTTCTCGCCCTCGGACACATTGATGGCGTGTTGGCGTTGGCCGTCCGAGACGTTGATCAATTTTTCCTTCTCCGCAGTGGCGCGCGTGATGGCCGCGCGCTTCTCGCGCTCCGCCTCCATCTGTTTCTCGAGAGTGTCGATCACGTGCCGGGTGGGCGTGATGTCCTTGATCTCGTAGCGCAGGACCTTGACCCCCCAGGGGTCGGAGGCCTTGTCGATTTCACTAATGATCTTGGCGTTTACCGAGTCGCGCTCCGCGAAGGTTTGTCCCAGGCTGATCTTGCCAATCTCCGAGCGCATGGTGGTTTGCGCGAGGTTCACACTAGCGGCAAGGTAGTTGCCAATGCCGTAGCTCGCCTTCATCGGGTCCATCACCTTGAGGTAGAGCAAGCCGTCGACTTCGACTTGAATGTTGTCACTGGTGATCACTGACTGGGAAGGGATGTCGATGACCTGTTCCCGAATCTCCTGCTCGTAAGCAGCGCGATCGAAGAAGGGCACGAGGAAGTAGATTCCCGGGGTCAAAGTGCGTTGGTACTTTCCAAGGCGCTCGATGATGACGTTTTCGCGTTCCTGGACAATCAGCACGGTCTTGTAAACCAAGAACAGTGCAAGGAGCACGATGCAAGAGATGGTGGTGAGCATAGGGCAGTTGCCTTTTTAGATTTTCTTAACGAGCCAGGTGATGTTTTCACGACCGACGATCTTGACCTGATCCCCGACTTTGGGGGACGTCCCGCGTTCCGCCCTGGCGACCCAGGTGGTCCCGCTGTGAGTGATGCGGCCGTGCCCCGTGGCATCAAAGGCTTCAATCACCTTGGCGATTTCCCCGAAGACTGCCGCGTCCTCATCCATGCTCTGGATGTCGGTGTCGCTGGGGTAGAAGCGCATAACCAGCAAGCGCAAGGTGAAGATGTAGAGGATCGAGCTACCAAAGAACCAGATGAACTGAGCGGGAAGGCTCTCGATCTCTCCCAGGTACAAGAGCAAGCCGACGGTGGCCGCTCCGAGTCCCACGAACACCGAGACCAATCCGGGAAGTACAAACTCCGCGAAGACCAAAAGGCCAGCGAAGATCAACCAGTATTCGTAGGGCGAGTCCTCCATGGGGCGCACCCTACAGGGTCCTCAGAGGCCCTTTCAAACTCAAACCACGGAACCTCGTGGGGAATCGGATCTAGCGCTCGAAGCTCGACGGGGAGCGGGCTAGGGGCCAGGGCGCAGCAGTTGGGGGCCGAGTTCGGGGCGCGTGGACAGAAGTTCTCGGGCAGCGAGCAGCAAGTCCAGGTCATCCTCGAGGGAGGTCAGCATCCCACCCAGTTCACCGGACTGACGCAGACCGGCCAACTCCCCCATGCCGCGCCGACGCAGGTCCTCCTCCGCAATCACGAAGCCATCGTCGCATTGCTCGAGCAACTCGAAGCGTTCCCGGGCCGTCGGCTTCCCGTAAAGCAAACACCAGGAGCGCTTGCCACCGCGACCGACCCGGCCGCGCAATTGATGCAGTTGAGCGAGTCCCAAGCGCTCCGCCTCTTCAATCACCATGACCGTCGCGGCGGGCACATCCACGCCGACCTCGATGACCGTGGTGGCGATCAAGAGCTGAACCTCGCCGCGACGGAATGCATCCAAGCGCTCGGCGCGCACTTCCGGCTTCAGCTGTCCATGGACCAGGGTCGTTCCGTGCTTGGCCAGGTCAGAATTTGAGAGGCGTTCAAAGGCAGCTTCGGCACCGCCGTCCTCCTGGGCGCCGATGCGTGGGCAAACCCAATAGACCTGCTCGCCAGCGTCCATGCGTTCAGCTAAAAATTGGGGCAAGCGTGCGCCGTCCTTGGCTCGCAACCAGCGCGTCTTGATCGGCCCGCGGCCTGCGGGTTTCTCGCGCAGGATGCTGACTTCCAGGTTTCCGTAGATGGTGAGGGCCAGGGTGCGAGGAATGGGCGTGGCGGTCATCAACAGCAAGTGGGCCGCGCCTCCCTTTTCAAGTAGGCGCGCGCGCTGGGCCACCCCGAAGCGTTGCTGTTCATCGATCACGCAGAAGGCCAAGCGTTTGTAGCGCAGGGACTTTGAGAAGAGCGCGTGCGTGCCGAAGACGATGTCTATGTCGCCGGCCGCCAGCCCCTTGGAAGTCAAGTTGCGCAAGGCATTGGGCTGGGATCCTGTGAGCAGGGCGCAGCGCAGGCCGGCGGCCTCCAGCAGCCTGCGGGAGCTCTCGTAATGTTGCTCCGCAAGGAGTTCCGTGGGGGCCATGAACGCGCACTGCCCAGCGCTCGCCGCTACAGCTGAAGTCGCGAGCAGGGCAAGCACCGTCTTGCCTGCTCCCACATCCCCTTGCAATAGACGTCGCATGGGCACGGGCTGAGCAAGATCCTCCACGAGTTGAGCAAGGATCTGCTGTTGCCCGGCTGTCAGCACGAACGGAAGAGCGAGCCGCGCAGCGTGCTGCGCCGGCGTCGAAGACTCAATTTGCAAAGCGCAAGCTGGCGCCGGCTCGACTTGCGCCCCTAGCCGAACCCGAGCTTGCAACATCAACAAGTCCTGCAAAAGCACCCGCCGCCGCGCGTCCTGAAACTCCTTCAAGCTTTGGGGAAAGTGCAACTGTTCGATAGCCACGGAAAGCGCAGGAAGTTCAAGAGCTGCAAGCTCCTGCGCCTTCAGGAGATCCGGCAAGGGAGCCTCCAACGTGTCGAGCGCCAGCCGCAACAAGGACCGCACGAGCTCCTGCCCCACTCCCTTCGGCAAGCTGTAGGTCGGAATCCAACTGCCGGCCTCGAGGGCATTCGGACCCGGTGCCATTTTGGGGGCCACCATCAGCGGCCCCTTCGCGCTGGCGCTCAAGCGACCTGCAAAGCTGTAGACCTCGCCCCTCTCGAAGCGCTCCCGCTGCCAGGGTTGATTGAAGTACACCACCTCCAACTCGCACTCCCCATCGGTCACGGTCAGGCGCAAGGTACTGCGTCGACCGAAGCGCTTGAATTGCTTGCGGCTCAGCTCCCCGTGAAGGATGAGCGTCTCAGGTCCTTCGCAGGCAAGCGCTTCGTCCAAGTTGCAAGCGCGACCGGAGGAATCGACACGGCGTGGAACGTGGAAGAGCAACTCGCCGATGGTTTCGATCCCTTGACGCTCGAAGGCCTGCGCGCGCGCCGGCCCGACTCCTTTCAGAATCGACAGAGGACTGTCGAGGGCGGGAGCTAGGGGCGCGCTGTTCTTCATCCGCTTGGGGTCTGCGAGAGCTGCCAGACCGAGGTCCAGAGTATCAGCTCACTCGTCCGAACCCTTGACCTGGAGCACAACGGGCAGGCGCTTGATCATCGCCTTCTTGGCCGACTTGGAAATCGGATCGGCCCCCAGATACACGTCAAACAAAGCTCGCGAAAGCGCATAGGAATGGATGCCCCCCATGCTTTTGCCGCCGACGCGAGTGTAGAGCACACCGTCCTTGTCCCACGTGAACAGGAGCTCCACGCCACTCTTCACTTCGTCGATCGCGAAGAGCTTGCGAAAGGTCTGAAGGTCCGCGACCTTGCCCAACTGAACCCCCCTGGGCAGTTTTAGGCTTTGGTTGGAGAAGAGTTTCATCATGCGCGGGCCGAGGCTCTCGTCGAAGGCCTCCGCCATGTCGCTGCCGTCCACGTCTCTGCACATCTCCAAGCGCAGGGTCGTGGGCAGACCGTTCCTGAGCAGGGCGTCGTAGAGCGCCCCGTCCTTTTGCAGCTCTTTGGCCGTTTTCTTCTCCCAGCGCTCGAGAGTTTGGCGGGCCGCATTGGGCTCGATGTAAATTCCCATGGCGTAGACGTCGACGCCGAAGATGGTCTTCTCCCGAATACCAACTCCCAAGAGTGCTTGATCCGCGAACAGAACGGGCTGCTTGGATCCCGGATGAGTCACGCCGTGGCCCAGGGCCGCTCCGCTCAACACCACGGCAAAGCGCTTGCCGCTCTCCGGTTCCTTGACGGTTTCCTGGGGCGCAATCGTCCCTGCAAAGACGACCGTGGTCTGCAGAACACTCAGCGCCAAGAGCGAGAGGAAGAAGCCGAGCGCGGGTGAGATGGGGTTTGATGGGGCCATGGGAGTTCCGAGGAAGGAGACGACGAAACGATCACTGAACGGGTGCGAGACTCGGCAAGATCTGCGCCGCGGGCTTGCCCCGCAAGTCAAAGCTGCGGTCCATGGTTCCCCCCGAGGACGGGCGCGCTGACCACTTCCACGCGAAGAAACCGCCAAAGGCGTCCGGCTGGTTGTTCCCTGCAGCGCGGCGACGCTCAAGGGCCTGGGCGAAAGCTCTGTAGTACTGCAGTTGGAGTTGCGCGCTGGCGGGCCCCGCGCCCACGGCCGTTTCGTTCGCGCCCTCGGTCACGGAACGCACGCCGAATTCCATCATGAGCACAGGTTTGCCCGCGCTCGCGGCGAGCTCATCGAGCGACTTGAGCAGCGAGCTCCAACGCAGGTCCAGGTACGGCTCTGCTGGCGGCGCCTGTCCAAGCTCCTTGAGCTGCGGAAAGTACGAGATCCCGACGAAGTCCAAGGCATCCCAGTGCGGATAATTCTGCGCCTCACCATCCCACTCCGCCGCGTACGTCAAGAGCCCGCTGAAGCCCCCGCGCGCCAAGCCGATCGCTCGACTCCAGCCCGCGCTGAAAGTTTGATGGGCCTGCGGGGCGAGACTGCGGTTTGCGTTGCGCCGGGAAAGGGAAGTGCCCACGCACAAGAGGTCCACCCGACACAGTTCCGCGAGCAGAGCGTAGTGCACGAGAGCCGGGTTCAGCTCGTCGAAAAACTCCTGCCAGTGGGCTGCGCTCGTGCGACGTTGCCAGGCGGAGTGTCCCGTGCTGTCGGACAGCAAGATGTGCGGTTGGAAGGCGAGGAAACCCAGCTGTGCATTGCGGGAGCGCGCCACCACTTGGGCAATGCTGACGTCCCCTTCGCTCGCCTGTCGACCACCCGTGCTGGCCTGTTCACGCCAATTGGGAGTTCCGTTGAAGTAGCTGGTGATCGAGAGCGAGTCCGCCCCCGTGGCCCGGGCGCTGCTCAAGCTCTGGTCCAAGTCGATGTTGTCGTAGCCACCACCGATGCGCGCGGTCGAGTCCAAAGCAACCCCGGTGAGAAAGCTCCCGGCAACTCTTTGGGCGGGTTGGCGAGGGCTCGTCTTTGTGGGCGTGTCCTGCAACCATTGCCGAAAGCCTTGTTCGATGGAATCATCGACCTTCAAAGAACTCTCACCACTCCACAGGGACTTCAGGAACTCAGGGCCCCGCGCGCCACGCAAGTAGCGAAAGAGCAAACCCCGTCCCGCCGACAGTTGATGTTGGGAGAGTTCGTGAGCGCTGGTGGGTTCGACCAATTGCTGTACGGAGGGGAGCAATTGAGCAGCGAGCAAATGCTTGCCCCAGACAGGCAAATCGCGCCCCCACCAAGTCCCGGCCCCGTCGATGCCCGCTGCCTCTTGCAGCCAGGGGTCGATGGCCGGGCCGAGCAATTCCTTCGCCGCCCAAGCCGCCACGCACGCTCCGCCATCGTGGGGCAAGGCCTTGCCGAGCAGAACCAAGCGATGGTTGCGCAGGCCCAGGGAAACCGCCAAGTCGCTGGATTGGGCGAAGCTATGCAAGTAGTTCGCGTCGTCCACCAGAAACACATGCAGCTTGGACGTAAGCGGTTCGCCGACCCAACCGCTCACACGCTCCAAGGCCGCGATCGCTTGGGACTGATACTGGGAGGAGCGCCCCGCCAAGATTCGTGCTCCCACATGCAAGGCAAGCTGGGGCGTTTCCAACTGAGCGGGAACCAGCCAGTTTTCTCTCTCGTGAAATTCCAATCCACGCACTCGAGCACGCCAGTCGAATTCCCGTTGTCCGTCCTTCGCGCTGATCATCGTGAGCCCCGCTCGACCCCCCAGGGTCAAGCGATCCAGGCAGTCCTCGAGGGCGCCCCAACGCACGCCGAGGTACACAGTCAGCGGCAAGCCCGGGCGCACGGGGTCCGGTCCACGCAGCTCCCAACGGTCCCGGTTCCCGCGCAGGCCGAGCCCCGCGAAAGTGGCCCCATTCTCGGTCTCGATGCCGAAGTGTTGGACGAGTGCCACCATCTGGGGATCTTCCAAGGTGCCAATCACGATGCGTGGGACCGTGGGATCCCCCGCCCCGAGGCCCTCGATCAGCGACGTCGATTTTGCCGAGCGACGGGCCAGGGTTGTGCTTGCACGCTCGAGAGCCAACTGAGTGCTTGCGGCGCGCGCTCCACCGGCGGCCAATTGAATCTCGACGGCCTTCGCCCGCTCAAGCCCCTGCCGCAATTGCGCCGACGACGCAGGCCTCCCCTGGGGAGGTCCGCAGGCAAGGCCACAGGTTAGGCAAAGGATTAGCCAAGCGAGATTTCGAAACAATCGGGACACCTGTCTAGTGAATCAAACGGAAGGGTGCGGAACCACGTCGGAGAGCGCTATTCTCCATGAGTCCCATGACCCACGCCACAACAACCCAAGCCTCCAATCGTTCCGAAAACCCGGAGGGAAAGCGGAAGCGGGGCCCGTGTCTGCTGAAATGGCTGATGCTGGCGAGTTTGCTGCACGGCCTCACGTACCTGTTGCTGTTGCCGCCCTGGATGGGCGAGGACGAGCCTTGGCACGTGGAGTACGCCCATTACATTGGTCGCGGGTACCTCCCTTGGGGTGGGCGTCCGATCTCCGCCGCGGATCTTGAGTTGTACTCCCCCTCCCAGGCACAGGTCGTACGAGAGATCGGCGGCATCCCGCGCGAGGAGATCCTCTCCACCCAGGAGGCCCTGGTGGGTTCCATGCGGACTCACGACTTTTGGCGACGGGTGGATTGGGCGGGCAACGGGGATGCGGCGCTCAACTTCGATCAAGTCTCGCCTTACTTGACAGCCACCCACCAGCCGCCGCTTTACTATTTGATCGTCGGACAGATCTTGCGCTTCAGCGGTGGTGACGTCCTCGTGGAGATGTGGCTATTGCGCGGTTTCTCCCTGCTGGCCTACTTGGCCGTGGTGCTCGCGAGCTACGAACTGGGAAGGACCTTGACCCGTGACAAATGGCTGCCTCTGATCGCCGCCGTTTTCGTCGCTTGGTGGCCCATGCACGCGCGTCAGGCCGCCGTGGTCAACAACGATGTGTTGGTCAAGGTCTTCAGCTCTTGGTCGCTGGTCCTGTCGGCGCGCATCGCCGTGCGCGGCCTCAGCCTGCGCCGCTTCTGCATCGGCTTGATGCTGGCCCTCGGTGCGCTCTTGACCAAGACCACGGGCGCCGCGGCCTTGGTGCCATTCGGTTTGTCCTGTGTGCTTTCGCCGACGCTGCGTGAGGGCTTGCTTGGGCGCCGGCGATGGCTCGCGCCGCTCGTCCTCTTGTCCATTCTGGCGGCGATTCCGCTGCTTTACTCCGCCTCCAACAACCCGGCGATTCCACGCAACACCGCACGCCTCGTGGAACGCGTCAGCGCCGTGTTCGCAGGAGGCTTCTTCGATGAATTCGCGAGAACCTCCGTGGGCGCCTTCAACTGGTACATACGCGACTTGCCAAGTGTCGTGCACAGCCTCGTGGCCCTCTTCGCTGGTTTGAGCGCTGCTTTGCTCCTCGTGGGCCTCTTGCGCAGAACAGGCGCAGAGCAACCCGAATTTCGACGGCGAGTCGTGCTCATTTGTGCTGCGGGGCTCCTCTCCCAAATCACATTGATCCTTTTGCGGGGAGTCTCCGCTGGACGCTACGCGATGCCCATGATCGCCGCCCTCGCCGTCTTGTGTGCGGCCGCCTGGACCCGGCCCTTCAGCGAGGATCGTCGCCGCATTGGCGCTGGCATCTTGGTTCTCGCGCTCGTGTTGTTCGACGGAGTTTTCCTTTGGTCTGGGCTGGTGCTTAACCAGTACGGAGTGTGGGGCTCATGAATAGAAGAAAGCACGTAGCCTTTGCCATGCTGGGCGCCCTGGGGCTCGCCGTGGTCGCCTTGCTGAGCCAACTGACGGACACAGCGGACATCGAAGTGCGCACGGTTCCCCGGCGCACGCAAGCGGGTCGCTTGCAACGAGGTGCGGACATCGGGCAGGGTTTCCGCTGTGACTTTGATGGGTTGCACCGCATCGAAGTGGCTCTGGTCCCCCTAGGCGATGCGGGGGATTCCCAACTCGAGTTGGTGTTGCGCGCGGAGGGGCCCACGGGGCAAGTGCTGCGCCAGGTGCAGGCTTCTCAATTGCCCGCAACTGCCGACTGGGGTGTGTTTGATTTCGAGCCGCTGCAGGACTCCGCTGGCCGCGCGCTCTGGTGGCAACTGCAACTGACAGGAGACAAAGGGCAGAGTCCCTACTCCCCGTACATTCGCTACCACGGGCAAATCGGGATCAACATGGGCTGGGGCAAACGCATCGAGCAGGGTCGGGTCTTTGAGGGTCGCCTCTTCGATCGGCACTCCCTGGAAAATGCCAAGGGCACCTACGCAAAGGTTCCCCACCCCTACCTCACGGCCGTTTCCTTTGCGGCCGAAACCCTGCGCCCCGCCCTCGGTCCTGCGAAGCTCGAGCTCTGGGGGCCGGACCAGACGCCCTACAGCTCCAAGCCACTCCGAACCGTCAGCTTGGATCCGAAAGAGGCCACCCACGGGGGCTACGCCTTCTTTGCTTTTGAACCGATCAAAGACTCCCGCTGGACCGACATCCACTTTCGGTTGAGTGTGCCTCCCGGTGCGCGCATGGTGGGCGCCGATGAGGGGCTCTCCTTCCTGACCTGGCATGGCAAGCGACAGGGCCAAGCGGGCCTGCTTGGCTTTTCCCGGGGCGAGCGAATTCAGAAGGATCGCAGCCTGGTATTCCGAGCGACCTCTAGCCCGACGCCCCTGGACAATCTAAGACGGGTGCTGGAGCGTGCGGGGGTCCGTTTGATTCTCGGCCTGCTCCTATGGATTTTGGCCGTTGGGATTTTGGCCCACACGATGAAACGATGATCTGGTTTTTGCTCGTCACCCTAGTCTTATGCGCGTGCGTGCTCCCCTGGGGCCCGGGCCATCACTTGGAATTCGCCGCCCGCGTTTACCGGCGCCGGGACCGCTTGCCAAAGTCCGTCGCACGCGTCCTCGAGAAGGAACGGGACGCGTTCTTCTACGGATCCCTGGCTGCGGACATCATCAACATCAAGGCATACGGGGGTGACTACAACCACTGCCATCGCTGGCAGATCATCGATGAAATGCGCGAACTGGCGCAGACCGATGCCCAGGAGGCCTTCATCAACGGCTACCTCGCCCACTTGGCCGCCGACACCATCGCACACAATCACTTCGTGCCCTATCACCTGTGTCGCTATGCGCGCACCAAGGGCTTGGGGCACTTGTATTGGGAGCTCAACGCGGATCGCTTCATCTCGGAGTCCCGCTGGAAAATCGTCAACCGCTTGAAGACCCACGAGGAGATCGCCGAGTTGGATGATCTGGTCAACCTCACCGTGCCCAAGAAAGCGCTCTCCATGGGGACCAACAAGGTGATCTTTAATCACGTCTTGTTGGTTTCTGAACGGGACGGCTGGCGCAAGATGATGGAGCGCATCCATCCCCGCCAGAAGGTCGGGCTGCAGAAGGGCTTCCTGAGTCTGTTTCAAAAAGCAGCTACAGCACGGGTGGAGCTGGCCCTCAGTCCCGCGGGCTTCAAGAAGCTGCGGCAGGTTGACCCCAATGGCAAGCAGGCTCAAAAGCAAGCGTTCAGCTTGCGTCGCAACATCCTGCACCGTTGGGCCCCAGGTCGCATGCGCCAGGAAGAGTCAGAGCGCCTGGCAAAGCCCTTCCTCCAAGGCATGGGCGTCCCAGAAGAAGAATAGCGCCGCCGATCTAGAGACCGGCGACGCCATGGGAAGTGCCCGGGTGGGCCGTGGCTAACTCAGGGGCTTACTTCAATCGAAGGCGGGCCTTGCGTTCCTCTTGCCCGTCCAAGTTGACGACCTTGCGGGCGCTGCGACCGTCTTCCAAGGTGGCGACGACGAAGTACTTGCCCTTCGGTAGCGGTCCGACCCGTTGCTCCTTGTTGTCGAAGCCTTTGCCGATCTCCGCCATGATTTGCTCGATGGAGAGCACGCCAGCCCATTCCTCGCCGTTCTCGTCGCGCACGCTGACTTTTGGACGCAACTCAGAACCGCTATCGTCGACCAACGAGACCAACAGCATGGTTCCCGTGCTGAGTTGAACCTCGGCAGTGGCGGGCTCGCCCGAGGCCACGCGCACCTTCTCGCTGGATGCGCTGACCTGCCCGGCCTTCTGGGCCGTCACGCGATAGCGCCCTTCAGCGAGTCCGGTGTAGGTGAATTTTCCGGAAGCGTTGGTCGTGACAAAGGAGAAGCGATCCACCAACTCTCCATTCTCTGCGCGCACAAAGACCGCTGCGCCTGCAACGGGGCTTCCGTCGGGTCCGCTGACCTTGCCTCTCAATTCGCAGGGCTCCCGCAACTTGAAGTCGATGCCGCGCACCCACTCGCCTTCGGCGACCACGACACCGGTGCGTGTTTGCCGCCCGAGAGTGCTGTCGTCCCCCATCAGTCCCCCCATCGTGGAGCCGCCCGCGGAGAGGTCGTACTTGCCCGCTTCCAAAAACTCGATGGAGTAGTTGCCGTCCTCGTCGGTCAGCATCTCGGTGTAGTGCCCGCCTAGAAAAGAGCCGTAGGCGATGCCGTCCCCAACATGCATGGTCACCCGGCAGCCGGCCGCTGGCTTGCCATCCGCGCCGTAAATGGTTCCCGCGATGCCGCCCAGCGGAAGCTCGATGGTGACCTTGTGTTCACTGACTCCCTCCGGGATCGTCACCATGCTTTCGATGCTGTTCTGCAGTCCGGTGGACATCCCCGTTTGCACCGTGACCAGGTACGAGCCGCGGTCCGCAAGCGTCTTGCTAAAAGCGCCCGACGCATCGGTGGTGGCCATCAACATGCCCGCCATGCCTTCCGCTTTGGCGGAGCGCAGGACGACGACGGCCCCTTCCACGGGGTTGCCATCACAGACGACCTTGCCCGTGAGCGCGAGGGGATCCTCCGGAGCGGCGCCCAGGATGACCTGCGTGTCCACGCCGTCGACCACATCCGCCACCTCCATCAGCAGGTTCTCCATCATGTTGGCAGTGCCTTTCCCATCGGATGTGTCGAGGGAGCCATCCAACATGTTGACCATGGCCACCACTTGCCACTGCCCGGGTTCAAGGTGCGCAACAAAGAAACGTCCGTCGCGGTCGGACTCCATGATGTGCTGCTTGTTGTAGGCCGGGACCTTCTGGACGATGATCGTGCGGCCCGAGGCCGGCTCGCCTTCCTTGTCGAAAACCTCGCCCGTGATCG
Source organism: uncultured bacterium (assembly GCA_937905825.1). Classification (GTDB taxonomy): domain Bacteria; phylum Planctomycetota; class UBA1135; order UBA1135; genus JABACD01. The sequence goes on from CALCXM010000083.1 coordinate 145,223, forward strand.
ACCCACCGACTCGCAAGGCGAGCGTGACGTCTTCCACCAACTCTCCGGGCTGCAAGTCGATAGCGCGCACTTCGCTCGCTGCGTAGCCGGCCATGGTGGCGTGAACCGAGCGGGATCCTGGGGCCACGTCTTCCAGCAAGTACTTGCCTCCGTGGTCCGAGTAGGTCTTCGGGGTTCCACCCTTCTTGTTGGCGTCAATCATGCCCGCCATGTCCAGCTCGAGGGTCACGGTCGCGCCGGAAATCGGCGCGCCCTGATCGTCGAGGACGATGCCCGAGACACTCGCGGAGGGAGTCAACAGGAAGTTGGGAAGGGGCTCTCCAGCTGCCTGGGGAATCGTGACCTCGAGCTTCTCAGTGGCGGAGAAGCCATCCGCCTTGAGACTCACTTCCCAGACACCGGGTTGGATTCCCTCGGCCTTGAAGGCTCCCGCCTCATCGGGTGCGCCCAGGCTCTTCTCGGTCGTTTGCGCACCGATCCCCATCATCCCGCCGGAGCCCTTGAGAGTCATTCTGGCGGTCAGCTCACCGACCTTGGCCTCGGGCTCCGTGGTCACAGTTCCCGCGAGGACCCCGAGGCCCTGCATGGAGAGCAACAGGTTCTGCTCGTCCCCTTTCAGGCCCGACTTGATTGCCCACCAATGTCCGGCCCGCTCGCCCTCCTCGGTTTCGAGGGAGGCGACCAACTTGAATTGGCCTGATTCCAAACCGCGCAGTTCGAACTTTCCTGCGACGTCGGTGGTGGTCGACTTGGCGCGGAAACTAGCCGCCACTTGCCCCATCATGCTGGGATCAAGGCCCGCGAAGTCCAACCCCAAGCTAACCTCGGCGTTTTCAGCTGGCGTCCCATCCTCGTAGGTTACGCGGCCGGATAGGGCCAAACCTTGCTTCACCTGAAGCAGAATGTCTTCGATCACGTCCCCATCTTGCAGGGTGTCCTTGATGATTTCTTTGCCGCGCAAGTAGCCCTCGGGATCCGCGGAAAGCTCCATGCGCGTCCCCGTCATCACATGCGTCAACTCAAAGGTGCCGTCTTCCGCGACCTCTGTCTTGCGCAAGGCGCCCATGCCCCGTCCGGCGGCTCCGGGAAGGCGCAACTCAACGGAGCCTCCGGTCACAGGACGCATGAACTCGTCCATCACAACACCCCGCAGGGTGGCACCGGCCCCCAAGTCCACCTCGATCTGATGATGCTGTCCGGGAGCAAGCAGAATGCCATCCAAACCGTTGAGCAATTTAGGACCAAAGTTCTCGGAGTTGACGAAGAATGCGTTCGTGTACTCAACGGGAACGGAACGAAACTCAAAGCGCCCTTGGTCATCGGGAGTCTCCGCGATGGTGACCGCTAGGTTTTGAATCTCCTGGGCACTGAAGCCCGCGCTGACGTCCGGAAAAATCGCAACGCCAACTTCGCCGTAGGGCGACTCTTCTTCGAGGTCCAAAGGTCCGGACAATTGCCCCGTCACCCAGGCACCAACGTGGCCCGTGATCTCAATCTCGTCCCCCACTCGCAGCGCTTTGGATCCGTTCGAGTAGCTGTAGCGCCCCGCCACGGCAAGGTGCACAACTTCGCTAGTGTCCGGGACTTTTAGCTCGAAGCTGCCATCCGCCTCCATCTTTGCAAAGCTCACTAGGTGCAGGTCCAATCCCGTTTCGATGGTCGGATCGAGCAGGGTGTTTGCGGCCTCATCGCCCGACTCCCAAACCAACTGAGAGACCCCGGTCTTCTCGTCCCCAGGTCCACGGTAGATCTCCTGGCGTGAGCTCTTGCGGCTCACGTTCATCACGTAGAGTTCCTCGTCCTCGGGCAGCACTCCGTTGAAGACAGCCTTGCCTCGAATGATCCGCAGACCATCCGGCAGCTCGGGTTCTACGGGCTTCGCCACTTCCTCACGAACGCTGCTGCCGGGGTCGGACGTCGCTAGCAGTTCCTCCGAGGACCCGGGCAAGTCCGCCGCAACGGGGACCTGCTGCTTCGCGGACGGGGCGGTCAGCTCCAAGGGCTCCTCGACAGACTGGCTATCCTGGGTGAAAAAATAATAGCCCGCGGCGGCGAGCAAGAGGAGGAGACCGGCTGGAAGAAGAGCTTTGTTCGAGACACCCATGGGATCAGCGTTCGCGTCAGGAGGGAAGAACATGCGAAGAGCATGGCGTACGGGGCCAGGCTCTAGGATTCCCGTCTGAAGCGAAAAAGCCAATGGGACTCTCTGCAACAATCGCGGAATCGTTGGAATTCTTGGTGCCAGGGCTAGATCATGGGGCCATGCGCCTGCTCCTGGTCCAAGCTCCTTTCCGCGACACATTCGGTTATTCCATGCCGCCCCCAGGACTTCTTCGCCTGGGCGGTGAATTGCGCAGGCTGAACTACAACGTCGAGTTGGAGGACCTGGCGTTTCGGCTGGGCTCCGGACAACTGGCCAATGGGGACCTCATGTGCGAGAGCGCGGCGCGCTGGTTGCAGAAGCGTGGGGAGTTCGACGTGATCGGCTTTTCCGTCATGGGTGCGACCTTGCCCGCCGCCCTGGAGATCGCTCGGCGCCTGCGAGAACTCTCGCCCTCCACCAAACTCTTGCTGGGAGGACCGGGCATGACGGGAGCCGACGTCCTCGTGCTCGAACGTTTCCCATTCATCGACGCCGTCGTGCGCGGCGAGGCGGAGCGCAGCCTACCCCCCCTGCTCGATCGTTTCGCCCTTGGAGAATCCCCCGAGGGCTTGGCGGGAATCACTTGGCGAGATGTCAACGGTCTCGTGCACATCGAAGCGCAGCAGTCGAACATCCAGGACCTTGGCGAGCTCGCCCCCTACGCCTGGGAGTTGCTCGAACCGCTCACTGCCTACAAAGCGATCACTGGAGAAAGAGAAGGACTCACCCCCCTGGACTCCGGTCGTGGTTGCGCCTTCGACTGTAGCTTCTGCACGATTGGTCGCTACTGGCAACGGAGTTCACGGCCCCTACCTGCCGCGCGCCTGGTGGAGGAGATTCACGCTCTCGATTTCTTGCCCGGCGCGCAGAATGCGTACCTGTGTCACGACATCTTTGGTGCGGATCGCAAGGCCGCGGTGGAGTTCTGTGAGGGCTTGATCGAGCGCGGCGTGCGTCCTTGGGAATGTCGCGCGCGGGTCGATCACTTGGACCGCGAGCTCCTGCGCTTGATGGGCAGATCCGGTTGCTACCGCGTGCTGCTTGGCATCGAGTCGGGCTCGCAGGAGGTTCGCGCCCTAGCCAACAAGGGACAGTTCGCGGAGCTGGATGTGGAACAGGTCATCGCCAACTGCGCGGCCGCGGGGATCCGGCCGATCCTATCCCTGATCCTCGGTTTGCCCGGTGAAGGCGAAGCGCAGTTGGAAGAGAGTTTGGAACTGCTCTCACGGGCCAGCCTGATCACGGATGCGGTCATCTCCCTGCACTTGCCCAACCCACAAATCGGCTGCGACCTGCACCGAACCCATGGGGACGGCGCGCGCCCTGTGGCGGGCATCGCTCCGGACATGGCCTTCGGCAGCGGGGAAACGAAACCGGAGTTGGCACTGATTGAAGCCCACCCGGATCTCTTCAGCAGTTGGTCCTTGCTACCCGGTGAGATCGAACCGCTCCAGCGCTTGGCATGCATTGCCACGACCCTGCCGCAGGTTCTGATGGCCTACCCGCGCACCTGGGTCTTGCTGAAAGGCCAGCGCGCCATGAACAACGGACAGCTCTTCTGGGCCTGGCGAGCCTCCGGTGTTTCCTTTGAGCAGTTCGCCCGACGCTCAGAGGCGCCCCTGGTGCAAGATGCCTTGCGTTGGGAGCAAACCGTTGCAGAGCAGAACGGCCCGCTCGATCGCCAACTCGAACCGCAGCTCGAAGCCTCCGAGGTCCAGGGTTGGATCCAATCCAGGGCCCGGGTGGTTCGACTGCAGCACGACGTGGTCGAAATCCAACGGGAGTTGGTGCGCGCTCCGCTGGCCAGTGATCCGCTGCTCGCTTCCACCTGGCAGCGGGACACTTGGATCGCCGTTTCCCCCACTCAAGCGGGGGTCGCGAGTGATCGCGTCAGTCCGCAAATCGGACAGCTCTTGCAGCTGCTCGAAGAACCCCAAAAGATCGATCACCTCGAAGCACGCTGGCCGAACATCCGCGAAGCCCTGCAAACATTAGGCAGGGTCGGCTTGATCACGAGTCACCCGGAACTTCCGACCTTGGACACCCCACCATGAACGAGCCCAGTATCCTGACTTCCTCCGAGCGCTCCACGGCCGAGTTCCCGATCCAACTGATCTTCCCGCCCCAAGCGCACTTCACCCAGCCCTACTTGGCCTTGCCCTGTCTCAAGGCCTGGCTCGAGTCCCAGGGCTTCGAAGATGTGGAGCAGATGGATCTGTCCGTGGAGTCCTACGAGCATTTCCTTTCGCCGCGTTATCTGGAACGGGCAGCACTGCGGGCTGAGGAAAAGCTAGACCTCGAACAGTTCCGGTCGCGCCAACAGGTTCCCTTTGATCAGATGGCCGCCTACCGCGCGGCCGCGGAATCGCGGGTCTCCGCCAAGGCTTTGGTGGAACGCGTGGAGGCAGCCAAGGCTGTCTTGCGCGGCAAGAACTTCTACGAGGCGGAGCACTACCAGCCTGCCGTGCGCACAATCTACAACGCCCTGCGCTTGGTTTCCGCAGCCCACTTCCCCACGGCCCTGACGCCCCACAACTTCACCATGCGGCACTCCATCGAGCGCTCCGCGGAGGTGCTGGCTGGCACGTTGGACGAGGACGAAAATCCCTACATCGCTTGGTTCCGGACAGAGATCATGCCGCGCCTCGTCGCTCGCCGGCCGCGGCTGGTGGGCCTCAGCGTGATCTACGGCAGTCAGCTGATTCCCGCCCTGACCCTCGGCCGCATAATCAAAGAGGAGCTGCCCGACTGCCACGTGACAGCGGGCGGCGGCTTTCTCGCCTACATCGGTGCCAAGTTGATGGCGGCGCCCGGCATGCACCAGTGCCTGGATTCCATCGTCGAGCACGAAGGCGAACGGCCCATGCAGCTCTTGGCCCAGGCCCTGCGCGATGGAACGGGCTTGGAGGACGTCGGCTCCTTGACTTGGTTCAAGCGCGATCAACGCGATCAGAGTGAACCGCGCGCGGTCGTGAACTTGCGCTGTCACCCGATCGACTTCGGCGACGCTCCCCTGCCCAACTTTGATGGGTTGCCCCTCGACCTGTACTTCTCGGAGCAGGTGGTCTTGCCCTACGACGTCAACCGCGGGTGCTACCACTCCGAGTGCACCTTCTGCACCCTGCCTTCGGTCATCGGCCCCGGCTTCCGGACCCGGCGCGTGAAGGGCATGGTGGATCACATCGAAGCGCTACAGGCCAAGCATGGGCTCTCCAACTTCTACTTCATCACGGACTGCATGCCACCGGCGACGCTGCGCGAGCTGCCGCGGGAATTGATCGGTCGCGGAATTGACATTCAATGGTCCTGTGACGCCAAGGTGGAACGCCGCTCCTACGAGGACGGTGGCGCGCAATTGCTCTTTGACTCCGGTTGTCGCAAGTTGCTGTTCGGCTTCGAGTGCGTCACGCCCCGGATCTTGCTCATGATGGAAAAGGGCCAAACCACTTCGGATGTCACCTTCGTCACGGAAGCCTGCCACCGGGCGGGCATCAGCGTCACTTGGTACGCGATGGTCGGATTCCCGAGCGAGACGCGGCGCGAGGCCGAGGCCACGACCCAGTTCATTCGCGACCACGCGGGGCTCATCCAGGAAGTCAGTCTGCAGAACTTTCACATCGACGAGGTCAGCGAGGTCTATCGAACTCCGGAGCGCTATGGCGTGACTGTTCACCACGATGAACAAGCGGACCTCCAGCTCTACCACGACTACAGCGTCAAGGAAGGGCTTAGCCAAGTCGAGGCCGCCGAGGTCCACGCGGACGTGCGTCAAGTGCTGCGTGAGTGCCTGCCAATTTTCAGTGGAGAGAACATTCTGTTCTTCATGCAGAAGAGCCACTACTTCCTGCACCTGGCCCGCGGCACCACGCCCGCTGAGTTCTCCGCCCAGTGCTTGGCGCGCAACCAGCAACAAGCCGCCCGCAATCTACGGGACGATCTGATCGTGAACAAAACCCTGGCCAGCCTGCCGATCCCTTTCAGTCATAGCGAGGCCCGTCGTTCCCTCGGAACGCGGCTCGCCATCGCGGCCCGGCCCGAGAATCAGACCGGAACCTTCGACCTCAAGGCCTCGAAGGTCGCCGCACGCTTCACACCGGCGCTGATGCGCGATAAACGCATTCTGATCTACATCGCCGATCAAGCCCAGTTCGTGGAGCTGCGTCCCGATGGACTGCGCGCCCTGGAAGCCTTGAAAGCAGCCGGTGGACTCTCGGACTTGCGCAGCTCCATCGATTCATCTGGCCCCGATGCCGAGGTGGCTGTCGAGCGTTTGAACAGCTTCGCCGGTGAGCTCTATCGTTTGGGCGTTCTCCAAACGGCAAAATAGCCTACCCTGGCGCAACGCCTCCCCCAGGACCCCAGGGCTTCCACGCCATTGGAGGCTCAACCACCAAGAGGATTTCGAGATGAAACAAGAAGGAACCACTTCGAACCCGACTCAAAAGCAAGGCGAAGAAAACGCGTCCCGTAGAGACACGGCAAGCCAAGCCTCCCCGGAAAGTCCCACGGCCCTCGACTTTTCCAAGCTCGACCTGACCATCGACCGGGTGGACGAGCGACTCTCTCCGAGTGAGACCAATATCTTCGACAAGTAGGGTCCCGAGCGCTTGCATGGCAGGGCTCGTGCTCCTGCCATTGTTCGGTGCCGCCAGCTCAACCCTGGAGCTCCCGGGCAAGTCCTGGGACCTCCTTGCGCCGCAGTCTCCGAACCAGATCACGGCCAGGTCCTTGCCGAATTTCGAGCAGTTGAACTGCGCGGAATGCCATCGGGTCATCGCTGAGGAATGGGCCAGCACGCGCCACGCCTTGGCCTGGGAGGAGTCGGTCTACCAGGAAGAACTCACCAAGGTGCGCAAGCCCGCCAAGTGCCACGCTTGCCATGCTCCGCAACCGGTGCTGCTCACGGGACTGTCCAAGCGTCCGAAAACGCGGACGGAGGACTTTCATTTCGGCGTGGACTGCGCCGCTTGTCACCTGGGTCCAGAGGGCGCGATCCACGGCCCCTACGGAGCCGCCACGCAAGCCCATCGGTCCGTGAAGGACGAGGCCTTCTCCGCCCTTGGCTCCAACGCGCTTTGCATCACTTGTCACGACCGCAGCGTGGGGCCTGTGATTGGAATCGCTAAGGACTTCGACGAGGAAGACCTCGGAGACGCGGGCTACTCCTGCGTGGATTGCCACATGGCCAAGGTGACCCGTCCGCAGGCCAATGATCCAATGGCCACGGCCCCCCTGCCCGCGCGTCCCGGTCGCAGCCACGCCCTGCAAACCCCAAGGGACCCACACTTTCTACGGCAAGCCTTCGAGTTGAAGCTCGAAGAACGATCTGGAGTCCAAGGCCTGCGCCTCGCCAATCGAGCGGGGCACCGCATTCCAGGGCTGAACGATCGTGTCCTCGAATTCACCGTTCAATTCCTCTCCGAGTCCGGAGCGGAACTCAAGCGAGAGAGTCTGTTCGTGACCCGCGAGGAGCCCCTCCGAATTCGTGAGGACCGTTGGCTCCCGTTGCCGGACAAGACCCACCAGGTGCGCGTGAGGGGCACCCACGAAGCCCGCAGCGTGGCCAAGGCGCTGCCCTTCCTCGACCAATCCTTCTCTCCCATCGAGTGAAGCGCGTCGCTTTTCAGAGGGGCCTGCCGCGCCCACCAGAGATGCCACTAGTTTGAGGAAACACTCAACCGGGTGGCTGCGTAAGAGTCGGATTGCCCCAGGAATCAAATGAACCGAAACATCAAGCTCAGTGGCCTGCTGGTCCTCCTCGTCCTTCTCGGTGTCTGGTTCTACCAAGACTCCCCGGCCCCAGCCGCACCCGAGGCGCTGAGTGGCCTGCAACGGAGTGCTGCGGGCTCGGAAGCTGCGACCCAAACGGGTGCCTTGCCCGAGCGATTGGGATCACCAGGGGACGGGAGCCAGGTCAAGCGAGTGGCCGTCTCCAGTTCCTCGGAGGAGGCCAAACGCGCCAAGCAGGAAAAAGCTGAGCGCGCCAATGCCGCCCCCAAGGGTCCTTGGCTGAAAGGCGTGGTGCTCAGTGTTCACGGGGCGCCGGTCGCTGATGTGGAGGTCACCATCAAAGGCCAAGCGGACGCGGGCATCGTGCAGCTCTCAGCCTTCTCGGAAACGACTCAGACGGACAAGCGCGGGGAGTTCAAAATCACCCGGGGCCTGTGGCCGGCCCTGCCCCTCAAGATTGATGTGGTCGCCCGGGGCTACGAACTTTTCAGCGGGGACGCCTTCCCCGAACGACAAACCGGCGACGAGTTCCTCGGTGAATTCCGCATTCAACCGGCGGTCATTCTCGGCGGCTTCGTCGTCAGCCACGACGGCACGCCGGTTCCAGGAGCCACGGTTTGGCGCAGCGACCCAGGCGCCAATGCGGACCTGCCAGAGTTCATGCAGATGGCGCAAAAGTCCGGGCGCTACGGTCCCGGAACCGTGGAAACGGACGAGGAGGGCCGCTTCGAATTGCTCCACGAACCGGAAGGCGACTACGTCCTGAATGCCATCCACGAGCACTACCCCCCGGCAACCCTGCAGGGCACGAGCCTCCCGGCGGGGACCGCGGAGAACCGCTTGCAGATTGAGTTCGACGAAGCGGCGACCATTTCCGGCCGCATCGTCGGCATGAGTGGCAAACGAACCGGCGTCACCGTGGAGGCCTCTCTGCAAGACGCTCAAGGCACCGAAGCGGCCACATCCATGATCGCTGCCATGGGACTGGTGGGCGCGGGTGGGCACAAATCAAAACTCGCTTCCGATGGGAGCTTCACAATCTACGGACTTCCAATGGGCGAGCGCTTCGACGTGCAAGCCTTCGTCAAGGAAGGGATCATGAACAAGGTCGCCTGCAGTGATGGGCAAGAAGCGTCCTCCGGCGACACGGACGTGGAACTCAAGTGGAACGGTGGCGCCTCGTTGACGTTCAAGGTGCAAGACGCCGTGACCGGCAAGCCGATCTCACAAGGGGCCGTGCGCTACCGCTGGATCGATTCAAAAAAGAGCATCATGGGCAACGCCCGCAAGGTGCAGAACTTCGAGAGCAGCACGATCACTATTGACGAGCTGCGCCCCGACCCCTCACCGCTCACCATGGAGCTGCGCATCTACGCGGAGGGCTACCTCTCGGAAGGCAAGGAAGGCATCGAAGTGCGCTCGTTTGAGAAGCAGGACCTTGGCACGATCCAGCTGCGCCCCAGTCCAAAGTTCCGAGTGCAGGTCCTGGATGGCGCCAGCGGAGAACCGATCCGACGCGCTCGAATCGTGCTCTACCCAGTCACCGAACAGTCCCGGGGCGAGGAGTTCTTCAGCTTGGGTGGGAAGCCTTCGACGGGCAAGACCGACCGCGAGGGCTGGTGCGAACTCGATGCGCGCTCCACGGAGTTGGGAAAGCTCACCGTGCGCCGCCGGGGGTACGCGCCCTTCGACCTGGACGACATCCCCATGTCCCGCGGGGATGATCAAACCGAAATCGTTCGTCTGCACCCGGGAGCGGTGGTCACCGTGAGCGTCACGGACAGTCTGGGCCAGGAAGCATCGGGCATTCAGGTGGAGCACAAGGATCCCGAGGGCGAACGGGGCCGCAGGGAAACCGATCGGAACGGACGTTTGGTCTACAAGGACCTCATCGCCGGGGAACACTTCTTCCGCGCCATCCCGCGCCTGGGCAGCGATCCTCGGCGTGGCAATGTGAGAATTGAGGCTCGCTCAGATGGCGGATCGCGCGATCAAGACGATTCAGAAGAGCTCGCTTGGGAAGTCGCGAATGTCAGTCCTGGCAGCGACGGCGAACTCAGTTTGAAATTGGATCCAACCAGCACGCTGAACGGAATCGTCACACGCCGCGGGGTGCCCGTGTCCCACGCCCAAGTCACCTTCGTCGATGATCCGGAAGTGAGCACCGCAGCCGATCAGCAGGCTGAACTTCAGGAACGGGTGGCGCGCTTTGGCGGACGCACGAGTTCCGGCACCACGACCGATGGACAAGGTCACTTCAGCTTGAGCGAACTCCCCATGGGCAAGCACTCCTTGCGCGTGAAAACAAAGGATGGCGGACCCTCTCACTTCGAACCCCTTGATCTCTTCGAAGGCACGTCATTCGTCACGGTCCGGCTCCCCGGCTCCGCCGTGGAAGGCAAGGTGGTGGATCAGGATGACAACCCAGTTTCCGGAGCCAGCCTCACCCTGCGGCGCATGAAAGAAGGCGAAGAGGAAAATCCCTGGGCGGAACGGCGCTTGGACTTCGCACTGGATCTCTTCGGCGGCAGCACCGGAGATGCCTCCAAAAGCGACTCGAGTGGTCACTACATGATCGACGGGATCCCCGAAGATCAACTGCTCGGGGTCGAAGCCCGCGCATCCGGCTACGTGCGCGCCATCTCCGCCACCTTCAAGGTCGATAGGCAGACGAGCGTACAAGCCGAGACCATCAAGTTGCAGCAGGCGGGCTCTCTCAAAGTCCTGATGGAGGGTGGCATGCCCATGTTCATGACCTGCAGCGCGAAACGAATTTCCGAAGGCGGCGCCGGACCCAGCGAGGCGACGGCAATGGCCCAAGATGGCTTCGCGGTCTTCGCCGACCTGGGCCCGGGTGAGTGGGAAATCACCACACGCCGTGACATCGCAGGTTCCTCACCGAAAGCGACGGCCCAAGTCCTCGCGGGACAGCAGACAGAAGTCACCTTGCAGCCCTAGGAGGAGGCTTGGCGCTGGCCTCCGAAACAACAAGGCGGCCTGTGACGGACTTGGCCCCGCGAGCAACCCGATCGGGTGACTCGCGGGGCCAAGTTCATCGGAGGGCCATCGAGGGGCCAGGGCAAGCCGAAGGCGGCGCTTGCCTGCAGCGAGCGGAGGTCCTGGAGCCACCCTGCGGGGTAGGTTGCAGCCCGCCCCGAGCGGTCTCTACTTTCCGGTCAGCTCGCGTACAACGGTGTCGATCATGCGCTCGGAGTTGATGAAGCCCTTGCCCCAGGACTCGTAGTCCTTCAGCAAGTTGTCGGCCTTCATGCTCTCTGCGGTCGCGCCATCCGAGAGCGCACCGGCGACCAAACGCACGACGTCTTCCAAGGTCCGCTTGCAGGCTTGAACGTCCTTGCGACTCGCCAAGGGGCCATGACCCGGGATGTAGCGGGTTTCCTCGTTGGTCTCGTTCAAGACGATCTCGATGTTCCGCAAGTACCCCTTCACGCTTCCGCCCGAGTCGATGTCGATGAAGGGGAAGGCTCCGTTGAAGCAGTGGTCCCCCATGTGCACCACGTTCGATCCGGTGAAGTAGACCACCGTGTCCCCGTCCGTGTGTCCCTCGGAAAGGTGCACAAGCTTGACCTCTTCCCCGTTGAAGTGAATCGTCAAGCCCTCGGCGTACGTGACCGAAGGCAAACCCGCTCCTTTGATCTTGCCAGCGTCCACGAGTCGCGCGCGAACGTTCTCGTGCGCAAAGACCGTGGCCACCTCACCGAAGACGTTGTTGCCGCCGGTGTGGTCCCCATGGTGGTGGGTGTTGATCAGGAAGCGCGGGGAACCGGAATCCAGGTCAGCGTCAGAAGCGAGTCCGTCCAAAGCTGCTTGGATCTTGTCCGCCATGTAGTCGAACTGGTCATCGATCAAGAGCAAGCCGTCGGGGCCCACGGAGACCCCCAAGTTGCCGCCGCGGCCGGTCAGCATGTGCACGGGGCCCGCGACGGCCTCGCTCTCCACGGAGACGTCGCCCCCCTGAATGGAAGCAACTCCCCAAGTGGCGAACAGGACCGTGACAAAGGTGAGGGGCAGGGCAATCGGACGAAACTGGGCGCGCATGGTCTCTTCTCTTGTGTGAGGGTGTTGCAAGGGTGCGTCCATCATAGACATGCAAGATCGCGAATCGGCAACTTCCTCACTAGGATTGGGGCGATCCCCAGACCCCTGACCCACCTCAGATCCCATGAAGCTTTCGATCCTGCCCACCGTCCTTCTCATCGCTTTGGGCGGCTGCGCCACCACCGACCAAACCACGACGGGCATTCCCCCTGTCCACGATCAGGGCCCCTCTACCGCCGGCAACCCGGCTGCGGCCTCGGGCGAGAAGGCAGCGGAGGAAAAAGCGAAGGACCCGAAGGAGGCGCAGAAGAAGGTCGCCGAGCTCGAGCACAAACTGCAAGTGGCGCAGATCAAGGTCAGTGTCGCCAACCTATCCACCGACGGCGCGGACCTGGAGTTGCGTGAGAAACGGGACCACGCAACCAAGGCCCTGGCGGCCGCCCAAGCCAACTTGAACTTCTTCAACAACATCGACGCGCCAAACCGCACCGGTCGCGCCGAGCTGAGTCTGCAAGGCGCCCTGAACTCCGCCGCGGAAGCCCAAGAGGAGCTTGAGCAACTCGCCTTGATGTACGACGAGCAAGACCTCGAGGACATGACAAGGGAGTTCGTCATCCAGCGCGGCAAGCGGCGGGCGGAGCGTGCCAAGAAGCTCATCGAGTTCTCGACTCTCGACTTGCGCGGGTTGATTGAACACAAGCTCAAGCAAGAACGCGAAGGCCTCGAGGGCGCCGTCCTCAAAGCAGAACAAGCACTTCAGGGGATCGACCGCGACGCGCAACAGAACAAGTTGAACAACAGCCTCAAGCTCTCAGAAGCCAACTTCGCCCTCGAGAAGGCCCAGGAGGCTCTGGAGCAAGCCCAAACAGAGCTGGCCGCCGGAGCCCAAGCGTGAAAGCCCTCCTCGCATCGATCCTCGGTCTGGCCAGCTTGTGCAATGCACCCGTCTTCGCCCAAAAAACCGTCGATCCCGAGCGGGTTTCGCTGGCTGTGCAGTCGGGACTTGAGTTCCTCGCGGGTGACCAAAACGAGGATGGTTCCTGGGGCGGTGTCGCCAACCAAACCTTCACCAGTAGCTTCGCGAACGTGCAGACCTATCGCATGTGGCAAATCGGCGCCACGGGCCTCGCCACGCGCACGATGTTGGAACAAGGTTCGAGCAAAGCTCACGATGCGGCAGCGGATCGGGCCCTCGACTACTTGATCGCGAACGCCACGATCAAGCGACCCGCCGAGTGGGACGTCGACAACAACTGGGCCTTGATTTACTCCCTAGACGCCGTTTCGAGGGCTTTGCAGCATCCGCGCTACAAGCAACACGAGAAGCGCGCAGCCCTCATAACCGCCGGCCAGACCCTGCTCACGGGCATGCGAAAGTACCAGTCACCGCGCGGTGGTTGGGGCTACTACGCCATGCCCGACGCGGCCTGGCGTCCCGAGTGGTGCACCAGTTTCATGACTGCAGTCGGCGTGCTTTCGCTTGTGGAAGCCAAGCAAGCGGGCCTGGACGTGGACGAGCAGATGTTCAAGGCTTCGGTCAAGGCGCTCAAGATGTCGAGGCAACCCAACGGTGCCTTTGATTACGGAGTCGCGCCAATTGCTAGGCACTTGAACTCCGAGTCCATCAACCAAATCAAGGGTTCCCTCGGTCGCATTCAAGTGGGTCACCTGGCCCTGCGGCGCGCGGGCGAGGACATCGACGAAAAGGACATCGAGTGGGGCTTGGAGCAGTTTGTGAAGCATCACAAGTTCTTGGATGTGGCGCGCAACAAGCCCATCCCCCATGAGGCCTACTACGCCAACGCTGCGTACTTTTATCTCTTCGCTCACTACTACGCATCCCAGGTCGTGCAGCTGTTGCCCGAGGCCAAGCGCGCCAAGTTCGTCCCCACGATTCAGGAGGGCATTCTCAAGGCCAGTCAAAAGAACGGGTCCATGTGGGACTTCTGGATCGCGAACAGCACGAAGCCTTATGGAACGGCCTTCGGCGTGATGGGCTTGGTCAACACGCAAGAACCGCCGAAGTCGACCCGCTGATCCTGCTTGGCCCATGAGGCCAGCGCAGCTTCTCGATCCATGGAGCGCCCGGTCCCCAGTTGGCCGGGACTCTTCTTTTATTGGGGCGCGACTCGCCGGGGTCTGGGGCGCCGGCACGCGCCCGGGCCTCGCGAGAGAGCCGCGGGGGAAGATCCGGGGAATCGATCCTGCGGGACTTCGGAATTGTGCGGTGCCTGCGCGGTTGCTCGCGCTTCCCCGTGGGGTACCCTCCGACAAGTCCATGAAGCGCATTGCCCCGATCCTCTTGCTCCTACTCAGCGCGATGCTGGGCTGGAGTGCGAGTTCTTCGGGTCGCCCCGCCTCGTCGGACCTCGGACTCACCTTGCGCAAACTCGCCCGTTGGACCGACTCCCCGGCTCAGTCGGAGGGGGACAAACTGGGCCAGGGCGCGGACCTATTGCGCGAGGTCGATCTGCTGTGGAGCGGGCGGCATGCCTCGGATCCTCGAATCCTGCATGGGATGCTGGACTTCCTGGGGCGCTCGATCGAGCTCGCCCGGGATCCGGAGGCGCTGATCTCGGGCCCCCGGACCGGGGACATCGCGGAGGTCAATGAGCCCGAACTGCGGGATCTGGCGCTCAAGATGCTGCGCAAGCGCCTGGACCTGCTCGCAAACGAGCTGACCCTCGGGATCCTGCTAGGAACCTCCAAGGGCCAACCGCAGCCCCTTTCGAGGCGGGTGGCTGCCTGCGAAGTGCTCGCGGCGGACCCATCCCCCGAAACGACCGTCGCACTTCTCGCCTGCACCCGCCCTAGGAAGCCAGAAACGATTGTCCCTAAAGCACTTATGGACTCCGCCATCGCCGCTTTGGTCGGCCGGGACGAGGTTGGAGTGCATTTGCGCCTGTTGACCCTGATCAAGCGCGCGGACCCAGGACTCGAGGCCTTCTACACCCATCCAATAGAGGTGCATTTCGCTTCGTTTCGCTTCAAAAATGACCAGAAAACCGTCATTTCGGCCCTTTCCTTGCAAGCAGCAAAAGATCTCAGTAGCCCGGACTGGCGACGGGCTTCCCGAGGTGTGGTTCTAGCCCAAGCCCTGCCGGACGAACTCGGCTTCCCATTGGTGATTGGTGCCCTGGAGGCCTGGGTCGAACGGGGCCTGCTGAATGAAGGCCCAAGCCGCCGCGTCCTGGGGGAGATCACGGCCCACCTCTGGAGCCGCTCTGGAAAGAGCCTCGGCCACCACCCGAGCCGCTGGAGGGCCTTTTGGGACGCCTACTTGAGGGGTGAGGAGCTCCCGGAAGGCACATCGAGCGGCCCCAGCATGCGCATCGGAGGCAGTTTCTTTGGTTTGCGCCCCGAGACCGACCGCCTGGTGTTCCTGCTCGACCGTTCGGGATCCATGAACGCACCATTCGGCGCCGACCCCCATCACCGGCGCCTGGATGAGGCCGCCCAGCAAATGAGCAGCCTCTTGGGCCAACTCGGCCCGGATACGCGCTTTGGCGTGGTGGTCTTCCACGACAGCGCCCAGACCTGGCAAACGGAACTCCAGCTAGCCACGGAAGCCAACATCGACGCAGCGAGCGCCTGGATCAAAGGCTCCAAGGCGGACCGCGGGAGCCATCTCTATGCGGGGGTACGGGAGGTCATGCAGCTCGCAGGGGATCCCTCCGGCACGGAGGCTGGGCCCCTGGAGGCGGACACCGTGGTCGTGCTGTGTGACGGCGAAACCCAAGAAGGCCCCAGTTGGGTGGAGCCTCTGCTGCGTCAGGTGAATGACCGAGTGCGACTGGTCTTCCACGCGGTCCTCTTGGGCCCCGGCGGCGACGGCACACTCGAAGCATTGGCGGGACTCACGGGCGGTCAATTCCGCCGCCACGAGGATTGATGCGAGGAACTCTATTCTCCGGGGAAAGTGGCCGCTACCATGCCGCGCCATGCTGACTGATTACTTCCCCATCCTGATCCTCCTCGCCCTAGTTGTGGGCTTTGTGACCGTGGTGCTGCTGCTCAGCAACATCGCCGGACGCAAGCGCATGAACCAGGAAAAGGCGAGCGCCTATGAGTGCGGCATGGATGCCGTCGGCGACACCCGAGTGCGAATCTCGATCCACTATTACTTGGTGGCCGTGCTCTTCATTCTGTTCGACGTGGAAGCCCTGTTCCTCGCCCTTTGGGCAAGCGCGGCCAAGACGTTCAAGGAAGCCGGGATTGGCGGGCTGATCTTCGCCGAAATCCTGATCTTCGTGTTCGTGCTGGCCTTGACCCTCGCCTACGTGTGGCGCAAAGGAGGTCTCGAATGGGATCGCTAGACCCAGTCCAAGAAACCCTGGCAAACGAAGGGTTCCTGGCCACACGCCTGGACGCCTTCGTCAACTGGGGACGCAAGAACAGCCTGTGGCCCATGCCCCTTGGCCTCTCCTGTTGTGGCATCGAGATGATGGCCATGGTCGGTCCGCGCTACGACATCGCACGCTTCGGTGCGGAAGCTCTGCGCTTCTCCCCCCGTCAGGCAGACCTGATGATCGTCGCGGGCACGTTGACTTGGAAGATGGCCGAGGTAGCACGCACGATCTATGACCAGATGCCCGATCCCAAGTGGGTCATCTCCATGGGTGTTTGCGCTTCAACGGGCGGCATGTACGACAGCTATGCGGTGGTGCAAGGAGTCGACTCCATCGTGCCCATCGACGTTTACGTTCCAGGCTGTCCCCCACGACCGGACGCCGTGATCGACGGACTGCTGAAGCTGCAGAAGAAGATTGAGTTGGAGCGCCCGGTGAAGAAGCTCTTCACGGACCGCACCAACAACAACGAGTGGATCGAAGGGTCCGGCAAACTAGAGACTCAACCCAACGCCGCGGTTGACCAGTACGACCCTAGCGTTGGCGTGGCCGCCGACGGAGAGAAAGGATGAGCCCGATGCCTCTGACGCTTGCGCGCATTGAGAGCGCACTCGATGGGAAAGAGTTCCAGGAACTCGAGAGCCGTGATGGGATCGTCACGATTCGCGTGTCGATGGCCAACGCCTTGCAGACCCTGCGAATCCTGCGGGACGCAGCAGGCTTTGAAGTCTCCACGTTCGTCACCGCCGTTGACCACGCAGACGCGGGCAACCCAGCGGATGGACGCTTTGACCTGATCTGGCAATTCCAGTCAATCCAGCACAAGGACCGGATTCGTGTGCACGCTTGGGTGGCCGGGGAAGAAGTCGAAGAAGCGACCTTCAGCGCACCGAGCATCACGGGTCTGTGGCCAGGCGCGGCCTACTCCGAACGGGAGTGCTTCGACATGTTCGGCATTCAGTTCGAAGGCCACGCAAACCTGCGCCGCATTCTGATGCCGGATGCCTACGAGCATCACCCCCTGCGCAAGGAGTTCCCGCACGGGGGCATCGAGCCAGACAAGCTCTACAAGGCCTGGGACAAGAAGCGCCGCGAGCCGGCGGGAGAGCGTTCGTGAGCGATCTCTTTGAATACCGCGCCGGAGAAATGGGGCGGGAAATGGGCGACACCGACCACGACGATCCCCTGCACGGGGCCGAGGTCGAACTGAACATGGGTCCGTCGCACCCGGCGACCCACGGGGTGTTGCGTTTGAAGGTCCTCGCCGACGGTGAGATCCTGCGCAAGATCGACCCGGTCATCGGGTACCTGCACCGCGGCAAGGAGAAGACCTGCGAGAGCCTCGGCTGGCGCAAGTTCTTCGTGCACACGGATCGCCTCGACTACTTGCAGCCGCTCTTGAACAACTGTGGCTACGCCATGGCCCTCGAGCGCCTCGCTGGCTTGGAAGTCCCCGAGCGCGCGCAGATCATTCGCGTGCTTTTGATGGAGACCAGCCGCATCATGTCACACCTGATCGCCATCGGCGTGTCCGCCATGGACCTGGGTGCGATCTCGATGTTCTTCTTCACCTTCGACCAACGTGAAAAGGCCTACGACTTGCTCGACGCCTACACCGGTCACCGCATGAACAACACCTACGTCCGCATGGGCGGGATGTATGCGGACATCGAAGACGGGTTGCTGGTGAGCTGGGACAAGTACATGACCACCTTCCTGACGGAAGTGGATCAATGGGAAGAGCTGCTCACGGGCAACCGCATCTGGTTCGAGCGCAACCGCGGCATCGGCAAGCTGACCAAGGAAAAGGCCCTGGCCTGGGGCCTGACCGGACCGAACCTGCGAGCCACCGGCGTGCCCTTCGACCTGCGCAAGGACGAGCCCTACTGCGGCTACGAGAACTACGAGTTTGAGGTCCCGATCGGTGAAGAGGGCGACGCCTTCGACCGCTACTTGATGCGCATCGAAGAGATGCGCCAATCCGCGCGTATCGCCCGCCAAGCGATCACCAAGCTCGGCCAGTGCAAAGGCGGTGAGTTCCTGGCCGACGACCGGCGCTACGTCTTGCCCCGCAAGCACGACGTGTACAACTCGATGGAAGAGCTCATTCACCAGTTCAAGATCGTGACGGACATGGCCTTGCCTGTGGGAGAAGCCTACGCCGGCGTGGAATCGAGTAAGGGCGAGCTCGGCTTCTACATCGCTTCCGACGGAACCGCCCAACCCCTGCGCTGCCACCTGCGCGCGCCCAGCTTGATGAACGTTCAAGTCATTCCAGAATTGGCCGAGGGCAAGCTGCTCTCCGACGTGGTCGCCGTGCTCGGCAGCCTCGACTTCGTGATGGGTGAGGTGGATCGCTAATGGCACTCACCGACGCACTGAAGAGCGAGTTCGAGGAACTCGTCAAGAAGTACCCCCAGCGCCGAGCGGGCTTGATCCCCGCCTTGCACCGCTGCCAGGAAGACCTGGGCGGTTGGATCTCTCCGGAGATCATGGAAGACCTGGCCGAGTTCTTTGAGCTCGAGCCCATCGAAGTCTACGGGGTGGCCTCCTTCTACCCGATGTTCAA
The DNA here is from genome assembly GCA_937905825.1 of uncultured bacterium. Classification (GTDB taxonomy): domain Bacteria; phylum Planctomycetota; class UBA1135; order UBA1135; genus JABACD01. The sequence goes on from CALCXM010000083.1 coordinate 164,073, forward strand.
GCTGCGCCCCCAAGGCAAGCACGTGATCGGCATCTGCGAGAACGTGGCCTGCGACCTGCGCGGATCCGACGAGATCATCGATCAAGTCTGCAAGCTCACGGGTGCCCCCGACGGCGGCACCTCCGCAGACGGCAAGTTCACGGTGGAGCGCCTGCAATGCCAAGGGGCCTGCACCACCGCCCCCATGTTCGATTTGGACGGGGTCTATCACGAAGAATTGGACGCGGACAAAGTGGCCGCCATCCTGGGTGAACTCCAATGATCACTCCTGCGAGCGAAACGTACCTCTTGACCCGCGCGGAACAGCCCGGCTCCCACACGATCGAAGTCTTCAAGCGCCTGGGTGGTTACGCCGCCATCGAAAAGGTCTTGAAGCAAGGCATCTCCCGTTCGGACGTCACCACCGAGGTCAAGAACTCTGGCCTGCGCGGTCGCGGCGGCGCGGGTTTCCCGACAGGCTTGAAGTGGACCTTCATGCCCGATCCGGAAAAGGACCCGCGCACGCGCTACATGGCGGTCAACGCCGACGAGAGCGAGCCCGGCACCTGCAAGGACCGGGTCTTGATGCGCGAAGATCCCCACGGGTTGATCGAGGGCTGTCTTCTAGCGGCTTACGCCATGCAACTCTCCGCGGTCTACATCTATGTGCGCGGCGAGTACCGCGTGCCCTACGACCGCTTGCAAGCGGCCATCGATGAAGCCCGCGCGGCGAACCTCGTTGGGGAGAACATCCTGGGCACGGACTTCAGCTGCGAGATCCACATGCACAAGGGTGCCGGCGCTTACATCTGCGGTGAAGAGACTGGCTTGATGGAGAGCTTGGAAGGCAAGCGCGGCCACCCGCGTCCCAAGCCCCCCTTCCCCGCCGGCTTCGGCCTTTGGGGTCAGCCCACCACGGTCAACAACGTGGAGTCGATCTTCAACGTGCCCTTCATCATCAACAAGGGCGCGCAGTGGTTCCGCGGCATGGGCACCGAGGCCAGTCCCGGCAACTTCCTGTGCGGCATCTCCGGTCACGTGAATCGCCCCGGCATTTACGAGGTGCCCTTGGGCATCAGCGCCGAAACGATCCTCAACGAGTACGCTGGCGGCGTCTGGAAAGGGCGCAAGCTGAAGGGCTGGTTCCCGGGCGGATCCTCCACGGGCATCTTGCCCGCCGAGATGATCAGCACCGCGATGGATCACGACTCGATCAAAGGGGTCGGCTCCATGTTCGGAACCGGCGCCATGATCATCCTCGACGAAACCGCTTGCACCGTGCGCGCGTCGCGGGTGCTCGCCCACTTCTACGATCACGAAAGCTGTGGTCAGTGCAGCCAGTGCCGCGAAGGCACCCAATGGCTGTATCAGATCTTTGCGCGCATCGAAGCGGGCAAGGGGGAGGTCGGCGACCTCGAAGCCCTCGAACGGATCTCCAAACAAATGGCCCCCGGCAAAACGATTTGTGCCCTGGCAGACGCCGCGGCCATTCCGACCCTGGCTGTCCTGCGCCACTTCCACGATGAGTTGGAAGCGCACATTCGCGAGGGCTGCTGTCCCTTGCGTTCGAAAGGCGAAGGCGGTCAGTCCCAAAGCGCGCAAGAGGTGCACGCGTGACCAAGATCATCCTGAACGGCCGCGAGATCGAAGCGGATCCCACGAAGCCGCTGATCGCCGCCTGTGAAGGGAATGGCGCTGCTGTCCCCCACTACTGCTACCACGCGGGTTTGACCCCGGTGGGTTCCTGCCGCATCTGTCAGGTGGAAGTCAAAGAAGGTGAGCGTCCCGGACGGGTCGTCGTTGCCTGCCGCACGCCGGTCAGCGAGGGCATGGTGGTCAACACCGAGAGCCCCGCCGCCCACGAGACCCGGCGCGAGTGCTTGGAATTCCTGCTCAAGGATCACCCGCTCGACTGCCCGATCTGCGACAAGGCTGGCGAGTGCACCTTGCAAGACGTCACCTACAACGAAGGCCAAAGCGAAGGGCTCACCAAGGAGCCCCGCGACAACTTCGAGAAGCGCAAGAGCTTGGGCGACAAGATCGTGCTCGACCAAGAGCGCTGCATCCTGTGCTCGCGCTGCGTGCGATTCTTCGACGAGATCACGGGCAAGTCCCAACTGGCCATCGTCGGTTTGGGATCGCGCTCGCGCATCGAAACCTTCGCGGACCGGCCCCTGGTCGGCAACTACCAGGGCAACATCACGGACATCTGTCCCGTGGGCGCTTTGACCCTGAAGTCCTTCCGCTTCAAGGCTCGCGTTTGGAACATGACCAAGAAGTCGTCGACCTGTGGCGAGTGCAGCCGCGGTTGTTCGGTCTCGGTCGAGGTCTTGCGCAAGGGCGAGGTCAAACGCATCCGTCCGCGCTTCAACGAAGACATCAACAAGTGGTGGATGTGCGACACCGGTCGCTTCGCCTTGGATGGCGCCAACCCGACGAATCGCGTGCCCGCTTTGGTGCGCGGCTACTCTGGCCTCGAGGCTGCAGATTCGGACGACGCTGTCGCCATGGCCCGCGCGGCCCATGCGGCAGTCGACAAGCACGTGCTGATCGCTTCCCCTTGGGTGACCGTGGAAGAAGGCGAAGGGCTGAAGGCGCTGGCCAGTTCGCTGAACACCGAGGCCCTGTTCCTCTCCCCCGCTGCAAACGACTTGAAAGATGACTTGCTGCACACGGGCGATCCTTGCCCCAACCGGCGCGGACTCGAAGAGCTCGGCTTCGTCGGCAAGAGCGCTGAAGAGGCCATGGAGCTGCTCGCTCAAGCAGAGAGCGCGACTCTCTTTGGCGAGCGCATCGCTGAGCTGATCGGCTTGGACAACCTGAAGTCCCTGCCCAGCACCGTTCGGACCTTCGTGTTCGACGGCAGCTCCGGCGCAGGCCTTTTGGAAGCTCCCGCCTTGCAAGCCGTGGTTGGCATCGCCAACTGGGTCGAGCGCCCCGGCACGTGGGTCAACATCGACGGGGAGCGCGGCAAGATCTCGGCAGCGCGCACCGCCCCCAGCGGCATCCGTCAGCCTTCCAGCGTGATCGCAGACCTCCTGCATACTTCGGAGGTCGCGCGATGACGGTTCTGCTCGCGACGATCCTCAAAGTCGTCGTCATCTTCGGCGCGTTGATCAGCGCCGCCGGCATTTCGACCTTGGCCGAGCGCCGGGTCAGTGCTTGGATTCAACATCGCATCGGTCCCAACCGCGTGGGCCCCTTCGGTGTGCTGCAACCGCTTGCGGACGGCATCAAGTTCATCTTCAAGGAAGAGTTCGTGCCCGAGGGCGCCAACCGCTGGCTGTTCATCCTGGCACCGGCCTTGTCGGCGGCAGCCGCTTTGATGTCCGTGGCCGTGATCCCCTTCGGTGGCCTCATCACCGAGATCGACGGCACGCCGATCCTGATGTCGATTGCTGACTTGGACATCGGCGCCCTGTGGGTGGTGGCCATCGGCGGCCTCGGCATTTACGGGGTCATTCTCGGCGGCTGGGCCAGCAACTCGAAGTACTCCCTGTTCGGCGGCTTGCGGGCCACCGCGCAGATGATCAGCTACGAGCTTTCGATGATCCTGTGCATCCTGGCGGTGGTCGCCATGAGCGACACGCTCAACCTGCGCGAGATCGTCAACCTTCAGGACTCCGCCGACAGTCGCTGCTTCGGATTCCTTCCTGGCTGGAATATCTTCTACCAGCCCCTGGCCTTCGTGCTCTTCGTGATCTGCACCTTCGCCGAGACCAACCGCCACCCCTTTGACTTCGCCGAGTGCGAGTCCGAGCTCGTCGGCGGATTCCATACGGAGTACAGCTCGATGAAGTTCGCCCTGTTCTTCATCGGTGAGTACTGCGCGATGATCGTCATGTCCTGCATGACCGTCACCCTGTTCCTCGGCGGCTTCTCCGTCCCCTACTGGTCTGAAGCGCCGTTCCTGATTGGATTGGCTAGCTTCCTCCTGAAGGTCACGTTCTTCATGTTCCTGTTCCTCTGGGTGCGTTGGAGTCTTCCGCGCTTCCGCTACGACCAGCTGATGAACCTGGGCTGGAAAGTGTTCCTGCCCCTGGCGCTGGTGAACATTCTCCTGACAGGCTTGGCGGTCTCCCTCTAATCCCATGGTCATCATCAAGCGCAAGCAGCTCACCTGGATGGAGAAGGCGTACTTGCCCGAAGTGATCCGCGGTCTGCGCATCACCCTCGGGAAGATGTTCCAGAAGCCGAGCACCCGGCAGTATCCAGAGGACCCCCTGATCACCACCGAGGTCACCCGCGGACAACCGCGATTGGTCGTCAACGAAGACAGCACGATCCGCTGCGTCTCCTGCGGCCTCTGTGAAATCGCCTGCCCGGCTTACGCCATCACGATCGACGGTCAGGAAACTGACCGCATGATCGAGCGCGAACCGGAGAAGTTCGAAATCGACTTCCTGCGTTGCATCCTGTGCGGCTTCTGCGAGGAAGCCTGCCCCAAGGAAGCCATCATGATGAGTGACGAATTGGAACTGGCGGACACCTCCCGCCAGGGACTGATCTACGGACTCGACAAGCTCAAGCGGCCCGTCTCCGCGCTCAAGAAGCGCATCGCATACATCAACAAGATCAACGACCGGTGGCGAACCTCCTCTTCTACTTGATGGGCCTCGGAGCCGTAATTGGCTCCCTGCTCGTCGTGACGTCCAAGAACCCGATAACGAGCGTGCTCTCGTTGCTCGGGACGTTTTTCTGCCTAGCCACGATCTACCTGCTAGCGGGCTTCCAGTTCCTGGCAGCCGCTCAGATCCTGGTCTACGGCGGTGCGATCATGGTGCTCTTCCTCTTCGTGGTGATGCTGCTCAACTTGGGCCATCCGGAAGAGGGCTCGGGCCTGGAATTCATGAACAAGCGGCGCATGCCCTTTGCCTTTGCGGCGAGCGCCATGTTGATCGTTCTGACCTTTGCCGGCGTGCTCGGACAGGGCAGCGCCCCGGGCGCCGTGGAACTCGCTCACATGGCCACCATCGGTGACCTGGCGGGCTTGATGTTCGGCTCCTTCCTCTTGCCCTTCGAAGCGGCGTCCATCCTCTTGATGGGTGCAGCCGTCGCCGTGATCGTGCTCGCCAAACGCGAGCGTACCCAAGCCGTCGAGCGATGAGCGTCCCCACCGAACACCTCGTGATCCTGGCGGGCATCCTGTTCTCGATCGGCGTCGCGGGCTTTTGCCTGCGTCGTAACTTGATCGTGATGCTGATGAGCGTTGAGCTCATGCTGAACGCCGCCAACTTGACCTTCCTCGCTGGCAGCCGGGCCCACTCGGCTGGCGGAGAGCCCATGCTCGAAGGGGCGGTCTTCGCCATCTTCGTGATCGTGGTCGCCGCCGTGGAAGCCTCCGTTGGCTTGGCCTTGGTGATCGCCCTCTACCGCCGTCAACAGACGGTCTCCGTCGATAGCCTCAATCAACTGGGAGACGCCTAACGTGCCGCACTCTCAATGGCTGTGGATGATTCCGGCGATGCCGCTCTTGGGCAGCATCCTCTGTGGAATCCTCCACTTCATGACCCTCAAGGCGCGCAAAGCGAACGCCGACGCCACGGGTCCGGGCCCGCTCGCCTCCTTGGTGGCGAACGCGGCCATGGCCGTTTCCTTTGGGCTCTCCTGCTTAGCGATCTACCAGTTGACCGGCATGGATTCCGCAGCGCGCCTGCTCGAGTCCGCACCGTGGCACTGGATTGAGACCGGCAAGATGTCCGTCGACGTGTCGATGGTGGTCGATCCGCTTTCGAGTCTGCTGTTGCTTGTGATCACCGGCATCGGCCTGTTGATTCACATCTACTCGGCCGGCTACATGAAGGGCGACCCGGGCTTCGCCAAGTTCTTCAGCTACTTGAATTTGTTCGTGGCCGCCATGTTGATGCTGGTCATGTCCAGCAGCCTGCTAGGGCTTTTCATCGGTTGGGAAGGGGTGGGGCTCTGCTCCTACTTGCTGATCGGCTTTTGGTACCACAAGGGCTGGCCCGCGGAAGCGGGACAGAAGGCCTTCGTGGTCAACCGCATCGGCGACGCCTTCTTTGTGATCGGCTCGTTCCTGTTGATTCAACTGTTTGGCACCTTGGACCTGTCGGAGATCGGCGCGGGTGTTGCAGGCCTCTTGGAAAGCGGCGAGCACTCGACTCAGTTGATGCTGGCGGCGCTCCTTTTGTTCGGCGGAGCTTGTGGCAAGTCGGCGCAGATGCCCCTGTTTGTCTGGCTGCCGGACGCCATGGCGGGCCCGACGCCGGTGTCGGCATTGATTCACGCGGCGACCATGGTGACCTCCGGGGTTTACTTGGTCGTGCGCTTGAACCCGCTGTTTGCGGCGAGCCCAGGCGTCCTGCTCTTCATCGGAGTGGTGGCCGCGGCGACCGCGTTCATCGCCGGTACCTCGGCCATGGCCCAGCGCGACTTGAAGGGGGTCTTGGCCTACTCGACGGTCAGCCAGCTGGGCTACATGTTCTTGGGACTGGCCGCCGGCGCTTGGTCCTCGGCGATCTTCCACTTGATCACCCACGCCTTCTTCAAGGCGCTCTTGTTCCTAGGTGCGGGCAGCGTCATTCACGGCATGCACGAGGAACAGGACATGCACAAGATGGGCGGCTTGCGGCGCCACATGCCGAAGACGTTCATCACGTTCTTGGCGGGTGCCCTGGCCTTGTCGGGCTTCCCACTTCTCTCCGGGTTCATTTCCAAGGATGAAATCCTGGCCATGAACTTTGCGCGCGGTGGGCTCCACTACGGACTCTGGGCTGTTGGTGTGGCCACCGCCGCGATCACCGCCTTCTACACTTGGCGCATGGTGGCTCTGACCTTCTTTGGCGAAGAGCGCTTCGACAAGGACAAGGTCCACCCCCACGAGTCGCCCTTCTCCATGACCTTGCCCCTCTTCATCTTGGCGGGCTTGGCACTGGCCGGAGGCGTCCTGGGTATTCCCCCGGTCTTCCATGCCACTCACATTTTGGAGCACTGGTTGGAGCCCATCACGGCCCCCGGAAATGCGATCCTTTTCGGCGGACATCCACCGCACCTCTCTCATGCAGTCGAGTGGGCTCTCTTGGGGCTTGGCACCCTCATCTTCTTTGCGTTCGCTCACCTTGGATTCCGGGGACTGGCCCGCATCGGGCTCGCCGGATCCAACCAGGGTCCCCAATTCGACGAGCAACAAGCCGCCAAGCGCCCCGGGCTCTACGGCAAGCTGCAGGACGCTTGGAGCATCGACTCCACCTACACCTCTTGGATCGTTCAGCCGCTCAAGCTGTTCGCTTTCGTGATCGCTGTGGTCGTCGATCAATTCGCCGTGGACGGCATCGTGAACGGCGCGGCCAAGGTCGCCCGTCAATCGGCGGAACGCTTGCGAAAGCTGTCCGACGGGGGTGTCGCTAGCTATGGACTTTGGATGGGTGCCGGGGCAATTCTGCTCGCCGCCCTATGGATGGCCGGAGGAGCGAACTAGTGCTCACAGCAATCACATTCTTGCCCCTGGTGGCCGCGATCCTGATCGCCTTCACGCCTAAGAAAGCGGAAGCTCTGCAGCGCGGTCTCGCCCTGCTCATGTCCCTGATCGTCGCGGGCCTCGGCATCGCCCTCTACATCGGTTTCGACGGTGCGAGCGCCGCGGCCCAACAAGTGGTGGACGTGGCCTGGTTCAACCTGCCTGGAAAGAACGGGGACATCCCCGTGCACTTCAAGTTCGGCGTGGACGGCATCTCAATCCTCTTGGTGACCTTGACCACGGTCCTGATGCCCGTGGTGGTGCTCTCCACCAAGGTGCACATCGACAAGCGCGTGAAGGAGTTCATGATCTGGCTGCTCCTGATGGAGACCGGCATCCTGGGGGTCTTCCTCTCCCTGGACCTGATCCTGTTCTACTTCTTCTGGGAGCTGTCCCTGATCCCGCTCTACTTCATCCTGGGCATCTGGGGTGGGGAGCGCCGCTTGTACGCGGCCATGAAGTTCTTCCTGTACACCGTGGCCGGCAGCCTCTTGATGATGCTCGGTGTCATCTGGCTGGTGTGGCAAACGGGCAGCACGGATCTGGTGGCCCTGATGGACATGACGTCCGGTCTGACCGCGAGCGAGCAGACTTGGATCTTCGCCTCCTTCGCTTTGAGCTTTGCGATCAAGGTTCCGGTCTTGCCCTTCCACACTTGGCTGGCGGACGCGCACACGGAAGCCCCTACCTCCGGGTCGGTGCTCCTGGCAGGCGTGCTGCTCAAGATGGGAACCTACGGCCTGATTCGCTTCGGCATTGGGCTCTTCCCCGCCGCTGCCCTAGCCGCCTCCCCGGTCTTCATGGCGCTCGGCGCCATCGGCATCGTCTACGGCGCGTTCTTGGCCTGGGCTCAAACGGACATCAAGCGCCTGGTCGCCTGCTCCTCCGTCAGTCACCTGGGCTTCGTGGTCATGGGCATGTTCGCCCTGACCGCCGAAGGCATGCGTGGCAGCGTCCTGCAAATGATCAACCACGGGCTCTCCACCGGACTGCTCTTCTTGCTCATCGGCATGATCTACGAACGGCGCCACACCCGGGACTTTGAGCAGTACGGCGGCATCGCTTCGGTCATGCCCGTCTTCGCGCTCTTCTTCGTCTTCTCGATGCTCTCCAGCGTGGGCCTGCCCAGCTTGAACGGCTTCGTCGGCGAGTACCTGATCTTGCTCGGTACCTTCAACGCCTCGCCGCTCTGGGCGATGGTCGGAGTGACCGGCATCATCTTCGGCGCGGTGTACCTCTTGATGTGCACGCGACGCCTGCTCTTCGGACCGGTGACCGTGGCGGCCAACAACAAGTTGGAAGACCTCAACGGCCGCGAGATCAGCTTGATGCTTCCGCTGGTCGTGCTCTGCCTGTGGATCGGTGTCGCGCCAACCCCCTTCATCAACAAGACGGCGGGCTCGATCGATGCAATCCTCGAGCGCGTGGACGCCGTGCGCCCCACGCAATCTGCTGGCCTTCTTCCGGCCTCCACCCCCACCCAGACCTCGAGCGAGGGAGCTGAAGTTCGATGATGGCCCTCCTCAACAACTCGGCCATGGAATTCCAAGCGCTGACCAGCGCCGATTGGAACGGTGGCGCTCCGATGCTGTGCGTGACCGCAGGAATCATCTTGGCGCTCTTGGCGGAGGTCCTGCCGGGCTTCAAGCCCGCGCGCCACGTGGCGTTCCTGGCCAGCCTCTGCGCGGCCGTCCTGTTCGAGATGCGCATCTTGGGCGCGCCGCAAGGCACGATCTTCCAAGGGACCTTCTCAGCGGACCGCGCCTCGGCCCTCTGGGGCATCCTGTTCTGCTTCTCGGGACTCCTGGCCTGGCTCTACAGCCGTCGCTACTACAAGGAGGAGAAGCCCTTCTTGGCGGAACACGACATCCTGATGCTCTGCTCGGTGCTCGGCATGATGCTGATGGCCGGGGCCGAGGATCTCTTGACCTTCTTCGTGGGGCTCGAGCTGCTCTCCGTTCCGCTCTACTCCTTGGCGTGCTTCCGGCGCGTTCGTATGGAGTCCGTGGAAGCCGGCTTGCGCTACTTCCTGCTGGGCGCTTTTGCCGCGGGCTTGTTCCTGTTCGGCACGGCTCTGATGTACGTGGCCACGGGCACCATCAGCCTTGCGGGCCTGCGCGAAACGGGACTCGATTCCAGCTTGTCGCTCCTAGGCGTGGCCCTGATGGCTTCCGCCTTGTTCTTCAAGGTCAGCGTCTTCCCCTTTCAGTTCTGGGTGCCAGACGTCTACCAAGGCTCCCCCACCCCGGTGACGGTCTTCATGGCCACGGGCACCAAGGCAGCTGCCTTTGCTTTCTTGATGAAAGTGGTCTTCCTATTGCCGGCCAGCGCCGCGGGAATCCTCTCCATCATGGCGATTGCCACCATGGCGATCGGCAACCTGGGCGCCCTGATTCAAGAGGACTTGAAGCGCATGCTCGGCTACTCGTCGGTGGCCCACGCGGGAACCCTCTTGCTGGTGGTGACCTCCAGCCTGATCGGAGATCCGCAAGCGGGCGCGCCCTTGCAAGCAGCCTTGTACTACATGGCCGCCTACGTCTTTACGGCCGCGGGCGCCTTCGGGATGATCGCCATGCTCGAAGGCTCCGGCGAACACTTCACCAAGTTGGAGTCCCTGCGCGGCTTGGGCACACGCCGCCCGCTGCTCGCGGGAGCTCTCTCGATCTTCATGTTGTCCCTCGGCGGCTTCCCCGCAACCGGTGGGTTCTTCGGCAAGTACTTCGTGTTCACGAGCACCCTGCGCGCGGACATGACGGTCGTGTCGGTGCTCGGTGTGTTGTTGTCTGTCGTTGCACTGGGTTACTACCTGCGCGTGATCATGACCATGTGGATGCGGCCACCCGTGGAAGGCCAAGCGGCGCCCTCCGCCTACCGCCCGGCGGCCAACTTCGCCACGGGCCTGTGCGTCTTCTTCGTGCTGGCCCTGGGCTTCGCGCCCGGTTGGTTCCTCGAGCGCTTCTTCTAGGTCGCTCGGAGCCTCAGAGCCACGGCGGTCCCCAACCGCCAATGGAATCGAGAGAGAGAGTTCGGCGCTGCCGGACTCTCTCTTTTTGGAGACAGTCGAAGCGCAGACAGATCCGGCGGAAAGATGTGTCCAACCGTTCCCTGATGCCCAGGTTGCGCGCCCCATTGCGCACCGCGGACTGGGCCATTGGAGAAATACGGCGCTTGGTGCACACCCAGTCGTTCCTGGATCAGAAGCCGCCACGACCTCGAAATCTCCCGAGGGAAGTCCTCTGATCCTGTCCACCGCGACTTCTCCATGTCCTGGAGAGTGGCATCAGCACCCGAACCCTTGATAGCCTTCTGCCAGGGTATCCACGAAAAGAAGCTCGCCCATCTTCCGAATGCTGATGACCGCATGCCGAAACTAAACCCCCTACGCCAGCTCGAAGGCACCGAGCAGGTCGAATTGATCTGGGCCCTGCTCGAAAATTCCAGTGACGCCCTCTTTCTAATGGACGCTGGGGGCTCGATTCGCCTGGCAAACCGAGCCGCCGAAACTCTCTTCGGGCAGGCCAACAGCGATCTCGAGGGCATCAACGCCCAACAACTGTTCGCCAAGCCATCCGGCGAGCAGCTTTCCAAAGAGATCCGGCGCCTGACGGAAGACGCAAAGCCCGCGGAATTCGGGAGCGAGCTCGAGCTGCAAGCCCTGCGCACCGACGGCTCTAAGTTTTGGGCGCGTGTGGTCGCCAAGGCTTTGCCATTCGGTTCACTGCCCGGAGTCTCGATCTCCATGCACGACCTTTCAGAACACAAGCGCGCCCTCGAGTCCGAGGCCAAGTTCCGAGCTCTCGTGGAGTCAGCACCCATCTGCATCCACGAGATCGATCTCCAGGGCCGCCTGATCTCGATGAACCCGGCAGGCCTGGCCATGGTCGACAGCACCATCGAGAAAATTTGCGACCTCGAGTACCTGAGTTTTGTCGGTGAACAGTCACGGGCGAATACGCAGGAGTTGCTCGCTCAAGCCTTTGAAGGCAAGACTTCCTTCTTCGAGTTCGATTGCGAAACCCCGGATGGCCAACACATCTTCTCCTCGTGTTTCGTACCGATTCGGGACGAAGCCGGGCGGGTCACGCGCCTGATGGGGCTCACCGAGGACATCACCGCCCGTCTGCGCGCGGAGGAACAGCGCGCCCGAGTTGAGCAGCAGATGCTTCACTCTCAGAAGCTGGAGAGTCTGGGGGTGCTTTCCGGAGGCATTGCCCATGATTTCAACAATCTGCTCATGGGTGTGTTGGGAAACGCGAGCGTGGCCCTAGAAGATGCACGCACCCCATCCGTGCGCACCTGCCTGCAAGACATCGAGTCCACCGCCATGCGGGCTGCGGAACTTTGCCGGCAACTCCTGGCCTACGCAGGCAAAGGAAAGTTTGAGGTTCGCTCCTTGGACATATCGGCCATCATCGAGGAGATGGGCCAAATCCTGACGGTCTCCATCGCCAAGAGCATCGTGTTGCGCTACGAACTCGCCGAGAACCTGCCGGCGGTGGAAGTGGATGCCGCCCAGATGCGTCAGATCATCATGAATCTGATCATCAACGCTTCGGACGCCATTGGCGATCGCAGCGGAACGATCAGCATCCGGTCGGGCTGCATGTATTTGGATGAGGACTATCTGCTCACCGCGTTCACGGGCGAAAACATCCATCCGGGCTCCTACGTATTCTTCGAGGTCACGGACACAGGCTGCGGAATGGACCCGAAGGCCCAAGCGCAAATGTTCGACCCCTTCTTCACGACCAAGTCGACGGGCCGCGGTTTGGGACTGGCCGCAACCTTGGTTGCATTGTTCGCGCTCACAAAGGAACGATCAAGAGCTACTCCGAACTCGGTCGAGGCACGACCTTCAAGATCCTGCTACCGGCTAGCTCCTTGGAAGCCCAACCGGAGTCCGAGGCAGCCCCTGGAAAATCGAGCCTGCGCGGCGAAGGCTTGGTGCTGGTGATTGACGACGAAGACACCGCGCGCTCGGTCGCGGGGATGATGCTCGAGCACATAGGGTTCGAAGTGCTGAGTGCTGCGGGCGGTGAGGCCGGTCTGCGCATCTTCCGCGAGCGCTCGGATGAACTTCGACTGGTTCTGCTCGACATGGTCATGCCGGGACTGAGCGGTGAGCAAGTCTTTCGCGAGATGCGCAGGATCGATCCCTCCATCCCTGTCTTGCTCTCCAGCGGGTACAACGAGCAGGAGGCTACCAGCGTTTTCACCGGCAAGGGTTTGGCTGGCTTCATCCAAAAGCCCTACGGCCTGCAGAGCCTAACCGACAAAGTGCGTTCAGCTCTGGAACCACGCAAGTAGTGTCCTTGCAGACAACCCCGATCTCGCTAGCAATTGCGCGGGCAATCTTGCGCGGTCAGCCTTGCGCGCCGCGCCCTGATCCGCTCTCGTTCCTTTTAGTGGTCGAACTCGACCGCCCATCCGCGGTGGTTGCCCTTGATGCGCTCGCAGCGCACGAGCTGTCCTGACATTTGTCGCATCTCACCGTTCTCTTCCATTTGAACGGTGACCCTCAACTCTCCATCGGTGAAGAACAGAATGCCGGACTTGGAGACGTTGTTCGCGATGCCCGTGAGTTGGGGCGTGTCTAGTTGGACCTGAACTTGAACGTCGAGGGCTTCCCGGTTCGAGCGCCGGCGATCGGAGGTGGCGGAGTCCGATGAGCTGGAGGATGGATCTGGCTGTTGCATGATCTATGGGGGTGTAAGGTTCTCTTTCTCTTCGATGGATTTCGGACAGGGGCCCCGGCCCGCTGAACCTCCCCTGCCACCTTCGACAAATCGATTCCCGGGCAGTCCCTCAGATGATCCAAGGGGCCGCCCTGAAAACACTCGTGCAGGGGCTGGAATCGCAGATCCAGGGCACTTCCCGGGGGCTTCCGAGGGGAGTCGGAAACGTTTTCCGTATCCCAAAAACGGACCACGCTGGAGAGGCTCCGATGGCGACTTGTCCGACTTCTTGATCGAACTCGGGGAGCCCCGATCCAGGCCGTGGGCTTCTCCCGTGTCCGCCGCAGGTCGCGGCCGCGTGCTTCCCGTGCTCCGTAGCGCCGGCCTCGGCGGCTGCACACTAGAGTCGAACACGCGTTCAACTCTGCCCCGCTTCCCTGTTGCGTTCGGGTAAGAGCTCTAGGCGCCGGCGTGCATTTGGAGAGAACCGTTACACTGCATGGCCTATTCACGATCTCCCTCCAGGAACGCTTCATGATCCCCACCTCCATGGAATTCCTTGGCCTTCTGAGTTTGGCGCTACTTCATGCACCAAGCCCGGCTGCGCCAGAGCTTCACAATCATGCCGCCCTGCTCCAAGAAGTGCAGAAGCTGGCAACGGACTACCCCAATCAAATCCAAAGCCTAGCGATCGGCGATGCCCGCAGTGGCCGCAAGATCCCGGGCCTGCGCATTGCTGCGAGCCAAAAGGGCCAGCCCGCGCAGCCGGCGATCTTGCTGGTTGCGGGGCTCGATGCTTCGCGGGCCTACACGAGTTCGATGGCCCTCGACCACGCTCGCCAACTGGCCGAGGGTTTCAACCAGAGCAAGCAGATCACCGAGCTCCTGCAGAGCACGACGGTCTACATCATCCCGCGCTTGGACGTCGACGCTGGCGAACGACGCTTTCAGGCACCGCTCTTGGAAGACTCCGCCAGCGGTTTTGGCGTGGACAACGATCGGGACGGATCTCAAGGGGAAGATGGCCCACTTGACATCAACGGCGATGGCTTCATCAGCGTCATGCGCCAAGTGCATCGCGAAGGCGAATGGGTTGAAGACGCGACCGACCCGCGCGTCTTGCGCAAGCGCGACGCGGGCAAGGCGGAACTCGGCAAGTGGCGCCTCCTGCCCGAGGGCTTGGATTCCGATGGCGATGAAAAAGTCGCCGAGGACGCCGCCTTGGACGCCATCGTCAACCGCAACTTTCCGCGCAACTGGACCGAGCACTCCGCCCAAGCGGGACGCTACCCGACCCATGAGCCGAGTTCCTTGGCACTCGTCGAGTTCCTCTTGCAGCATCGGGACATTGCCTTGGTCGTCACCTACGGTGACGAATTCAACTTGGCGGAGAAGCCCGCCAGCCAAAAGGACGAGCCGAGTGGCAGCCGCGGAAGCGTGACCACTGGAATCTACGAGAGCGATCTCGCCAGCTACGAAGAGCTGGGGCGGCGCTACCGCGAACTCACCGAGAACAAAACCCCCGCCGCCGGGGAAGAGCCCGGATCCCTGCAAGGCTTTGCCTACCACCATCGCGGGCTGTTGACCCTCAACATCGATCCTTGGTCGGTGCCGTTGGACGCCAAATCCGAGACTTCCGAGACCGAGGAAGAGGGTGCCGAGAAAGAGACCGAGCAGGAGAGTGAAAAGTCCAAGACCAAGGAGCCATCCAAAGCAAAGGACGAACCCAAGCCCACGGACGACGCCAAGCGCATGCTGTGGTTCGATCAGAATTCGGTGGAGGCGCGCTTGCCTTGGACGGCCTTCAACCACCCCCAACTGGGCCCGGTGGAGATCGGTGGCTTCAAGCCCTACGCCCTCGTGGAACCCCCGGCTGATTTGCGAGCGGAGATCACGCGCAAGCACTTTGAGTTCTTCACGAGTCTCGCAGGGATCCTCCCCCGTTTGCGCTTGGTGGACGTCGAAGGCAAGGCGCTCGGGGACGGATTGGTTGAGGTCAAGGCCGTGCTGTTCAACGACGCCTTGCTTCCACAGCAGACCCGCGCCGCGCAACGCTCGGGGGCCGTGCGGCCCGCCCGGGTCAACCTGGTTCTACCCTCTGGCACGCAGCTGATGGGTGGCAACAGCCAACAGCTCGTGGATGACCTGGAGGCCCTCGGGGGTCGCCGAGAATTGCGCTGGCTGGTCGCCGGCTACGCAGGCCGCGGGGCCATTCGAATCGAAGTCAGCACGGACAACGCGGGAAGCGCTAGCGTCCAAGTGGAGGTCAAGTAATGTCCGTTCTTATCGCAACCCTAGCGCTCTTGAGCGCCACACCCACGCTCCCCGTTCAAGGCGGCGATCTCGCCGGCACCGCCATCGCGCGGCCGCGCAAGGTCGAGATTCACTGGAACCGTGTCTACAACGACAAGGAGATCTACACCCACTTCGACCGCATCCAAGCCGCGTGGCCTAAGTTCGTGAGCATGGAGATCATCGGTCATAGCTACCAAGGTCGGGAGCTGCGGGTCTACACGATCAACAATCCCAAGACGGGCAGCCACAAGGACAAGCCGGCCATGTGGATCGACGCCAACGTCCACGGCAATGAAGTGCAGGGCTCGGAAGCGACCCTGTACCTCGCTTCCTACCTGTTGGAGAACTATGACCAAAACGAACGCATCACGGAATTGGTGGATCGTTCGGCCTTCTACATCCTGCCGATGGTCAACCCGGACGGTCGCGCAAATTGGTTCAACGGAGCGCATACCGCGAGTTCGTCACGCACGGGCTACCAGCCCACGGACAACGACCGAGACGGACTCTTCGACGAGGACGACTCCAACGACCTGAACGGCGATGGCCACTTGACCATGATGCGCAAGTACATGCCGGGCCAAGGCACGCACCGTGTCAACCCGGATGATCCGCGCGTCATGGAACGGGTGCCCGAGAACGCAAACGGCATCCGCGGGGACTGGGTCTTGTTGGGCTACGAAGGCATCGACGACGACGGGGACGGCCGCGTCAACGAAGACGGTGCGGGCGGTTACGACATGAACCGCGCCTGGCCTGCGCTTTGGCGACCGGAACACGTTCAACGGGGCGCGGGGCCCTACCCCCTGTGTTGGCCCGAGGCCCGTTGCATTGCGGACTTCCTCTACGAGCATCCCAACGTGGCGGCCGTGCAGTCCTTCCACAACGCGGGCGGCATGATCCTGCGCGGTCCCGGTGGACAAGAGTTCGGCGAGTACGAACGTCGCGATCTGCGCGCCTTTGATCGCTTGGGAGAAGACGGCGAGCTGATGCTGCCCTTCTACCGCTACATGGTGATTTGGAAGGACCTGTACTCGGTCTACGGGGGCTTTGCCACGTGGACCTACGAAGGTCTCGGCATCATCTCCTTCACGAACGAGTTGTGGGCCCGGGGTCGCGAGTACCCGGACTCGAATACCTCACGTCCTGACGACCGGCACTTCTTTGACGACAACCTGCTCTCCGGAGCGGGCTTCATTCCTTGGAGTCCCGTGACCCATCCCCTGTACGGCGACATTGAGATCGGTGGTTTCCGCAAGGACATCGGACGCATGCCCCCGAGCTTCTTGATCGAGGAGATGGTGCACCGCAACGCACTCTTCTGCATCAAGCACGCGGAAGCCATGCCCGAGGTGCAGGTCGAGCTGATCGAGGTCACTCCGGTGGCCGGTGGCGCGCACACGGTGGACGTGATCTTCCGCAACACCCGCGGCATCCCCACGCGCACGGCCCACGCGGCCAAGCAGGAGATTGGGGCGCCGGACCGCTTTGAGTTCCAGGGCAAGGGCCTCGAAGTTCTGGCTGGCGGTTTCCGTTCGGACGAATGGCACGCGGAGCGCATCGAGCTGGCGGAGCGCAACCCGGCGTCTTTGCTCTCCGAGGAAGGCATCGACGGGCTTGGCCTGCGGCGTGTGCGTTGGTTCGTGCGCGGTAGCGGTCAAGGGACCGTGCGTTGGACCGGCGAGAAGGGCATCACCGTGGAAGCGATCGTGACCATTCCCTAGCTCCAACGCTCCAGCGGGCGTTCCGCCTGGTGGAGCGAGCAGCAGGCAAACGCGGGCGTGCGACTCTTTCTAGAGCGCGCGCCCGCTCTAGATTCCGATGGTCTTGGTGTAGCGAGCCGCGCAGCGCTCACCACCGGGGCCTTCGAAACGCAATTGCAGGACTCCGGCATCGGCGCTGACTTCAAGCTCTCCGCCAAAGGGATCTGCCATGGACTGCACTTCGCCGTAGAGTCGATACTGGACCGCCGCGTGAGTCAGGCGCAGCAGCGCCCGGGTCCCGCGTAGGGTTTGCTCAAAGCTCTGCTCGATCATCAGTCGATTGCCCTTCGAGAGGAAAGTCTCGCTCCATGCGCTCTTGCGCGCCCGCGCCAAAGCGCCGCACCAGGGCAACCATGACTTGCCCTCGGACCGCTTCCGAAATGCTTGAGTTCGTTGCAGCTCCTGCGCGCGCTCCAGGATCCAGCGCTCTTCGAAGGCCCCGAGCGTCACTCGGTCCATCCAATCATGGGGCAGTTCGCCCGTCAGCTCCTGATAGCTCGCACCCTCCTCCGCAGTTTGCACGAAGTAGACTAGCTCCAAATCTGCAAGCGCGCTCGAACTTGGAAAGCGTTGATCGAGTTGTTCGAAGGCCTGCTCCAACAACGCGAGTTGCTCGGGCGGGAAGCTGTCCAGCATCCGACAGTCGTCGTTCACCTCATCGAGCACGGCTTCCGAAGTGCAAATGGCTAGGAGCGCACTCCCGATCATGGTCTCGATCATGATCGGGCTGGCCAGAGTGTCCTGACCGAACTGCATGGCATCCAGCACCTGTTCGGCAGCCAGGGCAAAGCGTCCCCCGTCAAGGTGCTCTTGGGCAGCCGCCATAGCGACGTTTGCCAGGTTTCTCGATCGCAGAAAGGAGAGGTAGCTATTTCGCTTCCCTAGCATTTTCGCGGGGTGCTGCGGATCCTCCGAGTGCGCACCGAGCGCGAGTGCGCGCAAGGCATCGCGATTGGCCGCCACCAGGTTCCGACGAAGGTCCCGGGCAACAGGATCTCCGTCCCTGAACGCCCTACGCATCAGGATCCACTGATCCAAGACATCCGCTTCCAAGAGGTCCATGGCCCGCGTGTACTCGTCAAAGGCCTTGCCCGGCAGCAACTCCCCATGCAGTGCCGGACGTACGCTCTGCACGCTATCGCGCTGCAGCTCGAGCGCCTCGGAAGCGGCGACAATCTCTTGCCACTCCCGATCGGTCTGGAAGGAAACCACACCAGCACTGGCCACGAAGAGAATTCCGGCCGCGCACAGGGGCCCCATTACTTTGGCGAACTTCATCCGGGAGACTTCGGCGCTGCCAACGGTCTGCTATAGGGAAAGCATGGAATTCGCCTCCCTGGGGAAAGGCTTCGCGCCAGAGGTCCGCGACTGGTGCTTGTCCTGGTAATCCGAGCTCATCCCCGACCCTCGAGCCAGATTCCAGGACTACCGAAACAGGTACAAGCGATGGTCGGCGATCGGCCGGTAGCCAAGCTTGCGATAGATGCCATTCGAAGTCGGGTTGGCCAAGTCCGTGAAGAGCGTGACCCTTTCACGAGCGGGCTGATAAACGCTCCCGTCCAAGAGTCCCCGAGTCAGATCCGCCACCAAGTTCGTCGCGTAGCCACGACCGCGACAGTCATCGGGAGTGTAGACAAAGCCCACGGTAATGCCCGTCTGCACCGGCCGCACCCAGGTCGCGGAGGCGACAGGAACCCCATCCACTTCCCAAAGGTACAGCCGTCCCTGTTCGATGCTGTGCACGCGCTCCGGAAGCTCGGCGGCGTCCGCCTCGGGCAAGCGGCAGTCGATCGCGAAACGATGCTGCCAACGGCGGCAAAGCTCATAGTCCTCGGCGCTGGCCTTGCGCATCCCCCCCGGCGCCCGACGGGGCTCGATCAACTCGGTCAACTCAAAGAGGCGCAGGCTGGCGTGTTCTTCCAACTTTCCGAGGCCCAGCGTTTCCCAGACTTTCGCCACGGGATCCACCACGGAAACTGGACCGTTGCATCCGACCAAAGCTTCCAATGCCTCGGGCAACTGCTCGGCCACGTACTCAGCCGCGCCCTCGGGCAGTGCCGTGAACACAGCCGCTCGACCGGGGGTCTGCATGACGCAGCCGTGCAGTTCCTGGTCCTCCCAAACGGTGAAGAAGCGCGTGCCCAGGTCTCCGTCGTGGGTGCCCGCCATGCTGCGCCTCCCCAGGCCCAAGGGGAGCGAGTTCTCCGACTCGTTCGCGAGCAGGTGTGCTTCCGCGGCTTCTAGAAAGTCCGCCGCGTCCCGGTGCTCACGCAAACAGAAGCTCATGGAGCCGCAGAGTCACCAAACGAATGCCGGAAGACATCCGTGAAGCTCAGGAGCCCCAGCAACTTGCCCGCTTCCACCACGGGAGCGCGCCGCACGCCCATCATGCGCATGCAAGCCACGGCCGTTTCTAAACTCCACTGGGGAGCGAGCGCCAGGCAAGGGTGCGACATCACTTCTTCGACAGTGGTGCTCTCGAAGTCCACGATGTCGTCGAACAACATTCCGATCACGTCCTTTTGAGTCAGGATGCCGTACCCGCGAGAGGGGTCCTTTAGGTCGACAATCACGCAAGTGATCTTGGCCTCCTCCATGATGCGCACGGCGAGCTGGAGCTGATCGTCCGGGGAGACGCAGCGCACTTTGGTCATCATGAGTTGGCTCACGACGGTGTTCTTCGGGTCGTTCATCATTTCGTTTCGGGTAGCGCCGCGTAGGCGGCCGGGGTGTTCGTTGAGCGTGGGTGTGAGTTTGGGGTGCGCTCCCCGTCAGGATCGCTTGGGACGATCCGTTGTGATTTCCTGGGTGTCCTCGTCCAACCGAAACACACCGCCGGAGCGTTTGTGGGTGATCAGCAGCGACGCGCTTCCAATGCAAAGCTCGACTCCCGCATGCAGGGTGCTCTCCACCCGGATCGTCGGACAGTCCACGCCGAAGAGCTGAGCCTCCATCTCCGCCAACTGCTTCTGCAGCATTCCCTGCTGCTTGGTCTGATCGCGCAGGGCCTTCATGTTGCGACGCACGCCCTTGGCGATGTCGGGCGTCAAGGTCCCCCCGACCCGTTTGGCATTCTCCACGGAGCGTTCCCGTTGGAGTTTCATCACTCGACTGTGCGTGGAATCGAGAGTGCTCCGAAGCCGGGCAACCTGGCGCATCAGCACAGGATCCTCACCCACTTGGACGCGTGTCACGACTCCGTGTTCGGAACCGAGCTCCCTGGCGCGCAAGCCGCCGCCTGCCCAATAGTTGCCGCCGCGCAGGCAACCAGGCGTGCCAGTGGCCAAGAGCTCTCCGCGGCACTCCACGCGACTGTGGGTATCGGATTGCAAGACGATGTCTGCGTCGCAGCGCAGGACGGCGTTCTGGGAGAATTTGGCCCGAATGCCCTCCGTTGCGCGGATCACGGATTCGCCACCACCAATGATTCCGCCACCGACCTGCAGGGATCCCCCGGCCATCACGTGGGCGTCCTCGATCACCTCGCTGACCAAGATGTCCTTGCGGGCCTTGACGCGAAAGCCCGCACGAATGGCCCCGCGCACAATCAAGCTTCCCTTCACGTCCAAGTTGCCGGTTTCCAGGTCCACGTCCCCGCGGATCTCGAGGGCATCACTTACGTGCAACTGCCCACCGCCGCTGACGCGCACGACCCCGTCGAACTCGGCGTGCAGCAGTTGGCTGCCTTGCGGGCCTTCGACAAAGCGCACGCCCAATCCCACGCTGGAACCCGACTCTCCGCAGGGGAGCGGGGCCAGCGCTTCTCCATCGACACCGACACCTGCTTCGCCTTCCTCCGCCGGCCAAAGGGTGCCAAGCAGAGTGCCCGCATCCACGGAACACATGCCGCCCCGCTCGCGGAAGTCGATGCGATCGGATTCTGCTTCCACGGCTCCCGCCTGTTCATCGAGATTGATCTGCAAGTCGATGCGAGCAGGTCGCGCAGCCACGGGAGCTTTGCCCCGAGCGACCAGGACCAGTTCACCGTTCGTGCCCTGGGCGCAAGCCTCGCACAGGGCAGCTTCATCCAGGCCGAAGAGCACCCCCGCCTCCTGCAACTCAGCGCGCACCGCCTGTAGATCGGCGGGGCCGGGGAGTTGAAGCAAAGCTTCCAAGCGATCGGCGCTCAATTGAACGGGTGCCATGGGCAGATCTTAGGGAAAGCGCCAACCTCCATGCAAAGGCCTTCACGACCGGTCTCTGCCTATCTGCCTCGAACACCTGCGATGGGTACGAGGAATTCGCGGCCCCCCTCGCCGGTTTTGGACGTCGCCAGAGGCTGCAAGGCCTCGCGCCCGGGAGAATTCTAGGCGGGCAGCGAGGCGAGAGCTTCGCGCAGGGCGGTCGCCAGGTCCTTGATTGGCACCTTGCGGGTCTCGCCGCTCGCGAGCAACTTGATCTGAGCTTCCTGGGCTTCCCACTCGTCGTCCCCCACCACCACCGCCAAGGGAAATCCACGGCGGTCGGCGTACTTCAGCTGGGCGCCCAGCTTCTTGGCTTCGGGGTAGAGCTCCACGCGCAGGCCCGCCTTGCGCAGGTCCGCGCACAGGCCCAGGTAGTTCTCCATGCGATCCGCGGCGAAGAGCGGCACGAAGACGTCGGCGATAGAGGTCCGCTTGTCGACGCGGCCGAGCTCTTCCATGGCGGCCAGGAGTCGGTCCACGCCCAGGGAGGCTCCCACCCCGGGCAGGCGCTGCTTGGTGTAGACCTCGGCCAGGTTGTCGTAGCGACCACCGGAGCAAACGCTGCCGATCGAGGGCAACTCGTCCAAGAAGGTCTCGAAGATCGTGCCCGTGTAGTAATCGAGCCCGCGAGCGATGGAAACATCCAAGCGCACGCGGGAGTCGGGCACGCCCGCGGCCTTGGCCATCTGCAAAACGCCGCGCAACTCCTGCACGCCGAGTTCTCCGGTCTCGCTGCCCGCCACGAGCTTCTGCAACTCGTCGAGCATTTGATCGCGCTCGCCCTGCAGGCTTGTGAGGGCCAAGACGCGCTCGTTTTGTTCGTCCGTAGTTCCTGCGCTACGCGTCAGTTCCTCGGCGACCTTCTCGGGCCCGATCTTGTCGAGCTTGTCGATGGCGCGCAGCACGGGCGTCGCCTTGTCCGCGAGACCCAGGCGTTCGAGCAGTCCGCTGAGCACCTTGCGGTTGTTGATGCGGATTTGGAATCCTTCAAAACCCAGGGCCAGGAACAGATCGTGAATGACCAAAAGGGTCTCCACGTCCGAGTTCAAGCTCTCGGTTCCGATCGTGTCGAAGTCGCACTGCATGAACTCCCGGTAGCGACCCCGTTGGGTGTTCTCCGCGCGCCAGACCGGCGCGATGTGGTAGCGCTTGAAGGGCGTCCCGAGTTGACCGATGTGTTGCGCACAGAAGCGCGCGAAGGGCACGGTCAAGTCGAAGCGCATGCCCACGTCCCGGCCGCCCCCGTCCTGGAAGCGGTACATCTGCTTGTCCGATTCC
The DNA here is from genome assembly GCA_937905825.1 of uncultured bacterium. GTDB lineage: Bacteria > Planctomycetota > UBA1135 > UBA1135 > JABACD01. The sequence goes on from CALCXM010000083.1 coordinate 186,724, forward strand.
TCGCCGCCCTTGCCCGTCAGGACCTCGAGGTACTCGAGCACGGGGGTATCGATGGGCACGAAGCCATAGGAGCGGTACACCTCGCGGGCGGTGTCCATCAGGCTCTCGCGAGCGATCGCCGCGTCGGGCAAGAAGTCTCGGAAGCCCTTCAGGGTGCGCGGTTGGATTTTGTTCGAGTTCGACATAGCAGGAATCAGGCGGCCAAGAGGGTGAGGCGGCAGGATAAGCCCCGTGCCGCCCGTGGGCCCGCCTAAATCGAGAAGTCTGGCCCATGGGCCTGCAAGGGCCGACAGGATCCAGCGGCGGACGAGCGCGCGCTCACCAGGCTCGGGGCGACCAATCCCCGCAACTGCGCGGAACTGGAAGGGCCTGGATTCGCAGCGGCTGGCGTAGACTTGCAGCGCACGACTCCCCTATTGAAGGTTCATGTTCATCGCCATCTACGAGTTTCAAGTTCGAAGCGAAGCGTCCGAGCGCTTCCGGGCCGCCTGGCTCTCCGTGACCCAAACGATCTACCGGCGTTGCGGAAGCCTCGGTTCGCGCTTGCACCGGGCGGGCCCCCAGCAGTTCGTCGCCTACGCCCAATGGCCCAGCCAATCCCACTGGGAAAGCCTGGAAACGGGAGATTGGACCGCTGAGGAACAGGCGGCCAGTCAGGCCATGCAGGCTTGCCTCGAAAGCTCCAAGACCTTGCACAAGTTGGAGGTCTGCGACGACTACCTGCAAGCGGCCCCTTTCGTTGGTTAGGTCATGAAGACTCTCTCCTCTCTCCTGGGCCGGCCCCAGTTGTCGCTTGCGTGCTGTGCCCTTGCCTTCGCTAGCCTCCTAGGCGGCTGCGGACCCTCCGGCAACAAGGCGCTACTGCCCAAGCTCCCCGCTGACACCAACCTTCTGCTGATCACCTTGGACACCACCCGGGCGGACCGCATCGGAAGCTATGGCCATGCTGCTGCGCAGACACCCAACCTGGATCGTTTGGCAACAGCCGGAGTTCGCTTTGAACGAGCCTACGCCCACGTGCCCCTGACCCTGCCCACCCACGCCAGCTTGCTGACCGGCACCCTGCCCCCGGAACACGGCATTCACGACAACGGGCGGCGCGCTCTGAGTCCTGAACTCACAAGCATGGCGCAAGTCTTCCAACACAAGGGCTACCGCACGGGCGCTTTCGTGAGTGCCATCGCCTTGGATGGATCCTTCGGTTTGAATCGGGGCTTCGAAGTCTATGACGACCAACTCGCTTCCGGCGCAGCGCCTGGCGTGCGCGTCATTGACCGGCCAGGTGACCAGACCACGGATCGCGCTTTGGCCTGGCTGGACTCCGGGACGGGACCCTTTTTCATGTGGGTGCACTACTACGATCCCCACGCGCCCTACCTGCCCCCCACGGGCTTTGGGGCGGGAGACGCCTACGACGGGGAGATCGCCTTCATGGACTCGCAAGTGGGCCGTTTGCTCGGCGCCTTGGACAGCGCGGGGTTGCGCGAGCGGACGCTCGTGGTGGCCATCGCCGACCACGGGGAGAGCTTGCAAGAAAAGGGCGAGCACACCCACGCCGCGTTGATCTACGACGGAACCCAACGCATTCCGTTTTTGATGCAACTGCCCGGCGTGCTGCCCGCGGGCAAGGTCGTCGACAACCTGGCGGGACAGTCGGATCTGTTTCCAACCTTGATGGAGCTCTACGACTGGTCGGTGCCCGACCAAAGCTCGGGCAGCAGCTTGGTCCCAGCCATCGCGGGCTTGACGGTAGCGCCCAACTCGATCTGGATCGAAAGCGAGTACGCCGCACTCAACTTCGGCTGGAGTTCTTTGCACGGGATCGTGCAGGGACCGTGGAAGTACGTTGCCGCCCCAACACCCGAGCTCTACCACTTGCTCAAGGACCCCGGCGAAAGGAACAACTTGGCCGACAGCGAGCCCGCCAAGCGCGAGCAGTTGCAAGCCGCCTTGGAAGGCCTGCAAGCTTCCATGGGGTCCTTCACCAGCGCGGGAATCGAACTCGGTGCGGACATGGCCCGGGACCTCGCCAGCCTCGGCTATGCCCAGGGCGCGTCTTCCGCGACCGGCAACTCGGATTCGAAGCGCGTCAACCCAGTCGAACACATCGAGATCCTCGAGCAATACCACATGGCCATCGGCCTGGGAAATCAGGGACGCTACGGGGAGATGCTCGCGCCCCTAGAAACCGTGCAACGGGCCTTTCCAGATGCCCCGGGATTTCGCACGCAATTGGGGGACGCCTACCGCCGGGTGGGACGCCTGTTGGAAGCGCGCGAGCAACTGGAAGGCGCTCTGAAGTTGGACGACAGCTACGACCCGGCGCACTTCTATCTGGGAGAGCTCTCCTGGGTCGAACGCAAGTTGCCCGCAGCGATGGAGTCCTATCGGCGCACCCTCGAGTTGCGCCCGGACTACGTGCCCGCCAAAGAACGGCTGGCGGGGCTGCTGGCGGAAACGGGAGAAGACGCGGCTTCCCTGCTGCTCTTCAAAGAGTTGGCCAAGTTGCAGCCGCCCCAGGCCAAGCACTGGTTGGCCATCGCAGACCTCGAGCACCGCTTGAGCCAGGAAGCGCCACGCATCCAAGCGTTGGAGCGCGCCCTCGCACTCGATCCCCTGGACCTGGGGGCGATCAACATGTTGGCCTGGGCCCTCGCCACCTCCCCCACGCAAGCAGTCCGCGACGGCCAGCGAGCCCTCGAGCTGGCCGCTGGCAACGTGCAAGCCTCCCAAGGAACTCATCCGGAACCGCTTCTCACCCACGCGGCTGCCCAAGCGGAACTCGGTCAGTGGGAAGCCGCCGCGGCGACGATCGCCAAGGCCATCGAGCTTGCGGAGGCTCAACACCCAGCTGACTTTGTCGCGCATCTACGGCGCCAGGCCGTTGAGATTGCTGGACAGCGCGCGCTGCGGGATTGACGGGCACGCCTCGCGCTACGGGGCGCCGATCCTTGCGCCAGCCCCGCCTACCCGGGCGAGCGCCTTGCACACCTGGCCCCCAGCCCGCGGAAAATACGTCCCCGCGCGACTGCGCTCAGGCGCCCGCGCCTTCGCGGTCCATCCAGAGCAGGCCGGCGCGCTCGTACAACTTTTCCAAGTCGTCGTCCGCGATCTCCAAGCTATCCTTCAACTCACGGTCCAGGGGTGTGTGGGTCGATTCGCGCTTCGGAAGTGTGGCGGCGATGTCCTTCGCAACGTGGTTCGCCAGGGCCACGACGGCCGTCATGTCCCCACCGGGCTTGAACTTCTGCGGCGAGTGGTGATTGCCGACCGCCTTGACCGCCATCTGCGGCAGGCCCCAACGCTTGGTCACGAGCTCACCGACTTCCGCGTGATTGAATCCGAGCATTTCCGTTTCCTTCACATGCTCAGGAACTCCCTCCTTCTTCGCGAGGGTCACCGCATCCGCGTACTCCCCTCGCAAGCTATCGAACATGACGAACTTCCCGATGTCGTGGAACAGGCCAACCATGTGAGCTTCCGTGGGCTTGTAGCCTTTCATGTAGCGTACGGGAATGCAGCCGGCGATCTGCGCGGTCAGCACCGAGTGGGTCCACAACTCGCGCGGGTTGAACATCCCCCCCTTGCCCAAGTGTCGAAAGAGGTCCGCCACGGCGACCTGCATCACGACGGTGGTCAAAGCATCCAGGCCGAGGATGGCGGCCGCGTGGTGCATTTCAATGACCGGGCTGCGCAAGGAGTAGTACGAGCTGTTCGCAATGCGCAACACGCGCGCCGCCAGGGGCGGATCACCAGCGATCGCATCGCCGATCTCGGCCATGCTGCTATTGCCACCTTTGACGAGGTTCTGCACGCGGACCACCACTTCGGGTAGTGAAGGCAGGCTCAGTTTGCCGCCCAGGCGTTTGGCGAGTGCATCTGTGTTCATCGTTGGCTTGGCGGGGGGGGGCGCCTCTCAGTCATCGGCTGCGGATCTTCGTCGACTCGGGGGGAATTCCCCCCAATTCCATCTCATCGTGCCTCAGCTTTCAAATCAAGGAAGAGCGATCTCCCGCAAACGGACACCATGGCCCTCATCGTCCCAATCAAGAAACTCCAGCAAGACCGGGAAACTTGTTCCACCCCGACTCAAGCGGCCCGGACTGCTGGACCCGAGCAGCGACCAACGGAGGCCTAAAGAGACCAACACCGTCCGCAATTCATTCGCCGAGTTCGAGGTGAGTGCCAGCTCAAGTGCCTGCCTACCCTGCCGGTCCCCGTTGCGGGCCGGGCCCAAGCTTGCGCAAGGTCGGCGAGCGTACCAAGCCACCAGGGGTGCGCTGCGCTCGTCCGCCAGTACGCCCCAAGCATGCACCGGGTGCACGCTGTTGAAGGCACCTGGGCTAGCCGTCGACTGTCGCAACTCGCGGGCCGCTTGCATGATTTCCAGGCCCTCCAAGTCCGGAGTGCTGTGCTTTGAAACACTGTCCCAGACGCCGAGCGCGAGCCCGATCGAAAGGGCGCCAATCCCGACCCAACGGTTCGCGCGCGCGTTCAAGACACGCAGGGCAATGCCCCCCGCCACCGGCAAGCAAAAGAGGGCGGCGGGCTCGTGCAGAAGCACCAGGGGAAACGTCAATGCGCCCCATACGGTGAGCAGGATCCCTTGGGCACTCCACTCCTTTTGCCAACTGCGCAGCAAGAGCGCAGCGCCCAGCGCGCCGAACAACAGAACCGCAAGCAATCCGGGTGTGAGGCTTGCGTCGAAACTCTGCCCCGCAGCCCATTGCAGGCTGCCGAAGATCAAAGCGAGGCTTGCATGGTCGGCCCCCAGAACCCAAGCAGACACAGCAGCCCCCAAGCCGACGAACAGCACGCAAGCGGGCAAGATCACACGCCCAGGGGCAGCCCATTGCTTGTTGGGCAACCACAGGAAGACCAGGAAAGGCAAAGCGCCTGCGATGATCACGTGGGAAACCAATTGGGTCCAAGCGTAGGGGTTGCCACTTTGACTGGGCAACCAAGGTCCGCCGAGGCTCGGCAGCTGGGAGCCCAAGGCCGCGGTGATCCAAAAGAGTAGGAAGGCGCGCACCCACTCCGTTCGCTCTTCGCCTCGGTTGCGCAAACTCTCCCACAGGTAAGCGCACCAAGCCGCAAAGGCCATGATCAGAAAGAGCGGACTCGTGACCAACCCGATCCCGCACAGGCCCCCCGCCACCATGCCCAGGGTGAAACGATCGAGGGCCGCCCCGGAACGAAAGACGGCGATCAAGAGCGCGCTGGCGGCCAAGGCCTCGAGGGCCGTGAAGAGTTCGATCGACAGCATGCCTGGCTGGGAGTGCTGCAAGAAGATCGGCACGCAGCAACACCAGAGGGTCGCCATGCAATTGGAGCGCGGACTCCCGCCGCCCAAGACCTTCAACCAACGGTAGAGCCCGAGACAAAAGATCAACCCGAGGATCGGACCGATGCGCAAGACGGCGCGCATCAACAGGCCTTCATCCACTTGCCGATGGGGCGCCCCCACCTTGCCCGCGCTGAACGCGCGCAGGCCCAGAGCCATGACTTCGTCGTACAGGGGCAAGCTCACGCTGCTGGTCGCGCCGGGAAAACTCAAGAAGCTGTCCGTTTGGGCCAAGCGACTGGTTTCAATCGCGAGCGCAATCCGCCGCATGCGCCAAACGCTCTGAGCCTCGATGATGGCGGGTTGCCCCGTGGCAGGATCCTTGTCCACGCCACGCCAGGAATGCACAAGCCCCAGGCTGAAGAGCAGCGCCATCAGGAACAGGCTCGTGCGGGCAGGCCCCCAGTCTTTCAAAGGGATTGGATCCAGCTTTGGATGACTTGCGTCGCTTGGAAAGCTGCGACGGGATCTTGAGCGGGCAGGATCACACGAGTTCGACGGTCCGCGCCTTCCCCGCTTTCAGAAGCGTCGTTCGAAGCGGCGGTCAAACCACTGGCGACCCGCAAGACTGGACAAGCGAGACCTTCGGGCAGGTCTCCGCCGGCCCCAAGGGTTTCACTCAGGATCAACGCGTCCATCGGCAGCTCTGGGTTCTTGGCGAGGATCGAAGGCAGCAATTGACCGGCTTCCCCGCGCCCCAGCACGTAGATGGGACCCGAGGTGTTCTGCTCGAGTTGAGCCAGGCAGGCGGCCAGGGATTCTGCGGACGTGATGGAGAGCGGCACGCGTCCCGCCAGAATGCGTAGATCGCAGGCTTCGGCTAGTTCGGCCCAAGCGGCCGAGCGCGCTCCATTGAAAAGGTCCACCGGCGACTCGTTCTCTTTCACGAGCACGAGCAAGACCCCCTTGGCATCTGGCTTTTGGTTGAGTTGCACAAAGAGATCCGCGGGAACTCCGACCAACGCGCCATCGAAGGCGTGCAGGCCCAAGGCATTCTGCTGTGGACTCTTCCAGTCCTCCACCCAACTCGCGATGGTCGCCGTGCTCGCGATCCGAATGCCGTACTCCAACAACAGGTCTAGGCGAGACTTCAATTGAGTGGCGATCGGAGAGTTCCCGTGGGAGCTCAACGATTCCTGAAGGGCAGGAAGGTCTCGCACGCATTCCACCGCAACCGCCCCCGATCGAACTAGGCCGACTGGAGTCCCCAGCTCGAGCGTCAAGTGCCAGACACCGGGCTCGGACACGGGCGGACGGATGTACATGTCGAAGCCGTCTTCCATGTTCATCACATTGGCCTCTTCGCGGCGCGCAACGCTCTCTTCTCCCGACGGGGAGGTCCAGACCAGGGACACTTCCAAGGTCCCCTCTTCTTCCTTAGGCACCAGGCTGTCCCAGATCGAAGTAAGCCGCACGGTCATCGCTTCCCCGCGACCTTCCTTGCGGGCATTGAACGCTCCCGGGACCACGCGCAGATCGACCGAGTCCAGCAGATCGAACCAGGGCAAGCGCACCGCGTCTTCCGCGGCGTGCCAGTAGTTGCGCGAGGCGCGGCTGAGGCACTCCATGGGCAAGAGCCGCTTGCGGGACCGGCGCGGATCCACGCCCTCGTCCAGGTCCTCGATCAGCTTCTGACGGCGCTCGGGCCCCGCCGCGATCCAGGCCTCGATCACCGGACGTTCGCGCTCCACTTGCAGGGCACGCCGCCAAGCCAGTTTGCGACCGATGCCGCCCTGCGGGTCGCCGAACTCGAGTCGGTAGCGGGTCTGAGCTGTAGCGCTTGCCGAGCTCGTCGTGGCGAAGACCAGGATTCCGAGACAAAGTCCCAGAAGCCGACGCCAGAGCGCACTAGTTCGTTTTGGATTCATAGGGAGTTGCGTACGCCCTGGACCTCTGGGCGTTGGTGAACCAAGCGGCCGTTCTTCCAAACAGCGACGACCGGGTTGCGTCCGAATTCGTAGGTCAGGTGACCTACATTGGGAAGGTCGAGCAGGGCCAAGTCCGCTTGCTTGCCTGGCTCGATGGTGCCCAAGCGAGCCCCGCGCCCCAGGGAACAAGCGGCGTTGAGAGTTGCCGCCGAAAGAGCCTCGCGGGTGCTCATTCCGTAGCGCAAGGCAGCCCAGGTCAGAACCTCGGGCATGGACTGCACGTAGCAAGACCCAGGGTTGAAGTCCGTGGCCAAAGCCGGCGCGAGTCCGGCGCGAATCATGGCGCGCGCAGGAGCTTCTTCGGATTGCCGCAGGTAGAGCGGGACCAATGGGCAGAGCACGGGGATCACGCCCGCGGCAGCCAGGGCGTCGATGCCTTCGGGAGTGACGCATTCCAAGTGGTCCGCGCTTGCCGCACCCAGCTCCGCGGCGAGTTGCGCGCCGCCCAAAGGCGTCAACTGGTCCACGTGCATGCGAACGCCGAGTCCCAGCTCTCGGCCACGGTTCATCAAGCGTCGCGAGTCCTCCAAGCCAAAGACGTGGCTTTCGGTGAAGACATCGCAGTACTCGGCCAATCCGCTCTCCGCCACGAGCGGCAGCATCTCCTCCATCAACAGGTTCACGTAGTCCGACTTGCGTCCTTTGAACTCCGGCGGAACGTCGTGGGCGCCGAGGAAGGTCGGCACGATTTCGATCGGGTGCAAGCGGTTGGCTTCGGCCAGGACTTCCAAGCACTTCAACTCATCCGCGGTCGAAAGGCCGTAGCCAGTCTTTGCTTCGATGGTGGTGGTGCCCATCTCGATGAAGCGGTCGAGTCGTTTGAGCAGGCGCGCGGTCAGGACTTCTTTGGAGGCCTCGCGCACGCCGCGGATCGAGGAGAGGATGCCGCCGCCTGCTTCGGAAATCTCCACGTAGGTCTTGCCCGCCAGGCGCATCTCAAACTCTTCCTCGCGGGTGCCGAAGAAGATCGGATGGGTGTGCGAATCCACGAAGCCGGGGATCAGGACTCCGCCTTGGCCGTCGAAGCGTTCTTTGGCTTGGTAGGTGCGCTCGAGCTCGGCGGCGTCACCGACCGCGACGATTTCGCCGCCGCTGATTGCCACGGCGACTCCTTCCTGAACGGTTGCTTCCATGGCCGCGCCGCTGACGGGACCTTGGCCCTTGGCGCTCGCCACCTGGGCCAAGCCCGTGATGAGCCAATCGACAGGTTTCCCCTGGGCCCCGACCTCTTTGACATCCATGGGCGGTACTCTAACGCGATCGAGGGCCCAGGCAATGATCGCGAGAGGTCTCCGGCCTTGGAGGGCTTGGATTGCCCCGTTCTTCAACCAGGAACGCAATCCCGACGGCGATCTCAGCTTCAGCGCCGAAGGAGCCAGCTCTCTCCGCAGAAAGGTTGCCCCTGGGATCTCTGCGCTAGAGCGCCAGCACCAAGTCCGGCATGCCCGCGTAGAACTTTACGAGCACCTCCCGTTGGAAGCTGCCTCTGGCGAGATCACTGGACTTACCCAAGCGCACGCGCCACTCGCCGACGGGCACGGCCGGAAGTTTGAACTCTCCAGACGCGCTCGTTTCCGCGAATGCTTTCAGTTTCCCTGCCCCCCTGCCGGAGTGCCAGGGAAGGGTCCCCCCTTCCCCATCGACGATCCAGACTCCGAGCTGTCCGGGCCCGGTCAAGAGGCCTTCGACAGCAACTGTCTCGACGGGGTAGAAGTCGATGATGTACTCGCCCGGCTCGAAGTACTGGATGGGTGTGGCCATCGGGGAGTAGGACGGCTCGTCTCCCGCACCGCGCAGGTTCACTCCAATCGTGTACCAACCCGCCCCCATGGGCGGCAGATCGTGATCTTGAATTCCCGTCGTTCCGTACATCCCCATGGCCCCCTTCGCGTCCTCGGCTTGATCACCGGAGATGCCGGCGAAACGAACAGGGGCACCCAACGGCCAATCGCTGAGGGAACGAACAGCTTGCAACTCCGGCGCAACTGGCTTGTCGTAAGAGCCCGGATCAAAGGGGGAGTAGCGGCCGTGAAGCACCGTCATCTTGTCCGTCTGGACGCCGTGCACGCGCAGCTTGATCTGGACGATGCCTTGCTCGGGGATCACGAGGTCCAAGTTCTCCTCTCCCGCCGCGATCTTCTCGAAGCAGTGCAGGAAACTCGAGAAGCTGTAGAAGCCCTTCATCTCCCTGGACACGTAGATGTCGTAGTGACCTGCGGGCAACCCCATGAAGCGAAACTGCCCATCTGGTGTGGACTGGATCCCAGTGCCCATTGCCGTCTTGGTCATACGCGAGCCCGATCCTGCGGGCACCACCCAGATCAGCGAGCCACCGAAACCATCCCTCGGCGAATCCCCACCGACCGAGCGCACCCGTCCGGCGATGGAGAAGGCCGGCGCCAGTCGAAGTGTCCCCGTCAACACGCCATCCACTGCGGACTCGAGCGAAAGTTCTAAAGCGCCGGTGCTCGGAGCCCGTGCGGAAGATTCCTCCGTGGGCTTCGGCGGTTCGGGGCTTTCAGAGTCCCCCGCATACCCAAGCGCACTCAGCTTGGCCATCATCCCGGACGGTTCCACCTCGAGTTGATGCCGAGCCACAAGCACCAGCGGACCGACCACGTCCTTGCGCAGCAACTCCCAGTTGAATTCGCCCTGATCATCGGTCTTGAACGACCCAAGGGAATCGGAGTAGGGCTCTTTGGCCCCGGCGTCATAGACCTTGATCGTCGCGTCTGCGGCGAGCTCTCCGTCCGGGCCAAGCACTTGCCCGCGTAGGGCGTACCGGGCGTTCCAACGCACCGTTAGGTCGCGGACTTCACCTTTCGCCAAAACGATGGCCTGGCCGCTCGCGAAGGGCTCGAAGAGCAGTGTCTCGCCCTGGGTCAGATACGCAGTGTGACTCTCCCGGGCAACGCTCACTCGGATTTCAATGCGGCGATCTGCCCAGAGATCAAGAAGGGCGTCGCCCTTTGAATCCGTCTCGGCGGAACGCGTGGGGGCCACATCGAACATGCCCAGACCGAGACCGAGGGAGGCCACCTCGGACTCGTGCATGCTCGCCGTCACGCGCACACCACTGATTCCCGCACCGCCGGGATCGACCACGCGCACATGGAGAATCGAGGCCGTCGTCACGGTCACTCGCAGGTCAGACCAACCGGCTTGCAGACCTCCGTCCTCCTGGTGGATGAAAGACCCGCCCGTGTGACTGATGTACGCGTAGCCGGGCGTCTCGACGGAGACCGCTTGCGTGGGAAAACGATGTGGAACTCGGAAGGAGCCGCTCTCGTCCGTCGTGAGTTTCCGCTCGAAGCGCTCACGCCCCAATCCACCGCGCAGGGTCAAGTCGATCTTTGGGAGAGCTCTTCCAGCCTCGTCCACGACGATCCCCGACAAGTGCCCGGTGGGCATGCGTGTGAGTTCGATGTCGAGCGCCTCGTTCTGGCCTTCCTCGAGCTTGAGCTGAAGCGTGCAAGGGTGGTACGACTCTGAACCTTTGGTGCCGAGCATAAGGCTCAGGGGTCGGATGTCGGAATCATCGACAAGCAGGTCGAAGCGCCCCATCTCGTCCAGTTTCTCGGTCTGAAACACAGACGGTCGAGCGACGCCTCCCCCACTCCAAACTCGCACGCTAAGGTCTGCCTTGCCGGCGGGTCCCGCTTGCATGTCGAGCTCGGGGTAGGCCTGGTTCGTGACTTGACCTGCGATCCTCAGCTTGCCCTCGGGCGTGGTCGTCAAGATCGCTTGGCGCTCACTGGCTTGCGGTTGCTGGAGTTTGACTCGACTGGGAAACTTTGCGATCTGGCTCGGGGGTGCGTCCGCAGCGACACTGTTCAATGTGTTGAGGTCAATGGGCGCTGGCTCTTCGGAGGTCTGCCAGTTCGAGACCGCCACAACGAGCACGAGCGCGACCGCCAGCAACCAGGGAAGCAACGGAAGCGTGGCCGCGATTCCCATGGGCACACTTGAACCAAGCGCTCCCTTGCCGGCCACGGCGACAAGCGCGTTGTGCCAACCGTCCCGATCAACCGCGAACTGACTGTCCAGCTTCGTGCGCAACTCATGCAGTCCGCGCCGCACTCGTTGGCTCACCGTGGAAGCGGAGATGCTCTGCTCCTGGGCGATGCGCCGGGTGCTCCATCCACGAAAGTAGGTCAGCAAGATCGCGGACTGCAGTGGCTCCTCGAGTTCGATGACCCCTTCCACCAGCACCTTGATCAGTTCCGCCTGTTCGAGTTCCTTGGCCGGATCCCCCGTGGCTTCGGGTACGGACATCGCGAGCTCCCGCTCACGCCGTGCGCGCCTCGAGCTTGCGCCCGTCAAAGCAACCCCGCGCACCACCGTCGCGAGCCAGCCCCGTGTGCGTCCCTGCTCTTCCGGTGGATTCTGCATCCAACGCACCCAGGTCTCTTGGGCGACGTCCTCCGCGAGATGCTCGTCGCGCAAGAGGCTGTAGGCCAAACTGCGCACGAATGAGCCGTGCTCCTGAAGGACGTTTTGCGGGATCGATGCTGCGGAAGGATTCATGCTGCCAGGGGGTTCGGTTTCAGGTCTATCCCTAGACCCGAGACGTCACGCTCCTGTGCAGCGCATTCTCCGCTTTTTCTTGAGACTCGGGCAAGCGATCCTCCTCCCGGGTCTGGCGCAGGCGAGTTCGCCTGCGCGTTCAACAGCGAGCTTAACTAGCCCGCCGTGCGATCCGCCTGGGCGGCGCAGGCCATGGAGGCCGCCATGTGCATGCGCAAGCGGCGACGGGCGCGGAACATGATCATCTTCATGTTCGACATGCCCACACCCAAACGCTCGCAGCCATCGGCATAGGTCAAGCCTTCCACTTCGATCATGCGCAGGGCGTCCTGATCCCGCTCGGACAGCAGCTCGAAAGCGGCCAAGTACTGGCTCAACAGGATCCCCCAAGCCTCGCAGATGCTCTTGCGTTCCTCTTCAACCAACAGTTGCGCCACGGGATTGCGGCGCGGATCCACCGGCTCCGAGACTCCGTCGGGCATGTCCTGGAACGACAATCCCCGGGGCTGGTTGTAGCGACGGCGAATGGCGTTGCGCGCGATGGTTCCGGACCACACTCGGAAGGAGCGCGGCTGGTCATCCCGGAAGCCCGCGGAGTAGCGATAAACGTTCACGAAGACATCCTGGCAAACCTCTTTGGGGTCGAGTCGACCGCGGCTGCCCGCCAGTTGGCGAGCCACTTGAAGCAGCAAGCCGGGGGAGCTGTAGTCGTAGAGCGCGTTGAACTCCTCTTCCCCGCGGCTATCGCGAAAGAGCGCCATCAGGCTGGTCTCCATGCGCGCTTCAAACTGCTCCGGGGCCTCGTCCTCCCCCACGATCAAGCAGACCCCACGTCGCTGCAACTCGGCTCGAATGGAGGCGCTGCGTGGCATGCGCGGCCCCTTGGCAAGAGTCGGCGAGGGGGATTGCGTCGTGGCGGACGCCCGCGGGGAGAATTGGAGTCTCTTCACTCCCCGCCTTTTGCACGGAGCGTGCCAGACTCCGAATGCGGCTCCATTGATCCCCCTAAAGCCCTATTTTGAAGGAACTTACAAACCTGTCCAAGCCGCTAAGGAAGCCTCTCGGGTCCCGGCGCGTTTCGCAGGCGTAACGGGCTGTGACCCGAGTCTCCCCTAGATGGTCATCGGGCCGGGCACCCGCGGGCCCTCGCGTGCGCGATCTAAAATTCCAGGCTGAGGACTTTCGGGGGAATCGCCGATAGACTCCCCGCCCCCATCGGCGCGGCCCAACTGCCCGCGGAGACCAGGCTCTGAGCCCTCGGCTTCCGCAGCGGTCTGCAGGTCGCGCTCCCGGCAACAAGTCCCAAGTGATCCCGCATCCAAATCCATTGGCCCTCCTGGCCAGCCCCTTGCCGGTCTTCGAGAGCGGAACATTGGAAGCCTTGCCCTGGTCGGTCGGGTTGCTGCTGTGCTCCTTCGCCTTCGCCCTGCTGCGCTCCTCTTTGCAATTCTCGCGCACAGCGCGCGTTGCCTCCCTAGCGCGTACCGCTCAAGAAAAGCAACGGATCGAAACCCTGCTCGAGCACGTGGAGCGCCTCTCGAGCAGCGCCAGCTTGCTGAAGGTTTGTTGCGAACTCCTCTTCGTGGCCCTCGTGCTCGGAATGATGGCCGGCGACGGGGGCCTGCAATGGGGATCCTTGCTCGGCTCGGTTGCCATCGCGGGGCCCGCCCTACTTTTCATCTCCGAGTTTCTACCCGGAGCCTTCGCTCGCCGTTACGGGGATCAACTGCTGCTCGCGGTGCTACCGACTTACGAGCTTCTGCAGCGGCCCTTGCAAGTCATCGTCCTGGTCTTGGACGGCTTGAACTCGGCCATCCAGCGCATGCTCGGCGTTGAGCGCGAAACGCTTGATACGCGCGAGATCGTCGAGGGATTGCGTGAAGTGATCGAAGACAGTGAGCGGCGCGACGACTTGAACGCCACGGAACGAGAGTTGATCGAGAACGTGATTGAATTCAGCGACGTGGATGTGGCGGAGATCATGACGCCGCGCACGGAGATTCACGGAGTCGACATCGACGATGGTTTGCAGCAAGTGATCCAAGTGGCCGCCAACGAGGGGCATTCCTCGATTCCGGTGTTCGAGGACAACCTGGACAACATCATCGGCTACGTCTCCGCCCGTGGCATCGTGCAGTTGCTCGCCGATGGTTCCCTCGACTCGAGCGACTTCCGCAAGAACCTGCGGCCCGTCTACTTTGTGCCCGAGACCAAACGTGTGACTGACCTGCTCGCGGAGTTCCGGCGCGGCAAGCGCAAGATGGCGATCGTCTTGGACGAGTACGGTGGCACCGCGGGCATGGTGACCCTCGGCGACATCCTCGGCGAAATCGTGGGTGACATCGGCGACGAGTACGACCGGGACGATCCGGAGCCCGTGCACTTCACAGCGCCCGGGGTGGCGTTGATCGAGGCCAGCCTGCGCATTCCGGAACTGAATGAAGCCATGGAATTGGCGCTCTCCGAAGAAGAGGACTACGAAACCTTGGGAGGCTTCGTGCTAGCGGAGTTCGGCCGTTTCCCACGGGCTGGCGAGAGCTTTGAACGGGACGGCACGCGCTACGAAGTCACCGAGGCCACGGACCGCCGGGTTTTGCGAGTCGAGGTTCGCGTGATTCCTGCGCCGGCGCTCTCCTAAGGGCCCAATCGGGGGACTACGCGCCCTTGCAGCCCGGTCCCCCTGGGGTGCCCGCAGCAAAGGGTGACCTATCCCGTTGGCAGTGCGCCCGACAGTTTGTGCTTGAAGGAGTTGCCCGCCGTCCAGGCCAGCAGCGCTCCAGGCAGCAACCAATCGAGCGCCCAGGGGAGATCCAGGACAAACCGGAATTCGGACAGCGCGCCCGTTAAGCTAGGAGCCCGTGACGCCCCCCCCTTCCAAAACTCCGCTGCCCAAGCCTCGCCGGGACCGCGCGCTGCTCTTGAAGCGCCATCCGTACTCCGAGTCTTCGATCATCGCGACGGTCTTGACTCGCGAACACGGGCTGGTGCAGGTGCTGGCCCGCGGAGCTCACCGGCCGAAGTCTCGGTTCTATGCGGTGCTCGATGCATTCCATGAGCTCGAACTCGAGTGGACGCCCTCCAAGCGCAGCTTGCTCGGAACCCTGAATCGGGGGGATTGGCGCATTCGCCGGCGCCACATCACGGAAGACCTGGAGGCCTACCGAGTGGCCACGACTCTCATGGAGTTGACGCACCTGGGTTCCCGTCCGGGCCACCGTGAAAGGGAGATGTTCGATCTGCTCTCCGCCCAGTTCGACCGCCTGAACACCTGTCCGGGGCCCGCGGAGCTGCTCAAGATTCGAATCGAATTCCAGCTCGGCTTTCTGCAGATGCACGGTCTGGCCCCCGCCCTGGAGACCTGCGCCAGCTGCGCCAAGGGGGCTCCAGCCGTTGGTACGCCGCCTCGGGTTGGGTTTTCCGCCGGGTCCGGTGGACGCCTCTGCGCCGCTTGTGTCGCAGAAGTGCGAGCCGCAGCGGGACGAGTTGGAACCTTGCCCTTGGATGTTGTCGAAGTCGCCGCCAAGATGATGCGATCCCAGGAGACTTGCGCGGGAGAGGAGCTCCTCTTGCGAGTGCGTGACTTCGTGGAGCGCTTCCTCGACTACCATCTGGGCACCCGCCCCCGCTCTCATCGCGAGTTTCTTTCCGAGGAAAACCGCAACGCCCCCCATCGACTCGTCGAACCCCGCACCTGATGCACCGACCCCTGCAGACTTTCTTCCGCCTCGCCCTTCTCGTGTTCCTCGCGAGCGGCTGCGCGACGCGCTACATCCAGCGCAGTCCGGACGTGCCCTCATCGATTGGGCTGGAGCGGGTGCCAGAGGCCATCGAGAAGGCGGAAGCCGCCCTGCTCGAGAACAAACCCCAGGTGGCCTTGGATTGGATGCGCATCGCCAGCGTGCTCAAGGGCATGCCCGGCGACCAGCGCTCGAAGGTGCAGCGACTCTTGGAGATCTCCGCCGACCGCTTCATCAAGACGGTCTCGGACAGCAACGAGTCCGCAGAGATTCTGGCCGAGGTGCTCGACCTGGATCTGCCCCGCCAGATCGCGGTGACGGGCGCCATCGCCGGAGCTCAGAAGTACATGGATCGCAAGGCCTACCAAGAAGCCGTGCTCTTGATCCAACGCATCGACCGCCGCTTTCCCAGCCATCACCTGCGCCCGGAGGCGGGACGCATGTTGCTGGAAGCCGGCTTGACCATGACCTCGATGAAAGGCGGTTGGCTCGATGCCCATCGCGACCACGGCATTGCGGCCCTCGAGTACGTTTCGATCAACTACCCCACCACCATCGGGGGCGAACTCGCTTTGCAAGAGTTGGGCAGGCTGTACGAAGAGGATCAGCGCTGGGAGTTGGCCATCTCACGCCACGAAGAGCTGACTCAAAACTTTCCGAACAGCTCCTTGGTGGAGGACAGCTTGGCGCGCATCCCCCACTTGCGTTTGGCGAGCATCGAGAGTCCCGAGTACGACCGCAAAGCGATCATCAACGCCCGCGTGGACTTGCAGCGTTGGCTCGACGACTACGCCGGTCACCCGGCCACGGAGCAGGTCAAGTTTGACCTGCGCGACGCCCTGATTCGGCTCTCGGAAAGTGACCTGGTCATCTCGGACTTCCACAAAACGATCAAGAACAATTTCGGTGCGCGCTTCCACGCCGAACGGGCCCTGGTGGAGGCCAAGCTAGCCCAAGACGAGAAGCGCATCGCCCGAGCCGAGCAGATCCTGAAGCGTCTGCCCGCGGAGCAAGCGGCTCCCTTCTCGAGCGAGGCACCCGCCGGGGAAAAGGCCCCGTGATGATGACCGCTCGGGAATCGCAGGGGCCAGGGTTCTGGTTCCGATGGCTGGTAGCCGGGATCCTCTGCCTGGGACTCGGATCCTGCGGCTACACCTATGGAGTGCGCCTGCCCGAGGAGGCCAAGTCGATCGGGGTCGCGGTCTTCGACAACACCAGCCTGTTTCCGAAGGTCGAGGGCGAAGTCTTCGCCTGCATGTCGACCCAGACCAGCCGCATGGTCAACAGCCCGGTGCTCGCTCCCAATCGGGCGGACCTGGTGGTCCACGGCCGCATCCTGGAATATAGGCGCCTCGGGGGAGCCCTGGATCCGGATGGCCGCCTGCTCAGCAGCGGGGTTCAAATCCGCTTGCAGGCCTGGCTGGTGGATCGCCGTCACGGGGAGCGCATCGGACAGATCATCGAGGTCGAACGCCCGGTGCGCTACATCTTCGGAGTCGGCGATGGGGAAACCGGGGCGCGCAGGGCGGCCCTCGACAACCTGTGCCAAGGCGTGGTGCTCGATCTGCTGAATCAGATGGACTACCGCCGGGCTTCGGAGCCCCAGGACGTGCCCCTCGAAGGTCAGCAGGACATCGAACTGGACGCGCCCCTCGACGAGGACGACAACCCCCTGAGCGGGACCCCCGAGTAGGCGCCGTCGAGCGCTTGAGCCCGCGACGCCCGAGCGCGAGCCCTCCCGTAAGGAAATCGTGCGGTATCCGCGCACAAACCGATAGATCCGTCAGCAGGGCGGGTTTTCGTTTGCCAGAGTTGGTCTAATAAGGCCGGTGAGAAGTTGCGTCATACGGCTGCAACCCGAATCAACCGATACGCAAGACATGTCTGAACCCAAGATGCCCAATCAGGAGAAACAGCCCAGGAGCCGCTCGTACGGCTCGTTTCTCCTGTTCCTCTCGATTCTGGTGGTGATCCTTTTCCTGGTTGGAAGGAACAGCTTCCCCGACCAGGCCGAATTCACCCAGGACGAGTACTTCCACAACCTGTACACCGGCAGGATCGAGCAGCAGGAGGTCAAGGGCGCCAACAAGGTGATCGGTCGCCTGTACAGCTCCGACCCGAGCCAGCAGCGGCGCTTCAGCGTGAGCTTCAGCGACGTGGCTGTGCTCCAGAAGGAGCTGCAGCAGCTCAAGGCGATCCCGAAGTACGAGCCCATCACGGAGGCGCGTTTCCGCAACGCGGTCAAGCAAGGCGACTACTCGCCCCTGATGCTGCGCCTGATCACGGAGCACAAGGCGCCGCCCACGGTCACCGGCGTCCCCGGGACCACCACGGTCGCCAAGAAACAGCGCGGCCCCGGCACTCAAATGTTTGTCGAGGTCTTGGCGAAGGGTGACAAGGAAGCGGCCACCTACAACTCCATCGAGAGCACTCCGATCCCACGTCCCGAGACCAGCGGTCCGATGTGGCTGGAGATCCAAGAGCCCGAGGACATGGGCAGATTGATCTCGGACATGCAAGTCCTCGGCGCGACCGTCGAGCGCAAGTACTTCGACACGACCAAGGGGCACGGAACGACGTGGAGTGATGACAGCTCCATCTTCTCCACGTTCCTCATGTTCTACGCGCCGTTGATCCTGATCTTGATCTTCATCCTGTACGCCATGCGCCAAATGCGCGGTCAAGGCGGCGCCGGTGGAGTCATGAGCTTTGGCCGTTCGCGCGCCCAGCTGTACACGAAAGAGAACAACACCGCCGTCACCTTTAACGACGTCGAGGGCGCAGAAGAAGCCAAAGACGAAGTGCGCGAGGTGGTTGAGTTCCTGAAGAACCCCGGTCGCTTCACGCGCATCGGCGGACGCATCCCGCGCGGTATCCTGCTCGTGGGCCAGCCCGGCTGCGGCAAGACCCTGCTGGCGAAGGCCATCGCTGGTGAAGCGGAAGTTCCCTTCTTCTCGATCTCCGGTTCGGACTTTGTGGAGATGTTTGTGGGCGTCGGCGCGAGCCGCGTGCGGGACCTCTTCAAGCAAGCCCGCGAAAGCTCCCCGTGCATCATCTTCTTGGACGAGATCGACGCCGTCGGCCGTCGTCGCGGAAGCGGTATGGGCGGTGGACACGACGAACGGGAGCAGACCCTCAACGCGATTCTGGTGGAGATGGACGGCTTCGGCACGGACGAAGGCATCATCGTCATCGCCGCCACCAACCGCCCGGACGTGCTCGATCCGGCCCTGCTGCGCCCGGGTCGTTTCGACCGTGAAGTCACCATCGAATTGGCCGACGTCAAAGGTCGCGAGGCGATCCTCCAGGTTCACCTCAAGAACGTGAAGGCCCGCAAGGACATCGACACATTGGTCCTCGCGAAGTCCACCCCCGGTTACTCCGGTGCGGACCTAGCGGCAACGGTCAACGAAGCAGCCATCATGGCTGTGCTCGCTGGCTGCGACGAAGTCGCCATGGAGCACCTGGAAGAAGCCCGCGACAAGGTTCGCTACGGACGTCAGAAGAAGTCCCGCCCGGTGGCCGACGAGGATCGCAAGATCACCGCCTACCACGAAGCCGGTCACGCTTTGGTCGCCTCCGAAATCGAATGCGTGGATCCCCCCCACAAGGTCACCATCGTGCCCCGCGGGCGCTCCCTCGGTTCGACGATGATGTTGCCCGAAAAGGAGAGCTACCACATGCAGAAGCGTCGCATGGTGGGCCAGCTCGCTGTGCTTTTCGGTGGTCGCGCTGCGGAGGAAGCCTTCTGCGGCGACATCTCCGCCGGGGCCTCCGACGACATCAAGCGCGCCACGGAACTGGCCCGGGCCATGATCACCGAGCTCGGCATGAGCGATGTGGTCGGACCGATCAACTACGCGGAACGCCAAGGCTCGGACTTCCTCGGAACCGAACTGATGTCGAGCCGCTGGCACTCCGAGCAGACCGCCCGCCAGATCGACGAAGAAGTTCAAAAGCTTCTGCGGGATGCCTACGAGACCGCGAGCCGTATCGTGCGCGATGGCGGCGAGAAGATCGAACGCCTGACCGAGGCCCTCTTGGTCTACGAGACCATCAACGTGACCGAGATCGTGGACCTCTTCGCCGGCACCGCCGTGGAAGACCTGCGACCGGAACCTGAGCCCGAGCCCGAAGCGGTCCCCCAGGCCGCACCGGCGAGTCGCAAGGAAGCCAAGTCCGGTCCGGAGGACCTACCCGACAGTCTCCCCGGGGGCGCGACCCCCTCTCCTGCTTGATCAAGTAGGCGAGCTTGAATAGGTCGACTCACCCACTCTTCGGGCGTCTGGCGCTTGCGCTGGGCGCCCGAATTCTTGGCCCCTACGGTGTGCTTCATGGCACGGACGGAGCGGATCAAGACAAGGGCTGGCTGCCCGCGCAGGACCTGACGCACTTTGTGATCCGGAGGGCTGGATTGGACGGAGCGGGTCGCGCAAGGCTGGAAGCGCTCGGCGCCGCCCTGCACCCCAATGGACCCGATCACTGGCAATTCCTGCTGCCCCCGGAGTCCCTGGACGTCCCCACCGGAACACTCGAAGCCCTCCAGAGCCCCAGCACCGGAACAGAGTGCGAGGCGCTCCTCTTGCACCTAGCGGCCACCCGTCGAGCCATGCTCGCTCCCCCTGCGCCCGTCGAAATCATGGGGATTCTCAACGTCACCCCGGACTCCTTCTCCGACGGCGGTCGGCACGGGGACCCGGCAGTCGCGATCGAAGCAGGCCTGCGCTTCCTCGAAGCCGGAGCAAAGTGGCTCGACATTGGCGGAGAGTCCACCCGCCCCGGAGCGCACGAAGTGCCCTTGGAACTGGAATGCGAGCGGGTGTTGCCGGTCATCGCGGGACTCGCCGCCCGGGGAGTCACGGGCCTTTCCGTAGACACCCGCCACAGTGCCGTGGCCGAGCGCGCCCTCGACGCTGGTGCCACCATGGTCAATGACGTGGGCGCGGGCCTTGATGACCCGCGCATGCTGCAAGTGCTGGCGAAACACCCCTGCGAGTACGTGCTGATGCACCGCCAGGGAACCCCCAAATCCATGCAGGCAGCCCCGCGCTACGGCGATGTGCTGGATGAGGTCACCGGATTCCTGCGGGAACGGGTGGCCGCTTGCCTGGATGCGGGCATCGATGGCTCCCGATTGTGGGTGGATCCCGGAATTGGTTTTGGCAAGCGCCTAGAACACAACCTGGATTTGCTGCGGCGCCTGGCAGAACTGCGCTGCTTGGGCCTGCCCATGCTCCTGGGACCCTCTCGCAAATCCTTTATCGCGCACGTCACGGGAGCCCAACGGGAGGCGGATTGGGCCCGACTGGAGGCTCGCGACAATCCCGCGGAACGAATTGGTGGTACATCTGCGGCAATCACCTTTTGCGTAGCGGGTGGTGCCAAGGTACTAAGGGTGCACGATGTGTCCGTCATGAGCGAAGCCTGCGCTGTGGCCAGTGCTATTCAGGCTCGTCCGCAGAGGACCGATACATTCCCTGGGTCTTTGCCTCCTTCCTCCCCGTGCTGAACGAACCTCTCTCCCTCACCCTCCAAATCGCGATCCTCGCCTCGGGGATCTACATGTGCCTGCGCTTCCTGCGCACGACCCGTGGTGGCGGTTTGTTGCGCGGTCTGCTGGTCGCCTTCCTGGTCGGCGTGATCGGTTTGTGGGGCATGTCCAAGTATTTGGAGCTCGAGGAACTCAACCACATCATCGAGGGCATCACGCCCTACGTGGCGGTGATCATCACGGTCATCTTCCAGCCCGAATTGCGGCGCGCCATGGCCCGTCTCGGCCAACACAACCGCTTGGCGCAGCTGCTTTCAAGCGGTCAAAAGGAAACGGTCTCGCGCGTGGCGAATGCAGCGGTGGCCATGGCCTCGAGGCGCCACGGCGCCTTGATCGCCTTTCAGCAAGACACACCCCTGGTGGCTTGGACCGCCAACGCGGAGCACATCGACGCGGAAGTCAGCGCGACCCTCTTGGAGAGCATCTTCCATCCGGGCGCGACCTTGCACGACGGCGGCGTCGTGATCGAAGGCGACCGGGTCGTGGCCGCGGCGTGCCTCTTCCCGCTCACGGAAAACATTCAACTCAGCAAGTCTACGGGCACCCGTCACCGGGCCGCGCTTGGGCTAACGGAAGAGTCCGACGCAGTCACCCTGACCGTTTCCGAGGAGACCGGGCAGATCTCCATCGCGCGCCAAGGGTTCATGAGCCGCGACATCCAACCGGCGGACCTCGACCAATACTTGCGGGACGCCCTCGGCATCCTTTCTGCCGAGGAAAGTCAGAGCCAGAGCACGCCGCTCTGGAGCAAGGTCTTGGCCAGCTTGAAGAGCCTCTTCATGGAGGATCCCCTGCGCAAGGTGGGCAGCTTGGCCATCGCCATGGGCATGATCTACCTGGCTCACCAGGACATCGTGCAAACCAAGACCTTCACCCTGCAAGTGATCGAGGCCAAGCCCGGGACGGAGATTAGCTCCAGCACTGGTCTGCTGCAGGTGCGCTTGCCCGAAGGTAGCTACCACTTGTTTTCCCCGGCCAACCGTTCGCAGATCGACATCGCTGTCTCCGGAACCCAAGCACAGCTGGATCGGCTCTCCGGCCTTCCCGGTGGCATCCTCAACGTTCCCCTGGACGTGCCCGAGGGATCCTCGGAGCTCGAGATATCGGACATCACTTGGATGCAGGGCTCGGCCGGACTGGAATTCGAGTGGGCTGGCTCGAAAGTTCCGCGCTTGGAAGTTCAACGCTACGCCCGACACTCGATCACCCTCGCCCCCACTCACGTGCAGGTGGTTCTCGATGACATCGACCCACACTTCGAAGCCTTTGTGAGCTCCATTGAGTTCGGGCAAGACAACGTTGAGATCGAAGGCCCCAAAGAAGCCATCGACGCCATCATCGATGGCAGCCTAAGCTTCGCCCTGGAAGAAATCCGCGTCAACTCGGGGGACAAGAGCGCGCGTCGCGAACAGCTGCGCCTGGCCTCGCACCTCGCCGCAAAAGACATCCGCTTCCTCGGTGCGGACACGATCCTGATCACCCTGCCGATCAAGCCCGCCCCGCGCCAGCTGCCCGAGTTGGAGCTCGACATCGTCGTGGTCAACTTGCGGCCGGAAGCCTCAGGAACAGAGTCCGCTGCAGCGCTGGCCGCCAACTTCGTGGTCGAGCAAGCTGCGCAAAAGGCGCGCTTCTCCTTGACCTGTTCGGGACTCTTCGACTCGGCCCCCGGCACAACTGCTTTTGATCAGACTCAGTTGCGAATTCAGCGCTACGCCCGCGAGCAGCTCCAAGTCTACGTGGACGTTTCGGGCATGGGCGCGGAAGGCGGGGTCACCGAAGTGCGCTGGGACTTCCCGAGTGACTGGCGCGAAACCCTCTTTCCTGGCCGAGGTCAGGAATTCGCGGATTCATCGACCCTCGAGCTCCAACTCCTCAGCGAAACCAAGGTCTTGCTCCGGCCCAAGTCGTAAACTCCCCCCATGGGATCGACACGCATATTTGGTACCGACGGAATTCGCGGGAAAGCGGGTACGGGTTGGCTTTCGGAAGAGCGCGTTTCTGCGCTCGGGCGCGCGGTGGGAACCACCCACCTCGGCCACGCGCAGACGCCGGATGGCTACGAACGGCCCCAGGCGCTGCTGGGCCACGACGGACGAGAATCTGGCCCTGTTTTGCAGAGCGCACTCGCTCGCGGTTTGGTCGCCGCGGGTTGGGACGTGGTCAGCGCAGGATTGATCTCTAGCCCAGGCTTGGCCTTGCTCACGCGCAGCATGCACTTCAGCCTGGGACTAATGCTCAGCGCCTCCCACAACCCGGCGCAAGACAATGGCATCAAAGTCTTCTCGGGCGTGGGTGGCAAGCTCTCGGACGAAGAGGAACTGGCCATCGAAGCGCTGTTGCGTGCGGAGCTCGAGCCCGCCACAACCCCGGTGGACGTGCGCGTGGACCCCCAACTCGAAGAGAACTATCGTCAGTACTTGATCGGCCACGCAGCCAAGGGCTTGGACCTCTCGGGCCTGCGCTTGATCATCGATTGCGCCAACGGCTCCGGCAGCCACTACGCGCCGCTTGTACTAGAGAGCCTGGGCGCCAGCGTGCACGCCATGTACGCGAGCCCCGATGGCAAGAACATCAACGCGGGCTGCGGCTCCACGCACCCGGAGAACTTGCAGGAAGAAGTCGTGCGCCGCAACGCCCACGCGGGCATCGCACTCGACGGGGACGCGGACCGCTGCATGCTCGTGGACGAAAAGGGTGTGCTGATCCACGGGGACGGTATCCTGACCATGATCGCCCGGGACGCCATGCAAACTGGCCGTTGGGAAACCCCGCGTCTGGTGGCCACGGTCATGAGCAACCGCGGACTGCACAAGGCCCTGGATGAAGTCGGCGTGAGCGTTCAAGAGTGCGGGGTGGGAGACCGCTCCGTGGTCGAAGCCCTGCGCAAGGACAAGTTGCCCGTGGGCGGCGAGCAATCCGGACACATCATCTTTGGCGATGACATTCACTACATCGGCGATGGGTTGTACACCGCCTTGCGTGTGCTAGCGGTGCTGCAGCGGGCGCAAAAGCCCCTCTCTGAATTGGCAGCTCCCTACCAGCCCTACCCGCAGGTCCTTTTGAACATGCCCGTGGACTCCAAACCGGCCTTGGATGGCTTGCCCCAAGTTTTGGCCCTGGTCAAGGTCGTCGAGAAGGAGCTGGCCGGGGAAGGTCGCGTCCTCTTGCGCTACTCCGGCACGGAATCCCTGGCGCGCGTCATGGTCGAAGGACCGCACGAAGCGATCATCCATGAGCAGGCCCAACGCATCGCGGACTGCCTCAAGGCCGAGATCGCGGCACTCGGCAGCCAGGCCTAGGCCTGAGGAACTCCCGCGCCCATGTTGACCATCGCCCTCGAGACCAGCCATCGCGCGGCTTCCGTGGCCATTCTCTTCAATGCTGAACTGACCGAGTTTCAACTCGATCCCCTGCGAGCCCACGCCAGCGATTGCCTGGCCTGGATCTCCGACTGGTTCGCGGAGCAAGGACTCGCACCCCAAAGCATCGACCACGTGATCGTCGGCAGTGGTCCGGGGTCCTACACCGGACTGCGCATCGGAATCGCCACGGCCATCGGCCTAGCCCGCGGAGCAACGGCCCAGGCCTTCGCCGTTCCATCGGGGGAAGCCCTCTGTTGGCGCGAACTGGAAGAGGGTCAAGAAGCCATCTACCTCTTGGACGCGCGCCAAGACGAACTGTACTTCGCCCACTATGCCCGCAACGCTCTGGATGTGGAGGTCCATCGCGAGGCCTGCGTCTTGCGCACAGCGGAACTTGCGGGAGCCTTGCCCAAGGGCCTGACAATCTTCGGTGATCGCAAAGCGCTGGAACTCGGAGGCATGGGTCCCGAGACCCTCGCGCTTCACCGGGATGTGCCCCCACCGAATGCGGGTGCCGTGCTTAGGCTCGGACTGCAGCGCCTAGAACAGGACGGTCCGCATGCCTTGCAGGATATCGAGCCCCTGTACCTGCGCCCCTTCGCCGCGAAGGTTCGTCGGCGTTAGGAGTCCTGCTGGGCCTCAAGGTTCCTTCAACGCGGATCACAGAGTTCCGTCTTCGTGCTCCAAACGCCAAATGGCCCCAACGGCCACGCCTCCCCGCCTACGAAGAAAGCCGGCCGAACGAGCGAATCGTCCGGCCGGCTTGATTGTCTATTGCTGACGCCAGCTGTTGAAGGCACGGCCTTTAGAAGGCGACGCCGACTGCCGACGCGAGGCCGACTTCAGATGCACGTCCTCCTCAAGCGCAAGCGCCCAGAGGACTCGCAGCGGTCCTACAGATCGTAGGGACGCAGCGTACGGCGGTTGTTGTCAGCGGCGCGTTGCTCAGCGGTAGCGATCAGGCCACGGACGGCAGCGTCGAGGGCGAGGTAGAAGTCGCCGGAGACATTGATACCAGCGGCGGCCTTGGTGCGGCTCTTGCTGATGATCAGTTCAACGGGCTTCTTCTTGCCAGCCTTTTTCTTGCCAACCTTCTTGGTTGCCTTCTTGGACGCTTTTTTGCGCGATGCTTTTTTCTTAGCCATGTTGTGTTTGTGATTGCCCTTGCGGGTTGTCCTTCTCGAGGGATTCATCGAAACCGACGAGATCCGGTACGCAAGAGAGAGATTGGGATACCGACATGGGCGTGTCAAGAAACAGATCGCCTTGAAACCATGGTTTTCTGCACGAAATCGAAAGTCTCTAGATTTGCGCTCGGGCATGTTCCCGACCCCACATGGGGAACTTTGCAACACTCGCTAGGAGTTTCCGATCGCCATGCAAGGTGTGCTTGCATGGGATGGATCACCCGCCCATCAAGGAGTAGGCTTTCGAGGTGAGCCACAACAGGGTATGGGCCGAGATCGACCTCGATGCGATCGAAAACAACCTCGCGGTGATCCGCGCACGGGTTGGCGTGGGAACACGCATCATGTTGATCGTGAAGGCGGACGCTTACGGCCATGGTGCGGTCGGAATCGCCCATCACGCCATCAAGTTGGGTGTTTCCGCCTTGGGAGTCGGTACCTCGGCGGAAGCACTCGAGCTTAGGGATAGCGGGATTCGGGTGCCGATTCTCGTCTTGGGCACTGTGGTCGACGAGGAAGTCAGCCCCGCGCTTCGGCAGGGCATCGACATCGGGATCCACAGCTCCGATCGCGTGCAAAAGCTCGAACAAACCGCCAAGGCCCTGGGCCTGCGGGCTCGGGTTCATCTGAACGTGGACACGGGCATGGGGCGCCTGGGGGTCCTGCCCGAGAGTGCGGTTCGGCTGCTGCAAGAGATCCAGGCCGCCGAACACCTGGAGCTGGCCGGCATCATGAGCCACATCAGCGCACCGGACGGCGCCCTGAATCCGCGCACCCTAGAGCAGTCCAGGGCTTTCGAGTCGGTCCTTCGGTCGGCCCGCGCCAAGGGCTTGGTGCGCGGCTGGATTCACCTCGCGAACTCCGCTTCGATCTTCACCGACTTGCAGCCAGCCTACGACACCGTGCGCCCGGGGATCAGCGCCTACGGTGTGCTCCCGGCGGAGCTCTCCGGCTCCCGCGAGTTGCAGCCCGTCATGTCCCTGCTCAGTCGAATCGTGTTCTTGAAGGACGTTCCCGCGGGAACTCCAATCGGCTACGACTCCACGTGGACAGCTCGACACGACACGCGCATCGCCACCTTGCCCCTCGGCTACAACGATGGAGTTTCTTGGCGCTTGGGCAACCGCGGCGAGGTAGTCGTTCGGGGACAACGGGCCCCCATCATCGGGCGTGTGTCCATGGACTACATCACCCTCGACGTTTCACACATACGCGATGTGGCCGTCGATGATCACGCGCTGCTCTTCGGCAGGGCCCAGGGCACCAGCTTGAGCGTGGCCGAGGTCGCGCGTAAGGCGGACACCATCCCCTACGAGATCACCTGTTCCGTGGGCAAGCGTGTAGCGCGGGTGTTTGTTGGAGGGCAAGACGCGTTCGTGGTTCAACCATTCCCTGTGCACAGCGTCGCTTCGCTACCGCGCAAGCAAGAGCAACGGGCGCCAGCGGAGACCCCATCCAGCCTTCCCCTCGGATGATCCCGGCAAGTACCGAAGTCCGTAGTGCGGCCAAGCCGCGAACCTGGAAGTACTTCCTGTTCGTCACCCCCTTGCGGGCTTTCGGGTGGCTGTCTTGGTGCTGGATCCTGCTCGCGGGTTTCTTGTACGGCACGGACTTTGGTCGGCGAGAGCTGGAGGGTGTCCTCGGTCGGCGCTTAGAAGCCTTGGGCAGCACTGTTCAATTGGAAGGGGTGCGCGTGGACTGGCTCGGACCGGGAGTGACCGTCAGGCACTTGAGCGTGCTAGAGGGCGACCGCGAACACATCTTCCTCAACAACATCTACATCTCCGCCCACTACTCCTGGGAAGACGGGCTCCTGCTCGACACGATCGACGTCGACGGCGGACGCTTGCTCGTGTCGGACTCGGGGGTCGACGACGTGCGCGCCTTGACCGATGGGCGCGCTGCCTTGGAAGCTTCCGCTAAGCTGTACTTGCCCGCGGTGGAGGTGCGCAACCTGGAGGTCAGCTTCGAAGTTCCCGGGGGCCAAGTCGCCCACTTGGGAACCATCGAACTCTCCATGAAGCCCCAGCAGGCGGGCTACTCCAAAGTGCTGGGCCACGTGCTGCTGCCCAAGAGTCGTGACGGAGCGCTGACTCCGGAGCTCTTCTTGAGCGGGCTCGTTTCCGACACGGGGCAACTGGAGCTGAACGCCACCGTCGAAGACTTTGAACTCTCCAACTGGGCGCTCTCGCCCCTCGCCGCCTTCGCTTCTTTGCCCGCGGAACTACCCCGGGGCAAGCTCAGCGTTTTCACCAAGGGCAGCCTCAACCTGGTGGGCAAGCTCAATCCGGCGGGCGAGGTTCGCGCGCGCTTGACCGATGGCACCTTGCAAGTCCCAGGCTCCCCCGCCCCCTTGGTCGGATTG
This sequence comes from uncultured bacterium, assembly GCA_937905825.1. Classification (GTDB taxonomy): domain Bacteria; phylum Planctomycetota; class UBA1135; order UBA1135; genus JABACD01. The sequence continues at coordinate 214,725 of CALCXM010000083.1, forward strand.
GACTTGGAGGTCAACGGCCTCTTCGAGCCAAGTGTCGAAGAGGACCTTTGGGCGCCCCGGGCTTGGCGCGGCTCCGCGAGCCTGGGAGCCACTTGGGATGGCCAGGAATTGCGCGGGGGCGCACGCCTGGGACGTGCAGCCGGAACGGGCAATGTCTTGGCGGGCTGGATTCAGGCTCCGCACCTCTTCGTGAACACGCCCGCCCTCGGAGCCATGCAGAGCCCCGAGGTTCTGCCCGTGATTTTCAGCGCCTTGGATCCGCGCGGCAACTTGGACGTTCGTGTTGGCGTGCGCTTGCTCGAAGCGCAAGCGGGCGCTGGCTGGGCCTCTCGAATGGAAGTGCTCGGCGCTTTGAATCCCGTTGGCAGCTTGCAAGCCGCATACCACGGTTGGCCCGACGAGCATAAGCCGGACGCCAAACCCATCTCGTTCGCCATGCCAGTCGCGACCTCGGACGCTAGCATGTTGCTCGACTACACCTCTGAACGCTTGCGGCGCCTGCTGCTCGATGTGCGCTTCGCAGGCAGCCACGCGGGCGGTGCCCTGCGCGGCTCTTACCAGAGTTGGTCCAACCCCATTGACATGCCACCCTTCGCAAGGGGCTACGGGGAGCTGGAAGCGGACTTGGTGCTAGAGGCGCAGGGTCTACAGCTCAATGCCGAACTCGATGCACGCCTGGAGGAACTCTGGACGGTGCCCGAGCTGGCCGACCTGTTCGAGGAGTACGGAATCGCCGGTGGCCGGGCAGCGGGCAGCCTGATGTTGTCCTCGCGCGCCAGCCTGCCGACCCCCGCGCTCTCCGTGGAGGTGCAAGTGCAGGATGTGCTGGCTACCTACCAACCCTTTCCAGTCCCCGCCCGGGACGTCATGGGCAAGGTCTTGGTGATTGATGACGGACTTGGCAAGAGCTGCGTGAGCTTTGCCATCGAAGGTCAAACGGAGACGAGTGGGCGGCTGCAGCTCGCCGGGCGCGTACGGGCCGAGGCACAAACTCCGCACGAAAAACCACGGCCCACTCGCTTCCAATGGATTCGAGCTGAACTCGACGACGTTGAATTGCCAGGCCGAGACCTGCCTCACTTGGCGGAGGCCTTGCCAGAGCTGATTGCGGTGATCGATAGCTACCGGCTCGAGGGCCATGCTCAGGTCGAGTACACGCGCACCATGCGAGGAGAACAGGACGTTCACTCTTGGCTCGAGATTCAAACCCGCGGCAACTCGTTTTCGGTGGTTCCCGATGTCTTTCCCATGCGCTCGGAAGAGGTACGTGGGCGGGTGCTGCTGGACTTTCATCGGCTGGCCCCCCTGGACCCCAAGGATCCCGCTGGGGAGCTGGTTCGCAACACAACTCGCGTGGCGCCCTTGACCGCCATGTGGAACCAGCAGGTGCCCGTGACCTTCCACGGGGAGTTCCCCTCCGATGCGCCCTCCTGGGGCACCCTCTACGGAGCGGGCTTCCCCACGGCAGACACTGCGCTGATTGGCAAACTGTTGGTGGCCGCCAACAAGGACACCGAGGAGGTGCTCACCGACTTGGAGGGCTTGCAGTTAGGTGGCATGGTCGATTTCGACTACCACTTCGATTTGCCCTACGCGGAAGCCGCTTCAGGGCAAGCGCAGGAAGAGCTGGAAGTGCCTCAGTCCTACAACCTGCGTGTGCGCGATGTCGACGTCAAGCACAGCGGCGGCCTGCAGGTCAATGAAGTCCGCGGGGAGTTGAGTTTCAGCGCTGGACGGCTGCGTGCCAAGGCCTTCACCGCGCGCATCGGTCCGACACCCATGCGCTTGAACAACATCGAATTCGTGGAAGCCCCAGAGCACGACGACGGCTTCACGATCCGCGCGGACATGGAAGAGAGTCTCGTCACCCTCAACCCGGCGCTCTTCCAGCAATTTCTGGGGGAGGAATCCGCGGCGAGCCTGTTCGATGAGTTCGGCCTGCGCGGCGCCTTGCTCGTGCACCAAGCGCACATCGAACTAAAGGTCCCCCAGGACTCTCCGATCGAGCTAGCGGTTAGCGGCAAGGGCACACTCAGCAACGCATCGATCGCTGTGGGCCTGCCCTTCTCTGTTCAATCCGCGCGAGTCACCGTGGAAGACTTCAAAGTGGTGGGCGACGACATCCGGGGTTGGGGACGAGTTGAAAACCTCTACGGGCAAGCCCTCGGACGGGACGCAGCACAGACCGACTTCCTGTTCTCCGTTCACGGCACACAAGTCACGATCCAAAACCTCGACAGCTTGTTCTGTCGCGGGAGCGTGCGCGGTTTGGGCAGCGAGGACTCCCGCGAAGTGCCGGCACCCGTGCTCTCCGTGGACCTCAAACCCCCCTACCGTTTTCAAGCGGGCTTGGAGTTCAACAACGTGGACGTGCGACTCCTGCTGGAGGACGTCTTCTCCTCGGGCATCGCCGACCGCGGTTTGCTCAACGCGCACTTTCGACTCGACGGGGACCTGGAGCATCTGCTGGACATCCGCGGTGCCGGCGGTGGCCAGGTCAGCGAGACGGTGCTCTGGTCGGTACCCGTGTTGCGCGAACTCTTGAGTCAGCTCGGCATGAACGAGACGGCCATCTTCGACGCCATGGGAACGGACTTTCGCATCGCCGACGGAAAAATCTACATGAAGGGCATGTCCATGCACTCGCCCTTGCTCAAGTTGCGCGGTGAGGGCGTCCTGGGCTTTGATGGATCACTACACCACGACCTGGAATTGCATTACAGCCTGGTGGACAAGGCCGGTCTCTTCGGGGACCTGATCCACTGGTTGCAAAACCGGCTAATCGCCATCGCGATCCGCGGCGACATGTCCCGCCCCCAGGTGCTGCTCAGCGGAGTCTTCAGCAACCCCTTCACGGACCTCAGCGACAACTGGCGCGGATTGCCCTCCCCGAACTTCCGCCCCCTGCCGGACCGTTTTTAGGCTGTGCGGGATCTCCCGCTTGCAGCGCTCGTGGATGGCCCGTGGTCCCCTGGATTTGAGCCCCGTGAATCTCACGTTCAACGGGCCCCTTTGAGGCCTGTGCGCATCGAAGTTCGTATACTTCGGCCATGACATCGACAGACTACTACGCCGTGATCATGGCGGGAGGATCCGGCACGCGCTTCTGGCCCGCGAGCCGCAAGGCGCGCCCCAAGCAGTTCCTCCCCATCGGTAGCGAGGTCCCGATGATCACCGCCACCTGCCAGCGCTTGGATGGCTTGATTCCTTTGGAACGCATTTTGGTGGTGACTTCCGGTGACTTGGCGGCCCAAGTGCTCGAGTGCCTGCCGGACCTGCCCAAAGAAAACGTGCTGGTGGAACCGGTCGGACGCAACACCGCGCCTTGTGTCGCCTTGGCCGCCCTCGAGATCGAACGTCGCAGCCCCGATAGCGTGCACGTTGTGCTGCCAGCAGACCACGTGATCCAACCCAAGTCCGAATTTCAAGCGAGCCTGCGGGCCGCCGCAGCGGAAGCGCAAAGGGCTGAGCGCTTGGTGACCCTCGGGGTCCAGCCAACCTTCCCAGCCACCGGCTATGGCTACATCCAATCCGGAGCCAAGGTCGCCGAACACGGCGAGTTCCACGCGCACCAAGTGGAATCTTTCGAAGAGAAACCTCTTCAGCAGCGGGCCGAGCAGTTCCTCGCCTCCGGGGACTACTTTTGGAACGCCGGCATCTTCGTTTGGAAAACCAGCACGGTCCTTGCAGCTTTGGCGAAGTTCGCACCGGGCATTCTGACCCCCCTCCAACAAGCAGGACGTGCCACGGGTTTGGAAGAGATCTATCCAAAGTTGCCCGCCACCCCCGTCGACATCGCTGTCATGGAACAGGCGGACAACCGCAGTGTGATCCCGATCAGCTACCGCTGGGACGACGTGGGCTCCTGGACCAGTCTGCCGGAGGTCTGTCCGCCCGATGAGAACGGCAACTGCGTCACAGGCGGAACCACGGCGCTGCTCGAGGACTCCAGCGGGAACATTGTGTTCGGCGAAGGCGACACGCTGACCGCCTTGATCGGCGTGCAGGACTTGGTCATCGTACGCTCGGGGGATGCGGTGCTCGTCTGCCCGCGGGATCGTGCGCAAGAGGTCAAACGGGTGGTCGAACGCTTGGGAATCGAAGGCGCTCAGTTCCTCTAGCCCACTATCGCATCGAGCATCCCATGAAGAAGGCAGCCATAGCAATCGATCACGGTGAGAAGCGCACGGGCTTCGCATCCACCGACCCCCTGCGCATCGCCACGCGGCCCTTGGAGCAATGGCATGGCCCGGGAGACGACCCGGACCTGCTTGAACTTGTGGGCCGCATCGCAAAGGACCACGGGGCCGACACGCTCCTGGTGGGCCTGCCCTACAACATGGACGGAACCGTGGGCGGGCGCGCCTTGGACGTTTTGGCCTTCATGGGCGACCTGCGCATCGCCTACCCGGACATGCGCGTTCTGCCCCAGGACGAACGCCTGTCCACCAAGGAAGCCGAACAGTTGCTGCGCGAAGCTGGCCATCACGGGGAAGCCCGTAAGGCCCGCAAGGATTCCTGGAGCGCGCTGGTGCTCTTGCGTGATTGGATTGAGCAAGGCGAGCCGGAGCGACCCTGGCCCGAGCCGGCCTAGGTTCGAGCGGGCCGCTTGGAGCGTGGGAATCCGCGCGCCAGGAACGACCGAGCGGTTTGGGAACGCGGTCCGCGTGCATCGCGCATCGCGCATCGCGCACAACAGACGAACGACGGGCCCTTAGAACGAAACTCGCAAGCCCAGAATCAAGTTCACGCCAGGCATGTTCGAGCCGGAACCGTGCACGCGGTAATCCACATCCCCTAGGTTTTCGAGGGCCACGTTCAAGCTTAGGGAGTCGGACCAATCCCAACCGCCCCGCAGGTTGGCGATCACGTAGCCGGGGGTGCCCCCTGGCGGAATGCGTGAGGTGTCGGACTCGTCGCGGCTATTGAGCTTGTCCGCATCATCCGCATAGACCACTTGCCCTTCGAACCACGTGCTCTTGCTCGGAGCCTCCCAACGCAGACCCGCTTGGGCCATGAAGGGCATCAGGCGTGAAATGGTCTCACGGGTCTTGACTTGCGCGGAGCTCGGGTAGGTGTCGACCTCGCCGTACTGGTAGGTGCCGTTTCCAAACAAGGTCCACTCCTCATCCAGGTCGAACGCAGCGCCCAACTCCACTCCGGTCACGTATCCATCTCCCACGTTGTCCTTGGTGATTTCAAACTCTCCCGAGCCGTTCGTGTTGCCCGTCGGGAAGAGCACGATCTGATCGCGGATGTCCGTGTAGAACAGGGCCAACTGGGTCGACACTCGATCGTGTTGGGTTTTGACTCCGATCTCGTAGCTGGTGTAGTGCTCCGGCTCCAAGTCCGGGGAGGGAATCTCGAACTCATTCGTGCGCGCGCTGTCGAGGCGCGTCAGGTCCGACAGGTTGGGCGCCCGGAAGCCCTGGGAGACTCCACCGAACAGATGCACGCGGTCCTCGCTCACTCGCCACAGGAAGCGCGCGCTGCCCACAACGGCGTCCCAGTGATTGTTCACCACCGTTTGCGTGTCCGAGACCGGATCCAACACGCTGTCCGCGTCGGCGGCTGCGTAGTTGTAGCGAGCTCCCAGAATCAGGTCCAAGTCAGAACGCAAGGCGATCTCGTCCTGCACGAAAAGCCCAAACAGATCGTAGCTGGCGTCATCCGCCACGGGACCCTGGATCGGCTCGCGGCTGCTAAACGAGTCCACCTCATCGTGGTACAGATCGAAGCCATAGGTCAAACGCCCCAGGCCGCTATCGGAGGAGAAGTTGGCGAAGAGCCCCACTTGCCCCACTTCAAAACCCTGCTGTTCCGTGTTGCCGTTCGAGCGCGTGCGATTGCGCAGCTCCTCTTGGTTGTGCCAGGAGAGGCTGACGCTGTAGCGATCAAAGAATCCGTCGAGGCCTTCCCCGTGCAGTTGTCCATACGCCAAGCGGCGGGTCTGGTCGAGATCCCGTCGACGATCACTGCCCACGGAAGTTCCGTGGTAGGGAATCGCCGCGTCCGTTTTGTGGGTGCGGGGCACGTCGTACTGCTCCACGCTTTGCACACCGAAGACCCAACGATGCGACTCATCGAAGTAGCCTTCCATCTTTAGGTCCCCATCGAGCTCGTCGTAGCCCGTGTTCGGTTGTTCGCCGGTGTCCCCGCCCGCGCGCAAGTTCCCGACATCCTTGGAGGTCACGCCCATCAGCACAGCCAACTGGGAGCCGTGCTGGAGCTTGCCCTCGGCCCGCGAGGTGTGCGACGCCTCCGCGCTGGAGTAGCGGTAGGAAAGCGCACCCGCGAGGGGCCGGCCAGGAGCCATGTCGAAGGCGCTCTTCGTGAGGGCGTTGACCGTGCCGCCGATCGCATCCGAACCGTGCAGCACGGACCCCGGTCCCTTGACCACCTCAAGCTCAGCGATGGTGTTCCCGTCGACGGTGTTCCAGTACTGGTTGGGCCCCGGACGGAAGACCGAGTTGTTTAGCCGAATGCCGTCCACAAGAAAGAGGTTCCGGAAGCTCGTGAAGCCGCGAATGTAGGGGGAGCCATGGCCCACGGCGGTCTCCTGGACCAGGATCCCCGGGATGTCCCGCAGGGCCTGGGGCGTGCTGCGGTAGGAGCGCCGCTTGAGGTCCTCGGACCTCAAAACCGTGTCCGCGAAGGGGGAATCCATGGGTTTGCGGGGATCCATGGTCGACGTAATGATCATCTCGGGCAGCACCTGGCCCTCCTGCTCCTGAAGGGTCGACTCCCCTTCTGCGGGCGCGGTCGGGGGAGCTCCAAGACCGGCCGCCGATTGCCCGCCCGGGGTCTCCGCCCCTCCTCCATTCCCACGGCCGGTGGAACACAGGAACAGAAAGGAGACACAAAAAAATGCGGGCTGCGGGAGGTGCATTGGAGACGAAAATAGTCGGGGAAACTCGTAAGTGCTGGTCTGGCCACGGCAAACGCCAACCACCAAAATCGGTTCACCGAAACCCGGGACTCGCCGGTCAGAACATGGGCCGCAGGGAACCCCACAATCTCGTCCGAGCTTGGAGAATCCCGACCACACTTAAGGGGCGCTCGCTACAATCCGGCCAGCGTGAGAAGGTCGGGCAATCGCGCGTCATCCCTTCGGGGTTTGGCGGGAGGAAAGTCCGGGCTCCACGGGTCAGGGTGGTTGCTAACGGCAACCGGTCGCGAGATCAGGGAAAGTGCCACAGAAAAGAAACCGCCGGTCGCTTCGGTGATCGGTAAGGGTGAAACGGTGCGGTAAGAGCGCACCGCGGCTCTGGTGACAGAGTTGGCAGGGTAAACCCCACCCGGAGAAAGACCAAATAGGGAAGGTTGGTGACGACCCGCACCGCTACGCCTTCCGGGTAGGTCGTTTGAGGCTGACTGCGAAGTCAGTCCTAGAGAAATGGTTGCCTCTTCTCTTACGGGAAGAAACAGAATCCGGCTTAGCAGACCTTCTCACGCTATTTTCTAAGGCGCTTGCGGGCCGCGGCGGCACAACGCCCACACAAGAGTGTGGTGTGCACGTCCTTTGGAGCGAAACACGCTGAGGTCAATGCGGTAGACCCCCTACTTCGCTCCGCTCTGCACGCACTCCGTCGCCTCCTTAAGTAAAGGCTGTACGGGTCACTGCCGCCCGGGGGAATCAGGTCATTCAACGTGAATGCCAATCAGCTTTGGGACGAGTGCCATTGGGGACCTTGACGGTTTCGCGCACCCTCGAGTAGACTCTCGATATCGGAGGGGAACACCGGGTTTCGGCGTGATCGAGCGCCTGACGAGACTATCGAAAAATCCCTGCGTCGTGGATCTCCTGGGCGACCCCACTGCCACCCACGACACCGCATCTTTCGAACCGCCAGCGATTTTTTCGGTCTACCCTTTGGGGCCCCTGCCCCACCCCTGCTTCTGCGTTTCCTTTCACCGCGAGACGCCGCGCCAGGTCCTCCCCATACGTTCGCTTCCAATCGATGCGAACCCAGCACTCCCTTCCGCCGCCATGGAGTACGTTTACGTCGTCCCCCGGGAAGACTTGTTTCCCGATTGCTACCCGCACGGACTTGTCCCGTTCGGTGCAGAAGCTGCAGGAGAGCTTCTGAATACCGAAGAGTCCTTCTTGGCCAAGGCCAACGCCGAAGGGTTTTTCGTTGAGCGCCCACGCGCCGAACGCACTCCTGCTTGGAAGCAGATCATTCCTTACGGTGTTGTGATCTGTGACGATCGCATCCTTGTGGTGCGACGTTTGGCCCAAGGGGGTGAGAGTCGTCTGCACGACAAACTCTCGATCGGAATCGGTGGACACATCAACCCCGTGGACGATGAACCGGCAGCTGTCCAAGCGGCAGCCGGTGCAGATCTCTTCAGCGCCGCAGCCCTGCGCGAGCTGGAAGAAGAACTCAAGATCGAAGGCACCTACACAACTCGTTCAGTCGGCGTACTCAATGACGACTCCAACCCTGTTGGAGCTGTGCATCTCGGGCTAGTGCTGGTTGTTCAGGTTCGCGGCACCGTCGAAATTCGCGAGACCGATGTGCTCGCAGGCGAATGGGCCACTCGCGAAGAGCTGAAGGAGCGCCTCGCCTCGGGCGCCAACTTCGAAACCTGGTCCAGGCTCCTTGTCGAGCAGATCGACACGTTCCTACCCCACAGCAAAGTACCGGTGGCCTAAGCGCCGGTGACCCGCGCGCAAGCGCATCCATCCAACAGGCCGCAAGGACCTGTCCCCTCACAGCATCTGGAGCCTCGGCTCCAACTCCCCCTTCCAATTTCGGATTTGGCATGTCCCTTTGGGGCAACTCTCCAGCCAATTCCAAGTAAGCAAGCCCCACTCAAACCATGACTCCAAGTAAGAAAAGCGGCGAGATGATCCCCGAGCGGATCTACGACATCCTGCTCAACACCCGGACTGCGGACAAGATCACGATCCGCTTCAAGGACGGTCGGATCATTCAAGGGGCGCTGATCTTCAATCACCTCAAGGGCACGGGGCGTCTGATCAACATTGAACGCGAGACCAGCATCGACTTCGCCGTGGATGAGATTCGCGACTTGAAGTTGCAGCCCGCCGCCAAGCGCGCGGTGGCCGCTGTTGCGGATGCCGCAGAAGGTGAAACGGCAGCCGTAGATGAAGTGGACGGACCGATCCCCGCCGTCGCCGAAGACGCCGACAAAGAGCCTGCCCCGAACTAGGCACGCGACCCTCGGCCCAAAACGGGCCCCCAGACGCGAGACAGTTTCCCGGCCTGGCTGTGAAGTGTCTCGCGTCTGTCGTTTCCCACTCAACACGATGACCATGATCCCCGCTCTGCTCTTGCTCTTGCCCCAGTCCGTTGGACTTCACATCCAAGGTCCCGATGGTCCGGAATGGGTCAGTCACCTCATGCCAGGGAACTCGCGCTTGCTGCTGCCGACGCAATCCTTGTCGGAACGGGTGACGCGCGCCATCCCCGGTCGTCGTGGGATCGAGCTCTCCATTGGAGCCTGTGGACACAATCCAGCCCCGGGCTTCCGGGTGACGCCCCGGGCCCTTCCGCACCCAAAGGGAACGCGCTTGATGGTGTTTGGTGAGGAGTTGCGGCTCTTGAGTGAAAAGTCCCTTCCCAAGAGCGCTCAAGGTCGACCGGGCGCCCCATCCGACCTGGGCCGGCTCGCGCGCCAAGATGGCGTTGGAGTTTCGAAGAGCACGGTGCTGCTCGCCGCCGGCCCCGCGGGCAGTGACCTGATCCTGATTCCGATCGGAGTGTCTCCAGGCCTTTGGATGCTGGAAGCCCGCCCTCCGGGAGGCGAGTGGGCCTCGATTCAAGCCGAACGACTGCCCGGCCACGGAATGCGCTTGGATGGATCCAGCCCTTGGGAGTTGAAGCTAGGCTCCGAGGGTTTGGACCAGGCCTTCCACGCAAAGACCCGAACCTTTAGCCCGGACAGCCAGCCCCTGGAACTCAGCAGCCTGCGGCACTTCGAAAAAACGGACCACGGCAAGCAGGTCCATCGGTATTGGGACCCCAAGTGCAGCGGTCTTGTTGCAGAGGGCAGAGGCTCCACTGATTGGGGCACCGAAGGCTCCGACGAGACCCTCGAAGTTGGAGAGCTGATTCGTGCGCGCTACTCCCCACCAACCAACATCGGGGCCGAGCAGACGTGGACCCTGCTCCTCGACGTTCAGTTCCAGGCACCCGAGCATGGGACTTCGGTTACGGACCTAGACGGTTCCCCTCCCCCTGCTTACTTCGAGGACCAGAGCGAACGGGCTGGCGTGCACGACGTGCACTTGGAAGGCCCGAGCTTGCAGTTGGACATCCGCCCCACCATGGGCCCCGGAGCGGCCTGGGGAGACGTGGACGGGGACGGGCTCCCGGACCTCTACTTGGTTCAGGGCGGTGGCCGCGCAGGCAGCGAGGTTCCAAAGAATCGGCTGTTGCGCAACATGGGCGACGGCACCTTCCAAGCCTTGCCGGGCGCGGCGGATTCGGGTGCTGGCATGGGCGCGCTGTTCTTCGATCTCGAAGGCGACGGGGACTTGGATCTCTACGTGGCCAACTATGGACCGGACAAGCTTTACCGGGGCGACGGCAAGGGTGGCTTCGAGGACATCTCCGCGGAGCACGAATTGGCCGGCGACGGCTGGAGCGCGGGCATCTGTGCGGCGGACTACGATCGCGACGGGGACCTCGACCTGTACGTCACGAGTTACCTCGTCTACGACACCAGCTTGATGCCTCCCGTGGAAAAACTCCCCGGCTACGCCCGCGAGGACCCCACCGAGATGCTGCCCTTCGCCTTCCCTGGCGCGAAGAATCACTTCCTCGAAAACAAGCAGGGCAAGCTCGTCGATCGCACCGAGGAACTTGGACTCGTCGACGAACAAGGACGCGGCATGCAGGCGGTCTTCTGGGACTTTGACTTGGACGGAGACTCCGACTTGTACGTGGCGAACGACGTGTCCTACAACGTGCTCTACCGCAATGAAGGCGACGGCAGCTTCAAAGACATCTCCTTTCAAGTGGGCATGGACGACCCGCGCGGCGGCATGGGAGTCGCCACGGGCGACGTGGACGGGGACGGGGACACGGACCTCTTCCTGACCAACTGGGAATTGGAAGCGAACGCGCTCTACCGCAACAACCTGATTTCGCAACGGGGTCGCAAGCTGCACACGGGGTCGTTTCAAGACGTAACCGTGCACTCGCGCCTCTCGCGCGACAGCGTCGGAACAACCTCCTGGGGCGCGGTCTTCTTCGATGCGGACAACGACGGAGACTTGGATCTCTTCATTCCGAACGGCTACACGAGCCCGGATTACGAGAGCACCGGAATCTGCGTGGGACAACCCAACCAGTTCTTCTTGAACGACGGGACCGGGCGCTTTGAAGACCGCAGTGAACAGGCTGGGGCGGCGGTTCGCGCGCCCCTCGCATCACGCAGCGCCGCCGTTTGTGACTACGACAGGGACGGCAAGCTCGACCTGTTCGTCACGAACAACAATGGGCCTTACCAGCTGCTGCGCAACGTGACGCCCGCCCCGGGCCATTGGATTGGCCTGCGTTTGCAGGGCAAGCCTCCACTGCCCTCCGCCATTGGAGCGCGCCTAGAGTTGGAGGTGGACGGACGGATCCTCTCCCGCGAGCTGCAAGCGGGCAGCGGCTACCTCGCCGGTCACGGGAACGAGATTCACTTTGGATTGGGAGACGCCGAGGAGCTCAGTGAACTGCGGGTCTGGTGGCCGGATGGGAGCACCAGCAGTCATTCCTTGGGCGAGCTCGATCGCTGGATGGTGCTCGCGCAGCCGCAGGACGACTAGGACGACTCCCTATCCGGGTAGGGCCGCATTTCCGGCTCCAAGTCCACGTGCACCGCGTCGGCCACGCGATTGATGTAGTTGAAGTAGGCGATGACCTGGATCGCGTCGTGAATCTGCAGGTCGTCAAAGCCTTCCTGCCGGAGCGCCAACACATCACCCTCCGTCATTTGCGCGGGACGCTTGGTGAGCTTCTCAGCGTAGGCGCACAGGGCGAGATCCGCTGAGTCGAGAGGAGCACTGCGCCAATCTGTCTCGGCCGCGTGCACCAACTCTTCCCGCTCTGCATCGCTTGCACCGGACAACTCAGCTCGATTGGACAGCTCAACACGGAGGTCCATGGCGTGCGCTTGAGTTCAGTAGTGGCAGTCGTTGGCGCGGCTGACCACCGTCGCCAAGAGCTCCCGTTGATAACGCTGCAAGCCTTCCGGCGCGAACATCACCTTGGCGTAGAGCCCCATGGACGCGTCCAGAATCGGCGGAGCCAAACTCATCGTGCGCACGATGCCGAAGACCCGGCCCGCCCGTGCGATCGCGGCCTTGTAGGTCTTCGCCAGGCGCCCTTCCGCTTCCTGGGGCTGGAACGTACGGATCCAAGTCATCGGTCTGCGCCTGGGCTAGTTCGCGTTGCCGGGAGTGCGCGCCAAGACCCGTTCCAAGAGGCGACGCTCTCGGGAATGCAAGCTGGCTTTCCAGGCTTGGCGCAGGCGCAGGGCGATCTCGGGTGCATCGTACTTGCCCAGGGTTTCGATCACGTCTTGGCGCAAGCGGTAGTCCCGGCCCACCAGAAGTTCGAAGAGCAGGTCCCTGGTTCCCAGGGTGAGTTCCGGGAACTTGCCCAGGCCGACCACCGCAGCCCGCCGCACGTTCTCGCGCAAGGAGCGATCCCGGGCCACCTCCTCCAGTTCTTCGCGCATGTCTTCCACTCCCAAGCTGATGCGAGCCGTCAAGAGCCCCGCGCGCAGGACCGAGTGCGGGGACGGAATCCTTGCACGCTGTTCCAACCAAGCCTCGGCTCCCAAGGGGTCCGCAGAGCAATAGAGCTCCGCGCTCGCCACCCGCGTCTCCCAAGAGTAGCCCACGTCAAACTGGACATCAGCAAAGGAAGCCAAGCCCGGGTTGACCCCGTACTTGATCAGTTCACGCAGAGCGGCCTTGCGCACGGCAGCTGCGTCGTCGCTGCTGGCGGCTTGCTCGAGGAAGACCCGCACGTTCTCGTTCTGCAAACGACCGAAGGCCTCGACCGCTTCCACGCGCACGGCTTCTTGTTTGTCATCACGCAGGCGCCGCAGGATGGCCGCGTTGTAGACCGCTTGGGTGCCCGGGTCCTGTTCCGTTGAGAAGAGGCGCCCAAGGGCATCCACCGCGTCGCGACGCCCGTTGACATCATCGTCCTCGGCGGCGATCGCCAACCACTCCGAACCGCGCTTGGTCGATTTGATGCGAGCGGGCAGGTAGGAGTGCTTATCAAAGCGCACCCAAATCGGTCGGATGCTCGCGGGCAAGAGGAACGTTTGACTGCGCTGGTTGACCCATAGCCGTTGCTTGCGGCGTCCCTGGCCATCGCGCAGTTCGACCTCCACATCGAACTCGAAAACCTCGGGGGTGCCCCGCAGGGTGGAGTGCGTCTGAACCACCTGCAACTTGACTTGCCCGGCTTCTTCGTCCCAACTCCAATTCACCGCGAGCTCCGGGTAGCCCGAGCTGTAGAACCACTGGTCAAAGAATTTTCGCAGGTCTTGGCCGGAGACCGTCTCCATGGCCTTTTGCAAATCGGGGGTGCTGACGGCACGGCCCGCATTCTCCGCCACGTACAGCTGCAGTCCTTCAAAGAAAGCTTTGTCCCCGAGCACAAAGCGCAAGAGGTGCAAGCGGCTGGCGCCCCCCGCGTAGGCCTTGCCATCGAAGAACAGATCGAATGGATCGCGATAGACGTTGTGCACGGTTGGACGCCTGTCGGCCCCCACGTCCGCCGCGGTGTAGGCAGCCTGCGCATCGCGCATGCGCACGCGAAACTCGTCGATGCCGCGGGACTCTTCGAAGTAGAGGTTGGTCAGGTACGTGGCGAACCCTTCGTTCAACCAAATCTCCGACCAAGTCTCGCAGGTCAAGAGATCCCCGAACCATTGGTGCGCGGCTTCGTGGGCGATCAGGCTGTGGGAAGTGCCATCACGCTGCCCCGTTGCGTCGGTCAAGCTGCTCTCCGTCATGGTCGTCGCGGAGATGTTCTCCATGCCGCCGAAGGGAAAGTTCTTCACGAAGGTCTGGGAGTACTTCGGATAGGGATAGCGCTTGCCCGTCAGCTTGCTGAAGTAGGCCAGGATGTCCGCGGTCTCCTTGTAGCTGTCCTCCATCCAAGAGGAGTAGCGCGCGTCCGCCATGTGAATCAGGGGCACACCGTCCCATGTCTGGCGCACTTCCTTGAACTCGCCAGCGCAAAGGGTCATCAAGTAGGTGGAGTGCGGCGTGTTCATGCGCCAGTGCTCCATGCGCGAGATCGTCGTCTCGGCAAAGTCGATGCGCTCGCCAGCGGCCACGGCCAACCACTCCTTGGGCATGTGCACGCGCAGCTCGCTGGTCGCTTTGTCCTTGGGATAGTCCAAGCAAGGGAACCACCAATGAGCATCCACGCATTCCCCCTGGGTCCAAGCTTGGATGGTTTTCTGTTCTTCGTTTTCGACGAACCACAAACCCTTCTTCGGCTGACCCTTGTACTCCACGATCACTTCGTCCAGCTCGCCGCTGCGCCGAGTGCCCTCGAGGAACACATGCAGTTTCTCGCCCTTCTGCTCGAAGCCCAGCTTCTGGCCTTTGCCGTCCTTGACCGTGGTCACCTCCAGGCCAGCGAAGTCCAAGTCGAGGCGCTCGAGGCGCGGCGTCACCACTCGGTAGCGCACTTCACAGCGGCCGCGCACGGAACGGGTGGCCGGTTGTAGCCAGAGCTCCAGGAAGTAGTGCTCCACATCCACCGGCTCCACCCGTGCTTCGTGGGCCACGGCGTCGGTGACCGTGCTGATCCTTTGGGGAGAGGAACAGCCGAAGGTGAGAACGGCAAGGAACAGGCTCCCCCCCAGTAGGCGGCACTTGCTCAGCAGCTCAGTCGTTTTGCGCTTCATGGGCACAAGATACTGCAAGAGCCCCGGTGCGGGGATGGGATCAATCGAGTCCTTGTCCTTCCGATCGCTTTCACCGCAAACTTGGGAAGCGTCGATGGCCCTGCGCGTCCGGGGGGTTAGAGTTTCGACCAGGCTGCGGGCACGATCAGCGCCCAACTCCATCCATGGAATTCCTTCTCGAGTGCATCGGCTTCGGCCCCGACGTGGATCTCAAAGCACTCCACGCCCATGTGCGTGCGGTGGGCGAATCCGTTGCCTGGCGCGGGCCGGATGGGGAGCACTTGAAGCTGCCCCTGGCCCCGGACATCGAGCTGCGCATGGACCGCGAAGAAGGCGATTCCGTCATCACGCTCTTGCCCTACTACGCGGAACGCCGGCGCTTGCGGATCGCCGTGCTCGGAGCCCGCATCGTTGAGGATTCGCCCTTCGACGCCTTGCTCACGGGCTGGGTCGCGCCGCCCCGGCCGGACATGCAGAACCCAGGGGGATCCCCGGGAGCCTACAGCCTCGCCACTTGGTTGACGGACGCTCGACGCTTGCCGCGCCATTTGCCGACGGGTCACGTGCTCGCCATTTCGGTCGCGGGCTTCGCTCTGCACGTGCGCTCGGTGGAGAAGGCCAACGCCAACCTGCGACCGGAGCATCAGGAGCTGCGCCGGGGCGCCTTCATCCAACCCCTCGGCGGCACGGACGATCCAGGGGGTTGCTCGGACATCAGCGCGCGCATTCTCGAAGTGCGCCACACCACCAACCAGCTCACGGGGCTGCCCATCGACATCCTGACCGTGGACGCCCCGGAACGCCCCCTGCACCTCTTCGTTTCCCCTTGGCAACTGGCCCAAGATGGCCTGCCCGCCCCGCGGCCGGGGTACCGCATCGATGGCACCTTCATGTTCATCGGGCGCGTGGCCGGGGGTTTGCCGAAGCCGAGCAAGCTGGCCCGCCGAAATTTTGGGTAAGGCTTTCCCAATCACTCGCCCAGGCACTTCTGTCTTTCCACCCACTCCCTACACACTTCCATGAGCCCCGACACCACAGGACAAGGCCAAACTGGCAACGTGATCGCCGCCCTCGCGAGCTTCTTTATCCCTGGCCTCGGCCAGCTGATTCAGGGCAGGCTTTTGAAGGCGATCTTCATGGCCGTTACCTGCGCGGTGCTCTGGATTGTCTTGATGGGGTGGATCATCCACCTGTGGTCGGTGCTGGACGCTGCCCTGTACAAAGCGAGGTAGCTCGCGGGCTTCGGTCCCCCACCGGAGGTCGAGTTCAACACAGGGGGGGTCGCGCTCTACAAAGAAGGATCGCGTCAGCTCGGAAATTCCGGGCTGACGCGATTCGCTGAATAGAGGCCTTTCCCGCTGGATTCCCGGGGAGACCGCGAAACTCGACTACTGCTTGGTGCGGTCGAATCCGTACCAAACGTCGAAGGTCACACGCTTTTCGCCTTCGCGGGTTAGCTCGACACCGGAGCCTTGCTTGTGCTCATCGAGTTTGTCGACTTGGTCCTTCCAGTTGCTGATTCGCGGCTGCATGGCGCTCATGAACTCGTCCGCGTCCTGCTTGGTGTCCCAGGCGATCGTGACCACCAGCATGCGCGCATCGTCCTTGCCGTAGAGCGCGAGTTGGTCCCCACCCCAACCGGCGGCGATCGAGTTCGTGTACTTGATCCCCATCAGCGACATGGGATTGCCGAAGTCCACCGGCTTGCTGTCTTCGGTGATCAAGGCCAACTGCAGCTCGCCCAGCACTGTCTTGTCGAGCACCGTCCAGCCCTTCGGGGCGGGGATCGAAACCTCCACTTGAAGCGGCTCGTCACGCTCCGCTTTCTCCCAATACTTCTCAGGGTGCAGGATCTGCTCCGTCGAGAGGGGCGGACTCTCAAAGGCCAGGTTGATCACTGTGGCGAGCGCAACGGAACTAGGCTTGGAGCCGGGGTTCAGTTTTTTGGCCTCGGCTTTCAAGGCCTTCTGCCCAGCGGTCAAGAAGGCCTGCCCCGCCATGTACGAGGCCAGCATCGGCTTCCACAGGGCCGCCGGCGCGTCCGCCATGGCCTCGGTTCCTAGAGAGTCGTTTTCCGCCAACTCGGCCAAGTTGATCTCGCCCAGGTGCGACAGGGTCCAATGCTGCATGGCGGCGGTGCCGCTGCCCTCGACGACCGCTTGATACGCAGAGAGCGAGTCGCGGTTCTGCATGCGGGAGGCAAAACCCCCGTCCAAGTCGTAGTACTGATCGTCCAGGGCGTGGGTCAACTCGTGGGCCAGGATCACCTTGGCGATCCCGCCGGTGAAGCCTTCCATCAAGTAGAAGATATTGCCCGCCGGATCATAAAACCCGCCCACTTGACCCTCTAGCAAAGCGAGGGTCGACTTCAAGAGATCCATCTCGGCGGGGATCATCCCGAGCATCTTGCCAATGGTCTCCTCCGCCTTGAGTTGATCCGGCGTGGTGGTCTCCTCCGTGTGACTGATGGCGAATTTCAGGAACCCAGCCTTGTCGATGATCTTGACCGCCACCGGATGCTTGAACTCGGCCTCGCGGATCTTCTCCACGTCCTTTTGGATCACGGCGGTGACCGCCTCGAGCTCTTCCTGGGTCCAGTCCCCCACGCTCGGGGCCAGGGCAGAGGTCAGGAGGATGGGGGCGAGGAACAGGCTGCGGAGGATCGGTCGGTTCATGATTTGTTGAGTTTAGGGCGGCCCAGGCTGGAAGCCCACCAAGTTGCAGCCGCTCCTTGTACGCTTTCTTTTGCATGTTCCGGGGCGTCTTGGCACGATTCCGCCCCCATTCGAGCCAACCCAGAAGGATTCCCATGCGGACGAGCCAACGGCTGATTCTCCAACTCTTCACGATTCTCCTCTTCGGACTCTCAGCGGCAACGGCGAACGCCTCCGCGAGCGTGGCGATTTGGGGGGATTCAGACGCTGCCCCGGTCACCTTGACCCAGGGCGAAGTGACGGCCCCCGCACCGGCCCCGCCCGAGACTCCCAAGGACAGTCCCCTGGATGTCCTGGATGACATCATGGGCAAGGCCAACAAGGTCATCGGCGGAGTGTTCTTCTGGGACGCGTGGTTTTGGGACAACCTCGAGGAGGGCGAAGAGGGCACCGACGTCAATTTCCCCCTAGCCGTTCTTTGGCTCATTTTCGGGGCGATCGTGTTCACCCTGCGCATGGGGTTCATCAACCTGCGCGGCTTCAAGCACGCGATCGACATCACCCGCGGAAAGTTCGACAACCCCGACGACCTCGGCGAAGTCAGTCACTTCCAGGCTTTGGCCTCGGCACTTTCCGCCACGGTCGGCTTGGGCAATATCGCGAGTGTGGCCATCGCCGTCAGCATCGGTGGTCCCGGCGCTGTCTTCTGGTTGATCATCGCCGGCTTCCTCGGAATGTCCTCCAAATTCGTCGAGTGCACCCTGGGTCAGAAGTACCGCGAAGTGCGCGCCGACGGCAGCGTCATGGGCGGCGCCATGTACTACCTGTCCAACGGATTGAAAGAGAGAGGTATGGGCGGGCTCGGAAAGTTCCTCGCCATCTTCTTCGCCATCCTCTGCATCGGGGGCTCCTTCGGCGGTGGCAACTCGTTCCAAGTGAATCAATCCCTGAACGCTGTTCAGGAGAGTGTGCCCTTCCTGGCGGACAACCGTTGGGTCTACGGGGTCATCATGTCGACCTTGGTTGGCGTCGTGATCCTCGGTGGCATCAAGCGCATCGCGGCAACCGCAGAGAAAATCGTGCCCTTCATGTGCGGTCTCTACGTGCTGCTTTGCCTTGTGATCCTCGGCTCGAACGCCTCTGAGCTGCCCGCCGCCATTGGCTTGATCTTCGACTCGGCCTTCAACGGCAGCGCTGCCTACGGTGGTTTCATCGGTGTTTTGGTCCAAGGTTTCAAGCGCGCCGCGTTCTCTAACGAAGCCGGTGTCGGTTCCGCCGCCATCGCCCACTCCGCCGCCAAGACGGAGTATCCCGTCCAAGAGGGCTTTGTCTCCCTGCTCGAGCCCTTCATCGACACGATCGTGGTCTGCACCATGACCGCTTTGGTGATCGTCGTGACCGGCGCCTACGACTCCACCAACCCGGAGTTCGCCGCACAATATGGCGCCGACGGCGCAGCGAATGGTGCTGGATTGACCTCCGCCGCCTTCGCCTCCACGGTGCCGTGGTTCAAGCACGTGCTCTCCTTCGCCGTGACGCTCTTCGCGTTCTCGACCATGATCTCCTGGTCCTACTACGGCGAGCGCTGCTGGGCCTACATGTTCGGCGACAGGTCTTCCCTGTTCTACAAGATGCTCTTCATCTGCTTCACCTTCGCCGGCTCGGTGATCACGTCCCAGAACGTGCTCGACTTCGGCGACCTGATGATCCTCGGAATGGCATTCCCCAACGTCCTCGGCGTCCTGATCTTGTCCGGCTCGGTCCGCAAGGACTTGGACGAGTACTTGTCCAAAATTAAAACTGGCGAAGTCAAGGCATACAAGTGAGCCCTACAGCTATCGACCCGCAACCTGTCCCCCCCGTCGACCTGACCGCCGAGCGCGCGGAACTCGGAGAAGCTTTCTTCGAGATCTCGCGCGAGGTGCTCGGCAGCAACGGGTACGTGCTCGGTCCCCACGTCACGAAGTTCGAAGAGGACTTCGCCGCTTACCAGCGCGCCAAGCACGGCGTGGGGGTGGGCTCGGGAACCGATGCGTTGATCCTGGCCCTCAAGGCCTTCGACATCGGCCCGGGGGACAAGGTTTTGACCAGTCCCTTCACGTTCTTTGCGAGCGCTGGCACGATTGCTTGGGTGGGCGCGACGCCCCAACTGTGTGACGTGGAAGCGGACACGGGGCTGATGGATTTGCGCAAGGCACGCGCTGCCATGACGCCCGAAACCAAGTGCCTCCTGCCGGTTCACATCTACGGCCAACTGGCGGACGTGCGTGGCTTCCGGGCTTTGGCGGATGAGCACGGGATTCCGTTGCTCGAGGACGCGGCCCAGGCCCACGGTGCCGAGCGCGACGGCTTGCGGGCCGGCGAGCTGGGCGACGCGGCGGCCTTTTCCTTCTACCCCACCAAGAACCTGGGGGCGGCTGGCGAAGGCGGTGCGATCCTGTGCAACTCCGACGACTTGAACGGCAGGCTCTTGCGCTTGCGCGACCACGGATCTTCCGCCAAGTACGTGCACACGGAAGTGGGAACGAACTCGCGCCTGCAATCCTTGCAAGGGGCGCTGCTCAGCCTGAAGCTCAAGAAGCTCGACGAATGGAACGGCCGTCGGCGTGCCACGGCCGCCAAGTACGACGCTGCCTTCGCCGCTTGCGATGCGGTCACGCCCCTCGCGGTGCGTCCGAACTCCACCCACGCCTATCACCAGTACGTGATTCGCATCCACGGGGACGTTTCCCGGGACTTGGTGCTCGAAGGGCTGCACAAAGCAAAGATTTCCGCGGCACTTCACTACCCGCGACCGGTTCATGTGCAAGAAGCCGCCGCCACTTGGGGTTACAAGCTCGGGGACTTCCCCGTGGCAGAACAACTCTGCGACGAGGTGCTTTGCCTGCCCGTGCACCCGTTCCTCTGCGAGGAGCAGATTCAGCGCGTGATTCAGGAAGTGATCCAGCAAGCGCAAGGTCCTCGGGAAGTCTAGGACGGCGCTCAATTCCCAGGCTCCCCTTGCCGATGACCCTCCTATGAAACCACTCCTCCCTCTCTGTCTCTTGAGTCTGCTGCTGGCGCCTCCGGGCCTTGCGTGGATGTCCCAAGGGCGAGGGGCTGCGCTCAAGGGCAAGCAAGCGGAGGTCAGCAAGGACAAGCAATCCAAGCTGCCCACCTCCCGAAGCGAAGAAGCCAAGGCCGCCGCCGAGAAGGATCAGCGCAAGATCGCGGCCCAAGCCTTCCTGATCGCAGACTACGACCGCAACGGCTGGATCTCCTTCCTGGAGGCCCAGGCCAGCCTCGAAGTGGACAAGCCTCGCTTTCTGGTCTACGACGCCAACCGCGACGGCGGCGTAACCGAGGACGAGTACATCGAAGTCTCCATGGAGAGCTATCGCAAGTTGGGCTCCTTCAAGACCCCCCTGCCGAACCCCGACGATCCCCGCTCGGCGGAACTCGTCGCCGGGCTCTTCGGTGGTTCAGAAGACGACGGTCCAATCGAGTACATACCGATCGAAGCGGACACGATCCTCGAACTCTTTGGGCGGCGGACTGTGCGTATCCTCGCGGAGACGGCCTCTCCCGAGCCGGACTTCATCCGCGGGCCCGTGACGGCCTTCCGCCGCGTGAACTACGACAACCTGGGCGGTATCAGTCGCGAAGACCTCGCCGTGCTGTTGCTCGGATCCGGCTTGGGCGAGCGTCCCAACTCGTTGATCGCCAGCCTGGACACGGACGGAGACGACGAGATTTCAGAAGCGGAGTTCATGGCGTCCATGCGCTCCGGTCGCTGATTGAGCGCTTGCTGAAGGAAGGGCGCCGCGCTGCCTGTGCGCACCTTTCTGTCGGCGCACTTCCCCCGTCGTGCAGCTTGAGATTGCCAGCTGCTGGGAGCGCCTCGGCGCCCGCGCACGAGTTTGAGCCGCGCCCGCTGCTCCAGCTTGCCAGGCACCTGAAAGCCCGGCCGGGATTGCCCTTGTCGCTGCGCTGCCCCAGATGAGCTCTACTCGGGATCCACCACGCTGTTCGCGAGCCACAGTTCGACGCCCCGGGACCATTCCCGCCAGCGCTTGGCCACGTCCGGACGGGCCGCCTGCAAGGCGACCTTTACCCGCAGTTCGCGCTCGAGAACATTGCTCGCCTGCAGTCGCACCAAATCCCCGCGACGCAAGTCGGCAAGGGCCATGGTCGTGGCCAAGATCGCCGCGCAGGTGCGCCGGAGCTCCTCAGCGTCCAAACGCTCCATGCGGTCGAGACCCGTGTGGTAGGTGAAGTCCGTGAAATGCCAGAGCAGGATGCCCGGGATGCCGCGCTTCAGGAAGATGTCGTGATCGCTGCCCCCTTCCCACGGGTTCTCCGATGTGTGCCAGCCCTCCACATGCTCCCCCATGTCGATCAGTGCGTGGCGCGCGATCAACGCGAGTCCGTTGGGCAGGAGATCGTCCTTCTCCACCCTGCCTGCCCCCCAGGGGGTGTGCTCGTCGGGCAGGATGGGATCCAGGGCCCCGGGGTCCGGCGAGCGCTCCAACAGACAACGGGCCCCCGTGCGCGATTCGGATTGGCCGAGCATGTCCGCGGAGATTCCGGCGATCA
Organism: uncultured bacterium; assembly: GCA_937905825.1. Taxonomy (GTDB): domain Bacteria; phylum Planctomycetota; class UBA1135; order UBA1135; genus JABACD01. The sequence goes on from CALCXM010000083.1 coordinate 236,855, forward strand.
CCTTGCGCGAGGTGTGCTCCAACCAAACAGCGGATTGGCGCATTTCATCGCCGAAGACGAACTCGATCGTGCGCGCGGGCCGAGCCAGTTGTTGAGTGCGGATCAGGCGCGACAAGGTCAGTGCCCCTTGGCACATGCCTCCCACACCGGAAGCGTTGTCTCCGGCGCCCGGTTCTTGAACGTGGGCCACGACGCAGAGTGCTTCGCCCGGACGCTCGGCGCCGATCACCCGCGCCACCAGGGTGCGCACCTGTGCGTTCTCGTCCAGTACGACTTCGGCCTGCAAATGCAGGCGCGCTGCGGGATGCTTCTCGTGCAACTCTTGCAGGCGGTTGTAGCTGCGCCTGGAAATCTGCGCGACGGGCAAGCGCGTACTCGGGGAGACAGAGCGAAACTGAATCGCGTCCAAGTGCTCTTCCCCGCCATTCGGGTCAACGGTGAAACTCGCGTTGGAACAGGAGATGGCGGCCAACACTCCGCGGCCTTCCAAACGCTTCAACACGCGCCCCGAAAGCGACGCGCTGCTCACAACGATGATGCCCGCTAGGTCATGGTCCCCTTCGATGACTCCGTCCTCGTCCACCAACAGGGTTCCTTCCACATCCGCACTGCGCGCGTAGATCGGGAGCATCACCCGATCCGGATCGCCGGGCGTATCGAAGTCGTGCAGGACAATTTCCTCAGCGTCCGGAATCTGAACGCTGAGCCGTCCACTGACTGGCGTCCAAGCCGGGGAACTCATGGGCGAAAGGATCTCTTCCAACTCGAAGCCTGGCTGCTTGCCGAAGCCGCCCTGCTCTAGGAGCGCCCGCACATGATCCAGCGCAGCGTTGTAACCAGCGTTGCCCGGCGCCCGATAGAACCCGTCGACGAAGCGCACAACTCCCATGGCCGCCTGCTTGTCGAAGCGCTCGTAGAGTGGAACGATGAAGCGCGCGGTCGCCGTCTCGCCGGCGGCCACCTGGGGCCCGAAGTGTCCAGTCGGTTTCGGCGTCGGTGCGCCTGCCGGTGCCTGGGCAGGGCAGGGCAGGGCCCCGCAAATCAACGCCACGAGTGCCCCAGCAAACCTCACTGATCACGCTCCTTGATGTAAGCACTTTCCATCACCCCCGGCAGCTCGTTCCCTTTCCCTTGCAAGCCGAGGCACTCGATCCGGAACCAATTGCGAACTCCGCTCGACCAAGTTCGCCAATCCTCGGCCAAGGCGAGTTCCTGCGCCTCTTCTGCGACGCGCACGCGCATCACGCGCTCGCGATTCACGCACTCCAAGTAGCGAGTCAGGTCCTGGGGTCGTGGGTCCGCGATCGCCATGGCTGTCACCAGGGCGGTCACCGCCATGCGTTTCAACTCGGCGCCGTCCACCAGGTTCACGCGATCGAGGGACGTGTGAAAGCTAAAGTCCGTGAAGTGCCAGAAGAGCACCGCTGGAACGCCGGAGGTGATGAAGCGTTCGTGGTCCGTGCCCCCCTCGTAGGGGTTTTCAAAGGTCTTCCAGCCCCCCACATTTTCGGACACGTCCACCATCGCACAGCGAGCGATGATCGAGAGACCGTTGGGAACCAACCAGCTTGGATCGATGTCCCGACTGCCCCAAACCGTGTGCTCATCCGGGGCGAGCGTGTGCAGTCCACCTGGATCGGGGTAGCGTTCGAGCAGGGGCCTGGCGCCGGTCTTCTCCACCGACTCCCCAATCATCACCGCATTGACGGCGGCCACCGGACGCCGACCTTGATGCTCAAGCCAATCCGTCGCCTCCTGATTCTCCGGGCCCCAGATGAAGGCCAGACTGCGGGAGGGGCGGTTGAATCCGCCGGCGGTGAGCACCCGGGCCAAGGCCAGAGCGTTTTCCAATTGCCCGGCAGCGCCGCTCGCGTTGTCCGATGCGCCAGGCGCTTCCAAGTGACTCGAGAGCGCCACGACTTCATCCGGCCGATCTTCCCCGACGATCGTGGCCACGATCGTGCGGGTGCTGGACTCACCGAACTCGACCTCCGCCTTCAGGCCAAGCTGGGCGCCGCCGGCCTCGGCAGCGGCCTCAATTGCGCGCAAGGAGCGTTTGGAAATCTGAGCGACCGGCAACCCCACGCTGGGGTCTAGCGAGCGAAACTGGATGGCGTCCAGGTGCCGCTCTCGACCGCTCGGGTCGGTGTTGTAGGAATTGATCGAAGCGGAAACGAGTGCCACCGCGCCCTGATTCTTGGCGCGCAGCATCGTGTCCCGTCGCAGCGTGGTCTCGGTCACCAGGATGTCCCCGGGCTTCAAGTCCGCGAGTGTGAGACAGACAGGGCCACGAACGTCCGCGCTCGGCGCGTTCGCTGGCAAGAGGCAGCGATCCAAGCTGGAAGGCCTGTCGAAGGCGTGCAACACGGACTCACCACCGCTCGAGGTGAACAGACGCAGCTCCCCGGAGCGTGCGGTCCACGACGGAACCTCCATGGGGCTCTCGAGGATCTCCAACTCCAAGTCCTCGCGACTGCCGAATCCAACCAGTCGCAGCTCGGCCTCGATGCGGTCGAGAGCTTCTTCGAAGCCCTTCGAGCCGGGTGTTCGATAGCGGGCGTCCATGAACTCGACGGTGTCCATGGCCGCCTCTTCGCGAAAGGCGTTGAAGAGTGTCGACACGAAACGCGCCGGTCCTTCCGCACCCAATTCCACCGAGGGGCCCCCGTGGTCGAGTGGCTTTTCGTCCCCTCCCTTGGCCAAGCTGGCGAGGGCCTCGGGCGAGGGCAAACCTTTGGAAGAGCGGCACCCCAGAATCCCCGCACATACAGTGGCAGCGCAAGCGAGCAAGAAGACATTCGATCCGCTTGCGGGTGGAGTTCCCGCGGTTCCAAGTGGGCGCATGGCGTGGACTGGCTGGGTTCTAAACATCGAGCGCCTGGAGATTCCAGGCCCCCCGGAGCCCGTTCGACTCCAGCCTCCCATGATCGCATGGGCTCCACTCGATTCGCAAGCCGCACTCCGCTGCCTTCTGGATTCTGCACCTGCAGCGCCGACCAGCGGGCTGCTTGGAAAGAGCCGGCGTGCATGAACCTCGGCATGCGTCCTGCAGCTTTCTCCGCAATCGCAGCTGAATCCGTCGATTCAGTGAGGAATTGGGGCGGCACTGCAGAGCGCAGGATGGAGCGCTGGGGCGCGACCACGCAGCGCATCGGCCTCCAGGATCCGCAACGCGAATTCGCCCTGCCCCATCACGCGTTGGATGGGGCAGGGCGAAACCCTTTGGGCTTGGACGGCCCTACTTCTTGTACTTGTCGATGAACAGGCCCACGCGTTCGCGCACTTCGTCCGTGATCTTGTCCGCGGCCGTCATGACCGCGAACTCCAGGGCATTGTCGCAAGAGCAGGAACCACTCGCGGCCAACTCGGGAGCGGCCAAGCGAATCAGTTCCCGGGCTTTGCCCACGTTGGCATTCATGGTGGCGATGACCGCTTCCACAGTGACCGCGTCGTGCCCCTCGTGCCAGCAATCGAAGTCCGTCGCCATGGCCACGGTGGCGTATCCAATTTCCGCTTCACGGGCCAAGCGAGCTTCTTGCAAGTTGGTCATGCCGATCACATCGACGCCCCACTTGCGGTAGATCTTGGATTCCGCGCGGGTGGAGAACTGCGGACCTTCCATGTTGATGTACGTCCCCCCGTCGTGGGTAGCCACGCCCGCCTTGCGTGACGCGGCGAGCAAGACCTGCCGGGTCTCTTCGCAGATCGGATCCGCGAACATCACGTGGGCCACGATGCCTTGGTTGAAGAAGGTGTCGACCCGGTGACGCGTGCGATCAAAGAACTGATCGATCAACACGAAGTCCCCCGGGGGCACGTCTTCGCGCATGGATCCCACGGCGGAGATCGAGATGATGCGACTCACGCCGAGCTTCTTCATGCCCCAGATGTTTGCGCGGAAGTTGATCTCCGTCGGGCTGATCACGTGACCTCGACCGTGACGGGGAAGGAAGACCATCTTGGTGTCTCCCAACTCGCCGGTGATGTAGGCATCGCTGGGCGCACCGAAGGGGGTATCGAGGGAGACTTCTTGGACGTTGGTGAGACCGTCCATGTCGTACAAGCCGGAGCCGCCGATGACGCCGATTACGTGACCTTGAGACATGAGAACTGGAACAGGGGTTGGAGTTGCCGGAGAGGGAGTGAGGAGCTATCAGGGGTTCCTGGCCACCGATCAAGCGCCGGCGCAGGGGAACGCGCCCCAGGGGACGGGGAACGTGATTTCTGATGGGTGGCCGCCCAGTTTAGGGGCCGGCCGCCGGATTGGAGAGTTCCCTTGGCGGATTGAAGGTCCGCCAAGGGATTCGAGAGACATGGGACTCGCCATGTCCAAGAGGTCATGACCGCCGCGTTGAGAAGCGCGGGATCAGATTCCGGAACCGAACGGGTCCTGGTGAACGCGCTTTCGCCAAAGGTGGGTGGCCTGCGCCCTGTCTCCGTGCCCCGCAGGCTTCCCCACGAGGACGACTTGAATGGGGACAGGGCGCGTTGGCAACGAGAGCTGCACTGACTCTCGCCAAGCACGTCTAGGAGTCCGAGCCTTCCGGGCTAGATCCGCCGGAGTTCTCGGAGCGCGGCTTCAAGGCTGGGGGCTCGACGTTGGCACCTTCCCAGCGCTTGCCGCGGGGACGATCCTTGTCGCCAGATTGGGCATCACGCCCTTTCCAAGCGCCTTGGCTTTGGCCGCCGCCGTAGGAGCGCTGGCCGCCGCCGCTGTTGTCATCGCGACCTTTCCAGCCGCCTTGGCTTTGACCGCCGCCGTAAGAGCGCTGACCGCCGCCGCTGCTGTTGTCGTCGCGACCTTTCCAGCCACCTTGGCTTTGACCACCGCCGTAGGAGCGCTGACCGCCTCCGCCGCTGTTGTCGTCGCGACCTTTCCAGCCACCTTGGCTTTGACCACCGCCATAGGAGCGCTGACCGCCTCCGCTGCTGTTGTCGTCGCGACCTTTCCAGCCACCTTGGCTTTGACCACCGCCATAGGAG
>CALCXM010000084.1 GCA_937905825.1 uncultured bacterium
CACCGGGCTCAGCCCCAAGCGCTGAGCGCCCCTGGATCGATGCGGCGCAGAGGAGCATCTTCGCTTCGAACCGCAAGGTTGAAATCCCCGCGGACGGCGTGCACCTCCTGCACATCGCTCCGACGGCGCTCGAATTGCTCGGCGCACCGATGGTTCCTGAGTTTGATAAGCCTGCACTCTCAGTGCACTAGACAGCCCTGCACTCTCAGTGCACTAGACAGCTCTGCACTTGCAGTGCAGAGCTAGCCCTGCCCGCAATGGCCACCCCGACCGCGAGCCACGCACGCGGTCACCAGCTACAGAAGAAGCGGGCGGCTCCAACCGGAGCCGCCCGCTTTCTCATTCACTCGCTAGGAGTCTCAGAAAGCTCTCAGGCAGCTTTCTTCGTGATCAGCTTGTGGAGGGCCACACCGTCGGGCTCCAAGAGCTCTGCAACGCGCTCCGGGTTCACGTTGGCCACGATGATGGCGCCGATCTCTTCAGCGACCGTGCTGAAGATGCCGTGCTCCTTCATCTTGGACGTCTGGTACCGGTTGTCCTCGGTCGGACTGACGTAGTGAATGGAATCCGCTTGGTAGCGGTGCACGAGGAAGAGGTGCAAGAGGGTCATCATGCGCTTCTTGCGGTAGGTCTCATCGAACGTGTTCTGCTCACGCATCGATAGGATCGAGTTGTCCTTCCGGTCGCGGATGCTGTGGAAGATGACGTTAGCCACGATCGCTTTCTCGGCGTCCAGAACCTGGAGCTCGAGGAGCTCGGATCCGGCGCGGTGGGGGCGCAGCGAGACTTTGAGTGCCGCGTCGAATCCGCAGTGGTTGCACCAATCGGCGAGCCACTCCTCGAGCAGGCGCGGCGGAACCTCGGTCAATGCCAGGTGCTGGTGCTGAGTCGACCCGCGGCCCATAGCCATCGTCGTCGCCGTGCGACCGGATGAGGCCACGAGCGAACCATCGAGGCGCGGACCGCCGACCAACGTTTGCGGAGTCTTGTACGGCGACTCCACCAAACGGAACTTCCGTTGCAAGCGCGCGAGCGCGAGCATGCCGTCCTGCAGGAGGGCCGTGGAAAACTCCTCGCCAGCCAGACCGTCGATCTGGTGACCGCCGTAGGTGATGAAGTTGAACGTGAAGCCAAGCTTGCCGAGCTCCCGGGGGAACTCGCGCATCTCGTCGTCGTTCATCCCGGTCGTGTCCCAGTTGAACGAAGGTGAGAGGTTGTAGGCGAGCAGCTTATCGGGGTAGTGCGCGTGGATGGCCTCTTGGAAACGTCGCGCGTCTTCCAGGTCGGCCGTCTTGGTTTCCATCCAAAGCAAGTCGCAGAAAGGAGCGGCGGCCAGCGACTTAGCGATCGCGTAGTCGATGCCGCCTCGCACTTGATAGAAGCCTTCTGGCGTCTTCGGCAACTCGCAGTTCCAGACGAGGGTCACTCCCAGTGCACGCGCGCGATCGCGGGCGGACTGCAGCGAGGTTTGCCCCGCGAACTCCAACCAATCCTCGACGGTGATCGAAAGTTCTTCCCCTTCGTCCATACGGAACTGGAGGATCTCGGCGACGGCCTCTCCGTAGGTCTTTAGGCCGGCTTCGGCTTGCCAGTGCTCCACCAGGTTGGAGACCACATTGCTGAGAGCGACCTCGAGCGTGCGGTCGCCGGCTAGGTAACCCTTGGCGTTCTCTTCAATCTGCGACAGGAGGCGGGCTCCGTCGAGCCACTCCGATGCGGTGTCGTACTCGGGCTCCGGAATCGCGTACAACGCGTGCCCATTGAGCTCCTTCACACCGTTCTCGTGGAAGTGCTTCAGAACCGCGAGGTAACAGATCTTGTAAGTGGGCAAGTGCATGTTGGTCGCCCCCAGAATGAACGGATGGTCGCGCTCATCGCCTCGTCCGTCGAGCAGGGTGGCGGACTCCGCGTCCGTACGTGCAACGATCAAGCCAGCGACGCCCATGATGTCGAGCTGGAAACGCGCCGCATTCAAGCGCTTGATCTGCTCATCGGAGCTGACGAGCACCTTGCCGCCTTGGTGCCCGCACTTCTTCGTGCCGGGGCGCTGGTCCTCGATGTGATACCCGGGTACGCCGACCTCGACGAATCGCCGGATGAGGTTGCGCACGTGTGCATCGCCACCGTGACCCGTGTCCGCGTCGGCGATGATGAAGGGGCTGTAGTCAAACGACGGCGTGGAGGAGCGCTCAGCCTCGGTCATGCGCGAGCGCAAGTATTGCTGGTTGCGATCGGCGGTCAGAAGCGCGCGCACGATAACCGCAGCCTCCTCGGGAACCTGGCTGAGCGGGTAGCTCGCGAGGTCGGGACCGGGATCTTCTTTCGTCGAGCCTTTCGCGGACGTCGCCCAGCCCCCGATGTAGATGCCACCGATTCCTAAACGCTTCATCGCGACGGCTTGGCCGGGCGAATACGGCCCAAACGTCGTGATGCTATCGCGTGCGTCGAACAAGGTGCGCAGCTTCGTGTAGAAGCCGTCCGCCGCCTCGCGCGCGATCGTGTAATCGTTGCGGATGGTGCCGCGCTGCTCGACGACTTGACGCGGCGTATAGAGCCGCGTGATGCCATCGAACCGTTCGCTTTCGAACCAAGCGGAGGTCTCTTGGATCTCCAGGTCGAAGCCTGAGTTGGAATCGACGCTTCTAAGATTAGAAGTCGACGTTTTCTGTGATGCGTTTGCCTTCATGTTGGAATGTGTGAACAAAGGACTCGATGCGTTGCACTCCCGTTTGGAGCACTTCGTTTTCGAGATTGAGATTGAGTAGGTCGATGTACCAGGGAAGCTTGATCGTGCTGCGGACGTAGCGATTGACGATCTCTCGCACGATCGGGAGAGTGGTCTGTTTGGAGTCTTCGTGGACGTCGCGGTCGTTGGCGGCCATGAGCTTGGCGAACTCTTCGTCGAGCAGGCGCTCGAAGAACTCCGCTGTAAACGGATCCCCGGCGCGAATTCCAGAGGGCGCGTCGTCTGCGGTGAACACCGCGCTCTTGTTGAGCCACTCCCAAAGGATGCTCACGCGAATCTCGCCCGTGGCCATGTCCTCCATCAGATAGAGCACATCGTCATCGCCAAAGAAGTCTGCGGGTTTGAGTGCCGCGGCTTGCATGCCCTGACTGAAAGCGTTGCCGTATTGCAAGGCGACGCTCATGAGGTCTCGCGCGCCGCTCACGGTCAATGGGGCGTCTTCCAATTGCACGAGTCCCGTCGCGTCCGAGTCCTCGTAGGTGAGCGCGGGGAACTCTCGGCCCAGTTGATTGTCCTGGCCGGCGTCTTCCCACACGGGTCGCACGATGTGCACCATCTTCCAGTGGGCGACCCACTTGCCGCTGGCGCCCTCGCTCTGTTCGCGTGTTCCACCGGCCACGGCGCGCGCCATGCTGGCCGCGACGCCTTCGGGCGATCCGACGGGAATGTTGGGCTCCATGCCGCCCTGCCACAGCGAGCAGTTACCGTTCTGATCGGGCGTGTTCACCGCCCGGCGCACGCGGTCTTCGTAGTTGCGCATGTACCCGTAGGTCATGCCGATGGCTTGGATGTTCGGGTTGATGAACTCCGGGTCCCAGGCGACGGCGTCGGCCACGCTGTTGATGTAGTCCCAACGACCCGTGTTGAATCCGACGAAGTGCTTCCCGAGAGCCGCGCGAATCTCCATGAGCTGGAAGCTCGCCTCTAGCTGTTCCACAAGCACGTAGACCTTGATCGCGCCGGTCTCGTAGCCCATGTGTTGCTCCAACCGTGAGAGCAGTGTGTTCCACAGCGCCGCATCTTCAGCGGTTTGAATCTTGGGCAAGTAGAGGCAGATCGTCTCACCGTTCTGGCGCAACTGTTCGCCGTTCGCCACCACGTAGAGTGCCGCATCGACGATGGACGCGGAGAATCCGGTTCCGTCCGACTCGCGCACCTGTCGGTCGTCCAGGTGCAAGCCGCGCGCACGGAAGATCTTGGTGGTGAACCCCAGCTGTTCGCGCCAATCCGAGATGATCGCGCGACCCAGGAACCCTTCGGCCCATTGGTTCATTTGACCCGCGACACCTTCAGCAGCGTCGAGAAACATCGGATCCGCGGCGTAAGCCATACGCAGATTGCGTTGGTTGTCGAGGGACATGGTGGAGGTCTGTCCCAGCGCATCCTCCCCGTCAAACATCCAGCCGTCGGCTCCAGAGAGCAGCGCGTACGCCACGTTTCGGATACTGCGTTCGATGGGGCCTTTGGACTTGGCGGCCGGTCCGGTGCCTTGAATCCACTGGCGTTGCAGGTCGGCGGGAATGCTGCTGCCTTCAAAGTTCCCGGCGCGTGCGTCCGCGACGCGGATGTCGGTGCCTGCGATGATCGAGGCCGGACCCAGGAACTCGATGGGTTGGTGCGCTGTGTGACGTTCACGCCGGCGAACCAAGCGCCGTTCCATGAGCTCGATGCGATCCTTGTTCAGCGGAGCGAGGTGTTCCAACGCAGCGAGCGCCGCGGGTGTGAACACGTCCGCGTAGTCCCGCTGCAGGTCGTCCCGAATCTCAATGCTCTGTGTACTTTTCATCTCGCACTCCCGGGGCTTGCGCCACGTTCTTGCGCCTGTCGGAAACTCGGGTTCATGCACTCGTTCTCCGAGGGGAACTGCGCCATTCACTAGGGAAGAGTGGGGGGGCGAGGGGTCCGGGTCGGTTGCAGAAGCCGATCGAATCTCACAGGACTCGATTTGAGTGAATTCGGAACTTGGAGGTCCGGACTTGAGGCGACTGGAAGTTTTTTGGAGAGTTCGCGCGGGAGGTCTGCGGGGCACCGTTCTATGGGGGGGCTCCGGCGACGGAAGGCGTGATTCGTCGACCAAGGGGTCGCACCGACACTCGGACGCGGGAGCACCAGGCCGGGAGGTAGGCGCCACTCGTGCGGACAGGCTCGACAGCGAAAAAGTTTCCCAGTCGCCTCGGAGGGTAAGAGCTCCAAAGGGCCTACATAAACCTGCATACCCATCCGCCGAA
>CALCXM010000085.1 GCA_937905825.1 uncultured bacterium
GCCAAGAAGTGGGAGATCTACTTTGACGAGTGGAACACCACCGCCAAGAAGTGGGAGGGCCACTTCGAGGAGTGGAACACCCGCGCCCACGAATGGGAGGCGCGTTTGGCGATCACCTACGCCAAGCTCGACAAGGAACTCTCCGAACCGGGCGGTCGCTTCCTGGTGTTCATGGACAACATGAACCTCTTGCTCGATCACTTGGCGAACGAAGGGCTCGTGGGTTGGGCCACTCGGGATCCTGAATGGGACCAGAAGACCAAGGACCTGATGAGCACCGTGCAGAAGGGGGCCACAGAAACCGTTGAGCTAATGGAAGTGGTCAATGCCTTGCTGGCCGGTGGCCGCCCACTGCCTGCGCCCTTCGCGGAAACCGTTGCTGAACTGCCTTTGATGGCCCAGCGCGTCAACGAGTTGCTGGACCGCACGGACAAGGTGCTCGCACAAGTGGAACTGGCCTCCGCCAGCTTGCCCGCCATGGCCAACTCCGTGGAGAAGGACATGCGCACCTTGCCGGGATTCCTGATCGAAAGTCAGGAGACCCTGCGTCAGGTGGAGATCATGGTACGCGCCCTGCAACGTCATTGGCTATTGCGAGACTACGTGGATCCAAGGCCCGCGAAGGGTCGCATTCCGGTGAATGAGGTGGTGGGGCCCATGGGAGGAGGTCGATGAATCGCCAGTTCTTGTTCTTGTCCGCTGCTTTGGTGTGCTGCGCGTTGTTCGCCTGCAAGTCGGCTCCCGCGCGGGTTCCTTCCCCCGTGGACGAAGAGTACCAGCGCTTGGAAGCGGCCGCGCGCAACGCCCACTCCCGTGGGGAACTCTCCTACGCCGCGGATCTCTACTCGGACCTCTTGACGGAAGCGGAACGCACGGACGATCCATCGAAGATCGGGGACAGTTGCTACAACTTGGCCGTCTGCCGTTTGGCGCAGGGCGAGTGGGATCCTGCGCGCGAAATGCTGGTGCTCGCTGAACACGAGTTGTTGCGTGCTGGCGAGCCGCTCGCTCAAGTCTTCATCGCCCGCGCGCGTTTGGAACTCCTGGCGGGCGACCCACAGGCCTGCGGCCTGGCCGCCGATGCAGCGATCACGCAACAGGCCAGCCGCCCCAGTGCGAATGAGCTTTCCGCAGCCTACGTCTTGACCGGGCTCGCGGCCCTCAAGTTGGAGCGCGTGGATCGGGCCGAGGCGGCGCTTGCCAAGGCCAAGGGCGCGAGCCAGGACCCCGCAGCACTGCCCTCGATTCTACGGCTCAGCGCGCGCATCGCTGCAAGTCGCGCCGACTGGAAAGGGGCAGCCGCGCGCTACGACCTGGAGGCCGACACCAACCGCAAGCTTTCCAGCTACGACGCCATGGCTTTGTCCCTCGAGCTCGCCGGAGATGCCTGGCAGGCAGCGGGGGATGCGCAGCAGGCCGGGGACCGTTGGCTGCGAGCGGCCCGCGCGCGTTTCGCCCAGGCTGTGCGCCGGGACAGCCCGCCGCCCCGGGCCTTGGAACAACTGAAGACAGCTGCGCAACTCTGCCAGCGGCTCGACGACGAACAACGCCTAGCCGCGGATCCCGTTTTACGCGCCCGGGTGCGCAACCTGGTGGAGCGCATGGAGGCGGAGCGCGTTCGGCTGCAGGGCTACCTGCTCGATGCGCAGGCAGCCCGCGGCCTGCCCTCCCCGCCCACGGTGAACAGCGAGCAATAGCCATGGCTGTCCAACCGGATCAACATCACTCGGGCCTGGCCCGCTGGGCCTGGGGCCTGCTGATCGGCTCAGGGACCTGGTTGCTCCTGTTCCTCTTGCAGCAGGGGCAAGAGCAACCCGTTGCCCAGTACCTGGATCAGCTAGAGAACAAGTCCCTGGACCTGCGCATCCGCTGGCGCGAGCAGTACGCTCCCACTGTTGCGGATGATTCGATCGTGATCTTGACCGTGGATCAGCACGGGATCGAGTTGTTGGAGAACTCGCGCTTGCTAGTCGAGTCGAGAACCGGTCAGCCAGCCCCGGACACCTTCGATACGGTCTGGCCCTGGCCCCGTTCGTACTTCGGGACCGTGGCCATGTATCTTCGCGCTCAAGGAGCGCGCGCCGTGTTCTTCGACTTCCTGTACACGGGGGCTTCCCCCCAGGACGTGGAAAACTTCGAGCCAGACACGAGTACCTTCGCGGAGTTGTGCAAGCAATCGGGCATCGCGCACCACGCCGTCTTCTTCGATCCAATCTCCGCCGACCAGCCCAGCTCCGAAGTCGCGCAAGAAGATCCGGTGCTCAAGGTGCACCACGAAATCGTCGCGGCGCGCCTGGCCCTTCTCGGGGCTGAGGGTCTGGACAAGGCGGCGATCCCGGTCCCCTTCGGACATGGCCTGCTGACAAACTCCGTGCAGGTGCCCATCCCTTCCTTGGTGGACAGTGCGGTTTCGCTTGGCGCGGTCAATGCAACTGTGGACTCGGACGGGGTGATTCGCCGAGTTGCTTTGTTGCATGACTTCCGCGGCAAGACCTACGGCTTTGCTCAACTCTCGGTTGCCCGGACTCTGCTCGATACCAAGCGATTTGAAATGGATCCTAAAGCGGGCACCCTGCTGCTGGATGACCTCGCCATTCCAGTGGACGACCAGGCACAACTGCTGATCAACTGGCATGGGCCGGAGGGGACCTACGAGACCCGCGGCTTGCACGGGGTGATGATCGATGCGGAAGGCGTCAGCTTTGGGGACGAGCCGATCATCCCGACCGAGGTCTTTCGTGACAAGGTCGTTTTGCTCGGGGCCTCCGCCGTGGGTTTGCAGGACATCAAGGCCACGCCCCTGGACCAGACCATGCCCGGGGTAGAGGTTCATGCGACGGTTCTCGACAACATCCTGAACGACGACTTTCTACGACGGACCAAGGGCCTCGAACGGCATGGGCTGAGCCTGTTGCTGTTCCTGCTCGGGGGACAACTGCTGGTCAGGCGCCAGAGCGCCTGGGCCTCCCTAGGGATCTTCCTCGCCCTGCTCACCCTGACGATCGGAGGTTGCTCCTGGGCCTTGCTCAGTCAAACTCTCTGGTTGGACATGGTCGTGCCGGTGATTGGCTTGGTGCTGCTCTTCGCTGCCGCTCAAACGGTGCAATACTTCACCGAGGGAAAACAAAAGCGGCAAATTCGCAACGTGTTTCAGCGTTATCTGCCCTCTACGGTCGTGGATGAAGTCCTGAAAATCCCGATCGAGGAGCTCAAGCTCGGTGGAGAGCGCAAGGAACTGACCGTGTCCTTCTCCGATATTGAGGGCTTCACGGGCATCTCCGAAAGCCTGGGGCCGGAAGAGTTGGTCAGCATGTTGAACGTGTATCTGAGCGAGATGTCCGACATCGTGGGGCGCCACGGGGGCACTTTGGACAAGTACATCGGGGATTGCATCATGGCCTTCTGGGGAGCCCCCCTGCCCACGGAGAACGGGGCAGTCCAGGCTTGCATGGCGGCCCTCGAAAGCCAGGAGCGCCTCGCAGTCCTGCGCGAGCGCTTCCTGCAGGAAGGTCTGCCCGCCTTGTACGCTCGCATCGGCATCAACACCGGGGACGTGCTCGTGGGAAACATGGGCTCGGACTCGCACTTCTCCTAC
>CALCXM010000086.1 GCA_937905825.1 uncultured bacterium
TCAGCTCGTTCTCGACCTTCGAGCCATCAGCGGCCATGGCATTGGGGCCCACGTACTGAATCAAGCCGTCCGCGTTCTTGTCCTCGAACTTGATCAGCTTGGTCTCTTCCCAGCGGCCGAACCAATCGGGCATTTCAGCGTAGGGCTTGTTCGAAACGGTCGCGAGCAGATTCGTGCGGGCGAAGACCGCCACCGCGGGTGCCGTTGTGTAGAGAATCGCGATGAACGTCAGGGCCCAAGCAGCGGACTTGCGCGCGTCGCGTACCCTCGGAACCGTATAAAAGCGAACGATCACATGGGGCAGGCCAGCGGTTCCCACCATCAAGGCAGTCGTGATGCAGAACACGTCCAGCATGTCCTTGGAGCCGTCCGTGTAGGATGCGAAGCCCAACTCCTCATGCAAGCCGTTCAAGCGCTGCAATAGTGGCATTCCCGTCTCAAGCGCTGTCCCCCCAAAACCAATCTGGGGAATCGCGTGCCCCGTGATCATGAGCGAGAGGAAAACGGCGGGCACCATGTAGGCGAAGATCAGCACGCAGTACTGAGCCACCTGGGTGTAGGTGATGCCCTTCATGCCGCCCATGACCGCGTACAGGAAGACCACCGCCATGCCGATGTAAACACCGGTTTCGATGTCCACCTGCAAGAATCGGCTGAAGACGATCCCCACGCCGCGCATCTGCCCCGCCACATAAGTGAACGAGATGAAGATCGCACAAACCACCGCCACGATGCGCGCCACCCGCGAGTCATAGCGGTCACCCACGAAATCGGGCACGGTGAACTTGCCGAACTTACGCAGGTAGGGGGCCAGCAAGAGCGCCAGCAGGACGTAGCCACCCGTCCACCCCATCAGGTAGACGGACGCGTCGTAACCCATGAACGAAACCAGGCCGGCCATGGAAATGAAGGACGCCGCAGACATCCAGTCCGCGGCCGTCGCCAAACCATTGGCCAGGGGCGACACGTGGCCGCCGGCCACGTAGAACTCGCTGGTGGAGCGCGCCTTGGCCATGAAGGCCAACCCGATGTAGAGGGCGAACGACACGCCCACCAACAAGAAGGTCCAGTTTTGAATGGTCATCGAATCGCCCTACTCTTCGTGCACGTCGAACTTGTGATCCAGGCGATTCATCAAGACCATGTAGATCAAGATCAAGAGCACGAAGGTGTAGATCGATCCCTGCTGAGCGAACCAGAAACCGAGTGGGAACGAGGTCCCGGGAAGTTCAAACTGATTGAGCCATTCCACGAACACGACGCCGCAACCCAGGGAGACTATGGCCCAGATGCTGAGCAGTACGGCCAGGTAGCGCAGGTTGTGCCTCCAGTACTCCTTGCGGCGGCTATCGCGCAGACTCCGGGAATCGTCTTGTTCGGCCATGTTTGTTCGCGGGGTCGACTCGTCGCAGGTTCAAAAAAAACAGCGGAGGAGATCGCTCTCCCCCGCGTTGAGTTCACGCTTCCTTAGGAGCCCTCGGACTCCAGCTCCACCGGCTTGTAGCCACCGCGGGAGCGGAACCAGAGCCAGATCAAGCCGAAGGCCAGGATCAAGACCAGCGGGAAGCGAACCGCGTAGAGCAACACATCGCGACCCGCACGTCCGCGGGCATCGCTGTAGACGCCTTCCACCCGCGTCTTCTCCGCTGCGTCCGGGATCTGCGCGATGTACAGATTCACCTTCTCGGGGATCAAGGCTTCGTGCTCCATGCCCAGGAATTCCTTGCCTTCGGCCGCCACTACGATGGCGGGAACTTCCGCGATCACCGAACCGTGGATCGACTCGTCAAAGGCCACGCCGAGCAACTGACCGCCAATGATTCCGGAGGACAAGAGACCGATGGCGGACACTGTGTTGAGGGTCAACGCGCCGCCCCGCGGATAGCGTTCGGCGGTGAAGCCCAAGACGCAGGGCCAGTAGTACGTCTGCCCCAGGGCGTATAGCGTGAAGGCGATGAAGATCGCTGCGCCAGTGGCGCTCGAAAGCCAGAAGAGGCCGATGGCGGAGAAGATTCCGCTAACGCACAACAACGCGGGTGGTGAGATGTACTTCAGGATGCCCCCGGCGAACACGCGGAAGAACAACATGATGCCGGCAGAGAAAACGATGCCGAGAGCGGGCTCCCAGTTCATCCCTTCCAAGACGGGGGTCATCAGTTCCTTGATCCACTGGTCCGTCCCGAGCTCTGCGGTGGCCACGGGAATCATCAACAGGCACATCAAGAAGAAGAGCGGCTTGCCAACCGCGCGCACGGCCAAGCCGTAGAGAACGCCGATGCCCAAGCCGATGTACAGACTGAGATTGAACCAGCTTTCCGGCCGGCTCCAGAACTTGAGCTCCGCAGCTTGGTTCCCGATCTCGTAGACCAAGAGGAACGAGGCCAAGGTAGCTCCCAGGAAGCCAACCTCACGCAACATGTCCATGTACGGAACACCGGCTTTGACGCGCTCGTCCACCGGAAACTTGCAGGGCAGGTACATCAAGAGGTAGGCGAACGCCGGCAACACGATCCAAAGGGCGTGAATGCGCCAGCCGAGCTCTTCGCCACCGAATTTGCTCGCGAGCAAGATCAAGAGCGTTCCGCCCACCAAGCCAGCGGGCCAGGCCGCGTGCAAGATGGTTAGCCACTTCGTTTTCTCTTTCGGATAAACGGCGGCACAAACGGGGTTGATGACCGCCTCAACGATGCCGTGGCCAAGTCCCGCGCAAAGGGCTGCGGCGTACAACCCGCCATAGCTCTGTGCGAAGTAGGTACCGACTCCCGAGCCCGCTTGCAGCAGGAAGGCGGCCAGCATGGGAATCTTGTAGCCCGTGCGGTCGACGACCAAGCTGAACCCGATCATCGTAATCGCGATCGGCCACAGAGACGCGCCAAAGATCATGCCCACCTGATGGTTGGTGAGCGCCATGGCGGCGCCGTAATCGCCGCCCATCGCAACGCGGAAGGCGAAGCCAAAGCCCGCAGCGGTTAGAGAGAGGAAACTGGCCCAGAAGAGGAGACGTTTCTCACCTTCTTTGAGTTCAGTCGCTGGGGCGATCGTGCTCATGCGTAACCCGTGGCAATTGGTTCTGAGTCGGGGACCGCGGGGACCGCGGGAGGGGCCACAGGATAGGTCCTAGAACCACCCCACGCCAGTGCCGCACCTATTGCGAATAGTCGATGGGCGATTTGTGGGAGCACCAGGGCTCCTCGCGGCAAACATCGATCAGTCCCGGGCCTTCGATCAGCGCCGGGCCAAGGATCGCGAGGAAGACCACGGGCTCCTCAAAGATGTTGTAGGTGCCGTGCACCTCGTTCATAGGCACGTGCACCGCCTCCCCCGCGTTGACTATGCGCTTTTCCTCGCCGACCCACTGCTCGGCCCGGCCTTCCAGGTAGTAGAGCGCTTCCTCCATCTCCGGGTGCCGGTGGAACTGGTGTGCCTCCCCCGGGGGCATAGTGACCCGCACCATGAGCAGGTTCTTGCCGTCGGTCATGCCCGGGCGAACCATCCATTCATGGGGCCCCCAGGGCAACTGCTCCACTTGCACATTGGAAGAGCTCACAAAACGCAGAAACTCACAACCACACATTAGAGGCTAGTCTCGCTTCGGCAGGCGAATCGCCTTGAATCGCTCAATCTGTGCCTTGATCGCCACCTCGGTCGGAAAGCGTTCCGCGGAGCTTGCGCCATAAAACCCGTCGATGCCTTTGGTGCGCTCAATGATGTAAGCAGCGTCTTCGGGCATCGCGATGGGACCTCCGTGGCAAAGACAGATAACGTCCTCGCGAATGGACTTGACCGTGTCGACGATCGCTTCGATAGCGCCTACGCATTCATCCAAGGGACTCACGGTCTCGGCTCCAATCGAACCGCCGCTGGTGCAACCCATGTGCGCGACGATGATGTCCGCGCCGGCTTTGGTCATCATCTCGGCCTCCGCAACGTTGAAGACATAAGGAGTCGTCAACATCTCCATCTCGCGGGCCAGTTCAACGATGCCCACCTCGAGGTCATAGCCCATGCCAGTCTCTTCGAGGGTGGCGCGAATGCGTCCTTCGATCAGTCCAACTGTCGGGAAGTTCTGAATGCCGGAGAAGCCCAACTCTTTGAGTTCCCGGAGGAACAGCTTCGGCATCATGAAGGGATCCGTCCCGCAAACCCCCGCCAGCACAGGCGTGTGCTTGACCACGGGAATGATCTCGTAGGCCATCTCTTTCACGATCTGGTTGGCGTTGCCGTAAGGCATCAGTCCCGCGGTGGAACCCCGACCCGCCATGCGATAGCGGCCCGAGTTGTAGACGATCAAGAGGTCAATGCCCCCCGCCTCTTCGCTCTTGGCCGAGATCCCGGTTCCTGCGCCACCGCCGATGATGGACTCCCCCCGTGCGATTTGCTCACGGAAGCGTTTCAGGATACCGGTGCGTGAATTGTCGTTCTGCAAGGTCATTCGTGTTGCATGAGTTCCAGGAGTGCGCGGGCCGCAGCCTCGGCGAACTCAGGGTCGTTGATATGAAGGTCCAGTGTGTCACATTCGACGTCCCCACGATGCTCTTCGATCCCAGCAAATAGGGCGGCCCGAGCTGCCGGATCGTCAAAGGGCGCCTCGTCGCGGTCGATGGCGGAAACGCCGCGGGCGGGCAGCAGGATCCGGCGCGGGCCCTTCCCTGCCGCGAGTTTGCAACCAATCTCCGCTCCGATCGCCTTGCATTCCTTCGATGTTGTACGCATCAAGGTCACGTTCTCGTTGTGTTCGTAGACGGTTCGATCCGCAAAGCGCGGGGGAAGGCTGGCGCGGGCGCCGAAGTTGACCATGTCCGTCGCTCCAACGGAAACGACCTGGGGCAGCCCCATTTCCCCAGCAGCGGTCAAACGCGTGGGGCCCGCGGAGAGGATTCCGCCCACCAACTCGTCCGCCAGTTCGGTCGTCGTGAGGTCCAACACGCCGGCCAGCATCCCGCTGCGCACCAAGAGCTCGAAGCTCTCACCGCCGGAGCCCGTGGCGTGGAAGACGAGGACTTCGTAGCCCGCAGCATCCAGCACTTGGGCCGCACGCTCCACGCAGGCGGTGGTGACGCCGAACATCGTTGTGGCCACGAGCGGCCGCTGCTCCCCGGAAGGCTCTTGCGCACGCTCCAAAGTCACCATCCCCGCCATGGCATTCACCGCTTGGCCGAGCACCTGGCGACTCACCCGATTCATTCCCGCGAAGTCGACGACGGAGTTCATCACCAAGATGTCGCCGCCGCCCACATAGGGACGCATATTGCCGGAGGCCAAGGTGGAAACCATCAACTTGGGCAAGCCCATGGGAAGCGCGCGCATGGCAGCCGTTCCGATGGTGGTGCCTGCGGATCCTCCGATGCCGAGCACTCCGCTCAACTCGTTCCGGGAAGCGGCCCCTAAGGCGAGAGCGGCGGCTCCACTGGCCGCGGCATTCACGGCCTTGCCGCGCTCTCCCCCATCCATCAGCGCCTGCGCGGAAAACCCCGCCGCAGCGAACAACTCTTCCCGGCTGATGTCGACTTCACCCTCCGGCGGCCCACTGCTGCCGCAATCGACAACCTTCGTCGGAACTCCGCGCAGCTCGAGTTGTCCCTTCAACCAGGTGGCTTCCCGCCCTTTCGTATCACAGGTCGCAAACAGCAGCACATGCATGCTCTGGTTCTATTCGATCCGCCCCTGACTCGCCACAGCGGATTTGGATCGCTGCTCTCATGCAGGCTTACCGCTGTAGAAACGCTCGCACTTGCTCGATCGTTTCTAGGTGATCCACACGCGCGTGGGACCAGTCGCCGTTGGTCAGGCTGGTTCGGTATTGCTTGCGGTAGCGGCTCCAATTCGTCCAGGCCCAGAGGATGATGTTCTCCTTCGGGCTCGGGTGCAGCAAGTTCCACCAACGCTCGCGGTTGCCTTTCCACAGTTCCTTAAGCAGCGCCATTGGGCAAATCACGGCAACCACTTCACCGCCCATGCATTGCTGAAGTTGAAGCCGGAGCCAGAGCAGGTGCCGGGGACGTCGCGGTACCAGCACTGGTAGTTGGTGGTGGCGCCGGATTGGTAGCTGAAGTCGCCGAAGGGTTGGCCTTGGAAGTTGGAGAAAGTCACGAGTCCGCCGGTCTCCATTTCCACTTGGGAGCGGACTGAGTTCCCGCTGGTGCAGAGCAGTCCGTCGCCGACGGGAATGCCGAGTCCTAGGTTCACGCCCTTGTTGCCCTGCAGGAGGATTCCCAAGTTGCCCGATGGAACGCCAGTGATCGCGACTTGGAAGCTATCGAAGATGACCGAGGCATTGCCTGAGGCCGTCAAAGTCGCTCCGACTCCTGAACCGTTCAGGCAGCCCGCGCCAGGTCCAGCGCTTGTTCCACAGGGACAGGCAGTCCCGCTGCCATCTCCAAGACAAAAGGGCTTGCCCGTGTGTTCCGTTGGGCCGGTCACGCGGAAGATGTAAACCGCTCCGGCGTTCAGCCCTTGATCGTCGTCGCCCGTAGCGCCCACCAGCAGGTTGTCCCCGTCGATTCCAAGGGAGACCCCGAACGCATCGGCGGCTTGACCGTCTCCCGCCTGGTGCTTCGTGACGTAGTCCCCGGTCGCAGCATCGAACAAATAAGACGATCCACGCACTCCCTCGTCTCCATAGGCGCCCACGGCAATGTAGTTGCCATCCATGGTCAGCGCGGAGCCAAAGAACTCTCCAGCCGCACCGTCCGGGGCCAGGATTTTCTTCACGAGAGTGTTCGTCAGCGGGTCAAAGAGATAGGTCGATCCAGCCCCATTTCCGTTGTCCCGATCAAAAGGAGCCCCCACCACCAAGCGCGTGCCATTCATTGCCAGTGTGTTGCCAAACCGATCGGCGACCTGTCCATCTGGGGCCATCAGTTTCAAGCGTTCCGCCCCGGTCACCGCATCGAACAAGTAAACCGCGCCCGTGTAGTTGCTCACACCGTGGCCATTGCCAGCTCCGACGGCAATCAGGTTTCCATGGATCGCCACGGAACTGCCAAAGCCGATGAACGGCACCCCGTCCGCTGGGAACAGACGATGCAGTTCCTGGCCCGTCGTCACATCAAAGACGTAGGCCGCGCCCGCTCCTTGTCCATTGCTGTCGTTGTTCGGCACTCCAATGACCGCGTAGTTGTCGTTGATGGCCAGGGCCCGGCCAAACTGATCCATGGGGGCCGAGTCGCTCGGTTCCAGGGAGAACAAGCACGCGCCGCTCGGCACTTCGAAGATGTAGGCCTTGCCTGAACTGTTGCCCCCCACTCCATCGGCGGAGATCGCGCCGACGATCGCCCGTGTTCCGCGTATCGCGACGGGGTAACCGAAGTGATCGGAGCTCGCTCCGTTGCAGGGCTTCAAGTCGACCGTTTGCAGTCCGCTGGTTAGGTCAAAGAAATAGGCCGCCCCCGAGGAGCCGCCAGCCCAACCACTAGCATGTTGCGCGCCGACGAGCACGATGTCCCCGTGGACCGCAACGCTCCCGCCAAACTGGTCTGAGAGGTTCGTCGATGGGGACTGAAACTTGGTGATCTGTCCGAACGAAGGGGCAGAGAGCAAGAGCGACGTGCAAAGGAAAGTTACGAATTTCATGGGGAGCCCAGACAGCCTCGGCTGGGTAGAAAAGAAGCAACACGCGGTGGAAAGAAAGCGAGAGCCTTTGTGCAGACCGGCAAGAAGCAGGTCGCCGCCGGAACAGCCCTCGGTATCTATTGATTCTGGCTCTCCCCCCGGCGCCGGGTTCCCTTTCTTGATGAAATTCAAGTTCCTGAGCTGCACGCCCGCCCGATTGTCCCTGGAGGGGATGCGGCCCGCCGCGCCACAGCGTATTGTGGTGGCCCCCAACGGCGGCCCTAGACCCACATCCTCCCCTTTCCCCATGCTGCGCGATCTCGACCAATTGGAAGCGGACACGCTTCCCGAATACGACGTTTGCATCGTCGGGTCGGGGCCCGCCGGGATGACGGTTGCGGCGGAACTAGTGGGCAGCGGACTGAGCGTCGCGGTGCTCGAGAGCGGGCGCGCGGTGGTCACCAAGCAAGGGGATGCACTACGCCCGGTGAAAAGCCAGGGCATCAAGATCAAGGACTACAGCCGCGAACGGGTGCTCGGGGGAGCATCGACCACTTGGGCTGGGCTGACCTCGCCCCTCGATGAGATCGACTTCGCGGATCGCCCCTGGCTTGAGCAGTCGGGCTGGCCGATCGCCCGCGAAGAGCTTTGGACCTACTGGCACGCGGCGGAACGCTATCGATTCCCCACCCGGGACTTCTTCGAAGAGGACGGCTTCGGAGTGGTGCGCGGCAAGAGCGACTTCCAGCCCAACTGGCAACTGCTCGATGAGAAGATCTTCCTAGCGGCCGCGGAAGCGCAAGACTTCAACAAGGAGTGGCGCCACGTTCTCGAAGGGGAGGAAACCGATGGATGGTTGGACGCCACTGTGGCGGAGCTCGTGACAGCGGGTCCCGGCACGCCGATCAGCCACGCGATCGTGAAGACGCGCACGCGCAAGAGCTTCCACCTCAGGGCCAAGCGCTTTGTGATCGCCACCGGCGGCATCGAGAACGCGCGGCTCTTGCTCAACTCCCGAAGCGCATGTCCCGCAGGGCTCGGCAATGAGAACGACTGCGTGGGGCGCTACTTCATGAATCACCCGAAGGATCACCACGGGATGATTCACCTGACCACGCCGACCGCGGACCTGCCCTTTTATTACGGCTGCCTGTACAAGGGCTTTGCGGGCTACGCGGGCTTGCGGCTCAACGAGGAGTACCAGCGCGAGCACAAGTTGCTCAACAGCTACGTGCGCATGGAGCCGCTCTTCCCTTGGACCGATAGCGAGGGCGTGGAGGCTCTGGTACTGTTCGCCAAGCACAGCAGCTTCCTCATGAAACGCTGGACCCAGGGCAAGCAGGAGGAAGTGGTTTCCCTGCGCGATTACTCCGAGACCGGGGACGACTCCGAAGTACAGAACGCGCGCAAGAGCTTGCTCGATTGGATCCTCCTGGCCTTCCGCATCCCGATGGATTTCTGGAGTGTGCTCAACTACTTGAAGTACCGTTTGATCACGAAGGCCAAACCGCGCATCAAGCGCGTGCGCTTGCGCAACTTCATGGAGATGGAACCGGCCCGCGAGAACCGCATCACGCTCACGGAGGAGGTGGACGCCCTGGGAGTGCGCAAGCCGATGGTGATCCACGACAGCACGCAGAAGGACCGGCGCGCTGTGGTCGAGTTGCACGAGGTCTTGGGACGCGAGTTCGAGCAGCAAGGCTTTGGACGGCTGGAGACAAGCCTCAGTGCGCCCGCCCCCTGGCCGGTGAATCAAGAAGCCTCGCACCACTTGGGCACCACGCGAATGGGCGACGATCCGCAGACTTCCGTGGTGGACAAAAATCTGCGCGTGCACTCCGCCAGCAACCTGTACATGGCTGGCGGATCCGTGTTCCCCACCAGTGGCTGCGCCAACCCGACCTACACCATCTGCGCTCTTTCCATCCGGCTTGCGGAAGAGTTGCGCGCGCGCTTTGACGCGGACAAACAGGACACCTCTGCATGAGTGCCAAACAGATTCTGCTGATCGGATCCGGCGAACGGGTGCGCAAGGCGGCCCTGCCTGTGTTTGAGGCAGCGGAGGGTTTCGAGATCGAAGGCGTGGTTTCGCGCACGCCGAAGACCATCGAGTCCTGGGGGCGCGAGTACGAAGTGCGCGGCATGCAGAGCCTCACGGCGCAGCGCATTTCCGGCATCGACTTGGTGTACATGGTGGTCAAGAAGCCCGCTGTTCCGTCGGTGCTCAAGCAACTGGCGCGCTTCGATTGTTCCAAGCTCGACATCCTGATCGAAACCCCGGTGATGTTGGTGCGGCACCTCGGTCACCGCTCGCTGCTGGATGGTTTCCGCAATGCGTGGGTCAGTGAAGATTGCGAGCCCTTGCCGTGCCTCGACGCGGTCAAGAGTTTGTTTCAGTCCGGCGAGATCGGTGAACTGCAGTCGGCGCACTTCGATCGCTCGGCCTACGCTTACCACGGCATGGCGATGATCAAGTCGGCCCTCGGTGGTGGGCCGATTCGGAGTGCCCGGCAACGCAAGCTGCCCGGTGGAGCCCGTGCGCGCACAGTCACCCTCGCCAACGGACGCAGGGCGACAGTCAACGATCCCCGGGACTACTCTGTCGGAACCTTGACCTTCCAAGGCTCGCGCGGCTCCGTTAGCGACGCCCCCGATCGGCCAGCAGACGGCTTGCCTTTGGAAGCCATCCTCGAAAACGGCGCGTGCCACGGGTTCCGCGCAGGCGCTGCCCGGCGCGAGTTGAACGAAAGCGAAATCCAGTTGATGGGCGAGCCCAGCCATGGCATCGGGGTCACCGCTTGGATGGACGGCATGAAACGCGTTGGCTTCCTCAAGTTGATGGAGCGCGTACGCAGCGGCGCGGGGGCTTACCCCTTGAGCTGCGCGATCGAAGACTCCGTCGTTGACTACTACCTCGAAAAGGCCGGCCGCTACTTAGCGACTCCTTTCACCCGACCGAATGCCGCCTTGCCGCGATTCGCGTTCTCTCTGCTAACCAAGATTACCGACCGATGAAAGTCGTCAAGTTCTGCCTGTTCCC
>CALCXM010000087.1 GCA_937905825.1 uncultured bacterium
CGAGGCGAAGCCGAGTGGTTTGGGGCTATTGGCGAATGGACTCATGAATAGAGCAAGCTAGAGGTCTGGCCGACAAGGGGGGATGGACCGGGACTCCAAGACTCGATGGGACTCGTTGACCGGTCCACTCAAATCACTGTCCGAAGGTCACGCTCAAACCATTGGAGAGATTGAAGAGGCTGCCGCCGGCGGCGCTGTCGCGGTACCAGTACTGGAAGTTCCAAGTAGACCCAGGCGTGATCATGCCCGTTCCGAAACTGGGGTTCCCAGCCAGGAAGTTGAGCAACTTACTCTTCGACCCGTTTTGACCAGCGGGACTGGGGCTGTGCAAACGGAAGATCTGTCCGCTGACGCACAGGTTTCCATTCCCGAGCGCGGAGAAGCCCTGCTGGGCGGCGTAGAGGAAGGTCCCCATGGATCCGCCCACGCTATTGGACACGTTCAAGGTGAAGTCGTTGGCTTGGATCGAAACCGAACCTGACGCGCCGATGACTGCGCTGACTCCAGTGGAGTTCGCCGTGGCCGTGCAGTAGTTCGACCAGGGGGCACCGTTCCCTGGGTTCTCTAGCACAGAGACGCTGCTGGAGTCGCGATTCGCGGTCGCCAAGTCGGCGTCGCCATCCCCGTCCACATCAGCTGCGGCGATTCCCCCGGGGCGAACGCCCGTGGCCACCAGGGTTGGCAAGCCAAAGGTTCCATTGCCGGCTCCGCTAAGAATGCCAACGTTGTTCGAGCTTTGGTTGGTCGTGGCCAGGTCCAAGTCCCCATCCAAGTCGAAGTCCGCAGCGACGATCGAATCCCCATCGATGCCGAGGAAGGCGAAGTGCTGAGGTGCGCCGAAGCTACCGCCGCCGTTGATGAAGACGGTGGCCCAACTGTCGTTGTTCAGTGAAGTCACTGCGACGATGTCCATTTGGCCATCTCCGTTGAAGTCGCCAGTGGACACTCCTTCTGAGCGTCTCCCGCCACCGACGGAGTGCATGGTCGGAGCTCCCAAACCCGCAACGCCGCCCAACAGGATCCCGATCTCGCGCGTGTCGTGGCTGGAAACCACCACATCGCCGCGGCCGTCGGCGTTGAAGTCGGCGATTGCGATGCCGCGCAGATCTGCGCCCAGGGCGCTGGTGCTCGTCAGGGTCAAGCTGCCCAAGCCGTTGTTGGACAGGAGGGAAACGCTGTTTCCATCCCGGTTGGAGGACACCACATCGATGTCACCGTCACCGTCCACGTCGCCGGAGCTCAAACCTCGAGGATCCAGTCCAACCGCCGTGTTCGTGCCAAAGGTAAAGGCCCCGCTGCCGTTGTTCAGCATGACCCGAACCGAGTTCGAGTTGTGCAACGCAACGGCGAGGTCTACGGCGCCATCAGCGTTCAAGTCGGCGGCGACCAGCCCGCCCGGTCCCGTGTTGTTTCCAGTCAAGAGCGTCGCGAGCAAACTGTAGCCACCGAAGCCGTCATTCGCGTAGATCTCAACGGCGTCGAGGTTGCCCGCTTGAGGTCCGGTGCTGACCGCCATGTCCAGATCCCCGTCGAGGTCAAAGTCCCCCAGGACAACCGAGTCTGGACGTTGCCCTGTGGGAACGGTCGTGCCCGGGTTGAACTGGATCTGCGCCACGGCGGGGGTTCCGAGAATGCAGAGGGCGGAAACGATCTGTGCTGTTGTCTTCTTCATAGTTCTAGTTTTGGGGAAGTGAGTTGGCGGCATTCGCCGCATGCTCTCCCCTAACTCAAAGGCCATGCCAAGAGTTCACAAGCACGCCCACGCCACCCAGAACGCACATGGCGAGGATGCAAGAAGCAACCAGTCCCAATCGTGGACCCTCCCGTCCACGCTTTGGACGCGTCCGGCCTCTCGCTTTCAAAAGAAAGAGAGCGTCACCCGGGCAGGCAACGCTCTCTGTCGCGATCCGACTCGACGCACTATCGTCCAGGCAGCACGGCCCCCGCAGTGTTCACCGCTCGCAAGCGATTGGGCGCTGAAGCCCGTGGCCAGGCGGCAAACGATCGCAGACCGTTCAGATCAAAGCTAAACGCCAAGTCTCCATTCGGCGACCAAGCGAGCACCGGCCCAAAGCTGTCCACCAACAGGGGAAAGGAAGAAAGCGCCTGGGGGTTCGTTCCCAAACTCCACAGACGTTGCTGGCCCACGTCGGGAACTTCCTTGAACGCGATCCAGCCTGTCGCATCCACCACGGGATGCAACAACGCTGAATCTCCGGTATCGAGGACCACGCTCGGGGGGCTCGACAGATCCGAAGGAAAGCGCAGCAGTTGATGGGGCTTGCTGCCCGTACTCAATCGAACGGAAACCAGGAGCGCGTTCCCCGCTTGCTCGATGAAGAACACTTCCTTGATGTCGTCTTTGAGCAGGCGAACGCCAGAGCCGACCAAATCCAGCTCAACCAAGCGCCCGGTTCCACCGCTCTGTTCGTCGTACATCACGTAGGACTGAGTGCCCGGCAACCAACGCATAAGGAGCGGCGTCATGGAAGGAATGGAGAGGAACGGAGGAGCCGATTGGCCCGACGTTCCGGTGATGTTCCGAATCGTGGAGACCCCTTGATCGTTCAGGGTCACCTCGAAGAAGTCCGCCTTTTCAATGCCAACTCCCGGATCCGTCCCGACCTCACCGACAGCCATCACAAGGCTGCCGATCTGGGCCATGTTCAGCACACCCGCTTCATCCAGGGTGTCCGTGAAGTTGTTGTTGCCCGTGATCAGGGCAGCGCTTTGGTTGGCGGGCGCGGTTGAGCGACGAGCAAAGACTTCCCGTGATCCGGCGCCTTCCATGCGCCAGGCGCAGAGCACTCCGTCGTTCGCCACCGCCAAGAAAGGACCATGGGTCGCTTCCGGTAGGTAGCCGGCATTCGACATCGGACCAGGGACGCTCGAGGCCCGGCGCCCGTCGCCGGTCTTCGCGACAACCCAAGCGTGCAGGCTGGAGGAGTTCGCACCCGCAGTGAGCAACCCTTGGGAGTGATCCTGACTGAGCACGAGCTCGCCGCTATGGAAGGTCGGGTTGCCCTCGAGGAAGACCGCACTCAATTGATCGCCCGCGCCTGCTGTCCAGCGGAACGTTCCTTGTCTTGCGACGACCAAGCACCAGTCACCGAGCAGCCGCGCACTTTGTGGGCGAAAGTCGAGGGCCGGGAGCCCCGCGCTGCGGTTGATCGATTCTCCGCTCTGGATCACCACTTCGAACAGGTCACCACCCGCCGCCCGTGTGGTCATCGCCAAGAAGCGCTCCCCATCAGGCCCCAAGGCGACGCGGCCCAAGTACGGATCCTCCGTGGCGAGCTGACCGCTTCCGATGCGCTCCCCAAGCACGCGCACGTTTCCAGCCGGATCGATGTGCATGAACCCAAACAGCTCAGCCTGACCGGGGATGGACCTGCGGTAGCGGTACAGCACGCCCTTGCCCTCCGGCAACTCGATGCGCCCGGCTCCCTCAATGTCCGCTCGCTGCTTCGGAGCCTGGGGAAGCAAATGGTCGCTGGTAAGTCGCCCATTGAAGTCGAGGGGCAGCAGCCGGATGCCGCGCAGTTCCGCTGGAGGCGCGAGGGGCAACCCGGTGCCCTCGGCGAAGGTCCGGACCTCGCCGCCCTGTGTCGGACTGCCGACGATTGCGTGGATCTCGGAACTCGCCAGACCCTGGCCGCTGGAGGCGAGGGCCAAGAGGACGCCGCTCAGAATCTGGATGACTTTGGTGCACTTCATGCTCATGACGAAGCAAATCGTATACCCGATCCCTGGGCACCGGGGCCTTGGGGGACCGAATTGGCCCTCCTCAATGTCCCCAAGCCCGATTTCCCAGGACCTCGCTAGCCCCGAACCATGACCTTCACCCTCCCCCGTAGTCCAAATTCTGGACCCGACATCCAACTTTTGGACTACCTTGCTGTCATGAGCCCCCCTCCCCTTCGCCTCCCCCCAGGATTTGTCTCGATCCGGCAGCTGTCCGACGGCGACCAGGGCGAGGTGCATCACGCGCGCGGGCCCCAGGGGGAGGTTGCCCTGCGAGTGATCCGCCCCGGCCCGAGGGATCCACGACGAACAGAACTCGAAGTCCTCGCCGCCCTGCACCATCCGGGCCTCGCCAGCCTGGTGGACTTCGGACACGTGGAAGGCAGCGGGGAGACCTGGATCGCGAGAACCTGGATCGAGGGCAAGGAACTAGGCGCCTGGAGCCAGGAGCGCGACGAGTCAGAAGTCGGCCGGCTGATCGCGGACCTGACCCTCCCCCTTCAATACCTGCACGAGCGCGGGTTCGTGCACGGGGACCTGAAGCCCCAGAACATCCTCGTCGATGGCGCTGGAGTTCCACACCTCACCGACTTTGGCCTGTCGCGTCGAGGAGGGTCCATCAAAGCAGCTGGCGGAAGCTTGTTCTTTTCTGCCCCCGAACAGATCGCGGGCGACAGCTTGGACGCGGCTGCCGACCTCTTCTCCTTGGGAGTGACGCTCCATTCACTGTTGCAGAAGCCCGAAGTCAGCGCCGCAGAGTTCTACTCCAGGTTCCCTCGCGAGGACTACTTCAGCGCCACCCAAACCTCCCTTGCAGACTTGCCCGAATGGTCACGGGAAATCGTTGCTGCCCTGCTCGAACGATCTCCGGAACAGAGACCAAGGTCAGCCTATGCGGTGGGTGCCGCCCTGCGCGCCAGGCTTGGTTTGGCTCCTAGCAAACAATCCAGCGACCTTCGCCAGCGCGAGATCCGTTGGTCACCACTCGCGGGTAGAGAGAGCTGGCTCGAGGAAACCGGATTGGAAGGTCAAGCATCGGGCTGCTGTGAACTGCCGCTGGGCGAGTCGCCGGCGAGCTTCGCACGGGCCCTGCGCCTTTGGCTGGCTCAGCGCGATCGGCCTTCGAGGATTGTCCAACCCGAGGATCAACAGACCGTTCACGAATTCGAAGAGTCGCTCCAGCCGAAACTCGGGCTAGCAGCTGAGGGACTCATGATCCTGCCCCTCGAAGGCCGCGACCGGGAAGCCGAACTCTTCCTCGAAGTCCTCCAACGCTGCTCAAGGAAACAGAGAACCCTCGATCCGCCGCGCGAACTGCGTTGGATCCTCGTCACCTGTGCAGCGTGCGCAGCGCAGGAATCGAGTTTCGCTAGCTGGAAAGTCCCCGCCCTCGAACTGGCCACCCTCACCAACCTACTGCACGAAGAACTCGGAGGCGACGTCTTCGAAATTGCCCAAGAACTGAATCGGTCGTCGGGAGGCGCATGCGAAACAGCGAGGCGCCGCCTTCAAACAGGCTTTCGTCGGGGCGACTTCGTCGATGGACCCGAGGGCCCCCAACTCCGACAGGGCGCAAGCCCGGCGACCTGGGGCGAGGCCCTCGAACTCAGCGAACTCAATCCACCCCCTGCTTCCCTCGAACTGGACTTCCTCGCTGCCTTGGAGGTCTGCGAGCGGTCCGCCAGCCTCGAAGAGTTGAGCAAGCTCATGGATGTGGAAGCGAGCCGTTGTCTGCGCGGACTCGAGTACGCGCTCTCCCAAGGTCTGGTTCTACGGAACTCCGATGGGGCGCAGATGCGCGTGGTTCCTCTTCAACCGATCATCGATCTCTTGCGGGAGAGCGTTCCAACGGAGCGTTGGCAGTCCCTGTATCGCTCACGGGCCAAGACTCTGAAGCGTGGGCGCGCCAGCTCGTCCCGAGTCCTGCTCGCGCAATATGCCGGCGCCCCCAATGCCACCCACTTCCGCGCAGCCCTGGCGGAACTGCGCCGCCTGATTGAAGCTTGGAAGCCCGAACAAGCGCTCGAGTTTGCGGAAGCTCTCAAATCACATGCAAGCCGCTTTCAACAGGAGCACCTACCGCGTGCGCGCGCGGAGGTGGCCGTGGCCTGGGCACGTCTTGGTCAACTCGACACGGCGGGTGCGATGCTCGCCGAGCTGGAGTCCGAAGGCATTCCATCCCCAGAAACCCTGGCAACCATCGAACGTTCACGGGGGGTCATCGCCCATGAGCGACACGACTTCCGTGCAGCCTCGGAGCACCTCAAGCGCGCACGGGAACTCCATCCGGTCGACGACGGGGAGAGCCTCTTTCGTCAGGCCCAGTTGGCCTTCGATCGCCGCGCAGAAGAAGAACTCGAGGGACTCTACGGCCTCGCTGAACAAGAAGCCGCGCTGCAACCCAGCCCCTTCCACTGGAACACGCGCGCGCTCATGGGTCTGAGCCTCTGCAGGCGTGGTCGCAGTCGCGAAGGCTTGCAGCTACTCAACGCCCAGCTTGAAGAAGCGCTCACCAAGGGTGACGAAGCCCGCGAAGCGAAGACTCGTCTGAACCTGGCAACAGTCATTCGACGCACAAGCGAGCCCGAACAAGCGATCACCCATCTGCGTCGAGCCGTGGAGATCCACCGCAAGGAGAATCATCTGCCGGGCTTGGCCCAAGCGCGCGCCATGCTGGGTGGAACCTTGCGCGGCCAAGGGCTACTGCGACAAGCCCAGGAGGAATTGCGCTCCGCCTATGAGCTTCGCGAACGACTCGGCGACGAATCAGGCGCGGTGGCGGCCCGCGGTATGCTCGGGTTTGTCTTGGCCGACGGAGGTTGCCTGCGGCCTGCTCTCGATGAGCTCACGGCGAGTGCAAAGTTCCTGCGCAAAGCTCGGCGTTCAGCGGACGCTGGCCTGCTCGAGGCTCGGGCCATCGAACTGGAAGCGCGCTTGACACCCAGCCCTCCAAAGTCAATTGCTGCGGCAGATCCTGCCCCGGACCCGCGCGTGCTCACAAGCTTCGCTCGCGCGCAAGCTCTCTGGGGCAACGTCGAGCAGGCCAAACAACTCGGCCAGCGCGCGCTCGAGTTGGCCAAGAAGCTCGAGCTCGGACCCGCTTGCGTTGAGGCAGAGTTCTTGCTGCGCGCCTTCGATGGCGCCGCTTCCAACCCCCAGAACTCAGCGGGTGCCAGCCCGCGGGTCGACGCCGAGCTTCGCACCTGGTCCGCGATCACTCTTTCCCCCGATCAGTTCGTTCCGTTCCAGGCCCTCGAATTGGCCCGGGCCATTTCCGCCCAGGGCTTCATGGACCTGGCGAGCCGCCTCGCTATCGCCGTGCACGCGCGCTCCGAAAGTCACGCGGATCGGGAGCTGGCCATGGAACTTGCACGCAAGTGGCTGGAGTCCGTCGAGCGCGGACTCACGCCCGCGGAGCTTGATCGGTCCCGAACCACGCTCTTGGGCTTGCCCGACCCACGGCCGCAGGAGATCAACAACTTCAACAACGCATCCACCAACAACGGAGTCATCGACTTGGACATCATCGCGTTGCTGGACATCAATCACCGCCTCGTCGAGCAGGAGAACCTCCCCTCCCTACTGACCGAAATCGTTGAAAGCGCCTTGGCTGTCACCCGCGGCGAGCGCGGGTTCCTGGTGCTCGAGCGAGAAGGGGAACTCGAGTTCGACACGGCCAGGCACTCCTGCC
The DNA here is from genome assembly GCA_937905825.1 of uncultured bacterium. Classification (GTDB taxonomy): domain Bacteria; phylum Planctomycetota; class UBA1135; order UBA1135; genus JABACD01. The sequence continues at coordinate 7,436 of CALCXM010000087.1, forward strand.
GCGGAGACATCCCGGATCCCGAGTTAGAAGTCTCGAGCTCCGTCCTGACCCGCGTCTTCAACAGCGGAAAGACCGTGCGCCTTTCCAATGCAGGCGAGGATCCTGCGCTTGCGGGAGCCCCCTCCGTGGAACAACTCGACTTGCGCTCAATTCTCGTCACGCCCTTCACTGTGGATGGCGGACTGCGCGGTGCGATTTACGTGGACCATCGATTGCGCATGGGCGCCTTCTCGGACCGCGCGGAACAGCTGCTGGAGTTGCTCGCGACCCAAGCAGCTCTCGCCATCCGCCAGGTGCGGCGCATCGAAGAGATTCGAACATTGAACGCCGAGCTGAAGGACAGGGTGAAGGATCGCGAGCGGCAATTGGCCAGGGCCAGGGAAGCTCTGGCAGAAGTCGGCGAACGCTTGCCGGTCCCTGAGTTGATCGGCACGTCCAAGGTCATGCGGGACGTGTGCGCCAACATCCTGCGCGCCGCCCCGGCGGACCTGCCCGTGCTCGTTTCCGGCGAGAGTGGAACGGGCAAGGAGTTGGCCGCAAAAGCATTGCACGGGAACAGCAAGCGGACGGACGGGCCCTTCATCGCGGAGAACTGCGCCGCCCTGCCAGCCTCCCTGATCGAGTCCGAGCTGTTCGGTTACCGCAAGGGCGCCTTCACGGGTGCCGACCGGGATCGAGCGGGGATTTTCGAACGAGCCGACGGCGGGACCCTCTTTCTCGACGAGATCGGGGAACTGCCCTTGGAGCTGCAAGCGAAGTTGCTGCGGGTGCTCGAGACGGGGGAACTGCGTCGGGTGGGCGACACCAAACTCATCCGCACGGACTTCCGGCTGATCGTGGCGACCAATCGCGACCTGCAAGCGGAAGTGCTCGCTGGCCGCTTCCGCGCGGATCTGATGTACCGCCTCGACGGCCTGCAGATCGAGATGCCAAGCCTGCGCGAACACGAGACCGACATTCCCGAGCTGGTGCGCCACTTCCTCGATCGAGAAGCGAGGGCCAGCGGGAAGCACCGCGACGTCTGCCCCGCAACCATGGCAGCCCTTTGCCGCAGGGACTGGCCTGGAAACGTGCGGGAGTTGGTCAACGAGGTCAAACGGCTCTGCGTACTCAACGAAGGGGACCTCAATGATCCCTCGCTGATTCGCCCTCCCGCCATGCGCGCCGCCGGGCACGCGATCGACTTGCAGTCCGCCGATGGCATCGTTCCCTTTGCGCAACTCGAGCGCCTCGCCATTGAAAACGCCTTGCGGGCAACAGGCAACGACAAGCGCAAGGCCGCAGAACTGCTCGGCATCTCCCGGGCGAAGCTCTACCAGCGACTGAAAGAGTGGTCCCACACGGAAAGGGAAGGGAAGGAAGGGCCCTAGACAGCGCCCCCTCCCGCGGGCCCCACTTTCAGAAACAGAGACTTCGCGAGTCCGACGCACCTCCCGTGGCATTGGAGGTTTGAGCGAGGCAAGTGTGGGCTACGACCGTTCAGGGTTCGCACTTGGCCATCACAGCACCCCGGCTCTCCGTCCAAGGGACCCCGGTCGGCTGTAGTCCAAACCGCGGATGACGTGTCTGTAATCTGGATTCCAGGGTCCAAGGTCGAGAATGAATCTGCCATGAATTGGATTCGATCCACGCCTGCGACGGGGAAACAGGCCCGCGCCAGCCGTGAGCGGGGGAAAGACCATAGGCCCCATAAGACGGGCAGAGTTGGCACACATATTGCCCTAGAGCGAACGTGAGCTGGGCCCTACTTATTCTTGTCGTCCTCCTGTTGGGGATCGCCTTTTCCTCCCTCGCCACCAGGCGCTGGAGTCTGCACCAGAGCCGCGAGGTCTTGGGCGAAATCGTGCGTGCCAAGGAGCAGGGAAGCGACAAGGCCCGCTTGCAGTATCCGGTGCCCGACCTCGCCCGCTGCATCGGTTGCGCGACTTGCGTGGCCGCTTGTCCGGAAGAAGGCGTGCTCGAAGTGGTGCACGGTCAAGCCCGGGTGGTGCATGGCTCGCGCTGCGTCGGCCATGGCCGTTGCGCGGCGGAGTGTCCGGTTGGAGCCATCGCTCTAACCCTCGGGGACATCTCCAACCGGCGAGACATTCCCGCTCTCACCACGGAGCTGGAGGTCGCGGGAACGGAAGGGCTTTACCTGGCGGGTGAAGTGACCGGCTTCGCCTTGATTCGGACGGCGATTGAGCACGGCACGAACGTCGCCCGGGAGGTCGCCCAAGCTCGCAAGCGCACCCAGTCCAAACCACAAGGCGCGGCCTACGACCTCGTGATCATCGGCGCCGGGCCCGCGGGTCTCGCTTGCGCCCTAGAGTCCAAACGGCTCGGCTTGCGCGCTGTCATCCTGGAACAGGAAAAGCTGGGGGGAACCGTTGCCCAGTATCCACGGCGCAAGCTCGTGATGACGCAGCCCGTGCACCTGCCCCTGCACGGCAAGCTGGCGCGCACGTCCTACTCGAAAGAGGAACTGATGGAGCTGTGGCATGAGATCGTCGACGAACAGCAGATAGAGATCCCGACGGAGTGCGAATTCAAGGGATGCCACAAGAACACCGACGGTACCTTCCAAGTCGAAAGCAGCGCCGGCCCCCTGCACGCAGGCGCCGTCTGCATCGCCGTGGGGCGACGGGGCACGCCACGCAAACTCGGCGTCCCGGGTGAGGACGGGACCCAAGTCGCCTACAGTTTGATCGATGCGCAGAACTACACGTTTCGCCGGGTGTTGGTGGTGGGCGGCGGGGACAGCGCGGTGGAAGCCGCCATCGGCTTGGCCCATCAACCGGGAAACCAAGTCACCCTCTCGTACCGCCGACATGCGTTCAATCGCCTGAAAGCTCGCAACGTGTCGGGCATGTCGGATGCCATCCGCGAAAAGCGCATCGAGTGCATTTACGAGAGTCAGGTGCTGGCCATCCAACCGGGCCGCGTGCTGCTCTCCGTCGGGGAAGGGGCGTCCGCGCGTCAGCTACAACTGGACAACGACGACGTGTTCATTCTCGCCGGGGGCATTCCACCCTTTGCCCTCCTGGAGAACTGCGGTGTGTCCCTCGACCCGGCCGACCGTCCGCAGACGATGGCGGTGACGGAGAGTGGCGACGGCTTGGTGAAGGTCCTGGGCTTGGCCCTCGCCTTGGCCCTCGTCGCCTTGCTCTGGACGCTCTACTTCCGGTCGTACTACGCCTTGCCGGGCTACTTGCGTCTCGACTCCGAGCAGCATCAACTGTTGAACTCCGCCTCTGGCTTGGGCCTAGGCCTCGGAGTCGTCGGAACGCTACTGGTCCTGGCCAACCTTTCCTACCTCGCGCGCCGCTCTCCGCGCATCCCGTTCTTCTTCGGCTCCCTGCAAAAGTGGATGAACGGTCACGTGCTGACCGGGCTTTTGTCTTTGCTTGCGATCATCGGCCACTCTGCCATGCTGCCCAAGCAAACGGTTGGCGGGCATGCCTTCGCCTGTCTCGCCCTGCTGATCTTGACCGGGGCGATCGGGCGCTACTTCTACTCGTTTGTCCCCCACGCGGCGAACGGTCGCGAACTCAGGATCGACGAGGTGCGCAAGCGCTACGAAGAGCTGACTGCGGAATGGAGTCAGCAGCGCAGTGGATTGGCCCAAAGCATCGGCCAAGAGTTGGACTCCTTGATTCACACGGTCCTCTGGCAGGGCGGGTTCCTGCGCCGGGTCGTTTCCTTGATCGCGGGTCAGCGCAAGCGCCGACAGGCACTGCGCGCGATCGATGTTGCAGCACAAGCGGAAGGGCTCAGCCCCAAGGAACGCCTCGAGCTACGGGACCTCGCCATCCGGGCCCACCGGGAAGCCCAGGCCGCTGCGCACTACGAAGAGTTGCGCGGCATCGTCTCCTCCTGGCGCTACTTTCACCGTTGGATCGCCCTGTTGATGGTGGGACTCGTCGCCATCCACATCGTGACCGCCCTGCGCTTTGCGGAACTCTTTGCGGGAGGCAGCTGATGGCGTTCCGTCACTTCAAGCCCCTGCTCGGGGGACTGAGCTTGGTCTTCATCGGGTTCCTCGTGATGCTCGATCAGGAGAACGTGTCCCCCGGCCCCCTGTCGGCTGCGCACCGCAATGTTGCTGAACTCAGAGCCCAGGACTGCGACCGCTGCCATGGGGATTCCAAGCGAACCCTCGCCCAAGCCTGCAATGATTGCCATGGGCAGATTGCGCAGCAGCTGGCCTTGAAGGGCGGATTTCACGGCCAGCTACCCAAAGCTGAAGACTGCGGAAAGTGCCACACGGAGCACTTTGGGACCGAACTGGCCCTCGTCAGCGAACGGTCGTTCACGCAAGCTGGAATCAAAGCCATCGCCGACTACACCCACGCTGGTTTGGACTTCGAGTTGGTCGGACGGCATGGGGAAATCAGTTGTCAGGAGTGTCATCCAAATGCGAACGCGCGAACCTTGCCCAAAGGCCAGCCACGCTTCCTCGGACTGTCGCAGGACTGCGCGACCTGTCACCAGGACCCCCACGCCGGGCGCATGGCGAAGGACTGCAACGCTTGCCACGGGCAAGAACGGCCCTTCCATGAGTTGGCGAACTTCTTGCATCCCGAAGGCTTTCCTTTGGATGGTGTGCACGGCGAGTCGGCCTGCACCGATTGCCACGAGCCAGAGGGCGCTTTCGCCGTGGAGTTGTTGGGTGGCCTGCAGAGCCCCCAAGCACCCCAGTGCGCCGACTGCCACGACTCCCCGCACAGCCAGCCATTCCTGCACAGCGTGTCCGCCCAGCTGGCGTTGGATGTGGCCGCCAGTTGTGCGGCATGTCACTCCGAACACGGGACGCTTCAGCCTTTCGCGAGCTACAACGTAGCGCTTTCACGGGAGCTGCACGGCGCCAGTGGGTTCGAACTCCAAGCTCCCCACGCGGAACAAGCTTGCGTCGATTGCCACAATCCGCAAAGTCAGCCGGAACGCCTGCCGAACGATTGCGGCGCCTGCCACGCGGGGCCCCACGGAGATCAGTTCCTCGGGGGGCCGTTCCGTGGATCGGACTGCCTGACTTGCCATGCACCGAGCCACTTCACCCCTTCCATCTTCAACGCGCAGACGCATCTCCCAACGGGTTTCGAGTTGGAGGCCGGTCACGGACAAGCCGGTTGCGCGGACTGCCATCAAGTCCCCTCTGGCCAAGCCCTCGGTCTGACGGACTTCTCCGCGGTCGAGAACGCCTGTTCTGCCTGCCACGTGGACGTCCACCGGGGCCAGTTCCTCGGCCTCGCTTCCGAGCCAGAAGCATGCGACATCTGCCACCAAACAACGACCTTCGCGGATCTCGACCGGGACGCCTTCGATCATGGTCGCCGGACCGGGTTCGAGCTAGCGGGAGCTCACCGCAGCGCAAGATGCGAAAGCTGTCACCAGCCAGCACAAGAGGCCGATTCCTTCGGTCGACGCTTCGGTCGCGTCCTGGCCTCCCCCGGAGTTCAGGCAAGCGCCTGCATCAACTGCCACGACAACGTGCACGTCGGGCCCATGGCGAACTCATCCGAGAGCTGCGATCAGTGCCACAACACCCAGGGGTTCGAGCAAGTCGACCGGGACCGTTTCGATCACCAAGCGCGCACAGGGTTCGAGCTCGCCGCTGCCCATGCGCGCGCGGCTTGCGAGACTTGCCACGTCCCCGCGGCCGTTCCGGACGAGTCCGGGCGTGGCTTCGGATTTGCGTCAACGATCGCACGGGAAGATCCCGCGCGGTGCTCCGCTTGTCACTCGGACCCTCACAAGGGGAGGTTTCGCGGGGCGCGCACGCAAGACTCCGTCGCACCTAGCCCGGAGTGCAGCGCCTGTCACAACCAAGACTCCTTCCTGGCAGGCAGCCGCGAGACCTTCGATCACGGACTGTGGAGCGCTTTCCCCCTGGAAGCGGCCCACGCCCAGGCCCGCTGCGAGGATTGCCATTCGAAAGAACTCGGCGGATCCCTTGGCGCCAGCCGTGGCAGCCGTTGCTCCGACTGCCACGCAGATGCTCATCACGGCCAGCTCGGGAGCACGGGTTGCGCGCGCTGCCACTCCTCCACGCGCAGCTTTCTGGAAGTGACCTTCGACCACCGCTTCGACTCTCAGTTTGCCCTCGACGCAATCCACGCGGACCTCGCGTGCGCGAGCTGCCACCAGCCTTGGCCGCTCGCCACAGGCGGAAGCGCGATTCGCTACAAACCCCTCGGCACCCAGTGCGTCGATTGCCATCAAGCGGAGAAGGCGAAATGATGGCCCGAACCCTTGCGATGCTCCTGCTGCTGCTGATCACGCCCTTGATGGCCAACGCCGCCGAAGACGAACTGCGCCGCGTCAAGGTCACGGTGATTGATGTCAGCGGTCCGATTCTTGTGATCAATCGCGGTCAGCAGGCCGGCCTACAACGGGGCGACAGCGTGGTCTTTCCGCGGGCCGGCCGCCCTCCCCTGCTCGCTGTTGTCCTGATCGCGCACGAACGAGAGGCGAAGCTTGAGTTGGAGGATGGGGAAGCGCGGGCTTCGATTGGCTTGCGTGGTGAAGTGTTGATCCCCATGGGCCGAACGCTTGCAGCGAGCCCCGCCGACGCCCCCCCGGATCATCCGCCTTGGAAGGCGCCGGTCGGACTGTGGGAGAGCGGCAAGCCTTTGCTCGCTCCGATCACGAGTCCCAAGCCGCAGGAACGCAAGTCCGATATCTATGGTCGCGTGTCCACTCGCTTCCAGGACACTGACGACTCGATGCGCGATCGGCACTCCTCGCGCTTGCGCACCAGCATCGACTACAACCACACGAACCCCTTCCGACAAGGGGGCGCTCTGCGTTTCAAGGGCGACCTCTTCAACCAAACCGACGAGAGCGCTGGAACCACAGAAGAGGAAAACGACGCGCGCCTCGAGCGTTTTTCCTACGCCATCGGGACCGGGCAAGGAGACCCCCGGCGAATCGAAGTCGGTCGCTTCCTTCCCCACCTCTTCCCGCAGTTTGGCTTGCTCGACGGCGCGGAGTGCATCACCCGGACATCGAGTGGCCTGCAGCTTGGGGTCAATGCGGGGTTCCTGCCCGGATACGAACGGGACTTAGGGGATACGGAAGATGTGGCTCTCGCCTTGTTTGGGCGCTGGGCAAGCGGGAAAGAAGAGCGCTTCGCCGCCAAGCTGGGTCTGCAGAAGACCTGGCACCGGGGAGACGCAGATCGAGACCTGCTCGCCTCCGGCTTGCACTGGAGAATCGATCCGCGCTTCACCTTTCGGGCATCGGCCCTCGCAGACTACTTCGACGGGAGCGACAGCCTGGAGTCGCAAGGACTGAAGCTCACGCAAGCCCACGCCTCCTTGGACTGGCAATTCGGCGCAAGTTCCAGTGCCAGCCTCTACGCGTCCCTCCTCGACTGGCCAGAACTTTTGAAGGACCAGTCCCCGGAACTCTTGCCCAGCACCGTTCAAGATCAGCGAGTCCTGCGCGGTGGCGTAAGCAGCAGCCTGCAGCTTAGCAAGCGAGTCCGACTCTTCGGTCGCTACGACTCCTGGAGCGACGACTTGAACTCCGGCACCTTTGCGGACGCGCGCTTGGACCTGCGGGACTTGCTGTATGGTGGGAGCGAGCTGTCCCTCGGTCTCTTCGACACCCAGGGTTCCTTCAGCAGCGGACTCGGCGCGCGCCTTCGACATACGCACTGGATGCGAGCGACTCAGCTCGCCCTGGCCTACGAGACGACGCAGTATGAGCAGTCCGGTTTTCAGGGCATTCAGAGCGAATTGCAACAGCAAGTGGTTTCCTTCAACGTGAACACGCCCCTCCGCTCCGACCTCGACTTGTTCGCCGAAGCTTTGCAACGCTTCGGCGATGAGCAGGACTCCTTCACCATGAGCGTGCGCCTCACTTGGCGCTTTTGACAAGCAGGACATGACGATCATGAGACCCCCCACCCTTTCCGCGAGCCACAAGAATGGCGTGGTTTGCTTCCTTCTTGGTCTGCTCGCCGTCGCCTGCGTCGTCGCCTCCAATCCAGACAGCGAAGCCCCCCATGGCTGGTCGGGCGCCAACGGCATCGTGGTCCCCCACGACTCCTTCCCGGCCGATTGCATGCTCTGTCACCAGAAAGGCGGCTGGTCCAATTTGCGTGCAGACTTCACGTTCGATCACGAGGCAAGCACAGGCGTCAAGTTGGAGGGTGCCCATGAAAGAGCCCAATGCTTGCGTTGCCACAATGATCGCGGCCCCGTGTCACTCTTCAGCTCCCAAGGTTGCGCCGGATGCCATGAAGACACCCACCAGGGCGATTTCGGCAACCAGTGCGCCAGCTGCCATGAGCAGGACAACTGGTCCCTGCGGGATGAACTCGCCTTGCACAACCGCACGCGCTTCCCCTTGGTAGGCAGTCATGCGGCCCTGCAGTGCACGACCTGTCATCCCTCCGGGGAACTGGGCAATTGGAAATCCCTCGACGTCGCCTGCGCGAACTGTCACCTCGATCAGTTGAGCGCGCAAACCTCCCCGGACCACGTGGCCAACAACTGGTTAGCGGCTTGCGACCGCTGCCACATTCCGACCACTTGGGACGGCGCCGGTTTCAATCACTTCGCCTTCGTGCTCGACGGGGCCCACCGCAGCGCGAACTGCTCCGAGTGCCATCCTTCCGGAATGTTTGCGGGAGTTCCGAGCACCTGCTTCGGCTGTCACGAAGCGGACTACCTCGGGACGGACGACCCCGATCACGCGGCCGGGGGCTTTTCAACTAGCTGCGAGCAGTGCCACACGACCAGCACCTGGGACGACGCGAATTTCAGTCACGCGGGCATAGCCTCCGGCTGCATCAACTGTCACCAAGCGGACTACGACGGCACCGACGATCCGGACCATGGCATGCTCGGATTCTCGACCTCCTGCGAAGAGTGCCACAACACCGTTTCCTGGGACGACGCGGACTTCCAACACCTGGCGATCACCAACGATTGCGTGAGTTGCCACCTCGCGAGCTACAACGAGACCACCACTCCCAACCACGCAGCTTTTTCGATCCCTCAAACCTGCGAGACGTGCCACGTCACCAAGACATGGTTGGGCGCAAGTTTCGATCACGGTGGAGTCGCCAGCAATTGCAGCGCGTGCCACCAAGCGGACTACAACAACACGACAAACCCCAATCATCCAACCGCGGGCGTAAGCTCTTCTTGCGAGCTATGCCACGGCACGCGAGCTTGGGAAATGGTCAACATGAACCACGCGGGTGTCGGGTCCCAGTGCATTGCATGTCACCAGTCGGACTACAACCAAACCGCGCGGCCCAATCACGGGAGCGCAGGCTTCCCAACGAGCTGCGATGCCTGCCACGGCACCAACTCTTGGACACCGGCGACCTTCAGTCATCAGTTCCCCCTCACAGGACCAGATCACGGTGGACTGAGCTGCACGGATTGCCACGCGGTCCCGGGAAACTATCGCAGCTTCACGTGCACGGACTGTCATGCCCACTCCTTCAGCGAGATGGCGGACAAGCACGACCGCGTCCGGGGGTACACGTGGAGTAGCCCCGCCTGCTATTCCTGTCACCCGAACGGAAAGGAGAGGTAGTCCTCCGGGGCCAGGAGGGCGCGCTGCCCGGCTGCGGGAAGGCAGGCCTCGAAAATTCTCGGGTCACGCTTGCTGAACACCTCGCCAGCCCTTGTCTCCCTCGAGCCCTGCGGAGACAATGCTCGGATGCGCCTCCTGGAACTCGAAATCAACGGCGACCGTCTGCATGTCGCCGCTCCCCCCCACTGGACACTGTTGGAAGTCTTGCGCTATGAGCTCGGGCTGACCGGGACGAAGCAAGGCTGTGATAAGGGCGATTGTGGTGCCTGCACGGTCCTGGTGGACGGCAAGCCGCAACTCTCTTGCCTGATGTTGGGCAGCGCGGCCCAGGGGCACGCGATCACCACCATCGAAGGTTTGCTTCCGGCCCACCGTGCCCAAGGCGGCGCAGGCGCGGATCCCGTGCAAGACGCTTTCGATCGTTGCGGTGCTTTGCAGTGCGGCTTTTGCCAACCCGGGATGATGCTCTCCGCCAAGGCGCTCTTGAGTGAGAACCCAACGCCGACCTCAACCGACATCAAGCACGCCTTGTCCGGCAACCTGTGTCGTTGCACTGGCTACACACAGATCTTGGAAGCCGCCTTGCTGGCTGCCACCAAGACCGAGGAGGTGCTCTAGTGGCTGCACGGGATCAACACGGAAGCGGCGCGCCCTGGGGCGCTGAGTTCAAGGTCGTCGGTCAACCCCATCGCAAGATCGACGGTCTCGCCAAAGCAACGGGTAGCGCGGTCTACACGGACGACATTCAGCTGCCGGGCATGTTGCACGCCAAGACCCTGCGCAGCCCCCACGCCCACGCCAACATCGTCTCCATCGATGTGACCAAAGCCTTGGAGCTGGAAGGCGTGCACGCGATCATCACGGGCACCGACCTTCCAATCAACTACGGGGTCATCCCTTGGACTCCGGACGAGCACGCCCTGGCCAACGGCAAGGTGCGCTTCATCGGAGACGAGGTGGCGGCGGTTGCGGCCATCGACGAGGACACCGCGAATGCCGCGCTCAAGCTGATCAAGGTGGAGTACGAAGTGCTCGAGGCCTTCTTCGATCCGCGCGAAGCCTTGGCCAAGACCGAGCCCGCGATCCACGAGCAGAAGCCTCTGAAGGATGGCAGTTCGCGGGGGAATGTTTCCAAGCACGTGAAGCTCGAGTTCGGGGACGTGGACGCTGCGCTGGCTAGCTCCGACGTGGTCGTCGAACACGACTACAGCTTTCATGGAACGACTCACGCGGCGATCGAGCCCCATTGCGCGGTGGGCCAGTATTCAGCAGACGGCCTGCTGACGGTTCACTCCTCGACCCAGATCACCCACTACGTGCAACGGGCGCTGGCACGGGTGCTGGAGCTTCCAGAAGCGAAGGTACGCGTCATCCAGCCTTTCCTAGGCGGCGCTTTCGGCGGCAAGTCGGACCCCTTCAGCTTGGAGTTTTGCGTGGCGAAGCTCGCCATGATCACGGGACGTCCGGTCAAGATGCTGTGGACCCGCGAAGAAGTTTTCTACGCCCACCGCGGACGCCATCCGATGCAACTCACCTATCGCACAGGCGCGAACAAGGACGGCAAGCTCACGGCGACCGACGCCAAGATCCTGATCGACGGCGGCAGCTACAGCTCCTTCGGCCTGGTGACCACCTACTACTCGGGTCAGTTGCTGACAGGGCCCGTGGACATCCCGACCTACCGCTTCGACTCCACCCGGGTCTTCACGAACAAGCCGCCCTGTGGTCCAAAGCGCGGTCACGGTTCCGTGCAGCCGCGCTTCGCCTTTGAGATTCAACTGGACGAAATCGCAGAGAAGCTCAACCTCGACCCGATCGAGTTGCGCCGCCGCAACTGGCAAGGGGAACAGACGAAAACCGTCAACGGGCAACGCATCACCTCCAACGGCTTCATGCAATGCTTGGATCTGGTGGAGCAGCAAAGCGATTGGAAAGCGCGTTACGGCAAGCTTCCCGATGGGCGCGGATTGGGGGTGGCGGGTTCCATGTACATCTCGGGCACGAACTACCCGATCTATCCCAACGACATGCCCCAAGCGGGCATCCAACTGCAAGTGGATCGTTCGGGACGCGTCACGGTCTTCACGGGCGGCAACGACATCGGACAAGGATCGAGTTCCATGTGCGCCTACATCGTCTCGGAAGAGCTCGGCGTGGACCTTGGCGACATTCGCGTGATCGCGGCGGACACGGACCTTTGCCCGGTTGACTTGGGCGCCTACTCCAGCCGCGTGACCTTCATGGTCGGCAACGCGACCATCGACGCCTGCCGCAAGTTGCGCAAGCAGATCTGCACAGCAGTCGCCGAGAAGTGGGAGGTCGAAGTGGCCGCCGTGCGACTCGGTGGCGGCTTGGCGCTCTGCTTGTCCGACGCGCAGAAGACGATTCCCGTGCGTGAAGCCTTCCAATGGGCTGAAGCGCGCTTCGACACCCTGGGCTCCACCGGCTCCTACAACACGCCGACCCTCGGGGGCGACTACCGCGGCGGCACAATCGGTGCTTCCCCGGCCTACTCCTTCACGGCGCACGCCGCCGAGGTGACTGTCGACCGCGAAACCGGACGCATCACTTGCGAGAAGGTTTGGTGCGCCCACGATTGCGGCCGCGCACTCAACCCGACCTTGGTCAAAGGACAGATCGAAGGCTCCGTCTACATGGGCGCCGCCGAGGTCACCATGGAAGATCACGGCATCAACCGCTTCGGTTTGCATTCGGGCCCCTCCCTGCTCGACTACCGCATCCCCACCAGCTTGGACACGCCCGACATCGAAGCCTTGATCGTTGAAAGCATCGACCCGGAAGGCCCCTACGGCGCCAAAGAAGCTGGCGAGGGTCCCTTGCACTCGGTCATCCCCGCCATCGCGAACGCGGTCTACGACGCTGTCGGCATTCGCTTGCGCCACCTCCCCTTTACGCCGGGCAAAGTCCTGGCTGCCCTCGAAGAAAAAGAAGCCGGTCAACCGGCGGGGACGGCTTCCTGATGTTACGCCTTCCGACCTTTCAACTGCACGAACCGGCCAGCCTGAAGGAAGCTTGCGCGCTCTTCGCTGAGCACGGCGCAGCCGCCAAGATCCTGGCCGGCGGCACGGACCTCCTGCCGAACCTCAAGCACGAGATCTACGACGTGGACCACGTCATCTCCCTTGCGAAGCTTCCCGGCATCACCGGTTTCGAGATGCAAGGGCATGACCTAGTGATCGGCGCTCTGACGCCCTTGGCCCAGGTCGCCACGAACCCCAACATTCAAAAGCACGCGCCCGCGCTGGCCCAAGCCGCCAGTTTGGTCGCTGGCCCCCAACATCGCCAAATGGGAACCTTGGGCGGCAACGTGATGCTCGACACCCGTTGTCAGTGGATCAACCAATCCTACTTCTGGCGCGAGGCCCTCGGCTTCTGCCTCAAGAAGGACGGCACCGTGTGCCACGTGGTCGAAGGGGGCAAGAAGTGCGTCGCCGCCGCCAGCAACGACACGGCCCCGGCGCTCATGACCTTGGGCGCGAGCCTCACCTTCGTCTCCGCCACGGGCACCCGCGAGATTCCCATCGAAGACTTGTGGGTCGCCGACGGCATCAACAACAAGAGCGCGCGCCCTGGCGAGATCCTCACGGAGATCCGCTTGCCCTTGCGCGATCACACGCACCACGGTGCTTACGGCAAACTCCGTGAGCGGGGCTCCATCGACTTCCCCCTGCTCGGCTGCGCGGTACGCATCGACTTGGACGACGCGGACTGCGTGCGCGACGCCGCCGTGAGCCTGGTCGCCTTGCAAGCCCGCCCCCTATTGATCAAGGGTGTGGACGCACTCCTGCAAGGCCTCAAACTCGGATCGACCGAATTGGACCAAGCCATCGAGGCCGTCGCCCAACTGGCCCACAAGAAGTGCAAGCCCCTCGACAACATCCCCGGCGACAAGGACTACCGCCGCCGCATGGTGCCTGTCTACGTGCGCCGAACCTTGCGCGCTGCGTTGGATGGAACCGGGCCGGTTCATCACATCTAGCCACTACCCTTTCGAAGCAAGTCGCCGCCACTGGAGCTCGTGATCGGGCCGCTCGACCCTGCAGCCGAGGAACGATCCGGGGACCCTCCCTCGGGGGTTCAGCCCGCATTCCGGATTCTCACCTTTCTCGAAGAAGCATGGAATGTGGGGGCAATCTCGCCGGTCCCACCAACTGTGACGGACCTGGATCGTTCATCGAGGGCCGTTGCTGCTGGCCGACGAACGGTGATCGGCGGCGAGACCCATGACATCGAACGAGACACTCACCTTGGATGCGAACGCCCTGGCGTCACTGCGCTCCGGCCAAGCACGGGGCCTGGAGCAGTGCTATCGTGTCTATGGAGCCCGCGTCTATCGAATCTGCCGCAACCTGCTGCCCCAGAACACAGATGCCGAGGATGCCACGCAGGAGGTCTTCTTGAAGGTGATGGAGCGTATCGGGCAATTCGAAGGGCGAGCTAGCTTCTCGACTTGGTTGCATCGCATCGCGGTGAACCACTGTCTGAACCGCATTGAAAAGGAAAGGCGCCGACAGACGAGTGCCCTGGATGATTCCCTGCCGGACAGCCGGCCGTCTCCGAGCGAGGCGAGCGCTCTGGCCGAGGGCAACGAACGCTTCGAATCCTTCCTGCGCCGCCTCCCCCCCATGCAGCGAGCCGTTCTGGTGTTGCGAGAAGTAGAGCAGATGTCCTACACCGAGATTTCTGAAGCCCTCGAGATTCCAGAGGGAACCGTCATGTCACGCTTGGCCCGGGGACGCGAACGACTCGCGTCCATGTTGATCCATCGAAAGGGAGAGAGCGACTCCCGCTGCGCATCATGAAGAACGACAAAACCTGCGGGGAGGTCCGAGAGTGGTTGGCCAATTCGAGGGAGGACTCTTCGCTGCGACCTCCTGAGCGACTTGCTGAACACCTAAGCGCTTGCGACAACTGCCATGCCTACCGGGACGCCCTTGACGCGCTCCCACAATTGTTTGGCGCACTCCGAAGGAACCAGCCTCCGGCGGATCTTTTCAATCGGCTGCAAGCCAAGGCGAATGAGCCGTTCCAGGAAGAGCCGCGACCGTTCAAGAACTTGGAACCGGCAAAACCAGCAGCGGGCCCCAGGGTTCCACTCTTCCTGCGCGCTGCCGCGGGCCTGCTTGGATTTTTCGTCGTGACGGCGAGCTTGCCAGAACGGACAGGCAAGCAGCAGGAGCAGGGCGTCAGCTCCGGAACTGCCGAACTCTTCACCCAACTAGACCGCGACCTGCTCCACAGTCCCCGACTCGATAGCACCCCTGAACGCGAGCTATTGGCCCATCTAAATAGGTTGAACGAAAAAAAGTGATGAAGACACTACTGATCTGGATCCTTGCCGGAGGCCTGTTCGCCAGTTTGCGGCTCCACATGACAAGCGGGCCTGACACCACCGGCTGTGCATCCGTCGGATGTGCGCCGCTGGCGAGTGAGTGCAAGATCAACCCATCCGAGCTGGGACTTACCCCGGGGCAATGCCTGGCCCTCGCGGACCTATTCAGCGTGGAGCAGAACGGAAGACAAAACTTAGAGCACCAGGCCCAACGCAAGCTTGAAGAGCTGCGCGCACAGTTGACCAGGCCAGAGCTCAATGACGAGGAGTTGCGCGAACTGGTGCGGGAAGTCTCGCAGCTACGCGAGAGCGCCTTGTTCGCATGTGTCGATGAAGTGCTCCTGGTGCGTTCCGTGCTTGATGGCCCGCAGGTGCAACGGCTCATGGAGAGCTGTTGTCCGGAGGGATCCTGCCCGATTCTCCAAAGCTCGAAGGATTGAGAAAGGTTTGTGGAATGAGGTCCTCCGCTCGCCGGTCGAACAGGGCGTGGTCGGTGATTGGCACCAACCGCGCTCTGTCTTTAGACCCTGAACACGACGAACCATGAAACTCCTCCTTCTCAGCTTGACCCTGTTGCTCGGCGCCCTTGGATATGAATCTCAATCGGCACCGGAGTCCGCGCCCACCCCCGATGCCCGTTGTGAGATCAACTGCGACGGGGGACCCTGCACCATCGTTTCCGCGGAGTGCCTGCCCGACGGAGAGTGCCGTATCGTGTGCGAAGGCCCCGAGGGTCAGACGTGCGAATCGATCATTGATTGCGACAACCCGGAGCAGTGCGAAGTTCTCCAGGACTGTGCGCGGAACGCCTGCGACAACGTTTCCGAGGCTCTTCCGGCCTGTGCTGGATCGAGCGATGACAAGAGCGACGCAACCACTAGCGGCGCGCCAGCTCAAGCCGGATCTTCGTGTTGCAAGAAGTGAGCTTGCGCTTCCCACTCGAAGCCAACTCTCCGGATGCCTAAAAGGTGACCTCGCTGCCTTTGCGCTCCACCTCGGATTCGCTCAGGATTCGACCTTCGGCCAAACCTTGCACTTGGCGCTCCCCATGCTCAACGCCTCGACGTTGGACTTGGGGAGCTTTTCATGGGAAGTCCCCCATGCAGTCGCATCCGACTCACTGCCGTAGCGGGGCAGATCCCCCAGCGGACTCCCCTGCCACAAGCATGTCTCTCTGCAAAGCCGGTCAGATCCGAAGCCGCAGACTCCGCTTGTGAGAAGGACACAGTGTGGCTCTCTCTCGAAGGGTCGAGCACCCCCAAGGTTCGGTACAACCGCAAGACTGCTGATCGTCAATAGCGCATTTGGGCTGCACCAATCCGCCGGACGGATAGAGTTGACCGCCATGGAGATGCTGGGAGTTGGGTGGGCTCCGTTGCGCACCTCCTCGGTAGCCCTGGGCCTTCTCATGGAAGGTCCACTCAAATCACGGCTTCCAGGGAACGAGCAGGCCATTGCTCAGATTGAAGTTGCCTGCGCCGCACGCGGCAGCCGGGTCGCGGTACCAGACCTGATAGAAGCGCGTCGCCCCGATCGCAGGAACCTGGCCGCGCACGGAGATGAGAGGGTCCGACGCTACGCTGAAGCCGTAGGCATCCTCCCCACCCGACGAAAGGCGCGTGGCGAGGCGAATGATCGAAGCACCAGCGCACAAGAGCCCATCCCCGAGCGGAGCACCCAGGCCGTTGGCGACGCCGAGCGTACCCTGGAAGTAAAGTAGTGGCTTGCCCGACGAAAGCCCGGCGTGACGCAGCGTGATCGTGTCCGCGCTGACGCTGGCATTGCCCGTCAGGTAGAGCTGGCCGCCGCCGTGTCCATAGGAGTTGGAGCAGCCAGCACCACCCGACCCACCATTGCAGCAAGGGCAGGCGTTGGGCGTGCCGAAGCAAAACGCCGTGGTGTCGGATTCAGGCAAGCCGACTGGAGGTTGCAGCGTACAGTCCGAAGCGCTGAATAAGCTCCTGAAGTGGCGCGCGGTCGAGTTGGAGTATGACGTGAGAGGGGCTGCGCAGCCGGTGTAGGGCGACCCATGCAGTCCCCCGCTGAGCTCGGAGGTCGAAATGAAGGCCTGGGAGCCGGACGCTAGTTGAAGAGCCGCAGCCCCCGCTCCGGGTTCATCTTCGGACTGATAGGCGTTGCCGCCACTTCCTCCCTCGAGTGTGCAGTCATATAGACGCAGAGTCGAAGTTGTGGCGCGTATGGCGTTTCCACCCCTGCCACCATCGTCGGAGAAGCCTATGTCAAAGCCATCGCCACCGCGCTCTCCAATCACCGTACAGCGGATCATGCCGACGTCGGCCGAGTTGTCGCAGTCTAGGGCCATGTCGCCCCAGAAATTGTAGTCGGCAGTGAACTCGCGAACGAGACAGTCCGACAGCCACACGGGCCCCGCATTGTTCTCCAGGTGAAGTGCCGGTCGTCCTCGCTCCATCTCGATCCCATCCAGCTGAACTGCGGCCGGCGCCGTGATGTTTCGAACCTCGCTGGTTCCGGTCACAAGCACGCTACCCGTCCCCTCGCGGGTCAGCGTTATGGCCTTAGCGTCGATCACAAAGGGGCCGTAGGATCCAGCACGCACCAGGATTGTGTCCCCCGGAGCGGCCACCTGGATCGCCGACTGAATGTCACTGAAGTCGACACCGGGGCCGCCATCGTCATCGACGATCCAGTCGCCAGCCCACGCGGAAGGGGCCAGAAAGGCGAGCGCCATGAGGCCGAAGTACGAACGGGAGGATGGACACGAGTTTTGCGAGTTCTTCATCGATCGGTTCCGAGGTTAGGAATGACTTCTACAGACACGCCGAAGCAAATCTCAGTTTGGGGCACGAGTCTGGCAAGCAGGATCCGGGAGCGCACCCAGTCCCGTACCCTTATTTTCCGATCAGGGCCCATGCGTTGACGCCTATCCCGAGAAATATGTGAGAGTGCCAGAAAACCGGGCACTCCCTTCGGATGCCATCCGAGCGCGCACCCCCTTTCTAGGCTCGGAAGCACCCGAGCGCCGCTGCTGCAGGATCGCCGCTGGCTAGCAACTCGCATTCGTCAGGAGGTACCGAACAGGGGCGCAGATCGACCCGAGCCCAGGGCTAGAATCAGGTGTCTCCCTCCACGGACCCGAGTGTTGTCTATGTACCCGAACCGGCCCCATCCGCATGGGCTAAGAGTGATCGCTCTCGCCGCGCGCGCGCGAAAGGATAGACACGTAGTCTCTATATCACGCCTCGACACCGCCGGCACTCAAGCTGCATCGTGGTACGCAGCCCGCTCAATCTCCACCACACGACGTAGACCATCTCGATGTGCCGGGAACCGGGCGGGTTCGGTATCGCCCCATCGCGAATGCCTAAGGTGCAATTCTAAATTTGCAGTACCGTGGGGCCCGGGCTCTATGGATCCGGACCGATTCTTCGCATGCAGCCCGCGCTCAAGTACTCCACAAAAAGGGGCTGCCACGCCAACCGGCGAAACAGCCCCTTTTCGTGGACAGTGATGAATCCCTACGCGTCGTCGACTTCGCCGGTCAGGGTGTTGTTGCCGAACTTGTTGATCGAGACGACCTCTTCCAAGTTCAGCAGGCCCATGCGGGCTTGGGCGGGCTTGATGCCTTTGCCGACGGTCAGGATCATGAGGGGCGGGTAGCCTTCGGGGAGGCCGCAGATGGCGGCGACCTTGGCGGGGTCGTAGCCGATCATGGGGCAGCTGTCGTAGCCCATTTCTTTGGCCATCAACATCATGTTTTGGGCGGCGAAGCTGATCGAGCGGGCGGCTTCGTCGCGCTGCAGCTGGGGCTTGCCGTCGTAGAAGCCGGGGATCATGCCGGAGAACATCTTCTTGATGTCGTCGGGGGCCTTGCGCAAGGTGCGTTCGAAGTTCTTGTAGCCCTCGAGGTTGCCCGCGAAGACAACCGTGGCCGAGGCGTCTTTCAACTGGGCCTGGTTCCAACCGGCGGCGCAGATCTGGCCCTGGACTTCCTTGTCCGTGCAGACGACGAAGTGCCAGTTCTGCATGTTGAAGGAAGACGGGGCGAGCACCGTGTGGCTCAGGAGCTTGCGCAATTCATCGTCCGTGAGGCGGTGCTCCGGGTCGTAGTGCTTGACGGAGCGGCGTGAACGGATGGCGTCGATGAGGTTCATGTTTGAAAAGTGGTGTCGTTGAAGGGGGCTTAAAGCTTGCCCCGGGTCATGTCGAGCAGGCGCCCGATCAGGCGCCCGCCGTCGGCTCGTAAGCCGTTGTGTTCGTATTCGTTGGTCACCCAAGTCCGCAGATTCGGAATGCGTGCAGCGCTTTCCATGGAGAGGGCGACCGGGACGTAGGCGTCGTCATAGTACACGGCCGCCGCCACCGGGACCGTATTCTTTGCGAGCACATCGAGGTCGTAGAGTCCGGGCCAATCGGCCTTTTGGGACAAGATTTCGGCAGCTTTCGCCAGATTGGAAAGCACCGCGCTCTGCTCGAACATCCAGGGGTAGATCATCTCCGCCGTGAAGAAAAGCGGGGTGGCTCCCAAGTCAAACTCCGGGTAGTCCCCGTGCATGCGAGCGGCGCACCAATTCGTTGCAGGGCCTTGGGAGTAAATCGGCTCGTGCAGGATCGCGTAGATCGGGTTGGTGTCGAAGGCCGTTCGATTCTCGACTCCACGCAGG
Source organism: uncultured bacterium (assembly GCA_937905825.1). Lineage (GTDB taxonomy): Bacteria > Planctomycetota > UBA1135 > UBA1135 > JABACD01. The sequence goes on from CALCXM010000087.1 coordinate 26,969, forward strand.
AAGGCGTAGCCGAGCTGCCTGCCCTCGGGACCCTCGACGAACGCTTCGTCCAAGAGATAGTGCAAGGTCTCGTAGCCGTCGCTCATGCCGTGGGCCCCGCCCAAGGATTGCAAGCGCTCCACGGTCAAGCGATCACCACCGGGTAACTTCACTTCGTGCTCGCTGATGTACGCCGCGATGTCCTTGACCCGTTGCACGTCCCGCGGATAGCGCGCGTAGTAGGCGCGGTTCTTCTCCGCCATCTTCGCGAAGGTGTGCGCGTAAATGCCCTCGATCGGCGTGTCGATGCCAGGGATGCCGCCGGTGATCAACGCGGCCTCGAGTCCTTCGGGCGCTTGACTGAGGTATTGAATCGAACAGAAGCCCCCGTAGCTTTGGCCGAGCAGCGTCCACTTCGCCTCGCCCCCAGTCAGCTCACGGCGAATCCATTCTGCGTCGGCGACGATCGAGTCGGAGCGAAAGTGCGTCAGGTAGTCCGCTTGCTCCTGCGGCGTGGCGAAACAAGCCAAGCTCTCGTGGGTGACCGGCGTGCTGCGTCCCGTGCCCCGTTGATCGAGCAGGAGCACGCGGAATTCGGAAGTCGCGCGCTCGATCCAACCGCTGTTGCCCATGGGACGACCTGACGGGAAGCCGGGTCCCCCTTGCAGGAAGAGCAACCAAGGCAAGTCCTCGCCAAGGGTATCGGGGGTGACCACCTCCCGGGCAAACACGGTGATCTTGGCCCCACCGGGCTCCTGGTGGTTGAGGGGGATTTCGAACTCATGCTCGAAAGTCACGAGCCCGGGCAGGTCTTGACGTGTGCTGTTCATTCGTGGAGTTTCCCCAATCCGCCGCGAAAGGCAACAGACCTTGCCAGAATGGCCGGGACGTGTTCGTCTTTGGGCCGACCCTCCTGACCCTCTCCAGCACAGACCATTGAAGAACGCCGTCCAAGATCGATTCAAGAGCAAGCACATCGTCGTCACCGGAGCCGGAACCGGCATTGGCCAGGCCATCGCCCAGCGGCTTTGGGCCGAGGGCGCCAAGCTGACCCTGCTGGCCCGGGACGCCAGCCGCCTGGAGAGCACGCAGGCCGCGTGCCTCAAACAGCGCTCCGGTGAGAAGGCAGAGATCGGGCTAGCGTCCTGCGACATTCGGGATCGGCCCAGCCTGGACAAGGAACTCACCAAAGCCGTCGCCGCCCGGGGAAGCCTCTACGGAGTCGTGGCCAACGCGGGCGTGGGCGGGCCGAACATGGACGGTCCGGAGGATCGCTTCGAAGAGCTCATCGGCGTGAACTTGATCGGCACGTACAACACCTTTCGAGCGACCCAAGCACAGCTCGCCAAGCCTTCCGAAGGAACGCGGCACCTGATCGCGATCTCGTCGGTCTTGGGGCGCATCGGCGTTCCCGCTTACAGCGGTTACTGCGCATCCAAGACCGGGATCATCGGCATGGTGCGTGCACTTTCCGCGGAGCTTGCTGAAGAGGAGATTCAGGTGAACGCGATCTGCCCGGGTTGGGTGGACACGCAGATGGCGCGGGATGGCGTGCAGGGCATGGCGGATGCGATGGGCAAGACTTATGAGGAAGCCCTCGCGATGGCCATGGGCGACGTACCGCTCGGGCGCATGAGTGCGCCGGAAGACATCGCCGGCATGACCGCCTGGTTGCTTTCGCCGGATGCCCGCGGGGTCACCGGTCAAGCCCTCGACATGAACGGCGGCGCTTGGATGTAGCCGCGCGTGCCGAAAGCGGCGCCTCGGCAATGGAATGAACAACAAAAACCGGGTGACTGGTGGGCGCTTCCACCTGACACCCGGCCCGTGCATTCGTGAGAGAGCTTCGGAGTTCTCCTTCCACTCGCCCTCGAACACGCCAATGCATTGCTTAGCCCGAGCGGGAGCTTTTGCAAGCCTCCCCGATTAAGTTCGCAGCAAGCCGTCCCCTTCCCGGGGAATCTCCCGAGCAGATGCCGACGAATCCAGGCATTGCAGGCCCGGGACAGTCCGCTACAAGCGGACCGCTTCGTTCGCGAACACGGGGCCTTCCACGCAACACTTTGCGTTGGGCCAGGATCCGAGTTCGCCGTCGGGACGCGTAGCCACCACGCATCCGTTGCAGATGCCGACACCGCAACCCATGTAGGATTCGAGGCTCAGCCAAGCCTTGAGCTTGCGCTCTTCCGCCAAGCGTCCGACGGCCTTGAGCATCGGTTCGGGACCGCAGGCCATGAGTTGCGCCGACTCGGAAACACGTCCCGCCGCCCACTCGGCTTCCAAGCACTGCAGCACGTTCCCATGGAATCCATGGCTGCCGTCGTCGGTGGTGCTGAGCACGCGCACGCCGAGTTGTTCGAAGGCTTCCAAGTCGTAGAGGAAGCCGCGCGTGGCCGCGCCGTAGATCATCAGCAGGCTCTCAGGAGCAGCGCCCTTGGCGAGCTTGGACTGGATCAATTCGTAGAAGGGCGCGGAACCGATTCCCCCGGCCAACATGATGTTGACGGGCTCGGGAGCGATCTCTGGCCAGCCGTTGCCCAGGGGCCCGATCAAGGTCAAGTCCGAGTCGATGGCGGCTCCGGCCAGAGCTTGCGTGCCCGGGCCGATCACCTTGATCAAGAACTCGATGCTATCGCCTTCCTGCTTGAAGATCGAAAAGGGGCGCGGGATCAGGGGTCCGACCCCGTCCGCGCGGCGCAGCATGAAGAAGCGGCCAGCGTTCAGGGGTCCGAAGGGCGTGCGCGGGATGACGCGCAGGAGCACTCCATCGCTGCCGCAGGGCACGATGGAGGCCACCTGGGCCAGTTGAGAGGTTGCGTCGGGGGGCGGAGCGGCCATGGGCGAGCAGTCTAAATGATCCGGCCCCGGCGCCCGATGAAAAACTCAGCCTGATGAGGAATCCTGCTCGATGAGGAGCGCTGTCCCCTGTGGAATGCGGGCCCACGGGGAGTGCTGCTCGAGGACAAATGCTCTCGAACGACAACCTCCACCCGATGATAAATCTGGTTCCAGGGAGCGCGCGCGCTACCCTTCCTGCATGCCGACTCTCTTCACGAAAATCATCCAGGGCGAGCTGCCCTGTCACAAGGTCTGGGAAGACGACAAGCACTTCGCCTTCCTCGACATCCGTCCCGCGCAACCCGGCCACACTTTGGTGATCCCGAAGCGCGAGGTGAGCTACCTGTTCGACCTCTCCGAGGAGGAGCACGGGGAGCTATGGACGGCCGCCCACAAAGTGGCGACGAACATGAAGGCGCAACTCGGCTGCGAGCGCGTGTGCGTCACGGTGATCGGCTGGGAAGTCCCCCACGTGCACATCCACTTGATCCCCACCAACAGTTTGGGGGAGGTTGGCATGCCGCCTTCGGTGCAGGTCAGCCCGGAAGAGATGCTGGCCCTCAAGGAGCAGCTGAGCTTCTAGCTCGAGTCCCATGCACGCCGCTTTTCTCGTCGTCTATTTGGTCGTTTTGATCGGACTTGGAATCGTCAAGTCCCGGCAGGTCAAAACCCAGGAGGACTTCGCGCTAGCGGGACGCGGACTTGGGAGCGCTGTTCTAACGGGCACCCTGCTCGCCACTTGGATCGGCACCGGCAGCATCTACGGCAACACTCAGCGCGCCTTTCAAGATGGACTGTCGGCCTTCGTTCTGCCGCTCTCCAGCGCCCTGGGCATCCTGGTCTTGTTCAGCCTGGCCGCGCGCTTGCGCCGAATGAACAAGGTAACGATCCAAGACATTCTAGAAGAGCGCTTCGGCGTCGCCACGCGCATCATCGGGACGGTCGCCTTGATCTCGGGCTACTTGATCATCGTGTCCTACCAATACCGCGCGGGTTCTGCGGTGGTGGAGCGCGTACTGCCCGATCTTTCCCACGATCAAGCGATCTACTTCGTTGCGACCTTCGTGATCGCGTACACCGCCTTGGCCGGCATGTTCTCCGTGGCGTACACGGACCTCGCCAACGGAATCTTGATGACGGTTGGGTTGGTGGCCGCCTTGGGGATTCTTTTGGTGCAGCTCGGTGGTCCAAGCCAAGTGTTCGAGCACCTGCCGTCCTCGCACCAGGACCCCTTCGGTTACAGCTCGGCGCGCATCATCTCGTACCTCTTGCCCTCCTTCCTCTTGATCCTCGGGGACGCGAACATGTACCAACGGTTCTTCTCCGCGAAGACTCCGGAGACCGCCAGGCGTTCCGCGGCGGGCATGTTCTTCGGTGTGCTGATCCTGGACTGGCTGATCATTGGAGTTGCGCTGTGCGGGGTCGCCTTGGTGGCCACGGGCAAGATGAGCGCTCCCGAGAATCCCGCCCACGGCATCGTGCACATCGCTTTCGAAGCCTTGCCGCCGTTCTTGGGCGCCATGCTTTCGGCCACCGTTGTTGCGGTGGTCGTGTCCACGGCGGATTCCTACCTGCTCTCCCCCGCGAGCTCCCTAGTGCGCGACGTGTACCAACGCTTCCTGCGCAAGGATGCGGGCGATCGGGAAGTGGTGGGCGCCAGCCGCTTGATCATCGTGGGCTTGGGACTCATCGCTTTGTTCCTCTCGTTCCAGTCGGACGAGTTCTTTGGGGTCGCGCTCTTCGCCTACACCTTGTATGGCGCCGCGATCACGCCGCCGCTCTTGGCCGCGCTCTTTTGGAAAGGAGCCACGCCGGCGGGAGCTGTTGCTTCCATGCTAACGGGCCTCGGCACCGCCATCGCCTGGGAGTTTTGGCTGGGCGAGCGCATCACGACTTGGGCTGGGGAAGCTGGCATGACAGGGACTCACGAGTTCCTGCAGAACTTGGACGCGGCGCTGCCCGCTGTTCTCGTGAGCGTGTTTGCCCTGGTGGTTGTTAGCCGATTCGGCCGGCCAAACTCCGACGCACTCAGCGCCTAGGCCGCGCTCGGTCGGTTCGCCGCGCTTGGTTTACGAGCTGCCGCCCCTAGGCTCGGGCGGCAATGGCCGCTGGCAACTCGTTTGGTTCGTAGGAGCGCGGCGCGTTCGTGATCAAGTCCTTGATCAGCAAGGGCAGGAATACAGCAATCAGGCCAAGCTTGAGCGCCACGACACCCGAGACCACCCCGGAGGCAAACAGCGCGATGCCAGCCAAGGCCAAGAGGACCAGCATGACGGTCACGAGGACGACTGCGATGTACCCGACCAGGGTCCGTCCGGCGCGGTAGGTCACCCTCGAATTCTGTTCGGCGAGTGCGCGGTGAAAGCCCGCCGCAAACACGAGGAATGCTTCGCTGTGCCGGTCGGATTGCAGGGGTCCTTTGAAGTCCACGTTCGTGATCTCTTGCCACGATCCCTGCGCGCGGATCCGCAGGGAGACCCGGCGCAGCTCAAAGCGCGACGGCGCGTACTTGAACTCAACGGCTTGAATGTCCGAGTAAGCGATGGACCCTTGGGCCGCCGCTTCCTCCCAGCCGAGCGCGCTCGGCATGACCGTCCAAGTCCTCTCCTTCTTGAAGAGGTTCAGTCGTTGGGTGTAGCTCTCGTTCACGGGGTTATCCTCGGATCTTGCCCACGTTCACCCAACAAGAAATAGGGCAAGTGTTGTCCAAAGCGGCCGAACGCAACCAGGAAGCAAGTCAAGGAATTCGCGGACCAGGTTTTGCGAGAACAGAATCGGCCATGGCCAATCGGGGGTCTCCAGTTGACCAGTCGTGAGCCGGACGGCGCCCCGAATCACATGTGAATGAGAGTGGGGCCTGGGCAGCGAAGGATTCCTTCGTCTGCCCGGGCCCCAAGCTGTTTTTCTCGATCTGCTAGCCGCAGGCGACTAGTTGATCCGAATCACGTTGACCCAACTCGCACCCAGAATGGCGCTGGTGTTTGTGTCGAGAACCAGGGCAGCAACGCCCATGTTCGTGCCGTAGTTCTTGATCATGATCGGGAAATCAAAGTCCACGACATTCTCCTTGGTCAGTGAGGTCACCACGTCAGTTGTGGTGCCGGCTAGAGCCCAGGAGTGCTCATACCACTCTAGTTCCGGATCGTATTCAGTCGTCACCATGAAGAGGGTCGTGGTGTTGGTACCGACGGGCCCGCGGGTGCCCGAAACCTGCATGTGCAGCTCCGTTGTGTTGGACATAGCGGCCGGGATTCCCAACCCACGGTCGAATCCGGATCTCGTCACGCTCAGTCCCATGGGTGCGCTAAAGCCCAAGCCGTCAGGCCAGCTCACGGGTGTTCCGAAGAAGCGGGAGAACTTCACTTCAGAGGGATCCAGGATGCAAACCGCATCGATGTCCGTCGTATCCCCCAGTCCGAGCACCTCCCCGGCTTCCTGCAAGCTCTCGTTGATGAGTGGTACGTCTGCCGTGCCTAGGGCGGGGTCATAGATCCTCAACTGAGACGTGCCGGAATTGGCTATCCGCACGGTGGAGTAGACGACCGTGTTCCGAAAAGGGTCAACCGCCAGCGCATCGATGTCGTTCTCCACACCAAGCCCGAGGACAGCGGAACTCCGGTACTCTTCTGGACCAACCCACTGCATGCCATCCCAGCTGAGAAAGTAAATGGATCCCTCATCTGCAACCAAACCGGGCGGGGGGGGTGTCCCCGGAGGAAGAGCTTCGACTCTATGAAGTCCGCCGTTCGAGTTGAGGCGTGCAGCGCTCAAGGCGGTCACCGAGAATTAGAACTTGTCCGTGTTGGGAAACATCGGGTCACCCGGAAGGGCCCCGGAAAAACTGTTGATCGCAAGTCCAAAGTCGAGGCCAGACACGTCTTCCGTTCCATTCAGGGGGAATCCCAGCGTTTCCCGGGTTTGCTCTACCAGCGTTGCTCCAGCGACGCTGGCAGCCAACCCCGTACTTTCTTCGAAGTAGTAGGAGAACAAGTCTGCGCCGTAGGGTCGTCCGTTCAACCCCGCCCGCTCGATGAGGCTTTCTTCTGCACCGCCAGTGCCATCTTTCACTGAGACAACAACACCCAACCAGCGGCCAACCGAACCCAGGTCGGGATAACCGCCAGGGTCGGCGGGGTTGAAGTAAGGCCTCAAGCTTCGATGCCCCCCTGTAGATCGTGGCGTAGCGCGAGCCATTTATCGCCCTCGTCGAAGGGAATCAAATCGAGCGCCAACTGCGCCTCTCCCGGATGACTGGTCTCTGTCAAGAACCGAACATGCAGCTCGTGTCCCTGGAGGTTGTCAGGCCGCAGGTCGATAACCTGCCGATAATGCTCCCGGGCCGTATCAACCCATCCCATCATCCAAGCGGCCCGCGCCGAATTCATGTGAAGTGGATGACTAGTCGGGACCAGCGCAAGACCGTCGGCCATGACCTCGTAAGCGTTCAGGTAGTTCGTACTCAGGGTCTGTGCAATTCCGATCAAGTGGGCGGTGTTCGCCGTCCGGCACCCGATTCTCTCCTCGAGCCAAATACCCCTAGCTAATTGCTTCGCCCGGTCCGAGATCAGCAGGGTCGCCAATTCCTGGGCAGGGACGTACTCCTCCAAATCCGGATCCTTCAAGAAGCGCGAAGCATCAGCAATTCGCCTCTCTCGAAGGGCGAACAGCGTTGCCGTGTAGTTGTCCAATCCCCCCTCTGGTTCGGGTAGATCCGACAGGTCAACGGCCCCAGAGCCACCACTGTCCGCCCAACTGCGGTATCGAGCCTCGAGGGCACGGCTGTACGGCGTATTGAGACTTCGCGCGATCCGCGCCATGTCTCGCGCTGCCCCTTCAGGCTCGCCATGGTCGCCTAGAAAGATGCCACGGAGGAGCGTAGCGGGGAGGACTTCGCTGCTAGTGGCGACAGCCTTGTCGAGCAGTTTGGCCACCTCATCGCGGCCCTCCGCTTCTGTCAAGACCGCGGTCACCGGGCTGGCAACTCCAAGATTCGGTGGGATATGCTTCCAGACCTCGAGGTATTCGGTCTGTCGATTCTCCAGCCAAGCAGCGTGCGCTTGAAAGCCGATAGTGATGGCGATGGCCACTCCCGCCACAGCAATCCCCGCGCGCCAAGCTGGCGAGCGGCGCACTCGGCGCCAAAAGCGTCCCACCGTCGTGAGCGTGCGCGCTTGAACGGGACGGTAGTCGAGGAAGGCGCGCAGGTCTTCTTCGAGCTCCGCTATGCTCTTGTAACGATCCTCGGGACGGCGAGCCATTCCACAATCGAGGATCGCCAGCAGGTCTTGCGGCAGTCCTTCGCCGATGCGACCGGCCGGGACCGGCTCGTGCAAACTGAGCGCGGAGAGAACTTGGGTCGGCGTCCCCGAGTACGGCGGCCGCAGGGTCAGGAGCTCGTACAAGGTCGCCGTCAAGCCGTAGATGTCCAAGGCCGGCCCCGCTGGAGTGCCCGGCTGCAGCGCTTCCGGTGCCATGAAGGCCGGGGTGCCGATCAGAGCGCCGTCGCGGGTCAAGGTGGCCTGACCCGTTTGAGCGGCGATTCCGAAGTCCACGACCACGGGTCCTTCGCCCCCACGAATCAGGATGTTCGAGGGCTTGATGTCCCGATGGAAGATCCCCTTGCTGTGGGCCATGGCGAGCCCATTGGCCACCTCGGCCATCCAACGAACCACCGCGCGCAAGTAGCTCTGCTCGCCGAGTGAGTCGACGCCCAAGGCTTTGGCAATCGCCTGCGTGTCCTTGCTGCTGGTGCTCCCCGGTGTCCCCTTGATCTCCCCGAGCAAGACGGTGAGTGGCAGCCCCTCAACGAATTCCATCACCAAGAAGGGATCATCTTCGGGGGTGCGGCCCCGATCGAAGATGTTGACCACTGCTTGGTGACGGAGCGCCGCCAGAGTCTCTGCTTCCCGCGCGAAGCGAACCTCCGCTTCGTCCTCGTCCCCGAAGGGCAACTTGAGGATCTTGATGGCGACGGCACGTTCGAGATCGAGGTCCATTCCTCGGTAGACGACCCCCATGGCCCCCGATCCAACCCGCGCGTCCAACCGGTAGCGAGACTCCAAAGTTTGTCCGAGCAATCGATCGCGCCCAGCGGAGACTCGCTGAAGATCGGGAAGCTGGGAACTCAGTTCGAGAGATCGTTTGAGCGCAGTGATCAGGTGGGGAGCACCTTCACAAATCTCCTCCAGGCAGAGCTCCTCCCCACTGTCCCGCAACTCGAGGGCGGTCGCGATCAGATTGGGCAACTCGGAATCATCGAATGCGTCGCGGGTCTCCATGCTTCCTCCGCTTGCCCTCGACCGAGGAAAACCAAAACCTTGGACTGCGCGGCGTAGAACGCTCGCCGTGCGGCCCACTTGGAGGAGTAGCCCAGTCGCTCCGCCAACACGACGAACTGAGTGGACTGTTCGATTCTGGCTCGCAACAGCAGGCGCTCCTTTTCAGGCAGGCTATTGAGCGCTTGCTCGAGTCGGTCCGCGGCCTCCGAGTCGCCAGCCATGGTCGCAGGACCGCTGCCCTCCGTGCTCGGTTCGGGCCTGCCCTCCAGGGCCGACGATTCCCGACCATCCCGTTGCGCGGCCTCGTGAAAGCGGATGGCGTCGAGCAATCGGTTGCGAATGATCATGGCCAGGTATCCGCAAAAGGCGGACTCTGTTTGGCCTTGAAAGTTGCTCAAGTCGCTGAGCAGGCTGCGAAACACGTCCTGCACCACATCCCCTGTGCTGAAGCGCGCGGTCAGCCAGGGCCGAGAACAGCGCAGGTCCCGGGAGAGATCCCGATGAACCGTCTCCTGCACCCGGGGATAGTAGCGCTCCACCAGAAAGTCGATGGCGACCCGATCCCCGCCGCGAGCCGCGGCCAAGGTGGCCAGGAACTCAGGGGCTGGGAGGGGGGTATAGGAGATTTGGGGCATAAGAATTGGGACGTGGCTCTCTCGCCTTTTGTTCTGGCGTCAGGCCCCCCAGGCAGGAGCGCGCAAACTTCAAAAAGACATTATCCCAATCTGCGGCGAGCGGAACCGTCCTTGGCCCGGGGATGTGGCTCAGGACACAGAGGGAGCGCGGGGAGCCAAGTTTCAAGCAGACGCCCATCCCCAAAAACGCCGCCATGAAGAGCGAGCGAGTCGGCCGACCGGTGGGCCTGGCAACAAGGTCGACCAGCGCCCCACGAAAAAGCGCGCGACCCATGTCGCGCGCTATTTCGTGGAAGCGGGCGTGCCTTGCAAACTCCGCCCAGCCGTGCCGGCTTACATCTGCCAGAGCTCGCGCCAGTTCGGCTTTTGAACCGGGGTGCGCGTGGCGTGCCGATGGAGCAAGTCGACGTCGACGAAGAAGTCTTCGGTAGCCGTTTCGGAGAGCACCTTGCCGCAGGCCTCTTGGATCGCGGCGCCATCCAGGTGCTGGTAGCCATACACCTGGTCCGGGCGGCCACACTTCGAGAACTTGCGGACCGCCAGGGTTTGGCAGCGCACACCGAGGATCGATCCGATGTTGTCGAGCAATCCCGCTTCGCCATCGCAAACAGCGACGCAGGGAATGCGGCGCGCGGCCAGACCGACCAGGCCCGCTTCGGAGCTGGCGCCATTGGGAACACCGTGCAAGTTGCCGTCCACCTCGAGCACCTCGCGCATCGTCGCGTAGCCGTCTTTCTCCCCGAGGATTCCGAGCAGAAGCTCCGGCGAGGACACCACGTGCACGTTCGCGTAGATGCCCATGTCCAACAGCGCGTCGCTGGCTTCGAGGGCCTCTGGAACCAGAGCTCCCATCACGAAGACTTGCACCACGTTTTCACCGGGCTCATAGCCGACGTAGCCGTTGTAGTCCACCAGGGTCCATGCGCCGCGCAGGCAGTCCACGCGCAGCTGGGCCAAGAGGTTGGCGTCTGGTTGGCTGGCAAGGGTGCTTTCGTCGGTTGCGCTTTGATCCCAGCCCGCGCTAGGCGCGGCGGGACGCAGGGCGGCGTCCGGCGCATCGGCTTTGTTGGACGCGTGACGGCGCACGCGCTCCAGCATGATCTTCTGCTCCAAACCGCGGGTCACCCCGCGCACCATCACGCCGGTGCGGCCAGCGTTGTTGTCCGACATCTGGCGCTGGATGGCATCGGTCAAGATCCAGTCCATCTCGATCGCAAAGGATGGCTCCCAGGTGATCAGGTTCGGCATCTGAATGTCGGACTTCCAACTGTGCTGCGCCCCTTCGCTGGAGAGGGTCACGCCCGAGGGGGTGCCCATCAGGATGAACTCGGCGCCCCAGTAGACGTCGTAGTAGAGCTGGTCGAGGGCGCGCTTCACGAAGAAGTCGTAGACCGTCATGATCGGCACGAAGGGCAGGCCCGTGAACTCCTGCATCATGCCGAAGGAACCCACCGCGCTCATGGCGTTGGCTTCGGCGATCTCGAAGCGAATGTGGCGTGTCCAAGCTGCTGGGCTCGCCAAGAGTTCCGGGTGACGCAGGTTGATCGCCAGTTCGTTCTCAAGCTCGTGCTTTTGATTGTCCTTCGGCCCGTAAACACCGTCGTCCATGGAGGGCGAGATGTTGGTCGAGGAACCCACGTCCGGCGACATGGTCATCACGAACTGGGCCGCGGGCTTCCACTGCGCTTCATGTTTAGAAAGCGTACGCAGCTCCTTGCCGTCCTCCAGCAGGCCATGGGAGCCAATGCGCGCTAGCTTCGAAGCGATCTGGCCCCACATCCACTGGGTGTGGGCGCGCGGGAAGAGGCTCATGTCGACTTCCATGGAGTCGGGCAAGCCACCCGCGTTCTCCACTTCAGCACTGGCCTTGGCCCGGTTGCGCTCGCGCAGGCTCAAGAGCTCGTCTTGGGCCGCGCGGAACTTGTCTCGGCGCTTGGTGAGGAACTTGCCCTCCTCGCTGTCTGCGGGAAAACACTCAAAGGGGCGCTCCATGCTGAGACCCTCCCCTTCCACCAAGGCCTTGACCTCTTTCTTAGAGGGCAGATTCGAGTGGTTGCCCGGGTGCGCAACACATTCGAGCCCCAAGCCCTTCATCGTGTGAACAATCACCACGAAGGGTTGATCCGGGTTCTCCTTCGACTTTCGCAAGGCGTCGACCACTTGACCATAGTCGTGACCACCGAGGTCGAGCATGGCGCGTAGGACCTCTTCGTCCGGCAGGCTCGTGACAAATTTCTTGAGCTTTGAGTTCGCCGCAATCCAGGAGGAGCGAATCCTCGCAACATCTTGGGAGAGCGCCAACATCTGGTACTCGTAGTCCGACAGGGAAGCCGTCAGAACTTCGCGCAAGAGCTCCCCCCCTTTGCGGGCGAAGAGTTCCTGGCGGAAGCGACCATGCCGCACTTGGATAACACTCCAACCGTTGGCAACCGCCGTGCGTTCGATGCGATCCGCGTCCGTTCCCGTCAGGCCGCGCTCGTTGGGCATACGCGTACCGTCCAGGTTCTGCCGGTTGTAGTCGATGATCCAGGTCACGTTGCCAAGCTGACGCTCGGCGAAGTCCGGCATGGCCTCGAGCAAGGACCCCTCGCGGAATTCAGAGTCCCCGATCAAGGACCAGAAGTGCGGGTGCTCCGGAGTCTCCCAGCCGTGGTCCTCCGCGTAGCGATGGGCCAGGGCCAAGTAGCCCGAGCAAACCGGCGGAATCCCGACCGTGCCCGTGGGCAGGAACCCGAAGTGGTCGGGGTCCGTGGCCGCGTGATAACTCTGGAACACCTGGGGCGTTTCCTCGTCGGGGTACTTGCGCAGGGTGCTCATCACGCGCTCGGATTCTTCGGGCGTGAACCAGTCTTCACTCTTGGTGTCGGAGAACCAATCGACCTTCGCGTTGTGCCGGAACTGCCCCATCTGATGCATCAACGAGTGATCCATCGGGGAGGCGTGGGGCTTGTTCGAGATGAAGTCTTGGGGCTCGCGCACGTCCAAGTGCAGGGCCGAGAGGATGTGCAAAGAGCTCGCACAGCTCGCGGGGTGTCCGCCAACCTTCGGGTCTCCTGTCTTCGTGGGGCGGCTGTAGTTCGCCTGGTAGATCATGGCCACCATGTGAATGAAGGCTCGACGAGCGATTCGTTCCTGGATGGCGGTGGCGGTGCTGGGGTTCGTTTCTTGCGCGTTCATCGGTAGCCTTTCGTGCGGAGGAGTCCCCGCTTCAGAATCCATCGGTTCTCAAACCTTTCCGGGAAGCGTCATGCGGCTCCCTCGGCGGGGAGCGTAATGCAGTTCCCTCGGAAGATCAGCGCCCCACCTCAAACTCTGCGACGCCTTTTTATCGGGACGTTCAAGACCCCAAACTCCGCATATTTGCTCAATTGCGCATGGGCAGCGCATATGTGAGCTACCTGCTCACCGCAAGCCAGTAGACTGCCCGCCCGAATCCAAGCCCCAGTGAAACCGTGAGCCTGCTAATCCTCGAAGACGTCAAGAAGCACTACATCTCCCAGGAGGTGCTTTCCGGCGCAAACCTGCGTATCGATCCCGGCGAGAAAGTCGGCATCGTCGGACGCAACGGGGGCGGCAAGTCGACCCTCTTCCGACTGATCGAGGGACTGGAGAGTCCCGACTGGGGCAAGATCACCTTGCGCAAAGGAACGGACATCGGCTTCGTCGCCCAGCGCCCGAGCTTTGGCGAAGGCATGACCGTTCGCAGCTATGTGGAGCAGGGCATGGCCCAGGCGCACGAAGCCCTCAAGGAGCTCGAACGGGTGATGGACGAGATGGGTAGCGCCTCGGGCGAGATCCTCGAACGCCTGTTTGTGGAGCAGAGCCACTGGACGGAAAGGGTGGAAGTCCTGGGCGGCTGGGAGATTGAGCGCCGGGTCGAAACGGTGCTCGGTGGCATCGGCTTGCCGGAGAGCCTCTGGGAGCGCGACCCGAACACGCTATCGGGCGGTGAGAAGGGACGCACCAACATGGCTCGCGCCCTAGCCGGTGGACACGACCTATTGCTGCTCGACGAGCCCACCAACCACCTGGATCTGCCCGGCATCGAGTGGATTGAGGACTACATTCGCAACCTGCAAGGGGCCGTGCTCGTCATCAGCCACGACCGGCGCCTCTTGAGCAACGCCGTGGACACGATCCTCGAGCTCGAGCGCGGCAAAGTCGTGCGCTACTCGGGCAACTACAAGAAGTATCTGCAGCTGAAACAGGAGCGCTACGAATCCGATTCCCACGCCTACAAGGTGCAGCAGGAGTTTCTTCGCAAGGAAGAAATGTTCATCAAGAAGCACATGGGCAGCCAACGCACGGCGGAGGCGAAGGGGCGCATGAAGAAGCTGTCCCACATCGAGCGCCTGGAGCGACCCTTCCACGATGTGCGCAAGCCGATCATCAAGACGCCCGAAGCCAAGCGTGGCGGCGAGAAGGTCTTTGAAACCTACGGACTGGCCGCGGGCTACGATGGCACCAACCTCTGGGAGGACGTGAACTTCCGCGTCGGCCGCGGGGAACGTATCGGTATCGTCGGACGCAACGGGATCGGCAAGTCGACCTTACTCAAGATTCTCGCCGGCCTAGGCACCCAAACCGAGGGCAAGGTCGAGCGCGGCCATGGGGCCGAGGTCGGCTACTACGATCAAGAGACCGGCCACTTCCTGGCGGATGGAACTCCCATGAGCGAGATCCGTCGGCGCTACCCGCACATGACGGACGGGGATATCCGCTCGCACCTGGCCATGTTCTTGTTCCGCGGGGATGAGGAAATCGAAAAGCGCGTGGACACACTCTCCGGTGGAGAGCGGGCACGGCTCGCCCTGTCCCTGCTCGTGATGGAGTCTCCAAGTTGGTTCGCCATGGACGAGCCCACCAACCACTTGGATCTCGCGGGACGCACGGCGCTTTCAGAGATGTTGGCCGCCTTTGATGGTGCCCTCGTTTTGATCAGTCACGACCGCGAACTCTTGGACGACCTGTGCACGCGCATCGTGGAAATCCATGAAGACGGCCTGCGCAGCTTCGATGGCAACTACACCCATTGGCGTACGGTCATGACGGCTGAGCTGGCGGACGCACAAGCGAATGCCGCCAAGAAGAAGGCCAACCAAAAGGCTGCGGCTAGGCAACAGGCGGCCAAGGCCGACAACCAGAGCCAGAAGCCAGGCAAGTCCTCCAGCGGCAAGAAGCCGCACAATCCCTACAAGCTAAAGAAGCTTGAGGATCGCATCATGCAGCTCGAAGAGCGCCTCGAAGCGTTGAATGGCTCGCTGGTGAACGAGGAGGTTTACCGCGATGCCAACAAGATGCGCGACGTGCAGTTCGAAATCGCCGAAGCCGAGGACGAGCTCAACACGGCCAATCAAGAATGGGAAACCTGGGCCTCCTAGGCGTCCTGCTGCTGTGCGCGGGGTGCGTTGCAGTGCCCCCGCCGCTCGAGGAACAGAACGTCAATCATCCGGCCCCGTTGCTCGCCGGCCCGCACCAGACCATCGAGTTGCTCGCGGGCTCGCTTTCCATAGCTCAGGCCCAGTGGACCTCCCCCTGGCACCACTCGGCGCTGCCCTTCGACGAACTGCTGCCTTCCTGGAACGTGACCAGCCCGGGCGCCTTTCGAGTTGAAGTGCAGGTGCAAGGCCCCGAGTTGGAAAGCCCTTGGCTCGACCTTGGCGGATGGGGAGCGTGGCCCGTTGCCGAGCTTGCACCGACCAAGTTCGCCGCCGGCAAAGTCGCCATCGACATTCTCGAGCTCAGCCAGCCGGCCACCCAAGCGCGGGTTCGTCTAAGGGCCACGGATGCCACTCAGCTCGACCGACTCACGTTGTGCTTCACAGATTCGGCGCGACTCGGCGAACACGCATTCGGCGGCAAGCAACGCACCGTTCCGCGCCTTGCAGTTCCCGGGCGCAGGCAAACCGACGAAGCTCCGGAACTCGCACCCCGCATTTGCAGCCCCACTTCCGTCAGCATGCTGCTCGAGTACCGCGGCGCTTCGCAGCCCACGGCCAAGGTCGCGGCAGAGCTCTTTGACGTGGAGCACGACATCTACGGCAACTGGAATCGAGCGGTGCAGGGCGCTGCGCGCTTTGGTGTCGCTGGTTACCTGACACGCATCAACGATTGGAACGAAGTGGCGAGTCTGCTCTGCGCGGGCAATCCACTTGTGATTTCGATCGGCGTGAAGCCCGGGCAACTCAGTGGTGCGCCCTACACGTCAACCAACGGTCACCTGATCGTGATCGCGGGCTTGAATGGCCATGGGCAAGCGGACGTGCTCGACCCGGCGGTCGCGCCTGGTGAATCCTGCTCGCGCTTCTACAGCTTGAACGAGTTGGACGAAGTCTGGTTGCGCAGGGGCGGCACGGCGTACGTCCTGGGCGACAAGAGTCAACCGGGCGTTCAATAGAGTTTGGCAACAGTCCCGGAATCGCTCCCGGGCGGCTCGACTCTCACAAGTGGGACAAGTTGGCTGAAAAGGGGCGTTCAGCCCCCCGCAGGGCCCCAGAAAAATGCTCCGGCTTGATCCGCAGGGAGCCTAGGGCCATCTCGCGTAGTACATTCAGCGGCCCTTTTGTACTTTTGCCTCAAGAGCTAGAGCGAGGGTACCGATCTTTAAGTCCGCAGTGCCCCCAACGCTGGAAGTGTGAGTTCACGCCTCCCAAAGTCAGGCACAGCAATATTCAGAGGAGCCAGAATCTGTGGTAGACCGTTTTATTCGCGACGTTCCCGACTTCCCCAAGCCAGGAATCGTTTTCAAGGACATCACTCCCCTTCTTCAAAGTCCTGAAGGACTGAGGGAGAGTATCGATGGCCTTGCAGCATTGGTGGATCCGTCCACCTACGACGTCGTTTGCGGTATCGAATCCCGTGGCTTCATCTTCGGCACTGCCCTCGCCAATCAGCTCGGCAAAGGCTTCGTTCCGATTCGCAAACCCGGCAAGCTGCCCTTCACCACCGAATCTGAGTCTTACGAGCTCGAATACGGATCGGACACGATCGAGATCCACACGGATGCGATCGCGGGGGGCAAACGCTTTCTGATGCTTGATGATCTACTCGCAACGGGGGGAACCATGGGAGCCGCACTCTCCTTGGCCCGTCGAGTTGGAGCCGAGCCGGTCGCCTGTGCCTTCGTCATTGAATTGGGCTTCCTACCTGGTAGAGAGAAGTTGGGCGACACGCCGACCTTCTCTTTGATCAAGTACTAGGTGTGAGCCCCTCTCCCGCAGCAACTTCCATGAGCACTAAGAAATTCGCATCCGGCGGCAATGCCTCGACCGCCCGCAAGAAGTCGACCAAGAAGACTTCCAAGGGCAACTTGAAGACACTTGCCATCACGGATGACACGGCGACGGAAGACCTGTGGGTGCTTTACATCGAAGCCCGCGACGCGGGCGCTGCGGGCAAGGAGCAACTCGAAATGGTGCGCAACGAGCTGATGGAACGCCATCTCCCCCTGGTGCGCTACATTGCCGACCGCTTGCTGCAAACCCTGCCGAAGTCCATCGAGCTCGACGACCTCGTCAGTGCTGGACTCTTTGGATTGATGGATGCGATCCGAGGCTTCGACCTGGATCGCGGCATCAAGTTCAAGACCTACTGCTCGACCCGTATCCGCGGGTCGATTCTGGATCAGCTGCGCTCCCAGGACTGGGTGCCGCGCTTGGTGCGCTTGAAGGCCGGCAAGATCGGCAAGGCCCTCGCGCGCCTGACCGGTGAGTACGGCCGTGAGCCAACGCACACTGAGTTGGCCGAGAGCCTTGAGATGGAGCACGCTGAGCTCTCCAAGGAAATGCGTGAGGCCAACGCCAAGGCCATGTTCTCCCTGTCGGAGAAGTGGGAAGACCACGACGACGACAACGCCACGGAAAAACTCGACGTTCTGGAGGATCACAACGCCTGCGATCCGTTCCGCGAACTGAACCGCGCCGACCTCCTGACGTTCATCACCCGCTCACTGACTCACAAGGAACGCTTCATCATCGAGCAGTACTACCAGGTTGGTCACACCATGCGTGAGATCGGCGAGATGCTGGCCCTGACCGAGAGTCGCGTTTGCCAAATCCACTCGAACGTGATGGGACGCCTGAAAGGTCTCCTGGGCCAGAAACAAGGCACGCTGCTGATGTAGCCTTCACTGACGAGAACAAGAAACGCCGCCGCGCTTCGGGAAGGTCAAAAGCCTTTCAGAAGCGCGGCGGCCTTCTTGTGTAACAAGATCGAGACAGCAAGCGTTGTGAAACGCGATCCGGAACCTAGGCACTTTGACTCGAGACCCGCAGCATGGGTCTTGGGAAGCGAAACCCAGATCCTCGGACAGCCGTCGCGGGCCGTGAATTCCCAGCTACTTCGCGCGCGTCTCGCCCGCTAGAAGTCGCTCGATGTTGGCCAGCGCACTCGCCGCTCCGCGGTTCTTGGGCTCGAGCTCCAGGGCCTTTGCAAAGGCAGCGCTAGCTTCCTCGTAGCGCTCCATTTGCGCCAGCACCTTGCCGCGCAAGACTTGCGCTTCCGCATCCTGCGGCGCGGCTAGAATCGCCCGTTCGAAGTAGCCCAGGGCCTGTTCACGGTCTTGACCAACCAGGGCCGCCTCCCCCATCGCGAGCAAGGTTCCGCGATCCTCGCCGCGAATCCGAAGGGCTTGTTCATAGGAAGCTATGGCCAAATCGAGCCGGCCACTGTGCAAGTACAGAACCGCTAGATTGAAGTGCCCGATGGCGTAGTCCGGATCGATTTCGATCGACCGCAAGTAAGCAGCCTGCGCGCCCTCGACGTCTCCCAACATGCGCTTGGCCCGGGCCAGACCTTCAGCGGCTGCCGGGGAGCGCGGGTCTTCAATCAGCGCCGACTCGAACAGCTGTATTGCGTTGGCCAGCTTGTTCTCGGACAGCATGCGGCGCCCCGCCATGAGGGCCAGCCCCGAGAACCAAGGCTCCTCTTTCAACTCCTCAAGCAGCGCACTCAAATCAGCCGTTGTCGGTTCCTCAAAGAACGCGCGTGCTAGGCCGCCGGAAAGTTCGTAGACGAGCAGGCGTCCCTCCAAGGCTGCCCAGTCAATGGTCTCAAAGGTCACGTTCGGATGGGCCTCGCGAAGCGTGTCGCGCAGGGCCCAGCTCGCGTTCTTGTTTGACCCGAAGCGCACCACGCGAATCTCGCTTGGCTTGTCTGCATTCGCCCGATTGGGCCTTGGTCGCTCACGATCGGCCCTTTCCAGTTCAGCGGGTTGGGCGAACTCCGCTGGCCAGCGCGGAACCTCTTGCAACTCGGCCGCAGCCTGCCCCTCCACCAACAACACTCGCTTGCCCAGGGGCAGCTGCGCGAACGTCTGCTCGGAACCCGAAGGCCAGGTCACGCGCACTTCATCCACCTGATCCGCCGCATCCCAAAGGAAGTTCAAGTCCAGGGGCTGCTGGGTCTGAAAGCCTTCCGTCGGAAGCAAGGTTTCGTACTGGTACTCATCCCCCACCTTCACGCGCACTTGTGCACCGATAGCCGCGGGGTGACTCTTCGTCGCACGCAAAGACAAGCGCAAGAAGGGCCGCTCCTCGGACTGGTTCTGATAGAGGCGCAAGCCTTGCAAGGTGTAGAGCGCGAGGTCCAGGTCCCCGTCCCCGTCCATGTCGAAGGGCAAGACACAACGGCCGTCTTCCAGGTTGTCGAGTCCGTAGTGCCAAGCGGTGTCATAGAAGTGATCGTCATCCCCGTCTGCCTTGTAGAACAAACGATCCCGTTGGTATCCGGCGTAGGAGCCTTCGAAGGGCGAGTCGGCGTTGACGTCGTAGGACTTGGCCCCCATTTCCATCAAGACCCCGTCCGTCGCCACCTGGCGCCAAAAGTAGGGATCCCAGTCGGGAAGGGTTGGGTTGTGGTGACTGGTGAAGCCGTTGGTCGCGAACAGTTCCTCGTCGCCATCTCCGTCGAGATCGCAAAACACTGCGCCCCAACCCCATTCGCCCTCTGCGCAATCAAACTCTGCGGCTTGCTCAATCCACTCGCCATCCAATCCTTGATTGAAGAGCCAGTTGCCGCTGGCGATGGTCAACACGCGCTCGCGCATCTCGTCGCTCAGGCCCTCCGATGTCCGTGCGATGCGCTCGCCTGCTTCCGAGGACATGTTGACCACGTAGAGGCTGGGGCGGCCGTCGTCGTCGTGGTCCCCGAGGGTCACGCCCATGCTGTAGGCCGAGCCCTGGGCCAAAGCTGAATCCTCGTCCGCGCTAAAGTGACCCTTGCCATCGTTCAACCAAAGTTTGTTGGGCCCGAAGTCGTTGCCCTCAAACAAGTCGGTGTCTCCATCCCCATCAAAGTCATAAGGAAGCGCGACGTAGGTGTATTGAACTCCGGACAGTCCACGTTCCTCGGACTCTTCGCGGAACTGCAAGTTGCCCTGGTTGATGAATAGGTAGTTCCGGCCGCCATCGTGGGACTCGACAAGGTTGTACCCTTCGCCACGGGACAAGCCCGTTCCGTAAACACCGAAGAACAAGTCCAGCAAGCCATCGCCGTTTGCATCGAACGGAACCACCGTCTGGGCTTTGACTCCGCGCAAGCCCGCCGGGTTCGAGAACTTCAAGGCGTCCAGGCGCGGCTGCCAGCCAGATTCCGTCTCAACGTAGATGCCGAAGTGCCCTGACTCGCCGCTGTAGTCCAGCTCCCGGGAACTGACCAGCTCTTCCTTGCCATCCCCGTCGAGATCCATGTGCAAAAGGAACACGCCACAGTTCATCGGCAACTCGATCGGCCCCTTTTGCGGAATGAACCCTCCACGGCCATCGTTCACGAGGACGCTGCAGAGGGAACCATCCACCGAAACGATGACGTCCATGAAGCCATCGCGGTTCCAATCCGCCGCCGTGATGCCCCCCAAGGCCAAGACCCGATGATCGTCCATGAAGGACTGCAACATCTGCTGGTTGGCCCGGGAAGGGAACACAGAGAGGCCAGCACTGCGCGTGATGTCCACGAATGGCTTCACCTTGCCGGAGATTGACGTTGCCTTCAGCAAGTCCAACTGCGTGAAGCACCAGCCGCTCATGGTGTCCTCCAACGCGACATCGGCGATCAAGCGATAGTCGGCTCGGCCCCCCTTCGACAACTCACCTGCCAAGTAGATCTCCGCACGTCCGGTGGCGCGCTCGCCCGAGGGGTCGAGGTAGAAGCGATCGAGTTCGAAACTGCTGCGTTCCAGCGTTCGCCAGCCTTCGAGCACCGAGGCGAAAGCGCGGACGAACTCGCTCCGATCCATCCCGCGTGCGTCGGCCCCCTCGAGCACCCGAATGTCAAACTCCGAGTCGGCGACCACGGATCCCGCAGATGCCTCCGCGAAGCGCGCACGAAACCCCTCGGTGAGGATTCCGTTCAGCGCGCCCCATCGACCTGGGCTGAGCTCCGCCAGGGTTTCCGAGATGGCTTCATGCACCCGCGCCACCTTGGCCTCGGAGCGCAGAGAATTGCCCTCCAACACCGCGGGCGCTTGAATCGGAAACTCCAGTTCGGGCTCCGTTTCCCCTCCGCAGCCCCCCAGAGCAATCGCAGCGATCGTGGGAAGGAGCGTCCGGGTAACCTTGGTAATCAGCTGAGAATTCACGATAAGTTGGGTGCTCGTTTTTCGTTCGCCCACTTTCTACCCCAGAACCCGATCCTCAGTACCCAATGCCCTCAAAAGCCTTTTGGAATTCTGCCGGCGCGATCAGGATCGGAAGCCCCAGGACCTCCGTCGGTCGAGACCGCCAATCCAACCGCACGCTGACCGGTCGTCGCCGGCCAAAGCGCGGCACTCGCATCCACTCAAACTCGTTCCCGGCCCGGAGGATTCCCTAGTCGCCCATGGAGTTCCGCGTCATCGAACATGGAGTCGTCGATTCGACCAACGAGAGGGCTTTTGAAGCCATCAAGGTCGGGGACGCGCAGCACTTGGACGTGCACATCGCCAGTGGCCAAACCAAGGGCCGCGGGCGGTTGGGCTCAGATTGGCAAAGTGCGGAAGGCGAAGGCCTCTTCATGAGTCTGGTCCTGTTGCCCGGCCCGCCGCCCCTAAGGCCCCCGGCTCTGACGATCGCCGCCGGCCTGGCGGTGCTCGAGGCACTGGTGGATCTGGGCCTGCCCGCTTTTGATCCCGGGGCGCCCATTCTGAAGTGGCCGAATGACGTCCTTGTCGACGACGCCAAGATCTGTGGCATCCTGACGGAGAGCCGTGGATTCGACCCCGCCGCCCCCCATTTCGTCACTGGAATCGGACTCAACGTGAAGCAACGGGCATTCCCCGAAGCTCTGACCGACGAACGAGCGGTCACGAGCCTGGCTCTGCTCAACGTGCAGGTCAGCGTGGAGCAGGCGCTGCATGCGGTTCTAGGAAGGCTCGCCGGACGCCTCATGCAAGCCAGGCGCGACCACCGCATCCTGGCGGAGGACTACCTCGACGCCAGCGGACTGCGCAACCGCGAGGTCGTGGTGCACAGCGGCTCGAGCGTCTGGCGAGGAACCGTACAGGGCCTCAGCCTGATCGACGGACTCGAACTCCAGTGCGGCACGGTCCCAGCTCGCCACATCCCGGTGGAGTTCATCCGATCGGTCGTTGCCATCGGCCCCGGGTAGCCGCCTGACGCGGGTCCCTTCCACGACCCGCCGCGGCCACCGGCCCGATCCTCCACGAAAGCCGCAGTTCCGGGGGGCCATCTGGTCCGGTCAGAGCGATGGGCCACTATACTCTTCGCCCTGCCCCCCAAACCTGACCCCGAACCATGACCAGAACAGACGGAAGAGCGCACGACCAGATGCGCCCGATCCAATTCGAACGCGGCTTTACGAAACATGCCCCAGGCTCGGTCCTGGCCAGTTTCGGCGACACACGAGTGTTGTGCACGGCCACGTTCACCGACGGCGTCCCCAGCTTCTTGCAAGGCAAGGGGCGCGGCTGGATGACGGCGGAGTATTCGATGCTGCCCTCCTCCACCAACACGCGGAAGTCCCGGGACAAGGGCGGGCGCGTCGACGGCCGCTCGGTGGAGATCCAGCGTCTGATCGGCCGCAGCATGCGGGCAGTGATGGACTTCAAGCAGATGAGCGAGCGCACCATTTGGCTCGACTGCGACGTTTTGCAAGCGGACGGCGGCACGCGCACCACGGCGATCAGTGGCGCCTACGTTGCCCTGCACGATCTGCTGATGGAAATGGATCGCAAGCGCATCCTGCGCGGCTGGCCTTTGGTGAGCCAAGTCGCCGCGGTTTCCGTCGGTCGCGTCAAGGGCGAAGAAGTGTGCGACCTCGACTATTCCGAGGACAGCAACGCGGAGGTCGATTTCAACCTGGTGATGACCGGCGACGGGGAGTTCATCGAGGTCCAGGGTTCTGCGGAAGGTGCGCCCTTCTCACGCAAGACCCTCGACATCATGCTCGGCATGGGCGAGTCCGCGTGCCAGCAAATCTTCAAAGCCCAGAAGGCAGCCCTCGGGGTTGAGTAGCGCGGTGACCCAAGCGACCCAACGCATCCTGCTCGCCAGCGGGAACCCCAAGAAGCTCAAGGAGCTGGGAGCGCTCTTCCAGCCCCTGGGTATCGAAGTGGCACGCCCGGAGGATGTAGGTGGCTTGCCGGAAGTCATCGAGGACAAGCCTGATTTCGCCGGAAACGCCCGAAAGAAGGCGGTATCCGCTTCTTTGACCACGGGCCTGTGGTGCCTCGCGGACGATTCCGGCTTGGAAGTGGATCACTTGAACGGGGCGCCGGGTGTTTTCTCGGCCCGCTACGCAGGCGAGCACGGAGACGACGGAGCCAACAACGCGAAGCTGCTCGAGGAACTCGCGGGTGTACCCCGCGCGGATCGCAGCGCGCGCTTCGTTTGCGCCCTCGCACTCTCGAACCCACAGGGTGAAGTGGTCGCCAACATCCTCGGTGCGGCCCACGGCACCATCATCGAAGCACAACGGGGAGATGGCGACTTCGGCTACGACCCGCTTTTCGAATTCACGGAGGAGGGCCACGCCGCGACCGGCAAGACCTTCGCCGAACTGGACGCCGCGTCCAAATCCGAAGTCAGTCACCGAGGGCGCGCGCTCCGGGAACTCGCTTCGCAACTCAAAGATCTCATGGCGCAGGACGCCTAAGCAGCACATCGTGGATACGAAACTCATTCGCAACTTCTCGATCATCGCCCACATCGACCATGGCAAGTCGACCTTGGCGGATCGCATGTTGGAAATCTCTGGCGCCGTCGACAAACGCGACATGCGCGCCCAGTTGCTCGACGACATGGACCTCGAGCGTGAGCGCGGCATCACGATCAAGGCCCACGCCGTCACGATCTATCACGAGTACAAAGGCGATCGCTACCAACTCAACCTGATCGACACACCCGGTCACGTGGACTTCAACTACGAGGTCGAGAAGAGCCTGCAGGCCTGTGAGGGCGCCGTCCTCTTGGTGGACGCCTCCCAGGGCGTCGAGGCCCAAACGGTCGCCAACGCTTATTTGGCCATCGAGCAGGACATGGAGATTCTGCCGGTGCTCAACAAGGTCGACCTGGCCCACGCCCGGCCCGACGAGATCGCCGAAGAGATCGAGAACAGCCTGGCGATCGAGGCCACGGATGCCCTGCACATCTCCGCCAAGACGGGCCAGGGCGTGCTTGAAGTGCTCGACCGCGTGATCGAACGGATTCCAGCCCCCGGCGGGGACGCCGCCAACCCCCTGCGGGCCCTGATCTTCGACGCCGTCTACGACGAGTACCGGGGCGTCATCGTCTACCTGCGACTGTTCGACGGCACACTCAAGCGCCGCGATCTGGTGCGTATGCTGGGAACGGAGACGGATTACGAGGCCATCGAGATCGGGCGCTTCCAGCCGAAGATGGTCAAGACGGAGGTGCTCACCGCGGGCGAGGTGGGCTACCTCGTGTCCAACATCAAGCGGCTCGGCGACGTGCGCGTGGGCGATACCTTGACCCTCGCCAAGGGTCCAAAAGTGGCGATGCTCGCGGGCTATCAGGAACCGCGCCACAT
Organism: uncultured bacterium; assembly: GCA_937905825.1. Taxonomy (GTDB): domain Bacteria; phylum Planctomycetota; class UBA1135; order UBA1135; genus JABACD01. Next base: position 51,681 of record CALCXM010000087.1, read on the forward strand.
GGTGTTCGCGGACTTCTACCCGACGAGCCCCGGGGATTACGAGACCCTGCGCGATGCGCTCGAGACCCTCTCCCTTTCGGACTCGTCCCTGTCCTACTTCCCGGAGACTTCCGATGCCCTGGGCTTCGGCTTCCGTTGCGGGTTCCTCGGCCTGCTGCACATGGAGATCATCGGGCAACGGCTCGAGCGCGAGTTCGATCTGGACATGATCCAGACCGCGCCTTCCGTGACCTACCGCATTCAAAACCACGACGGGTCGTTCACGGACATCACCTCCCCCGGAAACTTGCCCGAGCGGGACCGCTTCGCGGCCCTGCTCGAACCCATCGCACGGGCCACCATGATGATTCCGTCGGAGTACATCGGCGCCCTAATGGCCATCTCCAACGACCACCGGGGAATCTTCATTCGTCAGGAATTCCTCTCAACAACCCGGGTGCAGCTGACGTACGACATCCCGCTGGCAGAGATCATCTATGACTTCTACGACAAGTTGAAGTCCGCCACGCGCGGTTACGGGACGCTGAACTACGAGGTGCTGGAGTACCGCGAGGACGATTTGGTCAAAATGCGATTGCTGGTCAATAACGAGGACGTGGACGCCCTTTCGTCTATCTGTCACTCGACCCAAGCGCAAAACCGCGGTCGCGCCATCCTCAAGAAGCTGCGCAAGGAAATCCCGCGGCACATGTTCGAGGTGCGCCTGCAAGCCGCCATCGGCAGCAAGATCATCGCGCGCGAAAGCATCGCCGCCCTGCGCAAGGACGTGACGGCGAAGTGCTACGGCGGAGACATCTCGCGCAAGCGCAAGCTGCTCGAGAAGCAAAAGAAAGGCAAGCGCCGCATGCGCCAAGTCGGCAACGTGGACATCCCCCAGAAAGCATTCCTGGCCGTGCTCGGCGGGGACGAAAAGTAGTCGATATGGCCAAGGATCAGGCAAAAGAAGGCGAGAAGCGTAGCCCAGGCAACCACTGGCGCGAGAACATCGAAGCGATCACCATGGCGATCGTGATGGCGGTGATGCTGAAGTACTTCATCGTCGAGGCCTACAAGATCCCCACCGGGTCCATGCAGCCGACGCTGATGGGCAACGACGAGACAGACATCAAGGATCGCATCCTGGTCGACAAGCTCTCCTACCACTTCCGCGAACCTGAGCGCTTCGAAGTCACGGTCTTCAAGTACCCGCTCGACCTCTCGAAGAACTTCGTCAAGCGCATGGTTGGCGTCGGCCCGGAGGAGCTCAAGATCATGAACGGTGATCTTTGGAACCGTCCGGATGGAGACTCTCCGTGGAAGGTTCTGCGTCGCCCGCGTCCCGTTCAAACCGAGATCTGGAAGGCCCTGTACCCCGGGGAAGCCGGGCTCGAGGGCTGGAAAGCGACCGAGAGCGCGCGCACCTGGAGCGTCGAAGGCGGCGAGATCAGCGCCCGCGGAAGCGGCAGCCTGCGCTACCCCAAGTCGAAGTCCATCGACGACAACCACCGCGATGGTTACCCCCTCAGCATCCGCAGCCTGATCGGGCGCAATCGTCACTCCGGACAACACCCCGTGGGCGACCTGCGAGTGAGTGGCGAGATCGAGATGCTCCCCGGTTGCGAGCGGATCGTGATCGACATGCGCGAGGGCAATCGCCAGTACCACTTCATCCTCCCGGGCCCCGCAGCGGCGGCGGACGCGACCCTGCGCATCGAGGCGGAAGACACGGTTCGCGCCATGAACACAGCGATGCCGACGCCCTTGAGCATCGCTTTGGACTCGAACTGGAGGGCCGAAGCCGGGGACAGCTTCGAGTTCGGCGTTCAGAACATGGACGACCTGCTCAGCCTCGAGATCGACGGGGAGATCCTGCTCGAGCTGGAGATCCCCACGGAGAGCAACCAGAGCTCCGCCATCCTGCTGCACGTGGAAGGCGAGGGCGCCGACCTTTCCGACGTGATGGTCTACCGGGACATCTACTACCGCGACGACATCTCCCGGCGCCCCGCCGAGTGGATCATCCCGGAGGATCATTACGTGATGCTCGGGGACAACACCCAGGACTCCGCGGATTCGCGCGAGTGGCAGCTGAACTGCATCCAATACCCCGCGGAGGATGGGCCGATTTACCGAGGCAACCACCGCGGGCAAGGGGAGAACCCCCGGGACGTCACTGGCGGCCCCGGCGGCACGGAGCAATGGTTCCGGGACGAATACGGCGAACTCCACCACTGGAAGAAAGCCCAGGCCAAACACGTGGGTTTCATCCCCGTCAGCTTCGTGCCACGCGAACTGATTACTGGTCGCGCCGTGGTCGTTTTTTGGCCTATCAAGCCTAGTTTCAAGCTTTGGCGGCTGGCCTGGATCCACTGATTCTCCCGGCTCCGGGTGACCTCACCCTAAACAGGTTGTCCACATAAAATGGGACCTCCTGGTTCTTGCCCGCACGGGGGTGTCAAGAGCGGCCCTACGAATGGGGCCCAAGTTCGCGAATTTGGCAAGGGGCGCCCGCTTTGCGAACTCGTATTGCAAACCAGACGCTGACAACGACTTACGTCGGTCACCGGGAAAGCACCTCGGCACTTCGGACCTAACCCTATGAAAAAGCGCGTCTTCGGCACCCTGCCCCTTGGAATCGCCGCTCGTTTTCTTTCCCCAAGTTACCCACACGAGGAATTTCGCTCGAAGGTCTTGCCAACTCCCTGCACTCTCGTTCCTGAGCCCCCTATTTGAGTCGGAATTCTCGTTTTGAAAGGCTCGCTTCCCTAGGGAAATCAGCGAGTCACAATTCACCCAGTGTTCACACTAAGCTCGCGCCAGCATTCACGTTAGGATCCCCCTCATGAGCCGCTCAACAGACATCAGCCCAGGCGAAATGCTCCTGGAAGTCTCCGATCTCCAGATCGCCTTCAAGGGTCGCCGCGTGGTGGATGGGGTGCACTTCAACGTCCACAGCGGAGAAATCGTTGGCCTGCTCGGACCGAACGGCGCCGGCAAGAGCACGAGCTTCCGCATGGTGGTCGGCCTCATTCGGCCGGACAAAGGCTCCGTGCTGCTGCGGGGGCATGACTGCGCCAAGCTGCCCATGTACAAGCGCGCGCGCCTGGGCATGGGCTACCTGCCCCAGGACACCAGCGTCTTCCGCCGCATGAACGTCCAGGACAACGTGCTCGCGGTCCTGGAGACCATGAAGATCTCCCGCAAGGAACGCTTCGCCGACATGGACAGGATCCTCGAGAACCTCGAACTGGATCATCTGAAGAAGAACTCCGCGTCCACCCTCTCGGGGGGCGAACGTCGCCGTTTGGAACTGGCCCGCGCCCTGGCCACGCGCCCCTCGGTGCTCCTGCTGGACGAGCCCTTCGCCGGCGTCGATCCGATCAACGTCCAGGAGATCCAGGGCCTGATTCAGAAGCTCAAGGAGGATGGCATCGGGATCCTGATCACCGACCACAACGTGCGCGAGACGCTCCAGAGCACCGACCGCGCCTACATCATCCACCAGGGCCAGATCCTGCGCGAGGGCACCGGCGACCAGCTCGTGAACGATCCTGAGGTGCGACGGGTCTACCTGGGTGAGAACTTCCAAGGGGACTCCAAGCGAGTCAGCCGCGCGGAAGAAGCTGGGCTCTTCGAGAAGTAGCTCGCCAAAAGCAGACACAGGACTCCGAAAGGCCCGTTTCCCCCTATTGCCGAGGCGCAGCGGGGCGGATAAGGTCTTCGGCGAAAATCCAGGCTAGCAGCGAGTTTGGAGCACCCTTGCCCGACCGCTCGCAGACCCCTTTCTCTAAGGAAATCGACCCATGAAAATCGTCGCTTGCATCAAACGCGTCCCGACGACTGATGCCCAGGCCAAGATCAACGCCGACGGCAAGAGCCTCGACAGCGCTGGCTTCCAGTACATGACCTCTTTCTATGACGAGATCGCCGTGGAGCAGGCGATCCAAACGAAGGAAGCCAGCGGCGGGGACGTGACCGTCCTCACCATTGGTCCGAGCGAGGCTTCCAAGGAAGTTCGCGAGTGCATCGCCAAGGGCGCCGACGCTGGCATCATCATGACCGACGCCGACTGGACCGGCCGCGACAACTTGGCGACCGCCAAGGTACTCGCTGCCAAGCTCTCCGAGATGGGCGCCGAGATCGCGTTCTTTGGCAAGGTCGCCACCGACCGCGACAACAGCGCCGTCGGCCCGATGACCGCCACCAAGCTCGGTTGGGCTTGCGTGACGGACGTCGTCGAGCTTTCTATCGCCGACGGCAAGGGCACCGCCAAGCGCGAGTCCGAGAACGGAGTCGAAACCCTCTCCTTCTCTCTGCCCGCCATCATCACCTGCGACAAAGGATTGAACGAGCCGCGCTACGCTGGGCTCAAAGGCATCATGGCCGCCAAGAAGAAGCCCCTCGAAGAGGTCAGCTTCGAAGACGTGCCGAACCAAGCGCAAGTGGATTCGCTAGAGCTCCCGGCAGCTCGCAAGGAAGGCCGCATCGTGGGTGAAGGCGCCGCTGCGGTGCCCGCTCTGATCGACGCTCTGCGCAACGAAGCCAAAGTCCTCTAGCTGCTGCTCTTCAGAATCGAAAGGTAATACGACATGTCAAACATCCTAGTTTTCGTTGAACACAACGCCGGCCAAGTGCGCCGCTCTTCCTTCGAGTGCCTGGCAGCGGCCAGCGCCCTCGG
>CALCXM010000088.1 GCA_937905825.1 uncultured bacterium
TGCCTCGCCAAACGTCGCCCTTGCAAGCGCCCAGCGATCCGCCGCTCGAACTCACCCCATCGCGCCCGGACCCCTTGCGCGTCACACCGCGAGCTCCCAAGACTCCGCGCCCCGGTGCCCTCGTGCGTCCCGCCGCCCGCGCTCAAATCTTGCACACCTTCGCCCACCATGAACTGCAGGCGGCGGAGATTTTCTGTTGGGCGTTTCTGGCCTTCCCGGACGCGCCCGAGTCTTTTCGCCGCGGCCTGTTGGGCATTGCCCAGGACGAACTGCGACACACCAATCAGTACATCGCTCAGGTGGAACGCTTGGGCGGGACCTTTGGGGAGCATCCCGTGCGCGATTGGTTTTGGCAACGGTTCGCGGATGTGCGCACGCCCTTGCAATTCGTTTCCTTGATGGGCATCGGCTTGGAAGGAGCGAACTTGGATCACGCGGACCTGTGGGCCGCGCGCTTTCGTGAGGTGGGCGATGAAGAAGGGGCACGCTGCCAGGAATCCGTCGGCCGCGAAGAGGAACCCCACGTGGCCTTTGCCGTGCAATGGTTCGAACGCTGGGCCGGCCCCCTGGAGTTCAACACCTGGCGCGCGCAGTTGCCCGCGCCACTCACGCCGACGGTCATGCGCGGACCCGCTTTGCAACGGGACGCCCGAGCACGCTGCGGACAGTCGGAAGCGTTTCTTCAGGAGCTCGACGCATGGGATCGCCCTTAGCCTGGTTGCTGAACTTCGAGTCGGACGAAGAGCTCGCCATCGGCGGAACCTTCACGCCCTCCGCTGTTCTTGCGGGACACTTGAAGCGCTTGCGAGAGGCCCACGCAGAACGCTTGTTGCGCCCTGGGGATCGCGAGCTGGGTCCGGGCTGCGAGGGGCTGCAAGCCGAGGCCTGGTGTCCAACACCGACGGCCCTCGATCGGATCCGCGCGGCCGGTGCGATTGCGCCGCCTGCCCCGAGCTTTGAAGTGTTGCGCCGGGTCAACAGCCGCGCCTTCTGCTCCAGCCTAGCGCGCGCGGGTGGGCAAGGATTTTTCGCCCGCGACGAAACGGAATTGCACGGGGGCCTGGCTGCCGCCGATGGCGTGGACCGCCGGGGCTGGTTGCTCAAGCGCAACTACGGCACGTCCGGTCGCGGTCAGTTGCGCCTGAGCGCAGAGTCGTGGACAGAACAGGAAGCCTCTTGGATCGCCTGCTCCTGGCGCGCCGGGGGCCTGCGAGTGGAACCCTTTCGCCAACTGGACGCGGAGTTCAGCATTCACGGTTGGATCACGGCGCAAGGGCAAGTCTCCCTGGGCGAGCCCTGCTGGATGCAGACCGACGCGGCAGGCAGTTGGTTGAGCACGCGCTTGGCCCGGCCTGAAGAAGCGCGCGCAGCAGAAGTCGCCGCTTTGCGCGCTTCGGCCCAGTCGTGTGCCCAAGCTATGCTGGAGGCTGGCTACTTTGGCCCGTTCGGCATCGACGCTTACCGTTGGTTGGACGCGGCGGGCAACCGCCACTTCGAAAGCCGCAGCGAGATCAACGCGCGCTACACCTTGGGCTGGAAGGTCGGGTTCGGCGACGCTCAGCCGTCCAAGGCCTGAGCGAAGTCAGCGATCAGATCCTGGGGGTCTTCGATGCCGACGGAGACTCGAATGGAGCCGGGGGGGATGCCCACGGCCCGGCGCTCTTCGATGGTCATGGCCGTGTGCGAGGTGTAGGCCGGTTGACTGACCAGGGTTTCCACGCCGCCCAAACTGACCGCGGGCAAGGCGAGCTTCAAGGCCTCGAGCACGGCGGTGGCTGCACGATCGTCCCCGCGCACCGTGAACATCAACATGCCGCCAAAGTCCTTCAGCAGCAGGCGGGCGCGCTCGTGCTGCGGGAAGCTCGGCAAGCCCGGATGCAGCACGCGCTCCACTGCCGGATGCTGTTCCAAGAACTCGGCCAGGGCCAGGGAGCCGGCGCAGTGGGCCCGCATGCGCAAGGCCAGGGTCTTGATGCCGCGATCGACGAGGAAGGCTGCGTGGGGATCCATGCAGGCTCCGGTATGCGAGCGTTGACGAGTGACCGCGGCCATTTCTTGCGCGCTGCCCGCCAAAGCCCCGCCGATCAAGTCCGAGTGACCGCAGAGGTACTTGCTAACGGAATGCATGACGAGGTCTGCGCCCAACTCCAAGGGTTGTTGCAAGCAAGGACTGGCGAAGGTGGCGTCGACGATCAGCTTCGCGTTCTGGCTGTGGGCCAAACGCGCCAAGTGCGGAATGTCCGCAAGCTCCAGAGTCGGGTTGGCCAGGCTCTCGCAGAACAGCGCGCGGGTCTTGTCCGTGAAGGCTGCCTCGAGCTTCGCTTGCGATTCCAAGTCGACGAAGGAAACGCTGGCGTCGGAGTTCGCGCAGACGTGCTTGATCATCTCTTGCGTGCCACCGTAAAGGAACTTGGAGGCGATCAAGTGCGCGCCCCCGGCGAGAGAGCCCATGACCGCCGCGTGACTGGCTGCGTTGCCGGAAGCAAACAGTCGCGCCTCTTCAGCGCCCTCTAGATCCGCGATGCGGCGTTCGGCGGCGGCCACCGTCGGGTTGCCCATGCGCGAGTAGAACGTCGAGGCCGGTGGACGGCCCGCTTCCAAGTCCGCTTGCGCATCGGGGTCCAGGAGGTAGGTCGAGGTTTGATAGATCGGCATGACCACGGCGCAGTCCGCGGGGGAGGGCCGCCTGCCGCCGTGGATGCAACGGGTTGCGAGGGAGTGCTTTTTCTCGTTCATGATTTCAGTTCTAAGTGGGTGACTCCAAGGCGGAGGCGCACAGCTCGAGCCGCGCGGTGCCCGAGCACTTTTTCAAGCGCGCTTCCGCCACTTGGGCTTGGCCGCGACTCGAGTAGGGGCCGTAGGTCGCGCCCAGATCCCAGGGACGACCCGCCCGGGTGGAGTTGGCTCCACCGCGCAGCAAGCCGTTGTGTTGGGCCAGGCGCCGCCGCATGTCCCGGGCGATGCCCACGTAAGTGCGCACGCTGGACTGCGAGATGAGCACGTACACGAGCCAATCCGAGTCGGGCGTGTAGGGCGTGGGATCTTCAGCCTGGGGGAGGGCGCTGGGCATAAGCAGCAGCATAGCACCCCGGTCCCCCAAGTCCGCGCAGCGCTTGCCCGCCCGTTCCTTCCAAGAATCCGGCGCGGGCCTGGTAAGCTCTGCGCGATGAAGGAACTCTTGCACGCTTCGGAATTCGATGGCTTCCCCTTGGACCTGCACTTGGCCATGGTCCAGGACCAGGTGCGCATGGAGGCCTTTCGGCGGGCCCTCGAACAGGTGGTCAAGCCCGGGGACACGGTGGTGGACGTGGGCTGCGGGACGGGCATCCTGGCCTTGATGGCTTGGAAGGCCGGGGCCGCGCGCGTGGTGGCCATCGAGCGCAGTGAAATCATCGAGCCCGCCCGGCGCTGGCTGGCGGAACGTTACCCGCAAGCACCCATCGAGTTCCTGCGCTTGGATGTGGAGCGCGAAGCTCTTCCGGAACTGCAAGCGGACGTTTTGGTTTGCGAGCTGCTGGGCAACCTGGGACCCGAAGAACGCATCGTGCCGGTGCTCCGCAAGGCAGCCAAGCTACTGAAGCCCGGTGGACAGGTGATTCCTTCCAAGGTCTTGTTGAAGGTGGCGCCGATTCAAGCGCCGTCCCTGGCGCAGGAGTTGGATGCTTGGTCCGGGGACTTGGCGGGTTTCGATCTGTCCGCGTTTCAAGAGGCCGCTTGGGATCGGGTCTATCACCTGCAAGGGGAAAGCTGCGAATGCCTGAGTGAGCCGGGGACCTACCACATCACGAGTTGGCAGAACGGCGCCATCGATGATCGCGCCTGCGAGGTCGAGCTTGTCTGTCATCAAGCGGGCAGCTTGCACGGCTTCGCCTGTTGGTTTGAAGCTGCTCTCAGCCCCGATGCTTTGCTGTCCAGTGGTCCGCAAGCGCCCGTGACCCATTGGGGCCAGGTGTACTTTCCGATCGGTCCGGCCGTGGAGCTCGAGCCCGGGGATCGGGTGAGCTTTCAACTGGAGCGCGACGGAGATGACTTCGACGTGCACTGGGCTTGGTCCGGGGACATTCAGCGAGCTAGCGGCGAATCCATCCCGTACCGCCGCAGCGCCCATGGCAGTGCTTAGGGCGATGTCAGCGGCAACGCTTGACGACAACGTCTAACGCCGCCGCTTGCGAGCCACCGCCGTCCAGGGATCCTCGGGCCAATCGTGCTTGGGATAACGGCGCCGCAGGTCCTTGCGAACGTCCGCGTAGGTGTTGTTCCAAAAGCTCGCCAAGTCGTCGGTCACCTGCTGCGGACGCATGTTGGGGGCCAAGAGGTGCAAGAGCAAAGGTTGGCGTCCAGCGGCGATGCGCGGGGTGTCCTTCCAACCAAAAAGCTCTTGAATGCGCGCGGCAAGTACCGGGGGTTTGCCTTCTTCATAGTGCAGGGCCACGTGATTGCCGCTAGGAACTTCCATGCGTTCAGGAGCCATGCGTTCGAGGGCCTCCTTCTGCTTCCAATCGAGTTGCTGCTTGAGCAATCCCGCGAGGGAGCTTTCGCGCAGGGCTTTGAAGCTGAGCTTGCCATGACACAGTTGTTCCAAGTGCGCGCGCAGGAACTCATGGTTGACCTCGGGCAGCTCCAACTCCGGCATCCATTGGTTCAAGAGTTGCAGGCGCGCTTTGAGGTTCACGTAGCTCTGGTTGCGCAAATCCAAGGCGCGCTCCAGGTTGACGCTGGCCGCTTCCGCGAGCACACGGGCACTGGCTGCGTTGCGTCGCAGGGTGGCCGGTTTGGATTCCAACTCCAAGCCATTGAAGGCAAGGCACTGGCGGGCCACGACCCGTTCCTCGGCTTCGTCGAAGGACAACCGCTCGTCGCGTAACAAGAGCTTGGGGTCGAGCCAAGCTCGCTTGACCTCCGAAGCGCTACGCACCAAGCCTTCGCCTGCGCCGGCGTCCACTTGCAAGCACAGGAAGAGTTCCGCGGTGCGCACGTTGCTCTCGCGCGCCAAGCGCACCCCGCGGCCGCCCACCATGACCGCGCGCTCGTCCTCCGGCCCACGACGGCGTGCCAGTCGATCTCCGTTGGCCTCCAGCAGGGCGCGCGCCAGAGCTTCGTCCCATTCCATCTTGGGATTCTCCGGCGCTTGCTTGGGGGCGCTGCGCATTAGCTTGTCCGCGAGCCGCAAGAGACTCTTGGCGGCGATCGGGCTGAGTTCGCCTGCGTCGCTGACCCGTTGACCGGAACGTTCGAATTCATCGAGTGCGCGCACGCCGTCGATCAAGTCCGAGTCCACGGAACCGGCCCAGGTGGAGTTGCGGCGCCCTTCCCGTCGAAAGGGGGAACGTTCGGAAAGCAGGGCAGCGCCCAGGGCTGCCTCGCGCGCCACGCCGCGGGCGGCGCCCGCTTGAATCAAGCGTGCCAGGCGCGGATGCACGGGCATCCTGGAAAGCTCGGCGCCACATTCCGTCAAACGACAAAAGCCATCCTGCGCGACTTCAATCGCGCCCAAGAGTTCCAGGCACTGATGGGCTGTTTCTGAAGCGCTGACGGGCGGCGCTTCCAACCAAGGGAAGGCGCGCGGGTGGGCTTCGCCCCAAGTCACCAGTTGCAAGAGAGCTCCGGTGCAATCAACTCGGCGGATCTCTGGTGGAGTCTGCGCAGGACGCGCGCGCTCCTCCTGACTCGTCCACAAACGGTAGGCGACCCCGGGCCGCGTGCGCCCCGCTCGGCCCGACCGTTGATCCGCATTGGCGCGCGAGATGGGCAAGAGCACCAAGCGGTCGAGCCCGTGGGCTGGGTCGAACTTTTGCGCACGCATCCAACCGCTGTCGACCACGGCGGTGACCTTGGGCAGAGTGATCGAAGTCTCCGCCACGTTGGTAGCGAGGAAAACGCTGCGTCCTGCGCGCTGCTCCAAGGCTTGGTCTTGCTCCTCCGGCGAGAGGTCCCCGTAGAGTTCGATCAAGTGCTGCCCTTGCTGCTTGAGGGGCCTTTCGAGCAATTCCGCGAGGCGCCGGATCTCACCGACGCCGGGCAAGAACACGAGCACGTCTCCATCGGTTTCCTTGAGCGCGCGGGCCACGAAGCGCGCGATGTCCTCCGCTTGCAGTTCCCCGCGCAGGGGCCGTTCCGCTGGTGTCAGGTAACGAATCTCCACGGGAAAGCCGCGGCCTTCGCTTTCCACGAGAGGCGGGTTCCCCAGGAATTCCTGCAAGCCTTCTAGGTCCAAGGTGGCCGACATCAAGACGAGCTTGAGGTCTTCACGCACCTCCAACTGCACCTTGCGCGCCATGGCCAAGGCCAAGTCCGTGTCCAGGTGCCGTTCGTGAAACTCATCGAAGAGCACCACGCTGATTCCTTCGAGGAAAGGGTCGTGCTGCAAGCGGCGCAAGAACACACCCTCGGTCATAAAGGTGATGCGCGTTTCGCTGCTGCGCTTGTTGTCGAAGCGCACTTGGTAGCCGACTTCTTTGCCGAGCACCACGCCGCGCTCCTTGGCCGTGCGCCGTGCGGAGGCGCGCGCCGCCAAACGTCGGGGCTGCAGCACGAGGATCTCGCCCCCTTCCGCAAAGCCCTGGTCGAGCAGGGCACCGGGCACTCGTGTGGTCTTGCCCGCTCCCGTGGGCGCGCGCAGCAAGACGTTGTTGGACTTGGCGATGGCAGCCAACAACTCCGGCATCACCGCGTCGATGGGCAGGGGCGGCAGGGAACGGGAGGGTGGACTCAGAGAACCAGGCCTGTTGGGGCGGCTTGTGGGTCCTTCACGATGGCCAAGAAGTTCGCCATCAGGCGCTCGCCGCCCTCCATCAAGATCGACTCCGGATGAAACTGCACGCCAAAGCGCGGCAGTTGCCGGTGCTCCACTGCCATGACGGTTCCGTCCGCAGTCCATGCGACCGCATGCAAGTCCGCGGGCATGCGCGCAGGGTTCACGTGCAAGGAGTGATAGCGCGCCGCTTTGAAGGGCGAGGGCAAGCCCGCCAAGAGCCGACTGTTTTCGTGGGTGACGAGCGAGGCGCGACCGTGGACGGGCTGCGCTTGCACCAGGAGTTCTCCACCCATGGTCTCCACCAAGGCCTGGTGTCCGAGGCAAACACCGAGCAGGGGGATGGCGTCGGGCAGGGCCCCAATCAAGTCATTCTGCACGCCCGCTTGCTGTGGACGACCGGGACCCGGGGAAAGGACCACGGCTTGCGGCTGCAGTGCCAGCAGTTCCCGGACGCTGCACGCGTCATTGCGCACGACTTCAACCGACACGCCAAAGCCAGCGATGAGCTGGGACAGGTTGAAGGTGAACGAGTCGTAGTTGTCGAGCAGGAGGATCATGGGGCCCGCCAATCTAGCGCATCCACGCCAGCCGAGCTGCGACCGACTTCGCGGATTCTAGGCAGCGACCCCAAGTCCTCTCCAAACGCCAACGCCGACGACTCAGCGAGGCCAGGAAGGCTCGCTGAGTCGTCGGTTGATGGGGGAGGAAGCGGACTCTGCCTCAGCCCCCGAACAAGAAGCGTTTAGCCGCGCTCCTTGATCACCGCCCGGCTGGTGAGGTAGGCCTCGTTCTCCGGATCCAGTTCGATGGAACGCTCGATGGCGGCCAGGGCGTCGCGACGCTTGCCGTTCATCTTCAAGATCAACGCCAAGTTTTCCGAAGCGCGGGCCACGTAGAGCTTGCGCTCGGCCAGGCGTTCGCCCTCTCCAACGCAGCCTTCGACGCAATCTGCGCAGTAGCAATCGGCCGGGCACGCTTGGGCGACCTCACCATCCGCGCCCGCTGCGCTGGACGTGTTCTTGACCGACCAAGCTTCCACCGCGGCCAGGGTGTCCTGGGCGACTTGCAAGGCGAAGCGTTTCTCTTTCTTGCTGAGCTCTTCGCGCAAGCCGTAGAAGTACTGGGACAGCATGAAGCCGTCGCGAGCCACGGAAGTCTCGGGGACGTTCTCCCACATGGCGACCCGGGCGCCGCGTGCGTTGGCGGAGTCTTCCTTGTAGTCGGCGACGGAAGCGATCCAGGCCCAGCTGGTGTACTTGACGTTCTTGTGCTCAATTCCCTTGATGAAGCTGATCAGCGGCTTGTACTCGTACGCGCCCTCGTCCCCGGCGGCCTGCTCGATCTCCTTTTGGATCTCGCGCACGCGGAACTCGGCGGTGGTGGCGTGGGCGAATTGCGGGTCCATGCTGTAGATCTTGGTGCGCTCCAGGGCGAAGGCCTCGTGCATGCCTAGGTCGCCAAACTTGACCGTCAACTTGCCGCGTAGCTCGATGTCCGTGGGAGTGTTCTCGACAGCGGCGCGCAGGGTGCTCAAGGTGCCCTCGCCGCTTTCGATGCGCTGGATCTCACTCGCCAGGTTGGGCAAGTTGATGGCACCCAGGATCACGTCATTGGCTTGACCCTCCGCATCGAGCACCAGCAGCGTCGGCAGGGTGCTGATGTGGAACTGCTCCACCAACTTGTAGCCTGCATCGGTTCCCGTGTCCGCGCTGTACATGGTGAAGTCGTCGAGAATGCCCGCTGCGTCCGGCTTGGAGAGCGTGTTGTCCCAAAGGGATCGGCACTGTTCACTCTGGTTGCTCCAGAAGTAAATCATCACGGGCTTGTCAGCGGCCCGCGCTTTTCCGACGGTGGTCATGAACGAACCGCTGGCCCATTCGATGTTGGCTTCGGAGGCTGGGATCAAGCAAGAGGCAAGCAGGAGGGAAGTGATTAGCATCGTATGGAGGCTCCTATGGAGGTTGAGTTGTTGCGGCCTGTGGCTGTTGGCGAGCCGCGCTTCGGTTCGGCGTCTTTCGCCGACCGTCACTTAGGGAGATGCATCTGGCTCGCAGGAGGACTCACGGAAATCCCCTCAGAAGAGCGAAAGAATCGAGGTTGAGCCGGGGTTAGAATTCCTTCAAAGAAGCGCAGATCCCCTGAGTCCCGGGGGGCCCGCGCTGCATCTCAAACACCGTGGAAGCCCGATCAACAGGCCGTGAACTGAAGGAGTTGCTCGAACACCAGACTTGGGTTCGAGGGCTCGCCATGCGTTTGGTGGGGGATCCGGAGCTGGCCGAGGACTTGGCCCAGGAGGCCTGCGTGGTGGCGCTGCAGCAAGCGCCGGGAGGCATTCAGACCATGCGCGCTTGGCTCAGCACGGTCTTGCGCAACTTGGTGCGCGAGCGTGCTCGCTCGGAGGGAGCGCGCTCTTGGCGCGAGGAACAGAGTGCGCGGCCCGAAGCGATCTCTTCGACCTACGAAGTGTTTGAGCGAGTGACGGCCCACAAGCATGTGGTGGAAGCTCTGACGGAATTGCCGGAGCACTATCGGGATGTGCTCTTGTTGCGATACTTCGATGGACTGACGCCCACGCAAATTGGTGCGCGCTTGGAGATGCCGCTCTCGAGCGTTAAGACGCGCTTGGCCCGCGGGCTCAGCAAGTTGCGGGAAGACCTCGACCGCCAAGCGGGGGGGGACGGCAAGGCTTGGTTGCACAACCTGGCGCCGCTCCTGGGGACGCCGCTTGCCAGTCCAGGGATTCCCATGGTTCCCCTGCTGCCCTTGGTCAAACTCTTGGCGGGCATGGCGCTGCTCGGGGCGCTTTCCTGGTTCGGGTGGCACAGCTTAAAAGGCCCCAGGCAAGCGCTGCTTGAACAGACGGCGGCGCTGACTCCAATCGATTCCGTGGAGGGCTTGATCACAGGCAGTGCAACGAAAACTCAGGAGGAGCAGGTCGCCCGTGAGCTTGTGCCCGCGGGAAACTCGAGCGGCGCGCGTGCGGGCCCTGGAATTCCCGAGGCACCTACGGACTACCCGCTCGGCGGAATCGTGGTGGACGAACTCGGCCGCCCCGTGCCGGGGCTCGTGCTTTCCTTCGAGGGACGTAGCAATCCATCCACGGGAGTCTCCATCGCTATCTCTGGAGCCGACGGTTCCTTCTTGTTCAGCGGCGCGCAGGGGCTCGGCACCGTGCGCGCCATGGGGGCAGGCTACGTCACGCTCTTGGCGGGGGAAGCCCGCGCTGGGGAAGCGGACCAGGACTTGCAGGTTGTCGTTGTCAAGGGCAGCCACTTGTCGGGGCGCGTTGTGGATGAATCCGGTGCGCCGGTTTGGGGCGCGGAGGTGGCCGTCTTGGCTCCTTCGAACATCCTCTTTGGCGCGGGCGGTCGCGCTGAGAAGCAGGCCTTGGACCTGCGCTTTGAAGTCTGCGACGACGATGGACGCTTTGACTTGGGGGTGGCCATCGACTTGCCCGGTTCCTCTCTGCAAGTCAGCGCGGAGGGCTTTGAAGACTTGGCCAGGTTGCGTCCGAGCGGGGAAGCGCGACAGCTTGAACTTGTGTTGGCCCGGCCCGTGCCCACGGACGCGGACGTGACGGGACGGGTGGAGTCCCCGACAGGCGAGCCGCTGGCTGCATGCCGCGTGGCGTTCGAGGGCCGCGTGACCCGCACGGATGAAGCCGGTGAGTTTCGCTTCCCTACGCGCGTCGATGCTTCCGCCAAAACGCACTCGCAACAAGTGAGCGCCTGGGCCACGGGCTACGGACCTTCCATCGCACAAGTCGGCAACGTCGGTGAGCCCGTCCTGCTACAGCTCGAAACCCAGCCCCTGGAAATCACGGGTCGCGTGCAAGATGCCGAAGGCAATGCCCTGCGCGGTTTGTTCGTGTACCTCGCCGAGCCCACGGTGTTCTCCTTTGACGGGGACTTCTCCGGCGTTCTGAGTCGCGCTCAGGACGGCAGCCCCACCTTGCGTTCACGGGTTTTGCGCTATGAAGTGCTCGAGGACTTGGCGAGCGGCAAGCCGGGCAAAGGACTGCGTTGGTCCAAGGTGCGGACGGATGAGCAAGGGCGCTTCCAAGTGGAGGGTCTGGCGCGCAAGGAGTACTCCCTCGTGCTCTTTGACCCGACCAGCATGGGGCGCCAGGTCACAGCACCAATCCCCGCGGGCACCCTCGACAAGACACTGACCTTCGAGGCCAGCGCCGGGCGTCAAGCGGTCGCCAGCCAGTTGCTGAACTCCGCTGGGGAACCCGCAGTCGGTGTGCAAGTCAGCGCATGGTGCTCTGCCTTCCGAGTCGGCTTGAACGAAGAGAGCGCCTTGACCAGCATGCACTCCCACGCGCCGGTGGTGTCCGACGCAAACGGTGGGTTCTTCCTAGGGGAACTCGTTTTGGACTCCCTGGAGTTGCGCTTGACTGGCGATGGTTGGATCAGTCAAACCGTGACCTGTTCCGCTTCTGGCGTTCCGCCGAGCATCTTCATGGAGCGCGCCTTGCCGGTTGTCTTCGAGTTGGACGACCCGCAACTCGCCGATCACTTTGGCTTGCTCGACGGCAAGGGCCAGGGCTTGCCCTTGATCCTGCGCAGTCCCGGTCGTGAACGGTTGGAGGAGCGCGGCGCGTTGGTGGCCGGCCGTTCGAAGCACTACCTCGTCAGCGAAACAGCCCGAGAGTGGGTGCTGTTCTCGAAGGGCGCAGTTGTCCGGCGTTTCCCCTTCCAGTTTGAAGGCTCGGGAGTGACGCGTCTGGGTGACTAAGCC
Source organism: uncultured bacterium (assembly GCA_937905825.1). GTDB lineage: Bacteria > Planctomycetota > UBA1135 > UBA1135 > JABACD01. Next base: position 11,498 of record CALCXM010000088.1, read on the forward strand.
CCGAGCGCACCCGCACCCGGGGGATTCGCGCAGGAGTGGCTGCGACTTCCAGCAATTCAAACCACGCAAGACGTGCGCCCGCGGCCCCGGAGCGCTACAAGGGTCCCATGAAACCCCGCCACTTCTTGAGTCCCCTGGACTGGTCCAGCGAAGAACTCGTGAGCCTCGCGCAGACGGCCCTCACCTACAAGGCCTGCGGTCGCGGACGTTTGCTAGACGCGCCCGATCTCAGCGGGCAATTGATGGGCTTGCTCTTCTTCAATCCTTCGGTGCGCACGCGCCTCTCCTCCGAAGCGGCCATGGCTCGTTTGGGCGGACAAGCCAGCGCCCTGGCCGCCGGAACTCAAACCTGGCAGTTCGAGGACCGTGAAGGGGTGACCATGGACGAAGACACCCAAGAGCACGTCAAAGAACTCGGCCCGGTGCTCTCGCAGATCTGCGACGGCATCGGCATTCGCAAGGCGGAGAAGATGAGCGGCGGCAGCCAAGCGGGGCAAGCCGGTGCGAGTTGGGAAGAGCTCTCCAAGGATCGCTTCCTGCACGCGCTCGCGGACAACGCCCAGGTCCCCGTGGTGAATCTGGAGTCGAATGCGTTCCATCCCTGCCAAGGCTTGGCGGACATGGCGACCTTGCTCGAACTCACCGGGGGCAAGCCCCAGGGCAAGCGTTACGTGTTGACTTGGGCATGGCATCCAAAGGCTTTGCCCGTTGCGACACCACACTCACAACTCTTGGCCGCCGCGGACTTAGGCATGCGCATCACGGTCGCGCGACCGGAAGGCTACGGCCTGTGTCCCGAGGTGATGGGGGCCGCCGCCGCACGTTGCGCAGCGCGGGGCGGAAGCTTGGAAGAGAGCGCGGATCCGCTGGGCGCCCTGGACGACGCCATCGTCGTTTGCGCCAAAAGTTGGGGGCGCCTGGATTCCTACGGCCTGCCCGTTGAGCAAGCGTCCCCAGCAGCCGACCTGCGACCCGACTGGCGCGTGGACGAAACCAAGATGGCGCGCACCGCGAACGCTCACTTCATGCACTGCTTGCCGATTCGTCGCAACGTGATCGCCACGGACGGCGTGCTCGACTCGGAGCGCTGCGCCGTCGTGCAACAAGCGGGCAACCGCCTGTGGAGTGCCGTGTCGATCTTTGCCCGCTTGCTCGGATGAGCGGGCCCGTGGTGAGCAGCCCCCAGGTGAGCAGCCCCCAGGAGATCAGCCAATGAGTGGCGGTCGTTCCATGCTTCAACGCTTGGCCTTGCAGCGACCCGAGCTGCGTGCCTGGGCCATGTACGATTGGGCCAACTCGGCCATGATGACCGTGATCGTCACGGCGGTTTTCCCGATCTTCTTCGCCAAGGTGGCCTACGCCGGCGAAGGAGGCCGCAGCGCCACAGAGGTCCACGCATGGGCCACCACCGCAGCGCTTGTGATCATCGCTTTGGTCGCTCCCCTGCTCGGCGTCGTGGCGGACCGCGCCGCTTGCAAGAAGGCTCTGCTGCTGGGCTTCGCCACACTCGGGTCCTTGGCTTGCGCGGGCATGTTCTTCATCGGTCCCGGCGATTGGCAATTGGCTGCCGGACTCTTCCTGCTCGCCAACGTGGGCGCTTCCGGCAGCTTTGTGTTCTACGACGCACTCTTGCCGCACGTGGCCAAGTCGGACGAGGTGGACCAACTCTCCACGTCGTCTTTCGCTCTCGGCTATCTGGGTGGGGGACTGCTGCTAGCCTTCAGCCTGGCGATGATCTTGAACCCCTCCTGGTTCGGACTTCCCAGCGGCGAAGGCTTGAGCGCCGCGGACTCTTCCCTGCCCACACGCATTTCGTTCGTGGCCGTCGCCGTCTGGTGGATGCTCTTCTCCATTCCACTCTTGAAGCGCGTGAGCGAGCCGCAGGTTCTCGCGGTCTCGGAACGGCTTTCCCCCGGCCGTTCCTTCGTCGCCGCCCTCGGTAGCTGGCGCCAAACGATTCGCGACCTCCTGCGCTACAAGCAAGCCGCCCTCTTCCTGCTGGCCTTTCTGATCTACAACGACGGCATCCTGACCATCATTCGCATGGCGGGCATCTACGGCAAGGAGCTGCAGCTCGAGTCCGGCCAGATGATGCTGGCGATTCTACTCGTCCAATTCGTCGGCGTCCCCTGCACCGTGCTCTTCGGTTTCATCGCCTCGAAAGTTGGCGCGAAGCGTTCCGTCATGGCGGGCCTCATGATTTACGGAGTTGTGGTCCTCATGGCCTACCGCCTCGAAGACGCCCAAGACTTCTTCGCCATGGCGATCGCCATCGCTCTCGTCCAAGGGGGCACCCAAGCCCTCAGCCGGTCGCTCTTCTCAAGCATGATCCCGGCCGCCAAGTCCGGAGAGTTCTTCGGCCTCTTTGCCGTCTTCGACCGTTTCGCCGGCATCTTCGGCCCCCTGCTCTTCGCCCAAGTCCTGGCCTTCGGCGGCGAACTACGCTCCGCCGTCCTCCCGCTCCTCGGCTTCTTCGCCGTAGGCGCAATGCTGCTGGCCCTCGTCGACGTCGACCGCGGCCGCCGGGAAGCGCTGGCGGACGAGAGCGCGGTCTGAACCTCCGACGGTTTTTTCGCAGTCGGAGTCCGACGGCCTCGGAAGGGGTCGCGTGAATGTCTTTTGCTAGTAGTGGCCGAGCGAGCACCGTGTGGGGTGTGTCCTACCTAGCATCCCGCTAGCTGGGGAACTCTCGGTACCAACGGCAGCTCGCCATCCGGCACGGCCCTCCATTGTTGCTGGGCCGAGACATGCCGTCGGAACCCCGCCCTCCTGCGAGCACCCTACCTCGACCGAAATCGACTTTCCTGGACCCGTTGGCTTTCGATCGGGTCGAAAAGAGCGTGTGGCGTGTGGCTCGCCAGCTCGAACGCGAGTGATCAACACCAAGTTGCATATTGTGGGCACTTGTGCCTGGATGCTGTAGAAACGTAACGTCCCAGGATGGCGAGTCGCTCATCAAATTCGAAGCCCACCGGCACAGGCAGAGAGCGTGTTCTCGAGCTAGCTCGCCGACGGAGTCTGGTTCGTCCTCGGGACCTCGACGACCTAAGTATCCACCGCATGGTGCTTACCCGCCTCACGCAAGAGGGTCTGCTCGTCCGTGTCGGTCGTGGGGTCTATCGGCTAGGAAATGCACCTCCGATGGGGGATCCCGACCTGGCACTGGTGGGGATGAGAGTTCCACAGGCTGTCATCGGATTGGTGACTGCTTTGGAACGCCACGGGCTCACGACCGAAATCCCCCGGACCGTGGACATCCTGCTTCCGCGCAAGACGAGGCCGCCTCCAGCGACTTGGCGAAGGATACTTGCTGCAGGGAGGACGTCTTGGCCAAGGCGCTCAGTTTGGCGGTCGCATTCCGCTTGGTGCTCACCCAAGGTCTCTAGTTGCTCAAGAAGAGGAGTTAGGATCGTTAGCGCTTGGGCGGGAAGTGCCGCTCGCGCACGCTTGGAGAAGACCTTGGTCGAGCAGGTCGGCAGGGCGTGTCCAAGCGAGCGAGCCCATCCGCGAACGCAGTTGACGAGTGCCGTCCGAGTCTCCACGAGTTGGGCGCGCACTCGCTGGTGCATGCGACCATAGTGGGCCTCGTCACTTCGAAGGCGTACGGGTGAAAGCAGGCGCGGCCGTACCTGGCCGAGATCCGCAAGCCGGAAGGCATCGTTGCCATCCGACTTGGTGTAGCTCTTGGTGATGTGATGGAGCTTTCGTGGGTTGGCGATGATCACCTCGTGTCCGAGTTCCATTCCGATCTTGGCGGTCCAGCGGGAGGACCCACTGGCTTCGATGATCACGCGACTGCATGGCTGCTCGGTGAAAAATTGCCGGACCCGCTTGGGGGACATCCGGATCGAGCCACTGTCGATCTCCGTCCCAGCGCCACCGAGCACACAGTACGCACTGGCCTTGGCGCCGAGATCAAATCCGATTGTGCGGGGGAGTTGGTTCACTGTAGGCTGTGTCATGGTCGGTCTCCGTTATGGGGGTGTTTAGGTACGCCCATTGCAGCCCCTAGTGGTGACTGCGGCAAGGAGATCGGCCTTCTCACCCCATCCGGCTAGTGCCCCAGCGATCATGATCACTCTCTGTTTCGTCCTTCTCGGGTTGCTCGGTGCCACCCAGCAAGAACCGCAAGCCCCGCCGCTTCTTCCTCAGTCCCCGGCGGATGAAGTGCTCGAGTCATGGCAATTCGTCAGCAAGGTTTCGTTGGAGCTACCGAGCGGGACGCGCTTCATCCTCAGATCCTTGCGCTTCCTAGAGGATGGGAGCCTGGTTCTGAAGCGTGGATCGGATCGCAGCATCCGGCTCTTTGGCCCAGACGGTTCCCAGCAAAGAGAGTGGAACGCGCCCGCGGGCCATGGGGATTGGCGGCGCGTGTCCTACGGTTGCTTTGTCGGTGATCAGGCGGATTCGCTCTGGTTCTTGCCCGGCAGCGATCGCACGGTGCCCGCCAAATATCACGGCTACCGGCTCTGGCGAAAAGCAGGAAGTGAAGATCCCGAGACCCTTCGTTTTCCAGGGCGCGACTTCCTCGCAACGGAAGGGGGTACTGGAGAGAGCGGGGACGAGTGGTGCATTTCCTGGACAGAAACCTGCAGCCCGCCGGACCCGTCATTGATCTTGAAGGGGATCCCCTCCTGATCCATTCCGTCCGGAGCGTGAAGGTCGATTCGAGCGGGACCCTGGCCATCCTGGATGGAAACGAGTTCCGCCCGACCTGTGTCGGATCGGGAGCTCCCGCGACGGCCTTTCGCATTCACCTCGTCTCCCCTCCTGGGAAACTGATCCGCACCATCGACCTCCCGCCCCCGCTTGATCATGGGATCGGCGGATTCGATTTCGAGGGACAACGGCTGCTCTTCGACCATATGCCGCCGAGGTACTCCGAGCCGCCGCGCTCGACCGACCTGTACGAAATGGACCTGACCACGCTCGACTGCAGGAAGGTCCAACTTCCCGAGGGAGAGTCCGTCTACTTCGGGCGTGACAATGCTCGATTGCTGGATGGGGGGAAGACCCTCAAAGCTTTCGACTCAAGGGATGGTTCCATCGCGACCTACCACCTCGTTCCCCGGTGAGCTAGACGGCCGTGCTTGCTGAGTTCACTTTGGCAAGGCCAGAGCAAGCCCATTCCAATCTGAGGAGTGGACTCGCTCTCGACCCTGACGATAACGGCTAAGGTCGATCGGAAAGGAAAGTGAAGGCAAGTGTCTCACGTTCAAAGGTCGGATGGACGCTCGGCATGGAAGTCAGAGGAACAAGAACATCCCGTTGCAGGGATTCTCCGAACGAACGGAGGGAGTCGCAGGCCTCCTCTGCGCATGGCTTGCGGCAAGGCTTCCCTCTGACCACCGGCTGGCCCGGGAGACGCGCTTCGCTTCCCTCGCGCAAGTTTTCCCGCCTGCTCGCTCTACAAGAATCCAAACGGCCTGTCACACTCCAGTGGTTACTGTCCTCTACTTTCTTGTATGACCAATCCATCCGTACACGCCATCAGCGAGCGAGAGCTGCTCGAGAACATGGCTTGGGTGCAGGCCCTGGCTCGTAAGCTGGTGCGCGATCCCGGCCGGGCGGATGATGTGGCTCAAGCGGCCTGGGTGCGGGCCCTCGAGCGACCTCCGCGGGGAAGGACGGGTGCGAGCCTGAGCGCTTGGCTGGCCCGTGTGGTGCGTTCCATGGCGCGCGAGGATCGTCAGTCCGAAGATAGGCGCCAGTGGCGTGAACGGGCCGTGGCGCAGGACGAGGCTCAGCCATCAACGAGCGACGTGGTGGCCCGCAGCGGGTTGCAGCAGCGCGTGGTAGCAGCGGTCATGGAACTTGCCGAGCCCGAGCGAACGACGGTCTTGCTGCGCTACATGGACGGCCTCTCGTGCCAGGCGATCGCGCAGCAGCGAGGAGAGACTCACGGGGCCGTGCGAAAGCGTTTGTCTCGTGCTCTCGGTCGGCTTCGCAAGCGGCTGGAGCAGGAGCTAGGTGAAGGCGAAGAGGGCTGGGTTCGCGCACTGGCGCCTTTGGTCCTCGAGGGCCGAGGGGCGAAGGAAACGATCGTGTTGGGCAAGATCCTTGGAGGGATTCTGATGTCGAAGGCCTTATGGACGGTGGGTGTCGGGGTGGCTGTGGTCGCATTGATGGTGACCGGCTGGTTCTTTTCGGGGGGTGCTCGCCCTTCCCCGAGGGCTGCGCAAGCAGAGCGTACTTTGGGCGCGCTGCCGCTTGCCCCAGGCGATGACGTGGGGAGAGCGCAAGCAAGCCTACCAGAGCTCGCGGCACCCGCGGAGGTCGAGTCCGAAAGGGTCGCTGTGCTCGACGAAGCAAAGCCCAAGGGCCCGCACTACATGGTGCTGCACCCCGATGGGGAACCCCTTGGGAAGGTCGAACTGCTGTTCTGTCGCGACGGAGCGGTTCTAGCCCGGGGCGAAACCGATGCCGAGGGGCGCTTCGCTCCGGAGCTGGAAGAGGAGGGAGCGGCGAAGGTTCTCGCCATCGCTGAGGCTTGGCCCGCACAGGTTCACGATGTCTCCCTCGCGCCGGGCGCCCACGACCTAACGCTGCACCCCGGAACTGTCCTCTCTGGTCAGGTCGTGGTGGACGGCGAGCGGCCGGTGGAACGGATCCCGCTGATCGCTATCGCGGACGGGGCCCTGCTCGACTTCGAGAAGGAGTTGGGCGCATCGGCACGGGACCTGGGAGTCTCTCCGACTCATTGGAAGCTGATTCCCACACGGGCCGATGACATGGGCTTCTTCCGCTTCGAGGGCTTGCCCCCCGGGTGGTCTGGAGACCTCGACTTTCCCCATGACTACCAACTGCTAGACCGGTCTCTGATCGAGTCCGACTGGGCGCCCTGGCGTCTGCATTTGGATGAGCATCAAGTGCAGCTGCGGGTCGAAGTCACGAAGCGCTTGGCCCTGAGAGGCCGGGTGGTCGACATCCGTGACGGAGAGGTTGTTCCAATCGCAGACGTCAGTCTGAATGGTTCCATCGAGTACGGGAGCCCCCCGGCGTTCCCTGGCTACATCCAGCTCCGTACCGACCGCGATGGCCACTTTCGGCTGCCTCTCGAAGACTCAGTCGTGGAGGGCGGGTACCTGCATCTCACCACCCTCGACGACCGTCTGAGTCGCCGGGTCGAACTCGAGCCTCGTGAGATCACGCAGGACTGGGATCTCGGTGATGTGCCGATCGTCGATCCCAAAACCACGCACAGCGTGCAGCTGATTCTCACGGACGGGTTGGGGGAACCGATCCAAGGCGCGGTCGCTGGGATGAACGTTTCCTTGCCGATCAGTGAACCGAGCGATTCGATGGGGCGCACCTCGTTGCGTGGAGTCGTGCCCGGGGGGGCGCCGATCGTGCTCTACGCGGTCGGCTTCCAAGTGCAGACGATTCCGGTTCTAGAACAAGTACCGGAGACGCTGAAAGTGGAAATGGAACCAGGGGCGGGCCTTGAGCTGCGCCTGCTCGCGGAGGATGGCGAACCCTTGAAGGGCGTGAGAGCGTACCTCAGCGCGAGTCAACATCCGGTCCGCGGCGGGGAGCAGTTTCCGGCCTCGATCTTCGGGCTGGTGGCGTCCGGCTGCAGCACGTACCGGTGGAAGCAAGAAGGCGATTCGCCCGGGAGTTTGGGCATGAGTGCACGGGACGGTCGCGTCATCGCCAATGACCTTCTTCCAGGTTTGCCCATGGGGTTGCGGATCCTGGCCCGTTCGGGAAGTGTTTTGGAGGAGCGCGACATCCTGCCGCTCGCTACCGGGGAGTGGAGGATCCTTGAGGTTGTTCTCGGGGAGGGGTCGTGGGAGTTTCGCGGCCGGATTGTCGACGAGGCGGGCGATCCTGTCCACCGGGCGAACATCTCGAGGCGTTTCCCCCCGGCCGGCAAGACACAACTATCGAGCTCTATGGGCGTCGAGCAAGACGGCAGCTTCACCATCCGTGGCCTCTTCGATTCGACCGTGTCCTTCACGGCGAGCGCACCGGGCTACTCCACGCTCTCCGTCGTGGATTTGCCGGTCCCCACGAATGAGTCGCCAGTGCTCTTTCGTCTTGAGCGAGGTCACGACGTCCTCGTGCGGGTCGCCGACAAGGCGGGCCATCCTGTACGGGCGAGGATCTACGCACGCGAACCGAACGGGGTCCTGGGATCCCTCGGCCGCGGGAAGGAGCTGGAGCTGGGCAGCTACCTATTGCGCGATCTTCCAGGGACCCAACTGGTGATCGACGCGCGGGTGCACGGTGTCATTCGTCCCATCGAGCACAACGGGCTCGTCCCCGAGCTCATGATTGAGGTCCCCGTCCTCGCCGCCCTCGAAGCCACGATCCCAGACGCCTTGGGGTCCGAGCTCGACGACAACTGCCTCCTCTGGCTCTTTCCCGACGGCGAGACGGACCTCGTGCGCCGCTACCGTGTCCTGGACTTGAAGGGCAGCGCGCCCACGGTCTTGTCCGACCTCCTCCCGGGCTCCTACCTCGCCGTCCTCCGGCGCTGGAATCGCCCAGAGGAGATCTCACCCGATCTGGACGACGCCTGGTTCGAAGAATACCCCGACGACCAGTTTGAGGAACTCACCCCGCGAGTGCCCGTGACCGTCCGCGCCGGCAAAACGACCCGCATCGTGATCCCGAACTGAGGTCCCGCTACGGTATCGCTCACCGCCCGCGAGTCCGCTTCCGAAGAGTGCAGCATCATCTCCGCGGAAGCTGTTGGGAGATCGCGTATGCTGCCTTCGATGGGGCACTCTTACGAGCCGTTCTTGCAGGCCGCGTGCAATACCGCTTTTTGAACTTTCCTGGGTTTACGAACGCTCGTGATCCTGGCGCGCCCCGGGAGGCTTAAGGTGGGAAGGCGGCTCATGCCTGGCCACATTGACTTGATGGGGGGCGTCCATCCCGCTGCGCATTCACTCGCTGAAAAGAAGAGCACGACTCATGATCCATGCCATGTTGCTGGCACTTTGCCTCGCGTCGACAGTCACTTCACTGCCCGCTGTTCAAGAGGAGGCGAACACCTTTCGACCTCTCCTGCACGAGTCCGATTTAGGCGGCTGGTGGGGATGCGGCTGGGAAGAGCACCAGTTGCTGGGGGAGGCGGACAGCTCTGGGATGCAAGGGCGGCACGCTGAGCAACTTGCCAAGGAGTGGACCTCGAAGGACGGGGTTCTTTCGACGAAAGGATCGCGCTTGCGATTGACCAGCATTGAATCGTTCAAGGACTTCGAATTGCAGATGAAGTTCAAGTTGGAAGAAGGGGCCTATGGGGGCGTTTCGTTGCGCGCCAGGGCCATGCTGGATTTTTGGGATACGGAGACATTGTCCCACCCAAGCATTGCCTTCGGGACGCTGAACGAAAGGGGCAAGCTCTACGCTGGCTACAAGGGAAGCGGCGGGCTTTCATCGAACGCGGCTTGGACGCCGGGCCATTCGCCCTCTGTCATCGCGGACAAACCTCGTGGGGAATGGAACGATCTTCGTCTGGTCTTGGTTGGGACGCGCCTCTCCTTGTGGCTGAATGATGTGCTTGTTCAAGACCATGTTGAAGTCGACAACGAACAAGGCCGTAACTCACCACTGCCCGCTTCAGGACATCTGCAGCTCGTGGGCTACCGGGGAGAGATCCAGTGGCGAGACATCGAGGTCAGGGAGATCGCCCATGCGGAGAGCCTTCGGCTGTTTGAACATGCGGCCTCTGACGACATCGCCTCCATCTCGACCTCAGCCCTGTCGGCTTGGAAAGGTCCAACAGAGAATTGGGAGGTGGTCGGGGAGGCTCTGCGCTCCAGCGCAGCAGGCGACTGGATGCACTCGGCTGAAGAAGCGGATCACTTCACCCTGCGGCTCGAGTACGAGGCACCTGCGGGGTCAGGGGCAGCTCTTCTGTTGCGAGCAAAGGGTTCGGGCATAGAGGACGGAGTCGGCGTCGAAATTCCGCTGGTGGCGACGGGTTCTGCACTCTCGAAAACGACCAACTCGTTCCAGGATCAACTCGCGCTCCGTGCAAGCAGCGCGCAGCGGCCGGGTGAGTGGAACGCTCTAGCAGTGCAGTTGGTTGGAGAATCCTTGCGCGTGGAGCTGAATGGCGTGCGCGTTCTCGAGGGGCAGTTGCCCCTGCTCGGACTGGAAGGAATCAACCCCAAGGGCTTCATCGGACTCAAAGCGAAGGGGGCCGGGCTTGGAGTCCGGCGCATGTCCCTAGAGCTTCACGCTCCGGCCTGGCCAAGTCTCGAGCCTTTCCTGGCCGCACCGTTTTGGGAATCGGTTCCTGCTTTTTCTGGGGTCAAGCCCGGTGCGCGCCACACCGCAGAAACCGTCAAGAAAGCCGCGGAGATGTTCATGACGACGAAGTCGGTGCTCGATGAAACCAAGAAGGTGATGGCGCAATTCGGTGGCGAACCAGTGTCGGAGTCCGATGAGAACCCCGAGGTGCACGGGCATCCGGTGATTCCTATCGCCATGCATGCGCTTGCGCCGCTTTGGGCAGACGCAAGCTGGGATGAGGACGACTGTGCTCTTGCGAACGGCGCTGTCGCGATCCTCACGGAGCACGCGCATGGACCCAAGCTCCAGTTTTCCCCAGGAGCTGGAGCCAAGAACCAACGGGCGTTGAAAACGCTCGCTGATTGGTTCGGGAACCTCCTAGGCAGGGATGCCGACTACGCAGCCATGATCTACACCGCAGACGATGGGCCCTTTCGTCCCGTTGGAATCGACGGCACGCAGCTGGGCAATGTGGCGGAGCGAGTCACGATCGGCTTCGACAACGAGGTCTGTTTGCTCGAGACGGGTCCGGATGACGAGCAACTGATCGAAGTCAGGCGCCAGGGCAAGAGGGTTCAGCGCTTCGCCTTAACCAAGATCCCTGGGCAACGGCGATTGACCTTTGAGAAGGTCTCGGCTCCCGAAAACCTGGGCACCTATGGTTGGTTGGTCCTGATGAGATTTGGCAGACCAGGGGACATGGAGCTCATGAGCCTCTATCTCGATGCAGAACTGCGGCCTCTCTTCTACTTCACCGGATGGTAGGCGCGCTGTCTCCGAGGTGAACGTGGCGGCGCTGGCATGGCGAGTTCGCGCCTCGCGCTGACCCAAACCACCAGCACCCCGCGTCGGTGCTGGTTCCAAGGGACAGTTGCCTCGAGGAACCAAGTGCCGGCGCGGGGCGCTGATGATGGGTGGGGATGCGAGCCGCTTGGGCTCGCATGCGTGCGCTGCAGGAAGCCTAGGCTTCCTTCACTTCGATCTCGGCTTCGCCCTCGAGCTCGCCCTCGAGAGCGATGTCGCTGAAGTCCTCGATCTCGCCCTCGACGACCACGTCGAACTCCTCGTCGCTGGACTCTTCGACCTTGTCGAGGGGCGTGGCGGGGGGAGTGGGGATCTTGGCTGCGTCGCTCGGCTGTTCGATCGGACGCACGAGGTGGTCCGGGTCGGCTTCCTGGTAGCGACTGGAAAGCTCCTGGATGGAGGCCCGGGCGTGCGC
>CALCXM010000089.1 GCA_937905825.1 uncultured bacterium
GACACCGTTGAAGACCAGTAGAATCCGCGCATCGGGTCCTCCCAGCTCAGATGCCAAAGCGGGGTGCGCTCACTGAATTCCCCCCTGGATAGCGGCAGGCCTGTCAGCAGTAGGCTCGCTGCGGGCAGATCGTAGCTCCATTGATTCTTGCCGGCGCTTAGGTGCAGCACCTGCATGTGCCCCGCGCCCCCGCAGTCTGATTCGGACTCCATCCGCAACCACAGTTCAACCTGACCGGTGACCTCCCCTTGAAAGGCAAACCGGCCACTCGCGTCGAAGGCTCCCGCCTTGTGGAGCTCCCCGTCGCGCATGATTTGCCATGACCAGCCAACGGGAGCGGCTCCATTCACTCGGAACTGGCCCGAGCACTCCAGCCAAACCGGAACCACAGGATCTAGGTCAAGATCGAACTGGGTCGTTGATCCCGCATGGATCTCAAAACTCCAAGGGATTTCCTCGGCGCGAAGTATGCCGTAGGAACGACTCGCTTCCGGCATCGACATGCGCTTGGTCAGAGAGACCGCTTGCCACAATCCGGGGGCTAACCCTTCGAAGCGGTACTTGCCTGCGGCGTCTACCTGTTGGGTCAGGATGCGGTCGTCACCGCGCGAGATGGAGACGAACAACTCAGGGCTCGCCTCATCAGAAGTTGTGATCAAGCGACCTTCCAACACGCCGGGTTCGGACACCTGCAGGACAAGCTCGCCGAAGTCCTCGCCCGGCGCGAGCTGGAAAGCAAGCTCAGGGCCGCAAGCGAAACCTTCGCTCTTCGCACGCAAGGACAGGTGCTCGTAGCCTCCGCCGTATTGCGTGACGCCAGATAGATCCAATTCAAATCGCCCCTCCTCGTCCGCCCTCATGGTCTTTCCCCAGGAGTATTGAGAGAGCTTGTGAAGCCCACAGGCGAGGCGAGTTGCATGGCTACGGGAGGTAGCCAAGAACCATTCGACCTCTGCGCCGGGGACCGGTGCGCCTTTGAATAGGACTTGGCCAGCAACCAAGGGATACGGCTCCAACAGTGCATTGACCACCTTTGGCGGTGCTGCCGCTAGGAACGGACCGGCGCGGAACTCCATTAGGTTTGCAGCGCGAACGTTCACAAAGAACTCTTCGTTCGGAGCGACCAGTTCAATGCCTTGACCGTCGATGGATGCCTGTGGTCCGCTGATGGTGGATCGTCGACTCTTGGTCTTCGTGGAGACCAAAAATCGATCCAGGCTCTCGCCGCTGGCCGTGCGAGCCTCCACGCGGATCTTGTTGCGCTTCACATCCTGCAGCACAAGGTCGAGTGTTCCGGCCTTGACGTCGAAAGCGAACAACGCGTCGAGACCCTCGCGGCCGCCCACAATTCCTTGGGAGCTTCCCGGCAATGCAGGCAACGTGAACTCGCCGAGGTCGTTGGTCCGAGTGCTAGCCAAGGAGCGCTGCCCCGAGGGGCTCAAGGACTCCACATTCACATCCCGCATGGGAGATCCATCAACCTCGAAGACCTTGCCCTTGATGACAGCAGAGTCTGGCACGGGTTGCAGGACGAGGTCTTCCTGTTTCGCGACTTGCTCAGGACCAAGAGCAATGGGCTCGCCGATGCTTTGAAGCGTCCCGCGGAAGTAGGCCGAAACGGAGTAGGTGGACGCCGCAACTCCCTGGATCATGTAGCGCCCGTCCGCTCCGGTCGTTGCAACCGGGGACTGGGGCACGCTCCCTAGGATTCGCCGAACCTCGTAGTCAGGCGAGCCACGTTCTTGAACGGGCCCTGCGCAGTACACACTAGCTCCTTCGACTGGCTGACCATCCACATCCAGCACGCGTCCGGTTACGGACCCTCCCGCCCTGAGCGTGAACGTGCCGAGCTGGGTGTCCTTCGCAAGTGGAGCCTTGTGGGTGTACAGAGTCGAAACCGTCCGGGGACTCTTGAAGGCGAACTTCAACTCCCGAGAAGCGCTGTCCCGCACTTGGCTCCCGGTTAGCTCCAGCTTCACAGTCCCCTTGGCGTCTGCGAAGGCAGTCGATGTTTCGGCAACAAAGGTGGCGACGAGTTCGACTCCCTCGAGGGGACGGCCCTCTTCATCGACGAAGCTTGCGACGATGGTCAGCGTGTCGGTTGATCCCTCGATCGCCTGGGCGGCGGCGACTTCACCACGCACTTGGAGCAGGTGATCTTCCACAGCCTGCGACGGCTCCCCAAACTCCGGCTGCTCATCGCCAACTTTCTGCGGGGCGGGAACGAGCGCGTGCTTGTCCGCCTTGCTGTTCGTGTACCAAAACAAAGACACGACCAAGGCGAGAACGAGGGCGATCCGTTTCTTCATTCGATCCTTAGCGAGGGAGCGAGGGGGATCCCGAGTGACTCGGGACGAGCGAATAATCAATGCTACGCCCCCGCGCTGACTCGCGCCACGGCAGTGACGACTCGCCGACTTCCCCATAAAGCAGACCAAGGCATCCTGATATGTGCTAAATTGGACTCGTCCGCGTTCCTCCCTTCGGGACCGGAACTGCCAGCAAGCCTCCTCAACCACCGAAAGACAGCCATGAACGTCCGCGAGATCATGACCGCCAACCCGCTCACTGTGTCCAAGTCCGAATCACTCGATGAGTTGATGCGGATCATGGAGATCAACCAATTGCGGCACCTGCCTG
>CALCXM010000090.1 GCA_937905825.1 uncultured bacterium
GTTGAAGGGTCCACCTGGCTTTTGCGAAGGACCTGGTGAGCTGCTACCAAACTCAACCATGCGGGCCCGTCTTCATTGATCGTGACGGTCCCGTACTCATCGGGAGTCAGGGGGTCACGTCCATTGAACCCCGATTGCCAGAAGGACCCAATCCCAAAGGGGTTGTTTTGGCTCCCCGAGACTTCCTCAAACGTCTCCCCCGGATCCTCTCGCGTCACAACAGGCACCAGTTCCCACCCCATTGCCGATTGGCTTGAACGGGACATGGCCCCAATCGTGGACTCCCCCGTCGAAGTCATCAAACGAACACGAATGCGTTGCTTCTTGTCCAGCCGGAAGTCCTGCTCTTGATACGGATTCGCCTCATCGAACAGGATGACAACCTCGCGGTCGTGAAGATGGGAAGCCCCGGCCATGATGCGTCGGTACCCCAGTGCGATGCCCTCGAGCCTGTACCGCCCGTCGCTATTCACTCGGGCATTCAGCCGCTCTCCATTCTCTCGCAAGGTCCAAACCCAGCCACTTCGAACCATCGCCCCCACATCATCCGTGACGATCCCTGTCAGCACCCCCATCGTACGAGCGGCTGGGGATGCGTCCTCCTGAATGAGCTGTTCCAAAGGCTCGGCGTCCGTGCCGGGCAAGTGCTCATCCACCCGGGAAGAAGAGCTAGCTTGCTCAGAAGGCACTTCAGGTGCTGGAACCGTAGCTGACTCATGCGCCGAAACGGGCCGGGGAACCACGGCGGGAGGACCTATGTCATCCCGCTGGGGGTACGCGACCCATCCCACGATCATGGCAAGCGCGGCGAAGGCAACCAGGGCGATCTTATTCATGATGAGTGCGGAAGTGCTGACGAGGAGTGGAACAGAACTCGTAAACCGTGGAGCCTCCGCGAATCCGAGGAAGGCCGGAACCCAGCAACCCGTCTCGTCTTGCAGGCGCTCGCTCAATCGACCGCGCAACTGCTGGTGGGCCCGTGTTAGCCGCGTCTTGATCGTCTTCTCGGGCACGCCAAGGCGTTTGGCCATCGCCCTGGGCCCCAGTTCTTCGAAGTAACGTAGATACACCGTCGTGCGGTACGGCTCGTCGAGCGCGTCCACAGCTTCGAGGACCGTGCGTTGAATCTCGAGCTTGTCGCCCAACGCATCACGGCCCTGCGGGAGGCTCTCGATGTCCTCCGTGCCGAATCGGCGATTCTCACGAGCATTCCGGCGCCACGCGTCGATCGAGCGACTCTGCACGAGTTTTCGCAGCCATCCGATCCCCAATCGAGAAGGGCCACGCTCAAGCCATTCGACCCACGCGTTCTGAACGATGTCCTCCGCCGCAGATTTGTCGCCGACAACCGAGCATGCAATTTTCTGCAGCGAGCGCGACGTGTGCGCCCACGTCTTTGCATCGTTATGGAAGGCGTCGAAGCCTAGGCCAGGGTAGGGAGGGGTGGAATCCATGATTGGTCGGTCCATTGGAAGGACGACCACCGTGAGGAAGTGTCTTCAAGAATCATGCACAATCTTGGAGGGCGCATTCCCACTCTGATGGGGTTCACTCTGTCCCGGCGTCCAACTCGGTGCTTCCTGCATCGGTTGCTGTGACGCGCCGCAATTCAGTCTCTCCCCGCCCCGGTCAGGCTCCGATCCCCCCAAGCGGCGTTGTTGCTCAATCCAAGTTGGCTCAACAAGTCCGGGCAACGGAAAAGAGCTTGGTCGTACTTGGCCCAGTTCCTGATGCGGCAGCGTGTATTGGCGTTCGGCTGGACTCAGAAATCCATGCCCGGACCTTCGACGGATCCATGCCGGGGGCTTGAAAACCAGCCGTTTCGATCCCCTAGCGGCCGCGAAGTACACACCAACGCGCCTTGGATGGCCCCGCTTCTGCGCGGCTCCGACGGGTTGAATCCTGAGTGCGTCTACTTTCGCTGGTACAATTTCGAGAACTCCCCCCGGACCCGTTCCTCCTCCCCGTACCGACCGCATGCTCTCGTTTCGCTCCCTTCTGATCGGACTGCCCCTGCTCTTCGTCGCAGGTTGTGGCGCTGAGCCCGCGCTGCCCAAGGGCCCGCCCCAACACGTGCTTCTGATTGTGATCGATACCCTGCGGGCGGATCACCTCTCTTGCTACGGCTACTGGCGCGATACCTCCCCCAACATCGACGGGCTCGCGGAGCGCGGGGTGCGCTTCACGCGGGCCATCTCGCAGAGTTCTTGGACGGCGCCAAGCATGGTGACCCTGATGACCGGCCAACGGGTTTCCGGTCCGCGCTTGCACCTGCCCGAGGATCACCCCGTGCTGGCCGAGTTGTTCAAGGATGCCGGTTACAAGACCGGCGCTTGGGTTGCCAACGAACTGCTGAACACCCAGATGGGATTCGCGCGAGGCTTTGACAAGTTCGTCGACGAGCAGGAATGGCACTCCGTTCGCCCCCCCGGGAGGCTGGACGACATCATCACTTGGCTCACGGAGAACAAGGATCACGACACGTTTACCTGGGTGCATTTCACGGATCCCCACGACCCCTACTCCCCGGAAGCGGACCTGAACAGCGGTCAGCTCGGCAAGTTTTCGGAGTACCAGAAAGGCATCATCGATTCAGTTGCGCAAGCAGGCGGAGTGCCCGATGAAATCGAAGCACAAACCGCCTGGATCGCCGCCGAGAAGGGTCGCTACGACGACGAAATCAGAACCGTGGATCGCAAGGTGCGCAAGCTGTTGGTGGCCTTGCAGAACACGGGCAACTTGGACAACGCGATCATCGCCTTGACCTCGGATCACGGGGAGTGCCTGTGGGAACGCCCCGAGTCGAACCGGCGCATCGAGCTGAAGGATGACAAACGCGGGGAGCCCAAAACGGTCAAGCACTTGCTCAAGCAGACCCACGGGGACTTCGTCTATCAGGAGCTCGTGCACGTACCGCTGATCCTCGTTGCGCCGGGGCTGACGCCTGGGGAGATCCGTGAGACGGTTTCGGAAGCGGTGCACTTGCCGTCAACGTTGCTGGCACTGGCTGGGATCAAAGTCGGCGGCGTGGAGCGGCTTGCGGGCAAGAACATGTTTGGCGAGTCCATCCCATCTGGCGCCTACACCATGACCCAATTGGGCGAGGCTTTCGTGACGGAAGAAGGTTGGAAGCTCATCCTACCGACAACGAAGGGCGCGAGTGAGTTCGCGCAGCCCCTGCAGCTCTTCAACTTGCAGAAGGACCCGGGGGAACTGACGAACTTGGCCGCAGAGCACCCGGAGATCGTCGCCGACTTGAGGGCCCGAATTTTGGAGCGCAAGCAAGGGGCGCTGCCAGAGCTAAGCCAAGAAGAGCAACGCCAGAAGGCCATCGAAAACGCGGAAGCCCTCCAGAAGATCGGCTACGCAGGGCAAGGCGGTTTCGGCGATGACTTGCTCAAGGACGGGGAAGAGCAGGATGATCACGAGCACTAGGCGCGGCGCTTAGACTGAACGCATGCTGACGAACGAATCAGGCGGAGCCCCCATCGGGACTCCGCCTGACTTCTTATGCGCAGCTAAGGCCTGTGCCCCTACTGCCGAAAGTAATCCGCCAACACGCGCGCGCCCGGTGCGGGCACCGACTGGATACCGGGTTGGAAGGGATTGGTGTCCTCGCGCGCAAACCCCGTGGGGCCGAACTGGATGACGTCGACCACGCCTCCGCCTTGGGCCGAGTTCGGGATCGCCACAAAGAGGTGAACAGGACCGGACACTGGGTATGCGCCGCCATAATCACGAACCATGCTCTTGCTGTTGAATGCGATCGGGACTCCCGCCGAAAACGAGTTGTCCACCCCCGGAAGTGCGCCCAGGTTCATCTGGTTGTCCAGGGCGAGATCCACCGGAATTCCCGTTAGGCCGAACTCGCCCTCACCCAGAGACATGCTCACCCCAAAGACAATGTTCCGAAACCCCGGGACCTCGTTGGCGGATTGGATCGGGATAATGCCCATGAAGCCGCTCTCTATCCCCAGGACGGAGATTGCTCCTGTTCCGGGGGGCGAGGCCTGGTGCGTGGTCATATCGATCTTGCCCTCATGGGCGACCCACACCGAGGAGCGAAGCAGGTCCTCGAGGTTGACGGCGAGTGCCTTCGTGTTGTGGAAGCGGTAGGGCACGCTTCCGAGCAGATCATCGTATCCCCAACCGTTCACTCCGCTCGGGCCCGACTCAAAGATGGAGATACGACCATCCCGGGATGCCACGTAGCCAAGGTACACGTTGCGGCGGAGCCCGAAGTTCACTTGGCGCGGGGTGATGACCACTTCGAAGGGACGCTGCATGCCTTGCAGGCTGACGACCTTGCGGACCTGCAGGCTGAAGGCCGAGATGACGGAGACGTCGTCGGAACGCTCGTTGCAAACAAGGATG
>CALCXM010000091.1 GCA_937905825.1 uncultured bacterium
GTTGCGGATCGAGAACCTCAGCGACGGCTGCGTAGTCCACCGCACTCGCTCCGTCGTTCGCCACGAGGAAGCGCCCGAGATGCTTCGCCTGGCCTTCCAAGTTGAGCGTCGAAAGGACCAGCGGTTCCAGCACTTCACCGTTTTGATCGGGCACGTCCGATCCCGTGCGGCGCAACCACATGCCGTTGCAAATCAAGTTGCCGTGAGCCAGCGCGCCGAGCTGCATGGGCAACAAGACCTTCTGCCAAAAACCGCTGCGCGAGCCAGCGTTGAAGAGCAGCGTGCGCAAAGCCTCGTCCACGGCCTCGTGCACCGAGCGGCGCAGGGCCCAGTCGTCCAAGGAACTGACCGGGCGAACTCCGATCGAGTCGTTGGCCATCGCTTCGAAGGTCAGTCGCGCGGACTCTTCCTCGTCCCCGCGGGCGACGGCGAGCCTTAAGTCCTCGGCCGTACGGCGCAGGCGTTCCGCCATGAGCTGCTCGACATCCAACGCCCCGTCTGTTTGTGTTGTCGTGTCTTGCACCATGGACCTCCTGCCCCCCTTATCGGTGCGCCTCGCGACTCCCCCAAGCCCGGGGCCCCACGCTCGTAGCGAATTCCCGTCGATTGGATTGGAGACGTGAAAATAGGCCCAAAACACCTCAGAACGAGGCGATCGCACTAGGGAGGGGAGCAGCTCTGCGGCCCACCGGAACCCGAACTCCAGCCGGCAAAGACCACCCACCTGGTCCTTGCCTCAATTGCGAAATACCCCCCGACGTGGAAATTGAGCCGCGGCAACTCCTTGCCACCCGGCAGCCCCACTCGCTACCCTCTGCCCCACCAGCGGAGGCGTGGCAGAGCGGCTGAATGCACCGGTTTTGAAAACCGACGTGTCGCAAGGCACCGGGGGTTCAAATCCCTCCGCCTCCGCCATTCTTGATTTGAGTGGGCTCTGGTGGGCGGGCGGCGAGTTAGGAGCGGCCCTGCAAGACGACCGCGGCGACGCCGGCGGCAACGCCGACCAGCAGCAGACCGCCGATCAAATTGTTGCTACCCAGCTCCTCAATTGTCTCGAGCAGTTTCCCTTCGGGGCGGGTTGTTGGCGGGCCCTCGTTGCCGGTTTCGTCCCATTGGGTTTGCCGGGCGACGGGAGTGTGAAAGTTCGCGCCGGTGGTGTACATCGCGAGCCGGCGCTCGCGGAGCTCTTTCAAGTCGACAGCAGAGGCCATGCCCTCGGCGTTCTCGAGCAGCGGCGTGCGATCGCGAAATCCGTTGTCCCCTTCCTCCAGACCAACGACTCGTAAAGGCTCGCCCGGGTGAATCACGGTCCTGTTCCGCGACTTGAGCTGCTCGTCGAGTTGGTCGGCGTTCATCCCGTGGACCCGCACGTCCACCTTGGCGGGCGCCACGGGTGCGTTGGCCTTGTTGGATGCTTGCGCAAAGGCCAGTGCCGGTAGGCAACTGGACAATGCGCAAACAAGTGCGAGCTTGCGCCAGCCCGGAAGAAGGGGACTGAAGAGCATCATGGTTCGATCACAACTTCCATGTAGCGGTTCGGGTCGGCATCCAGTTTCTGCCAGCGGAGGATCTCCGGGCTCTTCATGGTCCTCGGCAAGAGGTCCCCAATCAGGCTGCTACCGCCCCCTAGCAATCGCGAGTCGTGGTTCATTTCAACTCGCGGGGTCCCGTACACGATGTTCTCGTTGCGGCAAACAAGGGCCCCATTGATCTGGGCTGGATTGCTCCCCACGACGAAGTAGCAGAACGAGTGGTTCGTGTAGATCGCAGCGTCCAAGTTGTAGGCATCCGTCACGGCGATGTCTGAGTAGTTCGCGATACCAGCGGGAGGCATGTTTCCGCCCCAATTCGCGGGATTCAAACTCGCGGAGAGGAACAGGTCGGACAGAGTCGTCGTGTCGTCATAAACACCGTCTCCGTCGATGTCCTCACCGCTACCGGGGACCACATCCCCGACGGACACACCTGGTGGCAGGAGGCCATAGTCCGCTTGGGCCTGGGTGTAGAGCTCCACGGTGAACACACCATCCCCCTCGAGCACGTCGTCGTCCGTTGTCCCGACGATACCATCCAGCCCCATGTAGGTGTTCGGGATGTTGTCCTCGCCCGAGTCTTCGGAAGACTTGTTCATGCTGTGGCTCATCCAGTTGCCCACGTAGTGCTGCCAGGTCGAGTTGGTGTAGTCGCCGACCACGACGTTCTCGGCGGAGAAGAGGCCCAGGAAGTCCTTGTTCATGTTCGTCGTCAGCCAGGCTTCCGTGTCCGCCTGCGCGTTGCCGGCTGGGCGCTCGCTGGAAGGCGGGTCCACGTAGATCACGGAGTCCGGGATGTAGATGTTGCCTCCAGCATAGATGGCCCCCTGACCCTGGACGTAACCATGGATGACCACGTCACCGGTGCTAACAATCGGTCCGTCGATGACGATGGGATCGGCAAGGGTTCCGTAGAGGTACAGGTTCCCGCTTTCCCCCGCGTCGTCTCCGTAGACACCCGAGACTGCCGAAACGCCCGCCACTTTGATCGAGCCACCCTCGGAAATCGCCTGCTCTTTGTACTGCGTCAGGTCGGAGAGGTTCGGCATCTCGACGGCTTCCTCGAAGTCGTGCTGGTTCTGGGTCTGGCCGCCGTTGCCTTGCAGATTGTGGGCCGCAACGATGTCCCAGCCAGCGAAGACGCCACCGTCCTCACCGTCCATCAGGCCATCACCGTTGTCGTCGACGTATCCGGACAGGGTCACATTCCCGCCGAGTTCCTCGACGCCAGTGTAGATCGGCTGACCCGTGATCGTCGGAGCGTAGCCCGCCACATCGAACTGGCCGTTGCTGCGAGCGTTGCCGTTGGAGAAGATCGTGTTCCCGTAGAACCATCCCCAGTTGTTGATGAAGTAGGCGTAGTCGAAGACTGTCGACGGCTCTTGTTCGAACTGGACCGTCACGCTGGCCGAGGACCAGGTCGGTGGAGCTTGGCCAGGAGCGATGTTGGCAGGAGCGTCTGGCAGGTAGCCAGTCACGTCCAGCCGAACGATCATGCTCGTGGCGTCCCCGGCGACGCGGGTCATGCTTACGGTGTAAGCGCCAACTTGGGCCGTCCCATTCATCAAGGGCGTGGCGATGATCGGCGTCACCGAGGCCCCGTCCACGGGCAAGAGCGACTCTAGGCCGTTCATCGGATCGTAGGCCGAGTTGATGCCGATCGCGTTGTTGAGAAAGAGCATGCCCGCCTCGAACCCCGCTTCCGCTACGTAGCGTGTGCGGATCTTGTCGATGCCCCGTCGCGACTCTTCGACTCCCGATGTGGAGAGCGCGACGGATGCGAATAGCAATCCCATCATGCCCAACAAGATCACCGTGGCGCCAACTAGCGCGCTTCCTCTCTTTGATTGATTCTTACTAATTGCGTATGCGTACATTGAATGCTGCTCCCTCCCCGAGGCTGCCTTCTATCTGTCCTTCTGTGTACATTTGGATCACCCAGACGTCCCCCGTCTGGGTCACTTGGAATCCGGGATTGGCCCCTGCACCCGAGCGCAAGTTTGTGGCCACCGTATCCTGCTCTTGCACGATGTCAGCAACATCCAGAACCTGGCGAACGAGACGCTTCTGCGCGTCGCCGTCCTCGCCAATGAAGTCCTGAACGGTGTATCGAATCCACCAATCGGGCTGGTTCTTGTCGACCTCATTGGGTCCCCAGGTCGCGTCGTACGCGCCCCAGGTCAAGGCGCCCGCCAAGATCAGTGGTTGTTGAAAGGTGACCTGGTGATTCCCGTCGGGCAACACGACGATGTTCACGTTGTCCTGGTCCGTCGTCATGAACTCTTGCTTGATGCTCTCTCCAACATCTCGAACCTTTTTCGTGCTGTCCGAAGCGCGCTCGACAGCCCGGTAGGAGTTGCTTCCCATGTTGCTGGCGACCACAAAGGAGTAGGTCAAAATTGACATCAAGCTGGCTGCGATGGCCACCTCCAGCAACGTGTAACCCGAACACTCCCGACGAATCCGCTTGGCGGTTTTCATCGGCGTGACCTCAAGGTCGTGACGCGCCCCATGACTCGTCCAGTGTCCAAATCGGTGAGCGTGGCCTGGATTTGAATCAGATCGACCTGGTTCAGAAACACCGCCAGTTGAACGGAGAACTCAGAGTTGCCCGCTCCTGCCCCGTCGAACACTTGGTTGCCATCCAGGACGAGCAGGTTCTCGTAACTTTGGGCACCGACGTTCTCCATCGTCGCTTCTAGGAAGATCCCTCCTTGGGTGGTTCGCGCCGCGTGGCTCGTGGCACTCAAGCTGCCAGAGAACGCGGAAGCGGACGCGAGCAGCACCCCACCAACCACGGCAATGGCGACAACGATTTCAATCAGAGTTAAACCGGCCCGCGCCTTGGCCCGGGCAACAGGCTGCCCGCTAGACAGCTCTCTCCTCGCGATAATCACGTTGATCCCTCCTAGGTCACGGATTCGACACCGAGCAAGGCATCCGGCTCGGTACAGAGAGAATCGTCGTAGAGCATTCCCTGGCTTGAGTTATATCGTTGGGAAAAGGATCTCTGCCCACTCACAGTTCAATCCGACAGTCAGCAACAATTCATCCCCAGGGAACGAAGTTTGGGGCACCGGGGGCTATCGCCATCGCCGCCCAGCCCTTTGAATAGGGTCCATGAGACTCAACTATCAGGTATATGTTCCCGGCGTGCTTCTAGCACTATCCGTGGCCAGTTCAGCGGCCCAGATCCCCACGGGCTACTACAACTCCGTCGACACGACGAACTCCACGACGCTACGTCAGACTCTGCACGAAGTGATCGACGACCACCAGCGCTTCCCTTACACGTCCAGCGGCACGGACACATGGGACATCCTGGAGTCCGCGCAAGAGGATCCGAGCAATCCCTCACGGGTCCTGGACGTCTACATGAACGCGAGCTACGCCAAGGTCAGCGGCGGCAATCAGAACTACGATCGCGAACATCCTTGGCCGAAGTCCTACGGATTCCCCAACGACGGCGGATCAAACTATCCATACACGGACTGTCACGTGTTGTTCCTGTGCAACAGCTCCTACAACAGCTCACGCAGCAACAAGGTCTACGACGCTTGTATCGGTTGCGATGAGAAGACGACGCAATCCAACAATGGCGCGGGCGGAGGTTCTGGAACCTACGTGGGCAACTCGAACTGGACCGAAAGCGGTGGACTCGGCAAGTGGGAAACCTGGGTTGGCCGACGCGGAGATGTCGCGCGCGCCCTGCTCTACATGGATGTCCGTTATGAGGGTGGTACCCACGGATCTACGGGACACTCTGAGCCTGACTTGATCCTCACCGACAACCTGAACTTGGTGAGTTCATCCAACACCGGCAACAACTTGTCCGTGGCCTACATGGGAAGGCTTTCCGTCCTCTTGCAGTGGCACGCGGAAGATCCGCCGGACGCTTTCGAACTGGGCGGCCACGAAGTGGTCTACGGTTTCCAAGGCAACCGCAATCCCTTCATCGACCACCCAGAGTGGGTCGACTGCATCTTCAACGGAACTTGCTCAACCGGCGCCATGGCCCCAACGCCATTCTGCTTTGGGGACGGGACTGGGGCTCCTTGCCCTTGCGCCAACACGGGTGCCGCGGGTCATGGATGTGGCAACTCTTCCGCAGCCACGGGTAGCCTGCTTTCCAGCAGCGGCACCCATAGCCTGGGCGCCCAGGACTTGGTGCTGCAAGCGTTCGACTCTGTGCCTAACTCCCCGGGCTTGTTCTTCTCCGGGCTCAACGAAGTCGCTAGCGGACAGGGCGCGCCCTTCGGAGACGGGCTGCGTTGCGCGGGTGGCCAGATCAAGCGGCTGCAAGTTGTCGTCGCTGGTTTCTTCGGGGACGCGGCCACGACCCTACCTATCGATCAGTTGGAGCCCCTCGCTCCTGGCGACACGCGTTACTACCAGTGGTGGTACCGAGACAACAACAGCCTGCCCTGTGGCACTCCGTTTAACTTAAGCAACGGCCTCAAGGTGGACTGGATCCCGTAGGCGACCGCCGCCTTTGTATCAAATTCGCAAGAGCGGCCCCGTTCAGTGAACGGAGCCGCTTCCTTGTAGCTTCTCGCTCGTTCCTCCAACATATGGATGGGTTTTGTGCAGGATGCTGGAAACTCTGTCGTAGCTGACCGCTACCAAGCCCACTCCGACTCTCCCCTCATCGATTCCAAGCTTGTCATGATCGCGCTTTGCCTTGCGGCCCTTTTGACGCTCGCCCCAGCCGCCAACACCGCGACCGTCCCGGCCACCAGTTCTTTCTTGGCCCAGGGCCCGGACCAGTTGCCCTACCAGGAACTCACGGACCAGTTCCGCTCGGACAATGGGATCGCAGGCATTCCGGCCAAGAGTGTCGAGATCGAACCGGTGCTCAAGAAGAACTTCTTCTCGACCCGCATCGGCATCTACGAGGTTTGGATCCCCAACGCGAGCCTCAAGGAAAAGGACACCCAAAAGGACTTCAAGGGCGTTTGTTCGGCCCTCGTTGAAAGCCAAGTGCGTTGGTTGAATTGGCTCGGAGAGAAGGCGATTGATGGGGAAGCGGTCCATGCCGACCTGGCCAGCTTGAGCGCTTGGATCAAGGGCTGGAGCCTCGCCAGTTTGGGTCAGCGTGACCAGGACGCACCCTGCACGGCCCTCGAGCACTTCAACGCCAGCGAGGAAGTGATGGCTATCTCGCGGCGACTCACCCAGCAAATGCGATCGGGCTCGATCCTCGGCACGGAGCTCAATACCGACGTCCCGCCCGTGCGCTTGATTCTGATGCCCGAACGCAAGCAGTTCGTCGAATTCCTGGCCTTCACTGGTTGGTGGAAACCCGAACTACGCTCCAACTTCTGGGTGCGTGGCATCCAGAATTGGACGGAGTTCCGGATCAACGATCTTCAGGTCATCGCGCTGCAGCACCCGCCGATGGCCGAGACGCCCGGACGCTACGATGGGTCCAGCAGCATGAAGGCCAACGACAACAGCGGCCTCGAACAACAGGTGGTCCAGCTGGGCACGAACCAACTGCTCGCCTACATGCACGGGCAAGCCCTGCCGAGCCCGGTCTTGCGCGGCCTCTCTGTTCAGATGCTGATCGAAATGTATGGCTCTTGCCACACGCGCAACGATGGGGACACCCGTGGTCGAGTGACCAATGCGCGCTCCGTGTTCATCGCGGGAGGTGCGTCCAGCGGTGGAACTCTTGGCAAAAACGTGGCCGAGAACCGCTGGCGAATCGACTACGGCAAGCACCACTATCGGCGGATTCTGAAGGCGGTGCAGAAGGCCGGAAAGGCGGCGGACAAGCGCAACAAACACAAGTACAGGTACTTCAAGATCAACAGCAACTCCGAAGGCGACAGCTTCGTGATCTCCGCGCCAATCTTCCGTCCGATCCCCGGAGCAGCACCCGTTCCGCCGGGCTTCGAGGGGGACCAAGCTGAGTTCACGCGCGCCTACTACGTGTCCTTCATGGAGTGGCTACAAACCAGCGCGGGCGGCGCCAAGAAGGACTCGCAGATTAAGTTCGCCGAGGTGCTTTCACGCATGAATGCCAACGACAAGGACAGCGAGTTTGGCGAGATCTTGGAGGAGGTCTACGGGATCCCCATGGTCAACGAGAAGCTAGACACCGACTGCATCGAAGGCCTCTTCATCAAGTGGATCGCGAAGGGGTAACCGATCAACAGTCGTGCCTGAGGGGCCCCGAGCAAGCAGGAAAACCTGGCTGCTCGGGGCCTTTCCGATTCAGCCTCGACAGGGCGTCCGCTTTTCAGCTGACCCCGTGAGGGGCGCTGCTCGAGAGTTCAGTTCTCCTGGAGTGAGCGCTTCGTAAGAGTTATCTACGCGAAGCGACGAACTCGTGCGATGGCGTTCGGTTGCGTGACAGGCCTGGCTAGGGCCTGACTTGGTGAGCAGCCCATCACCACCCACTGTCCCTACCCAAGTCTGAGACGACGCCCCAACTTGCGCACACTGCAAGTTCGCCCTGAATCTGAACTCGAAGGAAGAAAAGCTCAGATACCTCGTTGGATCCCTCCGACGAATCACCTTTGAAAGTGTGACCGAACGAACACGTTGCCACCGCATGCAAGGCAGCACTGTTTCGACGGGCTCGTCCCTCGCTTGGCACCCGCTGCCAAACCGCCAACTTCGCACCCAAGTCAAATGATCTTCGCAACCGCCCTAGCCACGCTTTTGCCTGCACTTCCCCTTGCAGCAAGCCCCTCCGCGGACAACCTGCTTTACTCAGAGCTAGCTCAGTCGTTCCTCGCAAGCAAAGGCAAAGCAGAAGCCAAACGCAACGACACTTTCCCTGACACGATCATCGAAGAAGCCTTTCTGGAAGCGTCCGTGGGCGTGTTCCAGGTCTGGGCACCACTCGATGAACTGCAAGACCTAGAAGCGGCCAAGAACTACCGGGACCTGTGTGTCGCACTCTGTCAGGCACAAACCGGGTGGATTGAGTGGTTAGGAGAAGGTGCCAAGCATGGCGACGAGTTGCTCGAAAACTTCGCCACCTACCAGAGCTGGGTGGAGGGATGGAACCCCTCGCTAATCACGGCGGCGGGCAAGAAGCAACAGCGCGACGTGCGCGACATCTTCGCCTTCCCAGAGAACGTCCAAGCGTCCGGCCAGCTGATTGCCGACGCCCTGCGTCACAAGCGCGTGCTCGGGGACGGCATCGGCCAGCCCAAACCCATCAAGTTGGTCCTGATGCCTTCACGCAAAGGCTTCGTGGAATTCATCGCCTACGGCGGGCATCAATTCCCCAACGACCAGAAGAACTTCTGGCGCCCCGACATCCAAAACTGGACGCACTTCACCTTGAACGACTACATGGTGATGGCTCTGGAATATGCATCTCCTGCGTCCGGCCCTGGGGAGTATCTGGCCGCGTACGACATGAACACGAAGAGCAAGACCGGCATGCAGGAGCAGATCGTGCAGATGGGCCTGAACCAAATGCTCGACCACCAGCACGGAGACGCTCTCCCCGCTTCCTTGGCTAGCGGGCTTGCCATCAACCTTGTCACGCAAATCTACGACCACTGCACCTCTCGCATCGACGGAGACATTCGCGGCAAGGTCACCTCCAAGCGCTCCGTGTTTGTCCGCGGAGGTTTGCCCCAGGGCGGAATTCTGCCTCCCAACTCCGCCGAAAGTCGTTGGCGCGTGAACTACGGTTCGAAGCACTACGCACCCATCCTGAAGCAAGTTCAAGCGAGCGGTGCGAAGGAAGCGAAGAGCCAGAAACTCAAAGTAGACAAGTACAACTGCTTCCTCTTGGAGCTGGACAATGGCTCGGGCACCTACCTAACCCAGGCTCCCTTGCTGGGGCCCGCTGGAGGTCCCACTGAGAAGCTCGCCGATGCCGTCTACGGCGACTACTTGGAGTTCACGCGCGCCTACCGCTGCGCTTTCCTGCACTGGCTGCAGTACAACGGGTTCAAGAAAGAGAAGGACTCCCTGGCCGCCTTCGGAAAGTTCCTTGGCAAGCTCTCAGGTGACTTGGACGGGCCGGGCATCGCCGAGATCGCCGAGGAGATCTACGGGGCCCCCCTTTCGGATGCTGAAGCCAGCAAGAAGACCCTCGAGGGACGCTTCTTGAAGTGGATCTCGAACCACAAGCCTCAGAAGGTCAAGAAGTCAAAGCGCTAGGAGCTTGCGCCGTCCAGCACGCGCGTGATGAATAAAGAGCCGGGCCGTCTCGCGATCAAGCGAAACGGCCCGGCTCTTTTGAGAGTCGAAAAGCCTGCTTACTCAGACTTCTTCGCCTTGAGGCGAGCGTCGAGTCCCGTGAGGCCGATCTCGAACATCTCGCTGACTTGGCCTTTCATCAGCGGCCCCATGAGAACCCAAATACCGTCGAGCTCTCCGGTCATGTTCCAAACCACCTGGGTGCCTTCGCCCGACGGCGTCAGGACCAGCTTGCCCTTGGAACCCATCTCTTCGCCATCCTCGTTGAAGCTGAGGTCGTAGGTAATCAGCTTTCCGGGATCTACTGCGGTGAGGGTCAGGCTGCCCTCAAGGTGTTTCTCGCCCTTCCAGGACATGTTCGACCCGACACTACCGGGGGCTCCGCTCCAGTCCCAAACGGCACTGGGGTCTGCCTCGCGGCTCCAGTAGGTCCAGTCAGGCCAGGTGTGCAAGTCAGATGCGATCGCAAACACCTCGTCGGGTGAACCGGACACCACCTGGGTGTGCGAGATGTCATAGTTCGTGGGCATGGCCTGAACGCCAACGAACAGCAGGACAACGATGAGGACGACGATGCCGAGGCAACAGGAGAGGACTTTCTTCATGGGGATATCAATTGGATCGTTGTGGCCCCGAGGAGAGTCGAGTCCGGGAGCCGAGCATTTTCCCGCCCTAAGTCCTTTTGACAAGTCCCTGAGGACAATCCTGCTCCTAAGCTCGTAACACCTCGGTGCTGAATCACTAGGAGCCGGCACCACCTTCAAGATTCAAGGAAGCCTCCCATGCGTACTGTCCTCGTCGCTCTGCTCCTCCCCTTGGCCGCCTGCGCCAGCTCTTCGGAAACAAGGTTTTCTGAATTGGAGCCCATCATCAGCCTCGAAACCATCGATCTCGCCTACAAGGGTGACATCTCCCGCAAAGGCCTGCCGGTGCTCCCGCAGGGGACTTACGACAACGAAGCAACCGACAAGGGGCAAGTGGACGTTCGAGTCCAGATATTCGAGATCGAGAGCAAGGCGCTTCAACAATTGATGGCCCCCAAGGGCATTTGGATGCGCGCCGAGCGCGTGCTGCATGGGGCGGCCCAGGGAACCCTCGCAGAACTCTGCAGATCCAAGGACGCGAAGCTTGTCCAGAGCCCACGGCTTTCTCTGACGCGCGGCAATCGCTCGAATCTTGCGGCCTACAACTCGTTCAGCTACGTGGACTCCTTCGACCTCAAGCCCCTGGGTTCCGAGACGATCGCCGACCCGATTGTCAAGCATGGGCGCGACGGCTTGTGTCTCGAGATCACGCCTGCCCTCGACGACGAACAGGGCATGTGCAGTGTCGCTGTTCAGTTGACGGTCTCGTCCTTGCAGCGCCCGATCCCCGCCACGACCGGCAAGGTCCCTGGCACGGACACCAAGATCGAAATTCAGACTCCCATGTTCGCGACGCAGGGGCTGAACTTTGAAGTGACCCTGGGTACGGGGGAGGGACTGCTGATCGGCCCTTTGGCCCCTATGGAGGGCACGCGTCCCTTGATGATCTTGCTCAGCGCGACCTCGATTGCGCAAGTTGAAGCTGCCGCGAGCCAGTCACCCGCTTCAGGAGATCGCGAGCTTCCAGCCACCATCGACCTGGACGGCTAGCTGATCCTCTTCCAGCTTTTTCAAGCCAGCGAGCAGTGAGCGCGCCGCGTAGGACATCACCTGCGCCGGCGCGTCGTCGTAGACGGCGGGCAGCAAGACCTCCAAGCTCTGGGGCTCCGCACTCAGGGCAAGCAAGACCTTTTGCTCACGCTCCTGCCGGCGACGCAGGTGGTAGCGCAGGACGTCCGCGCCGACCCGCGCACCGACGCCGTGAGCTGGCACCAACACTCCGATGTTCTCGTCAAGGATGGACTGCAGGGAGTTGATGTAGGTTGCCATGTGCCCTTCGGGCGGATCGATCACGATCGTCGAAAGGGTCGAGACCAGGTCCCCCACGATCGCCGTGCGGTAGCGGCTATCGATGAAGACCAAATGGCCGATAGCGTGGCCCGGCGTGTGATAAGCCTGCAATGTCCAGTCCGCGGAGCCGTCGGGGGCGAGTCCCAATTCGAGGCGCTGGCCATGCTCGATCGCCTCGGTCTCGACGCCTTCCAAGTCCACTCGATCGAGGGTCTCGCGGTGAGCCATGACTTTCACTCCATAGCGCTTCGCAGTCACAACCGCGGCGCCCACGTGGTCCGGGTGTTGGTGACTGAGCAAGACCCCGGCCATAACAACGCCGCTAGCCACCCAACGGTCCAAGGTCTCGAACAAGCGGGCGCGATCCGCTTCATCGTGGGTCGCCGGATCGAGGATGTAGACGCGCTGGTCGCCGATCAACACGCAGTTGGTCGTCGTCGCGGGAGGCAGAGTGTCCGTAGACAAGGGCGCCAACATCACACCGGGAGCGAAGTAAGCCCGATGCAGTTGCCCAGCCTCGAGCTTGTCCCCCATGACGCGTGCCCGCTGCAAGAACTTCGAGAGGTTCCCATCCCGCAGGTAGTCCAAGAGAAACAACACGGGTGGGGCTACGGGGACCTCCCCCGCTTTCCACGCTTCGATCAGTTCCGCGGCATCCCAGAAGCGCCCATCCATTAGCTCGCCCTCTTCGATCACTGGCTCTTGGCCCTCGGGCAAGGCGACCTGATAGAAGGGCGTGCAATGCCGGACCGGAGCAAACTCCGGAGTGCTGATCGTTGTGACGTGATGCAGGTTGGCGCGCGCTTTGTCGGTCGCTTCTTGGTAAGGCACCCAAGCTCTCGCATCGCAACCTAGATCCACAAGGGATTCACGCAGAGCCGCACGTTCCTCGACGGCAATGGTTTCATCCAGGGGCGAAAGCAAGATTCCCGTCTCTTCGAACAGCTCGCGGATCGCGCAGCGTTCGAGCTCCGCTGTATCGCCATCGTCCCCACTGATCAAGTCAACCTCATCGACCACGCCCCCCGGAAAGGCCCAATACCCTCCGAAGAACCGAAGCTTCGGAGAACGCTCGACGAGATAAATCTGGGTGCGAGAGTCCACCTGACGGGTCAGGAGGATGGCGGAGGATCGGCGCATGGGGAGGGAAATCGATAGAGAGGGAGTCCTGGAACACAGCGCTGTCCCGGGCGGGCGGAGAGAGTAGCGCAAGCTCGGCCGACCCGAACGCTGGAATCGATGTGTTCACGAAAAGCCCGAGTTCACGGGTGAAGCGCCTCGAAGCGCGCCCTTCAGCGCCAGGCTCACCCTCCCGGCGCCCCTGTCTCACATCTAGAAATCGGGCCTCCGTGGCCCACGAGAAGCTCATGGACCGCCCCTCGCTTGTCGAAAAAAACAAGCTGCCCATCCCAACCCTTCGAGCCCCCATGCCCAGCTTCCGCATCCCACTATTTGGCAAGACGCGCGCCGTCGAAATCGCCATCGACGAATTTCTCGACGCGGTAAGCGAGGCTGGAATCCTGTTTGGACTCACGGTCGAAGAGTACGTGGAGAACGGGCTCAATGAAGAGTGCATGCGCCAACAGCAACGCGTCCGCGAGCTGGAACACAACTGCGACGACTTGCGGCGCGGCATCGAAACGGTCCTCCTGACGCAAATGCTCATCCCGGAATCTCGGGGCGACGTCTTGCGCTTGATCGACCTCTTGGACGGATTGATGGATCGTATCAAGCGCGAGTTGCTTTCGATGACCATCGAAGCACCGCACCTGCCGGAATCTTTGCACGCCGACCTGCGCCGGCTTGTGAAGTCGATCTGCGCTTGCATCGACGCCACGGTCATGGCTTCGCGCGCCTTCTTCGTGGATCCACGGGCGGTGCGCGACCACGTGCACAAAATTGGCATCTTCGAATCCGAAGCGGACTCTGCGGCGATCCGCATGAAGCAAAAGATTTTCGGTAGTGAACGGGACCTCGCGGAAAAGATGATGCTGCGCGATTTCATCAACAGCCTCGACCGCTTGGCGGACCAGGCCGAAGACGTGGGCGACCAACTCTCCATCTTCTCCCTGCGCCGCTCGCTTTAGATGGCTGAGACGCTGCTCTTCTTATCGAGCGGGCTCTTCCTCGGATGGTCCCTGGGAGCGAACGACGCGGCAAACGTCTTCGGAACTGCGGTCGGTACGCGCATGGTGCGCTTCGGCACAGCGGCGGCTATCGCTGGTGTCTTCGTCATTCTCGGCGCCGTCCTTCAGGGGGCCGGAACGAGCCATGGGCTGGGGCGCTTGGGCCAAGTCGACGCCATGGCGGGCGCCTTCATGGTGGCCTTGTCTGCGGCGATGACCGTGTATTGGATGACAAAGGCCGCCATCCCCGTCTCCATCTCCCAGGCAGTTGTGGGAGCGATTTGCGGTTGGAATGTGTTCAGCGCGCGGCCCACGGACCTGACCGTCCTTAGCCGCATCGCGACGACCTGGGTGGCTGCGCCGATCCTTGGCGCGCTCTTCTGCGTCATCATCCACGTCTGCGTGCTCACCCTGCTGCGTATCACCAAACCGCACATGCTGCGCGTGGACCTCTTCACACGCTGGGGCTTGATCGTCGCGGGTGCCTTTGGAGCGTTTAGCTTGGGGGCGAACAACATCGGAAACGTGATGGGCGTCTTCGTTCCCACCTCGCCATTCGAGGACTCGATCATTCTAGGGATCACGATCACCAGTGCTCAGAAGCTCTTCTTGCTCGGCGGCGTCAGCATCGCGGTAGGCATCGCCACCTACTCACGACAAGTCATGGAGACCGTTGGCAGCAACCTACTCTCGGTTTCTCCCTTGGGAGCGTTCTCCGTGGTTCTCGCCCAGGGTCTGGTGTTGTCGTTCTTCGCCTCGCGGGAATTGAGCCTGTGGTTCGTCTCCATGGGCCTCCCAGAAATCCCCCTGGTTCCCGTGTCCAGTTCTCAAGCGGTCGTCGGTGCCATCATGGGCATCGCTTGCTTGAAGGGCCGAGCTGGATTGCGTCAGGTCCAATGGAGAGTGCTGGGTGGCATCGCCGGGGGTTGGATAAGCACTCCGATCCTCGCGGGCTTGGTTTGCTTCTTTGCGCTTTTCGTGCTGCAGAACGTCTTCGGCTTGCGCGTCCACAGCTGAGCGGGCACCCTATCGAGCTCGCCGCTTCAACCGCAAAAGAGGTGGGCCAACTCGATCCAATGAGCCTCTTCGCTGACTACCTGCCCGACCGACCTGGCCGTGCCGACGAACGGGTCCGCGTGCGCAACGGACGCCTCGCGGACATTGAGACCCTCGCGCGAATTACGGCCCAGAGACAATCTTCGAGCGAGACGGAGGCCAAGATTCGCTTCGGGCGCGAGCTCGCCAACCCTTCCACCGCGAAGACCCTGTGGGTCGCAGAGGTCGAAAACCAAGTCATCGGTTTCGGCCGGGCCAGCCTCCAGGACCGACCGTCCGACGCCGCCCCAAATCACCCCCCCGCCGGCTGGTTCCTGACCGGAGTGGTGGTCAGCCCGGAATGGCGACGTCGCGGGATCGGGCGGAAATTGACCCTCGCGAGGCTGCGCTACCTCGCCGCTGAAAACGTCAGCGACGTGTACTTCATGGTGGCCGCGGTGAACCAAGCCTCCCTCGACTTGCACGAGGCCATGGGCTTTCAGCGACTGACAGACGACGTTTGCGCGCCTGGGGTGCAGTTTAGCGGGGGCCGCGGGTTCCTCTGCCGACTGGATCTCAGGGCTTGGAACCAGGCCCAGTCCGGTTAGAACTAAGTCGGAGTCGAAACTCCGCCCACTCGCGCACTTGCCCCGTTGCCCGGAGGTGAGTAATATTCCGCCCCCAATATGTGCGGAGAGGTGGCAGAGTGGCCGAATGCGCTAGATTGCTAATCTTGTGTCTCCTTTTTGGGGACCGGGGGTTCGAATCCCCCCCTCTCCGCCATTGGGTTCCAACTAGTTGCCGATGAAATCCCCTCTCACCCATGCGTTCGTCGCCAGGTGCAGCGCACCTCTGGGGCTGATGATGGCGCTCAGCTCCTGCCGAGCCGAGCGCCACTTGATCTTCGAGTCGGAGCCCGCCGGCGCCCAGGTTCACCTGGACGGCAAGATGATCGGCCTGACCCCCCTCGAAGTCCGCTTCGAAAGCTACGGCCACCGCCACGTTCGCATGCAACGCCGTGGCTACCGGAGCTTCTCCACGATCATGGAAGTGAAGGGCCCCTGGTACAGCAGCTTCCCCCTGGACTACATCAGCGAGGTCTTCTTGCCTTTCGGTTGGGAGGACATTCACCGTCTGAAAGTCAGCCTGGAACCGCGCTCTGGCGAGGTCAGCCGTCCCGACTTTGAAGGGGTTTTGAAGCGCGCGGTAAGCCTGCGACGGGGTGGTCCCGCAGGCCCGACAGAATCGGCAGAAGCATCCGCCCAAGGCGACGGGTCGTGAGCCCCAAAGCTGGGCTGGATCTTTCCGGCACCCGGCTCACAGTGATGGGGCTGGGCCTCTTTGGCGGAGGGGTAGCCGCCGCCCGTTTCGCGCACAAACGCGGCGCCAAGGTGACTGTGACCGACTTGCGTGACGCGCAAACTCTCGCACCGGCTATCGAGCAGTTGGCAGATCTCGATCTAGAGTTCGTGCTAGGCCAGCATCGTGCCCGCGACTTCGAGCAGACCGATCTCATCATCGTGTCCCCAGCGGTGCCGCCGAGCAGTCGCTACCTCCAACTGGCACGGGCCGCGGGGGTTCGCGTCACCAGCGAGATCGCCCTGTTCCTCGATGAAGTTCCCGCGCCCGTGTTCGCCGTCACGGGAACCCAAGGCAAGAGCTCGACGACTCATCTGCTCGCCCAATTGCTCGGCGCGAATGGCAAACGCGTGCACCTGGGCGGGAACATCGGTCGGCCCTTGCTCGGAGACCTCGAACAAATCGACGCCATGGACATGTGCGCCCTCGAGCTCTCCAGCTACCAACTTGCAGGGCTCCCGGAGGAGTGTCGCAGGCGCGGGGCCGATGCTCCCCTCAACGGGTGCGTCCTGACCAATGTGCTCTCCGATCACCTCGAACGGCACGGCACCCGTGAGGAGTACGCACGGGCCAAGCTGCGCGTCCTGGAACTCTTGGCCCCTGGTGCCACGGCGATTCTGCCGGCGGAGCCTCTGCCCGTCGCTTGGGAGGCCGGTTCCGGGACGCGGACCCTGCTCGCCCCGGGCCCGGAGCTGCGCATCGAAGCGGGGGGCTTCTGGCTCGAGGGGCAGCGGCTAGGAGAGCTGTCCCAGAGTCCGTTCCCGGCGAGCTTCCAGAATCAAAACTTGCTGCTCGCCTTGGGCCTAGCTCGCTGCGCGGGGATTCCCGCGGAAGCCCTGGCCCGTGCTATTCCGCGCCTCCAGAGCATGCCCCATCGCCTGCACCAGGTCGGGGAACTCGGCGGCCGCCCGCTCTGGGACAACAGCGTTTCCACCACCCCCGACTCGACGGTTTCCGCTTTGGAGGCCCTGCCCCCCGGCCAAGTGGTTTTGCTCGGGGGCCGGGTGAAGGATTTACCTTTGGAACCCCTGATCGAGGCGCTCCGCACTCAGCACTCCCAGGCCGTGGTTTTTGGGGAGGCGAGCGAACAATGGCCGGCGCGCTTCCGAGAGGCGAGGATTCCCTGTCAATCCGCCCTAGGCCCCCTAGAGGCCCTAAAACTGGCTCTGGACCTGGATGGCGCGGGCATTCTGATCTCCCCCGCCTGCTCTAGCTTCGACGCCTTCCCCAACTTCCAGGCTCGCTCGAACGCCCTGTTGTCCCTGGCCGATGAGCTTGGTTTGATCCGACCGTCGTTCTAGTTTTCGGCTGGGACTGCACGCCTGTTGGGCCGATGGTTAGGATGAATGGCCCGTTGTCGGTTTCTGGAGCTCACTTATGTCCAATCTCATCTGCGAACACTGCCACAAGAACGTCGGCACAGTCACCGTCATTGAGATCCCCAAGGGTTCTGTGGACGGCGCCCCGCATCCGGCGAGCCAGATGGTCCTGTGTGAGATCTGCGCCCAGGCCAAGAACCTGCCCCACGCTCCGGTCACGAAGAAGTCCCTCGGGGACATTTGGAAGCTGCTGCAGGCCTCCAGTGCGCAGGCGCCCAAGGAACCGGATGTGACCTGTCCGCAGTGTGGCATGACGCTGAACGAACTGAGATCTCGGGGGCGCATCGGCTGCGCCAACGACTACGAGCTCTTCGCCGACGACATCCATGAGATCCTCGAGCGCATGCACGGCGCCACGGAGCACCAGGGTCGCACACCAAGCCTGAGCCAGGCCGAAGTCTCGCGAATCCAGGCCATCACGGATTTGCAAAAAGATTTGGACGAGGCCATCCAGGCCGAGGCCTACGAAAGCGCTGCCCGAATTCGGGACGAGCTGCGATCCCTCGGAGGGACCGCAAACTCGCCCCAAGTGGGGTAATTGGCGGCCCAATGGGGCCTGTCTACCCCCTACCTCCCGAAGGGGAAGGATGACCATTCCTCGGGCAGGTGTGGAGCCTTGGGAATCGCAGGGCATACTATGGCCTTCAAGAATGAGGATCCGCGACGACGGATTCAACTCAGGGGGCTCGAAGGCCGATATGGAACGGACTAAGGCAGTGTATCCCCCTGTCCCCATGCTAAATCGCCCGACCGTACGGGCACCTAGAGGACGGCCTCAATAAACACCGCGAGGAGAACATGTTCGATCGCTTTACTGACCGCGCAAAGAAAGTGATGAACCTGGCACGCCAGGAAGCTCAAAGGTTCAACCACGAGTATCTCGGCACCGAGCATATCCTGCTCGGATTGGTTCAAGAGGGCAGCGGCGTGGCCGCCAACGTCCTCAAACAGATGCAAATCGAGCTGGATAAGATCCGGGTTGAAGTCGAGAAGATCGTCAAGACCGGGCCCTCGATGGTCACGATGGGCCAATTGCCATTCACGCCGAAGGCCAAGAAGGTGCTGGAGCTATCCCTCGAGGAAGCCAGCAATCTGGGCCACAACTACATCGGGACGGAGCACATCCTGCTCGGCCTGATCAAAGAGAACGAAGGCATCGCCGCTCAGGTTCTGATGAACCTCGGCGTCAAGCTCGAGGACGTGCGCGAAGAGGTGCTCGAGTTCCTCGGTGCCGACGCTGCGGACGATGACGATGACGAGCCCACCATGGGCGAAGGCCCCACGGGAAGCGGCGGAGGAAATGCCAAGAGCAAGACCCCCGCACTCGACTCGTTTGGTCGTGACCTCACCGAGCTAGCCCGAGATGGCAAGCTCGACGCGGTCATCGGTCGTGCGGATGAGATCGAGCGCGTGATTCAAATTCTCGCTCGACGCACGAAGAACAACCCTGTGCTGCTCGGTGAGCCTGGCGTTGGCAAGACGGCCATCGTCGAGGGACTCGCCCAGGGCATCATCAGCAATGAAGTGCCCGAGATCCTGCGCGGCAAGCGCATCGTGGTGCTCGACCTGGCTCTGATGGTCGCGGGTACCAAGTACCGCGGTCAGTTCGAGGAACGCATCAAGGCGGTCATGACGGAAGTGCGTCGCGTCGGCGATGTCATCCTGTTCATCGACGAACTGCACACTCTGGTGGGTGCCGGCGGTGCCGAGGGTGCGATCGACGCTTCCAACGTGCTGAAGCCTGCTCTTTCCCGAGGTGAGATTCAGTGCATCGGTGCGACGACTCTTGATGAGTACCGCAAGCACATCGAAAAGGACGGCGCGCTCGAGCGTCGCTTTCAATCGGTCAACGTGGAGCCGCCGACCGCCGAGCAAGCATTGGAGATCCTTCAGGGACTCGCTGAATGCTACGAGAAGCACCACCGCGTGACCTACAGCAAGGAAGCTCTCGAAGCCGCAGTGGACCTTTCGATCCGCTACATCAACAACCGCTTTTTGCCGGACAAGGCGATCGACGTGATCGACGAAGCCGGTGCGCGCGTGCACATCAAGGCCATGGTTCCGCCGCCGGACATGCGCGAGCTGATCACCCAGATCGAAGGTCTGGAGCGTGCCAAGGACGAAGCCGTCACCGAGCAAGACTTCGAGAAGGCAGCCAAGCTGCGTGACGAGGCCTACCAGCTCAAGAAGAAGAAAGAAGAGATCCAGACCGCCTGGCGCGAAGAGCAGGACAGCAACCAAGCCATTGGCATTGTGGACGAAGAGATCATCGCGGAGACCGTCTCCAAGATGACCGGAATCCCGCTGACTCGTCTCGAGGCCGCCGAAGCCGAGCGCTTGCTCGGAATGGAAGACGAGCTGGGAACCACGGTTATTCACCAAGAGCCAGCCATCAAGGCCATCGCTCGCTCGATCCGTCGGGCGCGTTCGGGTTTGAAAGATCCCAGTCGGCCCACGGGTTCGTTCATCTTCCTCGGCCCGTCCGGCGTGGGTAAGACCTACCTTTGCAAGCAACTCGCGAAGTTCATGTTCGGCGACGAAGACGCCGTCATCACGATGGACATGAGCGAGTACATGGAGAAGCACAACGCTTCTCGCCTGGTGGGAGCGCCCCCCGGATATGTCGGGTACGAAGAAGGTGGCCAGCTCACCGAGAAGGTGCGTCGCCGCCCCTACTCTGTTGTGCTGCTCGACGAAATCGAGAAGGCGCACCCGGACGTGTTCAACATGCTTCTGCAGATCATGGAAGAAGGCCGCTTGACGGACTCCTTCGGTCGCCACGTGGACTTCCGCAACGTGATCTTGATCATGACCTCGAACCTCGGCTCGCAGCAGATGAAGTCCGGCAACCGCCTGGGTTTCGACCGCGTCGCGACCACGAACGAAGAGGCCACCCTCAAAGATCGTCGCAAGCGCATGAAGGCCGACGTGATGATCGAAGTCGAACGTCACTTCCGCCCGGAGTTCTTGAACCGCGTTGACGAACTGGTGATCTTCAACCAGCTCGACCACGAGGACCTCAAGCGCATCGTGCACATCCAGTTGCACGGAGTTCGCCAGCGACTGCAAGAGCGTGCGATCACGCTGGAGCTTGAAGACAGCGCGATCGAATTCCTCATCAACAAGGGCTTCAACGAAGACTACGGTGCGCGTCCTTTGCGTCGTGCCATCGAGCGCTTCATCGAAGACCCGCTCGCAGAGCAGATCCTGCGCGCCGACTTTGAAGGCGGATCGATCCTGGGCGTTGTGGCCTCGGAAGATGGCGAGAAACTCGCCTTCGAGCCGCGCGGCAAGCCGAAGCCGGAAGCTCCCGAAGAGCAGGAACCGGTCGAGACCAAGAACTAGGGTTCGGCGCAAAGCCGAGCACCAGTGAACAGCGGGGAGCGTCCAAAAAGGGCGCTCCCCGCTCTCTTTTGTATCAACCACGAGTAAGGCCCAGGTTCTGATTGGACGGGGCCAACCAGCCCTATCTTTCGCACTCGCGTAGCCTCCCCTAGCTTGAGTGCATGAGATTCCCAGCCAGCCTGCCCGTTCTTTTGTGTGCCCTCCTGTTCGCGAGCTACCAGACGCCCGAGGCATCCACGAAGGCCACGGAAACCGTCGAAGGAGTCGTGAGCACTCTCGTTCGCGACCTGCCAGGTGGCACGGGAGGTTTGGAAGTCGACAAGGAAGGATTCGTGTACAGCGCGGACTTCGGTTCGAAACTTGGAGCGGGTTCCCAGGGCGGCAACCTGCTCTTCAAGATTCACCCGGTCAGTGGAGAGTTCGAGATCTTCGCAAACGTCTTGCGCGGCGCCTCTGGGAATGCCATTGGCCCCTCGGGCGACTTCTTCCAGTCCAACATCGGCGCCAACACAATCTCGCGCATCACGCCAGCAGGGGAAGTCAGCACCTTCCTGAAACGCGAGCTCAAGAGTCCTGTCGGGATCGTGATCGACGAGGACGGCCTGCTCTTCGTCGCGAACTGCGGAGGGCAACGCATCCTCGAAGTCACCCCAGAAGGCGAGCCCGCAGAGATTTGCGCGTCCCCCCTACTCAAATGCCCCAACGGCATCACGCTCGACGTGGACCACAACATGTACGTGGCCAACTTTGGCAACGGGGATGTGATCAAGATCACTCCCGACGGTGAAGCCTCGAGGCTTGCGACCTTGCCGGGAAACAACAACGGGCACTTGGTGCATCGCGACGGGAAACTGTACGTGGTCGCCCGTTCCGCGCACCAGATCTACGAGGTGTCCCTCGAAGGCAAGGTGCAGCTCCTTGCAGGAAGTGGAAAGCGCGGGCACGACGATGGCCCACTTCTGAAAGCCAGCTTCTCCTTCCCGAACGACCTGGCCTTCAGCCCGGACGGCAAGCTGCTCTACGTCAACGAGAACGCTCAAATCGAGGGTCCGGGGGGAGATCTCTCCCCGATGACCGTGCGCGCCATCCGCCTCGCAGAGCCGCAGCAGGAATAGAAAGTGGGGAGCGCCCGAGCTCACTCCCCACCGTTGCCTTTCGACAATAAAGAATACAAACAGATAATCAGACCGTCAGCGAGAACCCTATCGGCCCCTATCGGCGGATCGTGAAGTCGCGCGTACCGCTGTCGATGCTCTGCACGAACTCACCGTCCTGTGTAGTCACGGTCAGTTGCAGGTCGACCTTCGGAACGTCGACGAGAACAAAGGAGCCGTCTGCAGTTTGAGTGGCGAACCAAACCTCCTCGCGGTCCGCAGCCCGAGCTGCAACGGAGCGAATCCGCATGGGGTCTCCTGATCGCTCCCGTAGGTCGAGGTTCACATCCCGAGCTGCCTCCAGGTAGAAGGTTTGGCGCGGCCCCTTGAGCACCAGGTCTTCATTGCCTAGGTGTATTGTGCAGTAGCCGCGCATGCTGATTTCCAAGCTCAGGCCTTCCACGGGCATGAAGTCCTGGCGAAACGATCCCGTTCGATCGCTGGTGGTTCGAATGAACTCTCTGCCATCCAGCCGGAACAGGAGGTCGACACCCTTGATGCGCCCGCCTTCTTCGTTCTGCAGCACAAAGTGGGCCTTGCGCGAGCGGACGATCAGGTCGATCTCCACCGTGCGATGCTCGTCCTGTTCCAACTCTCCGAGGCTCTTCGATTTCAGTATCCCGCCGTCGGGGCCGAGGATACTGAGCACCAAAGCCTGGCCTGGAATCAGGTCCACCACGTGCAGTCGCGGTTCTTCATCGAAGGGCAGACTCAGAACGCCTCCCTCTCCGACATCCCTTCTGTGGCTGGGCAGGCGCAGAGCGCTACCGCGACTCTCCAACAGCATGCTTAGCCCCGCGTGGCGCACACGCTCTGGTAGAAGCAGCTTGACCGTTAGTTCCGATGTCTTGCCCAGCTCAACCGTGATCGTCTCGCCGTCCTTGGCGGGACGGGCGACGCGCACGGTCCCATAGCCTGCTGCCGAAACCTCGAGCAACGAGTCCTCTGATTCCAAAAGGTAGCTCATGGTCGACCCGCTGTCATCCGTGGGCTCGCTGAATGGGCCGAACTCGCTCCCGCTCACCAACGCCCCGGAGATCGGTTGACCTTGGCCATCGGTAACATGGACGAAGCAGAGCTCCGTATCGCTGAGCAGCAAGTCTCCAAGGTCGACGACGGATCTGCCAGGACCGAGCTCGATCGGTCGCATGCTGTGTCCTCGACCGTCATCGGCCGAATACACCAGCTTCAGTTCTTGGAAGCTCGAACCCTTTAAGCGAATCTCGAACGCGCCCTCAGGAGATGTGGTGCTTTCGAGGTCAACCCGCTCGCCTTCCTCATCGATTCCCACGCAGAGAATCTTGGCCTGTCCAACGGACTCTTGCCCGTTGGACTCCAGCACGCGCCCTACGAGACGCGGATGTTGCTCCATGTACAGCTCGAACCCACTCTGCGTCCTATCAAAGCGAACGCAACCTCCACCCGTTCTTTGAGGAGAGGGCGGGTGAACAGAGGATAGTCGATAGTTCTCAGGCACGTAGAGCACACCATTCCAATCCGCTTCCAATCCTCGGAAGCGAAAGGAGCCGTCTTCGCGGGTGGTCGTGGTCGCGCGCAGGTCCGCACCGAGTCTCTCAAAGATGTCCTCGGTCAACTCGTCGTTCCAGTCGCGTCCGCCAAAGAGCGGCGCATCCCAGAGCAAGAACAGCTCGATCCCTGGAGGGGCCGGAGCATCATTCAAGAACGCATGACCACTCAGTTCATGGCCCGCGGGCAAGTGAATCCGAATCTCGTCTCCGCGTTCGGCAATCCGCTCTCCGTGGGCGAAGCCTCCGGGACGGCGAACGTACAAGTAGAAGGGATCCGTTAAGTCTTCGAACTCAGCCCAACCGCTGCTGTCAACGACGGTCGAGTGCGCCCGTTCCTCGACGTCGACAACGACGACCTCACGTCCGGTGATCTCTGTATTGCTGGCGTCATCAGAAACGTGAACTCGTAGAGTGACCACGGGTCCGGTTGCTTCAGCCGCAAGGGTTGAATGGATTTCAGGATCGGGTCCAACGTTTTGCCTCCGCCGAGAAACATCCGTCGGACCCGACCCCTCCAACCACCTCTCTTCGGGACTAGCTTGTCCCCCCGAATCCTGGGCCACGAGCCCACCCATCACTTCTGAAGGGCGGAGCCAGTCACGAACCGAGGAAATGCCTAGCCAGAGCGCGCAGGCGATTGCACATGCAATCACCAACGTTTTGAGCGCCGCAAGAAGTACGGAAGCACTTGCGAGCACAGAACCACTAAGGGTTGTTCCATCCCTCTCGGGCGACCCAACTCTGGCAAGGACAATCAAAGCCTGACACCACGAGCGTGTGTCTCCGTACTCCTGATCGAGGCCATTACGCAGGAGCTCCAACCCCTTTGCGTGCCTCCACCGCACAGTGGCGGCAGGAACTCCTTGTCGAGATGCGATTTCAGCCAAGGAGAGATCTTGAAAGTACCGGAGAAGCATTGTCGTGCGGAAGGGCTCGTTCAAGCCGAGGACGGAGGCTGCGAGTTGTCGCTCCGTCTCCACTTGCTCAACGAGCTCTGCTGCAGAA
The DNA here is from genome assembly GCA_937905825.1 of uncultured bacterium. Lineage (GTDB taxonomy): Bacteria > Planctomycetota > UBA1135 > UBA1135 > JABACD01. Next base: position 24,571 of record CALCXM010000091.1, read on the forward strand.
GGAAGTTCCTCCTGCTCCAACGCCGCGACCCCTTGCCGCTTCGAGCGCCGCGTCTCCGTTCGGTGACGCAGCTTGGCCAAGTTGCGAAGCACGCCCGCTAGCCAGGGGCGAGCGGGCCGATCCATGGCCGGCGGATTCTTCATCGCCGCTAACCAGGTCTCCTGAACCAGATCCTCAGCCGTGGCTTCATCAGCCACAAGCTTGCGAGCGAGGACCCGGAGCCAGTCCGAATGGGACAGGAGCTCTGACAACGAAGATGTTTGGGGGGTGGCGTTCATCTGACTTCACCCTCTACTTGCCGGCAGCGGAGAGAGCGTTGGTGGTTTTTAAGATTATCTCGAGAGTGGGGGTCGCGGGGATCTGAGCGCCGTTGACCCGCCATCCCCGGGCAGGCTATCGTCCAGGGCAATGGCCAATCCAGCCCCCGCCGAATTGCTAGAAGCGACCCTGCAGGCCAACTTTGCCGTGATTTGCGAGCGCTGGCCCGAGGTGGCCCAGGCTCTCTCGGAAGCGACCACGGCCCCCTTTGAGGCCGTGGCGGGTGGAGCGGCAGCTCCGGGAGCCGGGAGCGTGCGCGTCTCGGGACTCCAGTTGTGCAGCGCCTACGATCCTGCGGCGGAGGCCATCCTGCAAGCCAGGCGGGTGCCCGAGACGGAATCTAAAGTGACCGCATACGGCCTCGGCCAGGGCTGGTTGGTTCGCGAGCTGCTGCGTCGTCCCTCCCTGAAAGCCCTGCGCGTGGTGCTCCTCAGCCCAAGTGTGGAGAAGGTCGGCCTGGCCTTCTCGAATCAAACAAGCAGCTTGCAGGATCCGCGTATCGAGCTCCTGCTAGCCCAGGGGGAGCGCCAAGCGGAACAGCCCTTCGCCGCCCTGCCGCCGGCGGTGCAGCTTGCTGACGAGCAATGCCTGCCCCTGCGCGACGCGCTCGTGACTGAGCTGCAACGTGAGTTTGTCGAACGCCAGGTCGCCAACCGGCAGCAAGTTCTGGCCGAACACATCGCCTCCAACGAACAACGTGTCGCCCAAGACGCCGACGTGGCGCAACTGTTCGGCCAGGCGGAATCCGGTCGCGTGCTCGTGGTCGGTCCGGGCCCAACCCTCTCCAACCAGTTCGCAAACATCCAACGCATGCGAGCCGGGTCCCTCATCGTCGCCATCTCCACAGCGCTCCCCCCACTCGCCGCCGCCGGAATCGTGCCAGACGTGGTGGTCATGATCGATCTCTATTCTGTTCACTCAGTCGGCCCGGCCGATGGGGACAAGTTCGCTAAGGTGCCCTTGGTCTATTCCCCTGAAGTGCAGGGCGTGACCCTCGACGCCTGGCCCGGCCCACGCTTCGCTGCCTACTTCAATCGGCCGCGCTATGCGCAGCTCCGTTCGCGCTTGCCCAGGGCGAACCTCTACACATCCGGGACGGTCGCGCACTCGGCGGTGGACCTGGCCGTGCAACTGGGGGCCCGAGAAGTCATGCTCTTCGGACTCGACTTTGCCTACCCCGGCGGTTCCAGCCACGCGGCGGGAAACCTGGACAGGACCGTTCAGCAAGCCGCAGATCAAGGGCGCACGTTGATCGATGGCCATGGACAACGGATCGCTTCCGATCCCAACTTGATCGCCTACCTGCGCGACCTTGAGGACTACATCGCGATTCACCCAGAAGTCACCTTCTTGCGAGCTGACCGCAGCGCCGCCCATGTACGAGGCACACAATGGTTGACGGACTAGAGACCCAAGTACAGCAGATTGCCGGGGACTTCCGGCGCGGGGCGACCGCCCTGGGCAATGAGCAGTTCACCGTCTTCTGTGAAACGCTGGAGCATCAGGTCATCCAACACGAACGAGACGCGTCGACGATCCTTCAAGTATTGCGCGAGGCTCTTGTACAGCATCAACGGGGCGACTACATCGGCTTGGCCGACGCTCTGGAATACGAACTCTTGCCCAAACTGCTAGCACTCTAGCAATTTGAGTTCGGGACTGCTGGCCCGCGCCAGGCCGCGCTGCAGCGCAAGTCCCCAGTTGAGCCTATTCGTCAATCGACTCGTGAACAGATGGGCTAAGATGGGCGTCAACCCCTTCTGCCCAACGCACCCCTGATGAGCTTCCCCACGCCCCCGCCCTCCAATCCGGAATCCGGCGGCTCCAAATCACCCCTGGTCCTGCAGATCGAGGAAGCGGAACAGCTCCGATCGCGCGGACAGTTCATGGAGGCCTTCACTCGCATCGAGCGGATCGTTCAGGCTCACCCAAGCAACGTGCGCGCTCTGAACGAAAAGGCCATGTGCCTCAAGTTCCTCCGGCAACCTATCAAAGCCACGATCGAAATTCGCAAGGCGCGCAAGCTAGCTCCAAACTCTCCGGAGCTCTTGTCCAACTTGGGAGACTGCCTGCGCGACGAGGGCGACTACGAGAAAGCCGTGCGTGCCTACCGAAAGGCTGTCGATTTGCGACCAGACTTCGCGGCGGTTCACATAGAACTCGGTGCAACCTTGCAAGCCATGGGACAACAACAACTGGCCCTTGCCTCCTACGAACGAGGCATGAGCTTGGGCCACGCGCGAGCCGGTGCTTTCGCAAACTATGGCTCGGTGAACCTCGAGGTGGGACGACCGGATGTTGCTCTGGAGTACGCGGACAAGGCTCTCGCCAGCGACCCGACTCAACGCCGAGCGATGTCTGTGCGGGGATTCGCGCTGCATGAACTTGGGCGCGATGACGAAGCTGCCCAGATCTTCGACCTCGACCTGGTACGACCCTTCCGGTTCGAGTCGATTGACGGATTTGAAAGCGTCGCTCAGTTCAACAAGGCCCTCGCCTCCCACGTGATGAGCCACCCAACCCTGCAGTATGAACCGGCCAACCGCTCGACCACCAAGGGCGATCAGACCGGTGAAATGCTAGAGGGAGACAAAGGCCCCGTCGCGCAACTGGAGCAGATGATTACGGAGTCTGTTTTCACGTTCCTGGCCGACCTGCCCCAGGATCCCAGCCGACCGTATCTCGCGCGTCGCCCCAAGGAATTCCGCCTAAACATCTGGGGCACGAGCTTGGGCTCAGCAGGACACCAAGCTCCGCACATCCATCCGTCCGCATGGGTGAGTGGGGTCTACTACGCGCAACTCCCCAAGGAGATGTCCAGGGAGGATGACAATCGACAAGGCTGGATCGAGTTCGGAGCCGCGCCCCCTGGCTGCAAGCTCGAGCGTGAACGCCCCCTACGCCTGATCGCGCCCGAGGAAGGAACTCTGGTGTTGTTCCCCTCCTACTACTACCACCGGACTCTACCGTTCGAAGCCAAGCGCAAGCGCATCAGCATCGCCTTCGACGCGAACCCCACCGCTTGGTAGACAACCGGGCAAGCCGCAGCGCGCCCGAGAGGCTGATCGATCAGGGGCAGTAGGTCACGCGCAAACCATCGGACAAGTTGAATCCGGCACCACCGGCAGCTGGGTCTCGATACCAAAACTGCCAGCGGGACGTTTGTCCGGGGACCGCCTGTCCTGCCCCCGAATTCAAGGGGAACTGGTTGTAGTTGAGAACCAACTGCGCGCTGCCAAGGATGTCCGTGGGAATCGCGGGATTCAGTCGGAAGAGCCCCTGCCCGCCTCCGTCGACGCAAAGCTGACCGTTCCCGAGCGGCGTGGCGGTCTCGCCCGAGCCATAGAAGAAGAGGCCGAAGATCCCCGCTGGTGCCCCATCCACCGAGATCCTTCCGTCGCCGGCGGAGATGCTCGAACTGCCCGCCCAAGAGATCAAAGCTCCAGCGCCCGCCGAGTTGACGGTCGTGCCGCAGTAGGACACGGGAGGAGGGCAGGTGCTCAATGAATCGATCGCTGCACGCAGGTCCGGGAAGGGTCCGATATGCCCGCCGCTGCCCTGGGCGATTCCCGTGCTGGTCAACAGGTCACGCATTTGCAACGAATTCATGGGAGCCCCACCCTGGCCCTTGATGTAGCTCTGCAAGGCAGCACAAGCTCCGGCCACAAACGGCGTGGCGGAACTGGTCCCTGAGAACGACGAAGTGTAGCTCTGGTGCGGGTCCCCCCCGTAGTTGTTGAAGGAGCCGTAGCCGAGACTGAACACGCTTTGGCCCCAGCCTTGAACGTTCACCCGGCTGCCATAGGTGCTGAAGCTGAGCTTCGCGTGACTTGTGCTCGAAGTCCCCGCGCCCACGATGATCGCGCCGCTGTCGCCCCAGGATTGGTAGGTGTTGTAGGCGCTGGAGTCCAGATTCTCATTTCCATTGCCCGCTGCGCCGACGACCACGACCCCGGCATCGGTTCCCGTCTTGCAAACCGTCCAGACGGCTGGGTTCAGCTCGGCGGGACCGTAGCCGCCCGATGAGGACGTTTGCATCTCGAGCATGACGATGTCGCCCAGTGAAGATGTGGCGATCGCGTTCGTGATGCAGGTCACCCGTCGCGAACCCTGTTCGACCGAATTCTCAGGCCACGTATAGAACGAGGCGTCCGGGGCGATGCCACTGCATCCGTAGGCGTTGTTTTGAGCAGCGATCTCGCCCAAGGCTGCCGTCCCGTGATCATCCCAGTTGTTCGAGAACACGAATCCGGGGATCGTTTGCCCGGGCTCGAGGTGCAGGTCGATGTCGTTGTAATCCTCGTGAGCAGGGTCCCAGCCATACTCGCAATCCGAGACGCGCACATTCTGACCGCGTGCTCCAACGCTCCAGGCGTAGTTCACATCGAGGCCCGGGTTGCTGTCTCGGTAGCCTTGGAGGTTCACCAGATTCGGAGTGGTCGGTGCGATGTCGCCCGGCGGGACTGGGTTGGTGAGTTCGATCCAGGCCCACTCAACTTCGTCCAAACCATTCAAGGCTTGGCCGACGCGTTCGAGTTCAGCGACCGAGTTGTCCGCGAGCGCCACGATCAACATCCCACCCAAGTCCGGCTGAGCTCGGCCTGAACGGGAGGCGGCGCGCGCTTGAAGATTTTCGAGCACGGAGTCTTCCAAGCGCACCAAAGGACCAAAGCGCAGCGCCACTCCCAACTCGCCCGCGAGCTTCCCAATCGCCGCGACGGATGTGCCCACGTTCGAGGTCAGCTCGCCGGCTTGACTCGCGCGTGCCCGCAGTGCATCTCGAAACTTCACAATCAGGCGATGCTGGCCAGCGACGACGCTCAGCGCTTGGGGGCCCACCTGCTCCGGACTTGCTGCGGGTAGCGGGGTAGCTTTCACTTGAGCCACTCGCAATTGTTCCCGCGGAACGACCTCTTGCGCGAAGGAAGTCGTCGAGAGCAGCAGGCAAGCGAAGGGAGTCAATCGGTGCATGGCGAGATCCGAGAGTCAGGGGTGATCGGGTGGGCCGAACTACGAACCCGAGCCAAGTAGTTAGCCAGATCCCTGCGGAAACAGCCAATTCGACAAATCCATCGAGGGACAGCCAACGAGGACGGCCGCCCACTCCAACTGGGTGCCCTATCGACTGCTGCTGCACCGGGGAGTGAGGGTCTACCCAAAGAACCGCGCACCAAACGTCCGGTTCCGCACAGTCGCAAAAAAGCGAGCGGGCCCTCCAGTCACCCCTGGAAAGCCCGCTCTGTCGATTCAGGAACTTGTCCCGCGCTCAGCCATGGATCACGGAGTGATCACGACTTTCAGCGCGTTGGAAGTGTTGAAACCTGTTCCGCACGGGAATCCGCCGGTGTCTCGGTACCAGGCCTGCAGGTAGCGGGTTTGCCCCGATTGCCAACCAAGCGTCGCGATCAGGCCCGGTCCCCAGGAAGCATGGCCAGTCCCATCAGGAATCTGAACTCCAATGCGTTGGATGCCTCCTCCGACGCACAGCAGCCCGTCTCCGAAGAATTGCCCAGCTCCACCGTTCACTTCCACTTGCCCCGCGAACAGCAGGGCGGCCTGGCCGGGGATTAGATGGTCGGCGTTCAGGACTAGCGTATCGGTCAACACGCCGGGCTGGCCCATGCCGGCCAGGGTCGCTCCCATTGCAGTCGAGTTCATGCAGCCCTCTCCACTTCCGCCGGCGTTACCGCAGGGACAGCCAGAGCCCGAACCATCGCCGAAGCAGAAGGCGCTATCCGAGGAGATGCCTGAGGTGAAGAAGGAGTAGGTGGAGTTCCCGGAGGCCTGGGTGTCGAACGAGGAGACGATGTTGCCGTTCTGGTCGTAGGCGTAGACCATGGAGTCGTAGTGGCCCGATGCCCAGATGCGTCCCTCGAAATCCAGCGCGAGCGACCACAGGGTTTTTAGCCCGCTGTTGATGGTGGCCGGGAACTGGAGGATCAGCGTCCCATTGGCGCTGTAGTGCGCGATTTCCCCATTCCAGTCGGAGACCCACACGGAGCCGTCGGGCGCTTGAGCCACATCCGATGGGTCGAGGGCAGTGGGGAACGAATGCAGGACGTTGCCCTGGCGATCCAAGTGCCAGACTATCCCGTCCCCGCTCGTCACGTTGACACCCATGTCGGCAACCCAAATGGTTCCGTCCAGCTGGGTCTGGCAGCCCTGTGCGGCGATCATGCCTGCTGGGTTGAGAACGCCCAGTTGAACTCCAGCTTGGTCGAAGAGCAGCACCCCTTCGCCTCGGGAACAAATCGCCACGGTGGTGTCCGGGAAAACGTCCATGTCTGCGCTGTACTGGGCGGGAATGTAGAACCACTGGTTCACCTGCACCCCGCTCGAATCCAGAACACGGATACCGACGCTCGTGCTGTTGTTGTGCACGAGCAAGTTCCCGTTTGGCATGAGCGCACTGCTGATCCATGAGTTCTCGCTCCCGGTGAAGCTCCCTTGCAACACTCCCAAGGAGCTGTAGTGCTCAACGCTGGAACCGTTGGAAGCAGGATAGGTGAGAACCAACTCCCCGGGGCCGATCTGAGCCTGCGCCGTGGCCGATAGGAAGAGGGATGATGCCAGGATGGTCGAGAGTCTCATGACGATTCGGGTCCAAAAACTGCCGCGGGGATTTTCCTGGAAAATCACCAGGACGAGAAAAGAGTAGAGAATGGGAGTGGGAGTGGCGGAAGAATTCTCCGATTCTTGGCCCCTGGACGCCCATATTGGGAGCGGAAGGGTTGGAGCGCTCCACCCAGATTCGACGGATGCTAGACTCGCAGCGGTCGTCCGAAAAGTGGACCTGGTGCTAAGCCCACCGAGGGTCCAGGGGACAGGGCAGGGCTTTTTTGGGCCCGGAAAGCCTCCGTGGGCAGCCCCCCTTGGACCACTCGCCATTCAGCTCCACCCACCTCGCCCCGCAGCATGACCCCGAAAGAGTCCGCCCTCCCCGTCTCGATCGCACTCGTCGGTGCCCTGCTGGGCTTCTTCCTGGCCAGCTCCAAGCAGTGCCCCCATCCACATGGCGCCTCCGATTCGGTCGCTCTGACTCCCGCCGCCGGAGGCACCGACCTAGCTCCCCTGCTCGATGAGTTGCGAGCCTTGGGGGATCGCATCGTCAGCTTGCAGGCCGGCGCAGTGATGCCCCGAGTGCCTTCGGTAACCACGGACCGCGTATCGGTGGCGGCGAGCTCTGACGCCGCAACCAATGAGCCGGCAGAGGCCATCGTTCTTCTGCTCGATCGCTGCACCGCTCTCGTTGAGCGCTTGGAACGCAAGGTGAATTCAGGTCCTCAGCTGGACTTGAGCCAGCCCCCCCCGACGGCTTCAGCGCAGTCGCTCAAGCAGTACGACGACTCCCCGGGCCACGGGGAGAAAGAGTTCACCGGGGACCACCTCATGTGGAGCTACCAGCAGGTCCTCGAGCGGTATGGGAAACCCAGCGAGTTCTACCGCAACTCCGGGGGTGTGATCCGCTGGGCCTACGAAACAGACGAGGGTGTCGACGGCAGAACCAGGAGCTTCATCTTCGTGGACGGATTCGTGTCCCGCTGCGACATGTAAGCAGTTCAAACACTCTCGGCGCCGTCCATTCGGTGTTTGCTGCTACCCTCCCGCCATGAATCTGGATCCTGAAACTCAGGAGGACGAATTGGCGCAGGGACAAGAGCTTCCCCCGGCCCCGCTGCAGCCCTCCGCGCCCCGCGTGACCCGCGGCATGAACTTGGCCCCGGACGCCAAGCGCTACCTAATGGGGTCGGCGATCATGGGGATCAGCTTCACGTTCCCTTTCACGCTGCTTGCCATCTACTTGGACAAGCTCGGGTTCGACAAGGTCGAGGTGGGCCTGATCGCTTCCGGGCAACCCTGGGGACAGGTGCTCGCCGCGGCTCCTGCCGCCGTCTTGCTGACGCGCTTTTCAACGCGCAATGTGTTGACCATCTCAGCGGTCGCGAGCGGACTCCTGTATTCGATGCTGCCTTGGATGCCGAACCAAGGCTTGCTGTTCGCCGTGAACTTAGGAGCTGGTTTCGCTTGGGCCTTGCACTCCACCGCCGGCGCCCCCTTCCTATTCCGACAGTCGAATCAAGCGGGGCGCCCCTTGCTCTTTAGCGTGGCGGAATCCTCGCGCATGCTCGCTTCTGTGTTTGGCGCCATCTTCGCGGGTTGGTTGGCGGCGACGCTGAGTGGCGTGATCGGCGACGACATCCGCGGGCACAGATGGGCCCTCTGCGCCGCCGGCATGTTTCCCGCGCTGGCTTCCTTCGTTTACTTCCGCATCGAGGAAGGCCCGCGCTCCATCGCAGAACGCAAACCGCTCTTGCCTGCCCTGCGCAAGCACCGCAACATCGTGATGCGCTTCGCTGCCCCGCAGCTGCTGATCTCGTTGGGCTCCGGTATGACGATTCCGTTCATGTCGTTGTACTTCACCGAACGTTTCGGATTCGCCTCCCAAGAGGTCGGCTATCTATTCGGCGGTGGCCAAGTGTTGATGGCCCTCGGCTTTCTCTCTGGGCCCTTCCTGATGGCCAGCGTCGGACCCGTGCGCGCCATGATGGCTGTTCAACTGGCTTCGATTCCGTTCTTCTTTACCTTGGCTGGCGCGGAAGTGGCTTGGATCGCAGCGGGGGCCTACCTCTTGCGAACAGCCTTCATGAACGCTTCCCACCCGGTGCTCAAGACCTTCATGATGGAAGCCACCCCGCCCTCCCTGCGCGAATTCCAAAACGCGATGCTGCTTAGCCTGTGGGGCATTGGCTGGGTGGCTGGTCCCTTGATCGGTGGCTACGTGCTCGAGTCCACAGGGAACAACTACGCCTACTTGATGTACACGACCATCGTCTTCTACCTCATCGCTAGCGTCACGATGCACTTCACCTTGCGACCGGTAGAGAAGAACCTAGATAGCCTCCGGGACGTAGACTGAGCGCGTTGTCGTCGGCAGCTGCGTGGAGACGGTCCAAGGACTCTCCAGAGAAGTGCAACACTCAGCCTTGTCCAACGGATCTATCGAACGAGAGCCGCCCTCCATCGTGCCGAATCCGGCGCGCTGGAGGGCGACTCTCTTGGGGCGCTAGCGCCGAGTGATTTAGCCTGCTCTATTCATGAGTCCATTCGCCAATAGCCCCAAACCACTCGGCTTCGCCTCGTTCTCGCTCTCTGGCGGCACTTTGCAAATCCTGGCGTCCTCGACGACCAACAAGGTCGCCTGTGGGGCCAGGCTTCGCAAAGCACCGCCAGAGAGCGAGTTGGGACTATTGGCAAATCGACTCATGAATAGAGCAGGCTAGTCCTAGCTTCGACCTTTCTTGAAGGCCTCGAAAGGATCCACAGCGCCGCCCGAGTCCTGCGATGCCGGGGCCGGAGTCTCGGTCGGAAGGGGCGCTTCCGGTTCAGCCATGCTCATCGGCTGGGGTGCAGGTGCGGGCGAGGGCGCAGCTGACGGTGCGGATGGCGCGGCTTGCCCAAGTGGAGCCGGCTCAGGGGCACCGCCCGCGAGTTGGCTCAGGTCCACAGAGACGCCGATGTTGCTGAAGGCGTTCTGAATGCCTGCTTTGTCCACAGACTTGATGTACGCCTCGGTTGGTTCGACCTTGCCTTCGCTGACGAGTTCGATCAAAGAGTCATTCAAGAGGCGCATGCCTTGCTTGCCGCCGGTCTGCATGGCGTTGACGATCTGGTGCGTCTTGCCTTCGCGAATCTGCGAAGAGATCGCGTTGTTCACCAGCATCACTTCCAATGCAGCCGCGCGTCCACCGCCAATCTTCTTGCAAAGGGTCTGCGCGATGACGCCCTTCAGCGAAGAGGCCAGCATGGTTCGAATCTGCGCTTGGCGGTCGGCCGGAAATTGGTCGATGATGCGATCCACCGTAGACGGGGCCGTCGTGGTGTGCAGGGTTCCGAACACCAAGTGACCGGTCTCCGCGGTTTCAATCGCGATCTCGATCGTCTCCAAGTCGCGCATCTCGCCGACCAGGATAATGTCTGGGTCTTCACGCAGGGCTGCGCGCAAGGCAGGCTTGAAGCCTTTCGTATGGCGACCGACTTCCCGTTGGTTGATCAGGCATCGATGGTCCTTGTGCAAGAACTCGATCGGGTCCTCGATCGTGATGATGTGATCCGAGCGACTCTTGTTGACCAAGTCGACCATGGCCGCGAGGGTCGTCGACTTTCCGCTGCCCGTGGGGCCGGTCACCACGACCAGGCCTTTCGATAAATAGCACAGTTCGCGCACCGCCGGCGGCAGGCCCAACTGATCGGCGGTCAGCACCTCCGCAGGAATCAAACGAAACACGGCACCCGGGCCGCGATGATCCTGGAAGTAGTTGCACCGGTAGCGGGCCACACCCGGTAGGGCGTAGGCGAAGTCCGAGTCCCCCGTGTCATCGAACTCTTTCCAGTTCTTGTCCGGTGCGATCTCGTTCAGGATCTGACGCATCTGATCTGCAGTGATCTCGGCACAGTCGTCGATCGAGACCATCTCTCCGTGCAAGCGGAACATGGGCTTGCGCCCGGATGTCATGTGAAGGTCGGAAGCGTCCAAATCGAACATCCGTTGAAAGAGCGAATCAATCCAAGCCATGGGTGGGGTCTCTTGTCTGTTAGAAGCGGGAAAACGGGCGAAGAACCGCTTTCCTTTTCGACCTCCAGGGGCGGTGGCTAGAGTCGAATACGAATAGACCTCACGAAGCTGGCGTTGGCTTGCTCACTCCAAGGTTCACTTCCCCCACATTTCCTAGGTTGGGTATGCTCCAAGACCGCCCGTCGCGGTCCGACCCATCCGAATGGAGCCCCTCATGCTGCCTCTCCTTACCCTGATCGTCCTCTCCAGCCCGTTCTCTGCCCAAGAAACCGGCGCCCTCGACCCCAAGGCCGAAAAGCGCGTCGAGAGGCTCGAGGCGGCGATCGCGGCCAAACGGCCTGCCGACATTGTGCAAACCCTGCACGCCGCGGCTCGAATCGACGATGAACGGGTCAGCCAGGCGATCCTGATCAGCCTGAACAGCCCCATTCTTGGGGTGCAGAGCGCCAGTTTGGAGGCCCTGCGCTTCCAGCCGAATCCGGAATCCCTGGAGACCCTGCACAAGCTCTTCGAGCGCAAGAAGCTCCTGGAAGACAACCCGGAACTGCATGTCCAGCTTTTTGCGGGCCACCGCACAACGGGCCGACAGCAGCTCCCTGGCACCCCTCTCGAGCGGTGGTTTCCGGCAAGACTCAGATGAGCTGCTGCGGGCCCGGATCTTTGCCCTGGGGAATCTCCACGGAAAAGAAGCGGTCGACGCCCTGCTGATCGGCATGCACGCCACTGATGAGCGGCAGCGCCTGCTCCATATGGACGAGTTCCGCCTGGCCCTCATGAAGCAAACCGGGGCGGACTGGGGCATGGACACCCAAGCCTGGACCAACTGGTGGAGCGAGAACCGGGCGGAGGTGCAGCTCCCTAGCCATGAGAAGGGCTCCCCCAAGCACTTGCCCAGCTACATGCAGGCCGAGTGGACAGCTTTCTGGGATGCCTCCATGGAGTTGCCCTTGGTCCTGCCCAAGGCACCGGCACCCAAGGCCGACACGGCCGCGCCCAACCAAAAGCCCCAGAACAATCCTGGCGGGCCTGGCCGCCCGGGCGCCGCGAAGGGTCAACCCGTCGAGGCCAAGGCCGGCCCCGGTGCGCAGAAACCAGCTCCAGGTCAGCCAACCCCCGGGAAGCCGGAAGGGAAGGCTCCCTATAGAAGGCCTGGCAAAGAAGGGACTGCGCCCCGCGAAAAGAAAGCCCCTGGGGCCCAGGCTGGCGACGCGCAGAAGCCAAAGACAGGGAAGGGAACGCCAGATCCACAGAAGGACCCCGCTCCAGCTCCCCCCTGGGATTCGGAAACGACCCCTGAGCCGAAGACCGATCCTCCGGCCGAGGCTCCCAAGCAAGGTGAGGGCATTCGCACTCCCGTGCGGGACCCTGACGAGATTCTGTAGGGTGCCAGCACGAGGCCCGGATTCGGGGTGATCCCGCTCTTCCCTGGGCCTGGGTATTTCTCGTTTTCGCCGGAGGGAGAAGAAGTTCAGGAGCGAGGCGTGGCCGGTTCCGGCCGCATGCGTCTGCGGAGGTGTGAAAGCCACCATCCCTCCCCTATGCCTCGAGCGCAGCGGCCCCTCGTACCCATCCCAGCTGGCCCAGATCGACGGGCCGCCGGACAAACTCTGGGCACGGGGAGATCTCAAACTACTGGATCCCGGAAAGGCGCGGATCGCCATCGTTGGCTCCCGCGCCCCCACTCCCTACGGGATGGTGCAGGCGGAACGCTTCGGCAGGGAACTCGCCGCGGCCGGTGTGATCGTGGTCAGTGGCTTGGCCAGGGGAGTGGATCAAGCGGCTCACCGGGGAGCTTTGGACGCGGGTGGAGACACGATCGCCGTCTTGGGTAGCGGGCTGGACAAGCCCTGGCCTGCCGTTCCGATGGTCGATGAAATCGCTGCCAAGGGACTTCTGCTCTCTGAGTACGAACCACGCACACCACCACGCCCGCACCATTTCCCCCTGCGCAATCGGATCATCTCTGGGCTTTCCGATGGACTGATCGTGATCGAAGCCGCGGCGGCCTCGGGTTCCCTGATCAGCGCCCGCTGGGCCGTGGACCAAGGACGAGAGGTCTTCGCCTTGCCCGGGCGGGTGGATCAACCGATGAGCGCGGGCTGCCACAGATTGCTGCGCGAGGGAGCCGGTTTGGTGGAAGGCCCCGCGGAACTCCTGAGTTTGATCTACGGGGATTCCCCAGCACCAGCCGCCGCGGACAAGGCGCCGGCCAACCTAGGGCGAGTGGAGTCCGTCTTGCGCGGTGAGACCCTTAGTGCGGATGAGATCGCAGGCGCCTTGGGGCGACCCATTGATCGGGTGCTGGTCGAGCTCGTGCAACTCGAACTCGTCGGACGCGTGGTGCGCGGAGCGGGAGGTCTGTACCGCCTCGGCTGAAGCTCACTTGACGGAGGCCACCGTGACCTCCATCAGCAAGATCACCGCAGCCAAGATGCCGCATCCGACAAAGAACGTCACCAGCTTCTTGGGGAAGGCACGCAGTGCTTTCGCATCGTCCGGCTCGGAGTAAAACGTGCCGATCAGCACGATCACCCCCGAGAGGATCAAGAACAACGTCAAGTGGATTGGAAGGTCGTCCATGGTCTCTAAATCTCCAGCACCGCTCTCAGCTTAGGATACGGGCCGCGCCAATAACTTTGGAAGCAGCGTCTTCCATGGGGTCGGGTTCCGTTGGCTCGCCACCGTTTTGCATAAGGAACTCGCGGTAGACATCGATCATCATCAGGATGTTGAGCAGACCCGCCACGGATCCGAACACCAGCCCCGCTTCCGCATAGGGGATGCGGGTGACCACTTGCTTGGCGCCCCACGCAACCTGCAACAACATGGCCGGCAAGCCCGCCATCAATTGCCCACCCCAGTAGTAATAGTGACGCTCGCGGCTGAGGTTCGAGGAATCCGCCAGGACGGTTCCAAGCACCAAGCAGCCAACCAAAGCCATGAAGATCAAGATCCCCCGCAAGCGCCGGCCCATGAAGAAGTGACCCAGGCCGGGCACCAACCAACTCAGGAACACGGGCAATGCTGGGGTCAGCTTGCCGCTGACTGCATCCTTCGAAACACGGGCCTCGTAGTGCGCGTGGCACATCAGGCAGACGTTCAGAATGCCTGAGATCGCCGTGAGCGTCGAGCCCAGGACCACATGCGCTGGGAAGGGCTGGGGGTCAATCCCGCCGAAGCCGTAGGTTTGGACGTGATAGATGAGCGCTCCAAGGTTCCCCGCCTCCGGCGCCAAGCCGGGGGAGAAGGTCCCGCGCAACTCTTCTTGCAGGAACTGAAACCCCATGCCATCGGAGAGACTCAACCCGAGCAAGTAGAGCCCTTGGACGATGACAAAGGCCAGGATGCCGAACCCTGCCCGTCCCAGATAGAAGTGCCCGGCACCGGGCATGAACCACGTCAGAAGGGTGGCCACACTGGGAACACCGCGGGATTGGGCGCGGGGTTTGAGATCGGAAAAGCTGCTCATGGGGGGAAGAGTGTACTGGGGAAGCCCTTCCCGGTCAGCGAGAGCCCGGGAAGATTCCGGCCCCTCAGTACGTACCAGCGGCTGGAGGTTGGATCGGAGTCCAAGAACTCTGCGCACTCGGAACGGAATCCTGGCGGGCAAACCGGCCCCCGCGATTGGACCCGCTGATGAATGGACTCATGCGGAGATCGGGCTAAGCTCGGCCCATGACCGATTCCCCTCATCAATTGCAGCTGCGCGTGCGCTACGGCGAGACGGACCAAATGGGTGTCGTGCACCACGCGAACTACTTGGCCTATTTCGAGGAAGGTCGCACTTCCCTGATGGCTGATCTCGGCCTGTCCTACGGGGAGCTGGAGCGCAGCGGCATCGGCCTGCCCGTGCGCAAGATAGAGATCCGTTACCGGGCCTCCGCCCTTTACGAGGACGAATTGAGAGTCGAAACCCGAGTCTTGGCCATGCGAGCCGCCTCGGTCACCTTCGGCTATGAGATCTACCGGATCGTCGACGGGGCACTTTTGGTGACCGGCAGGAGCGAGTTGGCCTGCATCACCTTGGACGGAGCACGCTCCGTCACAGCTCTCCCCGAAGCCCTGCGCCAAGCCCTCGAAGAGGTGGTCGAGCCCGCTTAGGCGGGTTCGTCGGGACCTTCACCGTGCAGGAGCTGGCCGGGTCCCCTCGGGCTCAATTGGGGCCCCATGGCCTTCTCAGTCTCCATTTCCTCTTCCTCGTTTTCGATGCCCATGGGTCCACTGATCTGTTCGTCCTCGGAAGGGAAAATCGGCGGTAGGCATTCCAGCAAGCGATCCCGGCAAGTTGGGCAGACCTGGCCGCTGGGCAGGCAGTTCAGGCGCAATGTGCCGCCAGTCGTGTGTCCGCAGGTGAAGCAGACGGGTTCTTGTTCTTCGCTCATGCGAGTTTTTTCGACCATCGGCTCCACGGCCTTGAGCCACGGCTGCCCGGGGTTCGAAATCCGGGGAATCCATAGGGATAGCGCCGCGAGCGGACCGACCAAGAGGTCAGGGACGGGGATTTTCAGGCAGAATCCTGGACAAATGAGGGGAGCGAGAGGGTCCCCTGGTCGAAAACCTTCCGTGAACGAGAGATTCGGAGGCTGCCCACTAGGCAAGGGCCCAAATCAGGCTATTCTTCAGCGGAGAGGACCCAGCCAGGCTGAGCCCTCCATCGAGCCGCGCATGCGGCTTTCTCTTAGGAATCAATTAGCACTGAATTAGTGCTACATCCAAATTCGGCACCGATGCTGCAACTCACAAAACGCACTGAATACGGCTTGATCGCCCTTGTCCACATGGTGGACCAGGGTGGTGAGTTCGTCAGTGCGCGCGAGATTTGCGACATCTACCCCGTGCCCCGCAGGCTGTTGGCGGAGGTCCTCAAGGACCTGACCCGCAACGGCCTGGTGGAATCCCAGCGAGGAGCCAACGGCGGCTACGCACTGGCCCGCACTCCTGAGTCAATCACCGTCGGAACGGTAGTGACCGCTCTCGAAGGCCCGCCCGCCCTGGCCAGCTGCAGCACCACCGACCTCAAGAAGGACGGCGCCGGCTCCTGCGAGGTGGAATCCGTCTGCCCCATCCGCGATCCGCTGCATCGGATTCGCGAGGGCATCTGGCGCCAAATGGAACACACTTCACTGCGCTCGCTTGTGGACCCCCGTCCCCTGAGCGCCCCCCTTACTTTTTCTTCCGCTTCAGCGAACAACCCTTCCGAGGGATCCCGATGAAACTGCCGATTTACCTCGACTACCAGGCGACCACTCCCGTCGACGAGCGCGTGCTCGCCGAAATGCTGCCGTACTTCTCCGAGACGTATGGCAACGCCGCCAGCCGCAGCCACTCCTTCGGGTGGGCCGGTGAAGAAGCCGTCACGAAAGCCCGCAAGCAGATTGCGAGCGTGATTGGCGCGACGCCTAAGGAGATCATCTTCACCTCGGGCTCAACCGAGGCGATCAACCTGGTGCTCAAGGGTGCGGTCGAGATGTACCCGACGCGCGGCAAGCACATCATCACCAGCTTGGTCGAGCACAAAGCCGTGCTCGACGTGTGCA